>NZ_JBXAGX010000009.1:0-225289 GCF_058794515.1 Roseateles sp. GW823-FHT07B05
TCGCTGGGGCGGCCAGCCCCAGCTTCGCGACGCGCCTACTCGCGGGCCGGTGCTGTCGCAAACGCGGCCCACAGGGGTTCTGCAGACCCTCCCTAGAACTTGTAGGCCAGCCCGATCTCGGCCTTCTGCTGCGTGAAGCGGCCACCCGCGTCGCGTCGCGCGCCGTAGTGGGCGTACTCCACGGTGGCGGAGATCTCCGGCGTGATGCGCCATGCCAGCCCGCCGCCGGCCATGGGGCGTACGAAGGTCTCGCGCGCCGAGTGGCCCAGCGTGTCGTGCTGGTCCAGCCGGTTCAGGGCTACGCCCAGCTTGCCGAACAGCTCGAACGATTCGCCCAGCGGCTGCGTGGCGCGGCCAGCCAGGTAGACGACCTTGGCGCCCAGCCGGGTGCGGAAGGTGGCGCCCGGTGCGGGGTCGCCGGCACGCCAGCTGCCGAAGGCGCCGTAGCCGACCTCGGCGGCCCAGATCGGCGTGAGCTGCAGGCCGGCGTAGAGCTTGAGCGCACGCGGGTGGTTGTCGTTGGCGACGCTGCGGCCGTTGATGTCGAAATTCGCTTCGCCGGGCGTGGCGAGATTGATGCCCACGTAGGGCTCGGCGGCGTGGGCCGAGGTGGCGACAAGCAGGGCCGCGGCGGCCAGAAACAGGGTTCTCAAGAAAGGCTCCAGGTCGTTGAAACAGGGACCGGGCCATTGTTGGAAGCGCCGCCTTAAGGGACGCCCAAGATCAGGGGACGCCCAGGGCGGTGGCGGGCAGCTGCAGGTCGAAGCGCACGCCGCAGCCGCCGGCGCGCGCCAGGCCGTCGGCGACCGTAACGCGGCCGCCCAGCCGCTCGGCCGCCTGCGCGACGATGGCCAGCCCCAGGCCGCTGCCATGCGCGTCGTGCCCGCTGCCGCGCCAGAAGCGCTCGAACACGTTGGCGCGGTCGGCCACGGGGATGCCGGGACCGTCGTCCGCCACGCCCAGGCGCGGGCCGTCGGGCGTGGCGGCCAGCGCCAGCGTGATGCGGCCGCCGCGGCCGACGTAGCGCAGTGCGTTGTCGAGCAGGTTGCGCAGCACCGACTGCAGCGCGGCGGTGTCCACCCGCACTGGCAGATGGTCGGGCGCGTCCAGCGACAGCTCGATGCCTTGGGTGCGCGCAAGCGCCGTGTGCTCGATCAGCAGTTCGGCGCAGGCCTGGGCCAGGTCGATGGCGGCCGGCGTGGTGGTCGGGTCGCTGTCGAGGCTGGCCAGGTCGAGCAGCTGGCGTGACAGGTGGGCGCTGCGGTTGATGGCCTGCTGCAGCGCGGTGGCAGCGGTGGCGCGGGCTGCCGCACTGCCCGCGTGCACGAGGGCGTGCGCCTGCGCGGCGACGACGGCCAGCGGCGTGCGCAGCTCGTGCGCGGCCTCGTGCACGAACGCGCGCTCGCGGGCGCGCCGCTGGCGCAGCCGCTGCAGCAGTGCGTCGAAGGCCTGGCCCAGTGGGCGCAGCTCGCCGTAGCGCAGGTCGGCGCCCAGCGGCGCCAGGTCCTGCCGGGCGTCGAGGTCGCGCAGGCGCCGCGCGAAGCGGCGCAGCGGTGCGAGGCCTGTGTGCACGGCCACCCACAGCGGCAGCAGCATCAGCGGGAAGGCCAGCAGCAGCTGCTTGCCCAGCTCCCAGCTGGCGAAGCCGAGCAGGCTGGTGCGCGGGATGGCCGGCTCGGCCAGCCGCAGCGACCAGCGCGGGCCGTCATGGCGGTAGGTCCAGTAGGTCCGGCCGTCGATGGGCCGCTCGCCGATGCCGGGCTTGTCGAGGTCGAACGCCGTTGCGGACGCATGGGCCACGCGGCCATCGGGGCCGATGAGTCGCGCCAGCAGCGGCCCTTGCGTCAGCTGCTGCTCGGCGCGCAGCCGGTTGATGTGGCGCAGGTGGCCGTCCAGCACGCGGGCGGCCAGCGTGGCGTCGTCGATTTCCTCCAGCCCCGCCGCCAGCTCGCGGCCGTACTGGCGAATGCCAGGGTTGGTGGCCAGCGTCTGCTGGATGTCGAGCTGGTCCTCCACCAGCAGCAGCACGGCGCACAGCGTGAAGGCGAGCAGCAGTGCGCCGATCAGCCGGCGCGTCAGCGTGGGCCGCAGCCAGTCAAAGGACATAGGTGCACCCTTCGCGCTGCGTGCTCCCGCCAAGCGGGAGCTGAGCCCCTTCGGCCGGCCGGGCGGGGCTCACGCGCACTCCAGCCAGTAGCCCACACCGCGCAGCGTGCCGATGCGCGACGCGCCGATCTTGCGGCGCAGGTTGGCCAGGTGCACCTCCAGCGTGCCGAATTCCAGCGGTTCGCCCAGCGGCGCCAGGCGCTGCGCCAGGTGGTGCTTGGCCACCACGCCGCCGCGCTCGCGCGCCAGCTCCAGCAGCAACTGGTACTCGCGGGGCGACAGCGCCAGCTCGACGCCGTCCAGCAGGGCGCGCTGGCGGCGCGGCTCTATGGTCAGGCTGCCCAGCGTCCAGTGGTCGCTGGCCTGCTGGGCGCAGCGCCGCAGCACCGAGCGCAGCCGCGCGATCAGCTCGGGCATCTCGAAGGGCTTGACGACGTAGTCGTCGGCGCCGCCGTCGAAGCCGGCCAGGCGGTCCTGCAGCGCGGTGCGTGCGGTGATGACGATGACCGGCACCGTGCAGCCCTGGCGGCGCCAGCGCATCAGCAGGTCGCGGCCCTCGCCGTCGGGCAGCGTCTGGTCCAGCAGCACGGCGTCCTGCGCGGCGGGGTCCAGCCGCGGCGGAGCATCGGCGCAGCGCCGCAGCCAGGTGCTGGTGTGGCCCTCGGTCTGCAGTGCGGCCTGCAGCGCCGGACCCAGGCCGAGGTCGTCCTCGATCAACAGGATGTGCATGGGGGGGTGAAGCGCGGTGTCGCCTGGGCTACGGTCGGGCAGGGCGCGCGAGGGTAACGTAAGCGCAACGTTCTCCGTTTCGTCACGCCGCATGCGCCATTTCGACACCCTTGCCGACCTGCAACCCCTGATCGGCCAGCCGCTGGGCCACAGCGACTGGATCACCGTGGACCAGGCCCGCGTCAACGCCTTCGCCGACGCGACCGAGGACCGGCAGTGGATCCATGTGGACCCGGAGCGCGCCAGGACCGGCCCGTTCGGCGGCCCCATCGCACACGGTTTCCTGACGCTGTCGCTGATCCCGTACTTCTTCGAGACCGGCTTTGCCGTGCGCGAGACGCGCATGGTCGTCAACTACGGTCTTAACAAGGTGCGCTTCACGGCGCCGGTGCCGGTGGGTAGCCGGCTGCGGGCGGCGTTCAGGCTGTTGGCGCTGGACGATGTGGCCGGCGGCGCCGTGCAGCTGACGGTGGAGGTGGCCGTGGAGGCCGAAGGCGCGGCCAAGCCGGTCTGCGTGGCCGAGAGCCTCGCGCGGCATTACCGCTGAGGCCCCCGGCCGCCGGGAGCCTGTCGTTCAGCGGCGCCGGCGCAGCAGCGGCACCACCACCAGGCCGGTCAGCATCAGCGCCCAGCTGCCCGGTTCGGGCACGGCCGTGATGGTGTAGTTGGCGATGCTGGCGACCTGCGCGGCGTTCAGCCCGTCCAGCCGCGGCGCGGCCAGCAGGTCCATCCCGGTCTGCCGGGCCAGCGCCTGGTCGGCCGCGGTCGGGCCGCTGGCGTCGCTGGCCAGGAAGGCGAAGTTCAGCAGGCTGAGCGTCTGGCCCGGTGCGAGGCTGACGCTGTAGCGCACGTTGTAGCGATCCGGGCTCAGCGCGGCCTGTGCCAGCCCGTTGTTGCCCGACACCAGCGCCAGCACCGGCTGGCCGGTGCACTGGCTCTGGCCGTCGTCCGTGCAGCTGACGATGAGCCCGCTGGCGTCGTGGCTCACCAGCTCGTCACCGTCCGAGCCCAGGTTGCCGAAGAAGTTCAAGGTCGTCGTGACCTGGGTGGCGCCGGTGTTGGTGAAGCTGTCGAAGAAGCGATACACGTTGCCGCCGAGCAGTTCGACCTGGCGCACCTGCTGCAGGCTGCCGACGCCGGCGTTGTAGAAGCCGAAGGCATCGAAAGCCTGGTTGGCGCCGCCGACGACGGCGCCCAGCGCCTGGTGGGCCGGGCTGGTGTAGCCGCCGGCACCGGTGTAGCGGCTGCCGTAGTCGACGCCGTTGAAGATGTCGTTGCCGGCCGTGATCTGGTCGGCGTGCGCGGCAGGCGCGGCGAGGAAGGCGGCGGCAAGCGCCACCGCGATGAAACGCGTGTGCATGGGAAGGTTCCGGAGGAGAAGACGAGGTGGGGGGTTCAGCGGCGGGCGGTCAGCCATTGGCTGGCGGGCAGCGGGCGGCCCACGAGGCGCAGTTCGCCGAGCCAGCCGTAGTAGCCGTCATCCAGGGACCCGTCCCACCAGCCTGCACCGAGGATCCAGGGCAGCGGGTTGGCCTGGGACCGCGTGCCGGTGGCGGCGTTGGCAACGTTGCGCAGCACCGGGGCGCCTTCGACGTAGAGCGTGGTGGTCGCGGTCGACGGGTCGTTGACCGCCGCCACGTGGTACCAGGTGTTGCGGATGATCTCGCCCGACCAGTTGGTCTGCGCGTAGTGCGAGTTGCTGGCGGGCACGACCTCCCACTGCACTTCGCGCAGGTTGGAGATCGCGAACAGCACGCTGGAGGCTTCCGGGTCGCCGCCCCAGTAGCCCCCCGGCACGGCGCCGCGGTTGCCCTGACGGCCCAGCAGGTTGCCCCAGCGGTGGCGGCTCGCGTCCCAGTCGGCCGGGATCTTGATGAAGGCCTCGACCGTGTAGCCGCTCCAGAAGCTGCGGCCGTTGACCGGGGCGCCCATGGCGGTCAGGAAGGCATTCAGGCGGCTGATGGTCTTGTCGGTATTCAGGAAGCGCACGCTGCCCGCCGCGGACGACAGGCGGTGCTTGTCGCGCGTCCAGACGACGTCGCCGAGCTGGCTCGGTCCGATCAGCGCGGTGCGACGCATGTCGTTGCCGCCGGCGATGTCCGGCAGCACGTCGCCGACCTGCACCACCTGGCCTTCGCTGATGCCGATGGGCGCGCGCCAGTGAGCGTAGGTGTCCGGCGCCTGCGGGAAGTCATTGACGTCGACGGGCAGCTTCGCGACGACCGGCGGTGGCTCGGTGTAGCCGGCCAGCAGCTCGCTGCGCACGCGCGGCAGGATGGCGGCGCCGGTGCTGGACAGCGTCGGCTTGAAGCGCATGAAGCCGGCGAAGCGCTTCTTGAAGTTGATCGCGATGCTGAAGCGCTGGCTGGCCTGCGTGAGCTCCGCGAAGTCGAAGGCATTGAGCGTCGCCTTGGGCTTTTGCACCACCCAGGGCGAGAAGGACATGACGTCGATGCGGTTGTTGCCCAGGTCCACCTCGTACAGCCGCATCATGGCGTTGCCGCCCTGGTAGTCCATCTGGTAGTCCACCACCATCTGGTGCACTTCGTTGCCGAAGTCATTGAACTTGCGCAGATGGGCCGCCCCGTGGTGGTGGCCGTTGAGCGTCATGAAGATCTGGTCGTTGTCCCGGATCAGTCGGTCCCACAGCATCAGGCCGTAGTCGGTCTCCTGCGGGTTGATGCCGTCATTGGCGATGTTGAGCAACTGGTGATTGGCCAGGATCACCGGCACGCCGGGGTTGCGCGCGATCGCGCCACGCGCCCAGGCGATGCCTGCATCGGAAATGCGCCAGGAGAGCGACAGCACCATGAAGGTCACGCCATGGGCCTGGAACAGGTGGTACTCGTGGAAGCCGGAGCTGTCCCGTTCCTTGAAGGTCGTCTGGCGGGCGGCCCGGCTGGCAGGGAACCATTTCAGGTAGGGCTCGGCCGCGAGGTTGCGCTGCGCGTCGGTGCCGGCTGCCTGATCGCCCGGCTGGTGGTAGTCGAGGTCGGTGACGACATCGTGGTTGCCCGCCAGGATGGAGTAGGGCACCCGGGCGGCTTCCAGCTGCTGCATGGCGGCGTCGGCGACAGCCCACTGGTTGGGCTTGCCCTGCTGGTCGACCACATCGCCGAGATGGATGACGAAGGGGATGTTGTAGGCCGTGGCGTTGCGGGCGATCCAGCCCGTCTGGGCGGCGAAAGGCGTGGAGCCGTAGCGCGCCTGGAACTGCTGTCCCTCGTCGGTGGTGGCGTAGCGGGAATAGAACTGGGTGTCGGGCAACACGGCGAGCGCGAAGCTCGTGGTGGGGCCGGTGGCAGCCTGGGCGGCATCGGCGCCCAGCAGACCACCGCCGAGGGCGAAGGCGGACAGGCCGGCCGCACCGCGCAGCACGCTGCGCCGGTCGGGATGGGAGGTGTCGGTCGGTGCGTCGGCGTTGGTGTCCGGCGTGGAAAGAAGATGGCTCATGGGTACTGCAGGAAGAGGAGGGGCGTGCCGCCTGGACGGTCACCGGCCGCGGCAGCCTGCAGTGTGGTGAGGCAATGCGGCACCGCAGTGACGGGAACGACGCGACGAATGAGCCGGTTAGCATGTCGGCCCTTCTGACCTCACCCCTCGCGCCGCATGGCCTCCAGCCTCCTCGTCCTGCTTGACGACATCGCCACCATCCTCGACGACGTGGCGACCATGACCAAGGTGGCGGCCAAGAAGACCGCCGGCGTGCTGGGCGACGACCTGGCGCTGAACGCTCAGCAGGTCACTGGCGTCAACGCCGATCGCGAGCTGCCGGTGGTGTGGGCAGTGGCCTGGGGGTCGATGCTGAACAAGGCCATCCTGGTGCCCGCGGCACTGGCGATCTCGGCATTCGCGCCCTGGGCCATCACGCCGCTGCTGATGGTGGGCGGCGCGTTCCTGTGCTTCGAGGGCTTCGAGAAGCTGGCGCACAAGTTCCTGCACAGCGCCGAGGAAGACCAGGCGCATCACGACCAACTTGTGCAGGCTATCGCCGATCCGCAGGTGGACATGGCGGCCTTCGAGCGCGATAAGGTCAAGGGCGCCATCCGCACCGATTTCATCCTGTCCGCGGAGATCATCGTCATTGCGCTGGGCACCGTGGCCACGCAGCCGCTGCAGACGCAGCTGGCCGTGCTGGTGGCCGTGTCCATCGCGATGACGGTGGGCGTCTACGGCTTCGTGGCGGGCATCGTGAAGATGGACGACGTGGGCCTGTGGCTGACGCGCCGGGCCGGCGCGGTGGCGCGGGCGGTCGGCCGCTTCCTGCTGGCCGCCGCGCCGCGGCTGATGAAGCTGCTGACGGTGCTGGGCACGGCCGCGATGTTCCTCGTCGGCGGTGGCATCCTGGCACACGGCGTCGCGCCGCTGCACCATGCCATCGCGCACCTGGCGCAGGGCCAGGCCTGGCTGGTGGCCGCGCTGATCGAGAACGGCGCGAATGCGCTGGTGGGCATCGTGGCCGGCGCGCTGGTGCTGGCGGCCGTGATGGCCGTGCAGAAGCTGCGCGGGCGCTGACGGCGGCCCGGTCGCGCCGCTCAGAGGTGCCGCGTCTCCTCGGGCGTGTGCCACCAGTTGTTGTGCAGACCGTCGTAGTACTGCACCGGTGCGGCCACCAGCTCCCCGGGCGTCACGTTGTCCAGGCAGTTGAGCTTGACAGACACGAAGGCGCCGCCCATCTCCTCGATGTGGCCGTGGCCGTAGGAGCGCACGCCGCAGGTCTTGCAGAACAGGTTGTGGATGCTGTTGGAGCCGAACTGGTAGTCGCTCTGTGCATCGGCGCCGGCCAGCAGCCGGAAGGCGTCGGGCTTCACGCTGGCGCTCCAGTTGCGTGTCTTGAAGCAGATGGAGCAGTTGCAGCGGCCGGTGCCGGCAGACAGGTCGAGGTCGACCTCGAAGCGCACGGCCTGGCAGTGGCAGCTGCCGGTATAGGTCTTCAGCATGTGATGCCTCGCGGGGTGGTGGGGAGACACATCCTCGCCAGCATCGCTGTCAGCGCGTGACAGCAGGACGGTAGTGGCCCGTCGTTACGTGATCGCCAGCTCCAGCGCGCCGCTGCGCGCCCAGGCCTCGGCCTCTTCCTTCAGGAGGAAGCGCGTGCGCGCCTGGCCGGTGGACCAGCTCTTGGGGCAGTGCAGTGTTAGCCGTTTGCCGTCGCGTGTCAGCTTGGGCTGGCCGGCGACCGGCGTGCGGGCGTGGCACAGGATGACGGCCAGGCGCAGCGCGACGAGCTGATCCAGCTGCCCGGCCTCGACCACCTGCGCCTCCACCTTGCGCAGGCCACCGCGCTGGCCCAGCGCCAGCGCCGCCAGGCGCTGCAGCTGGTTGGTGGAGAAGCCGGCCGCGTCGACGTGGCCGATGATGTAGGCGCTGTGGCGGTGGTGGTCGTGGTGCGACACCAGCATGCCGATCTCGTGCAGCGCCGCGGCCCAGCGCAGCTCGCGCAGCGGCTCGGGCAGCGGCTTGTCCACCAGCTGGCGGTAGAGCTTCTCGGCCTGGCCGGCCACGCGCTCGGCCTGCGGCATGTCCACGCCGAAGCGCTGCTGCAGCTCGGTGACCGACGTGGCGCGCGCATCGCGTGCGGCGCTGGGCTGCAGCCGCTGCGCCAGGTCGAAGATGACGCCCTGGCGCAGCGCGCCCTTGGTGGGCAGCAGTTCCTCGATGCCGAACTGCGTCAGCAGCGTGTAGAGGATGCACAGGCCGCCGGCGACGACGGGGCGGCGGTCGTCCTTGAGGCCGGGCATCTGCAGCTTGTCCTGCGAGCCCGCGGCGATGCACTGTTCGATGCACCAGCGCAGCGAGGCCGGCGTGATGCGGCCGTCGGTCTGGCCCGTGGCGGCCAGGATCTGAGACACCGCGCCGACCGTGCCCGACGAGCCCAGCGCCTCCTGCCACAGCTCGGGGCGGAACAGCGTCAGCGCCTCTTCCAGTTCGGCGCCCGCGGCCACCTGAGCGGCGCGGAACGACTCCTCGGTGTACTTGCCGTCGGCAAAGAAGCGCAGCGACAGGCCCACGCTGCCGACGCCGAAGGACTCGGCCAGCACCGGCTTGCGGCCCTGGCCCAGGATCATCTCGGTGGAGCGGCCGCCGATGTCGATGACCAGGCGCGGCTTGTCCGACGGTTGCAGCCGGGCCACGCCGGCAAAGATCAGGCGGGCCTCCTCGCGGCCGGCGATCACTTCGACGGGATGGCCCAGCACGGCCTCGGCGCGGGCCAGGAAGGCGTTGCGGTTGCGGGCCTCGCGCAGCGTCTGCGTCGCGACGGCGCGGATGCGCTCTGGCGGGATGCCCACCAGCTGCTCGCCGAAGCCCTTCAGGCAGGTCAGGCCGCGCTCCATGGCGGCCTCGGTCAGCATGCCCTGCTCGTCCAGCCCGGCACCCAGCCGCACGCTTTCCTTGATGTAGCTGACGCGCTGGTAGCGCTCGCCGCTCAGACGGGCCAGCTCCAGGCGAAAGCTGTTGGAACCGATGTCGATGGAGGCCCAGATCTGGCCGGCGGAATCAGGGCGCTTCGTCATGGCGGCGGATTGTCGCGGCAAAATTTGACGCTCTTTCGTAACCGCCCCCCGGAGCCTTCATGTTGAAAGACGAGATCGACAGCCTTGCGCCCAGCCGCGACTTCAGCCGCCGCAGCTTCGTGCAGACGACCGTGGGCAGCGGCTTCGCGGCGGCGGTGCTGCCGGTGTCGGCGCAGACCATCACGACCGACACCGCGGGGCTGGAGGCCGGCCCGGTCGGCATCCCGGTCGGCGACTTCAACCTGCCGGCCTACCGCGCCCAGCCTGCCGGCGGCAAGAACCTGCCGGTCGTGCTGGTGGCCAGCGAGATCTTCGGCGTGCACGAGCACATCGCCGACGTGTGCCGGCGCTTCGCCAAGGCGGGCTATCTCGCCATCGCGCCGGAGCTGTTCGTGCGCCAGGGCAATGCCGGCGCCTACACCGAGGCGGGCAAGCTCATCGCCGAGGTCGTCAGCAAGGCCAGCGACGCGCAGGTGCTGGCCGACCTGGACGCCACCGTCGCCTGGGCCGCGGCCCATGGTGGCGATACGGCCAGGTTGGGCATCACCGGCTTCTGCTGGGGTGGCCGCACCACCTGGCGCTATGTGGCCCACAACCCGCGGGTCAAGGCGGGCGTGGCCTGGTACGGGCCGGTGGCACGCAGCTACCACCCCGGCGACAAGACCATCGTCGAGCTGGCCGCCAGTATCAAGGCGCCGGTGCTGGGCCTGTACGGTGCGGCGGACGGCGGCATCCCGGTCGACACGCTGACGCAGCTGGAGGCGGCGCTGAAGGCCGCCGGCAACCTGAAGAGCGAGTTCGTCGTCTACCCCGACACGCCGCATGCTTTTTATGCCGACTACCGCCCGAGCTACCGCAAGGCGGCGGCCGACGACGGGTGGGCGAAATGCCTGGCCTGGTTCCGCAAGAACGGCGTGGCTTGACAGCTCTGCTAGGCTGACGGAGTCGGGGCCGTACACCAACGGCCCCGTTTCATTGCTGCTTCCATGACTCTCCTCTACATCGTGCTCGCCACCTTTGCCGGCGGGCTGCTGTCGGTGCTCGTTGCCGCGAGCCTCACCGTCGGCGTGCTGACCCGCCTCGTCAAGAGCCTGGTCAGCCTGTCGGCCGGCATCCTGCTGGGCACCTCGCTGCTGAACGTGCTGCCCGAGGCCTTCGAGAGCCACACGGCCGAGCCGCAGACGCTGTTCGCCGTGCTGCTGGCGGGTCTGCTGTTCTTCTGGTTGCTGGAGAAGGTGGAGCTGTACCGCCACGTGCACCACCACGAGGGCGACGGCCACCACCATCACCACCATTTCGACGCCGAGCAGGCCGGCCGGGGCGGCCTGACCGTGCTGGTGGGCGACAGCATCCACAATTTCTGCGACGGCGCCATCATCGCGGCGGCCTTCCTGGCCGACACGCGGCTGGGCTTCGCGACGGCGCTGGCCATCGTCGCGCACGAGATCCCGCAGGAGGTGGGCGACTACATCGTGCTGCTGAACGCCGGTTTGAGCCGCGCCAAGGCGCTGCTGTTCAACGCGATTTCAGGCATGGCCTCGGTCGTTGGCGGCGTGCTGGGCTACTTCCTCATCGGCAGCTTCGACGGTGTGCTGCCCTATCTGCTGGTGCTGGCGTCCAGCAGCTTCATCTACATCTCGGTGGCCGACCTGCTGCCGCAGTTGCAGCAGCGCCTGGCCTGGCGCGACACCTTTGCGCAAGTGGCCTGGCTGGCCGTGGGCCTGGGCGTGGCGTTCGGCGTGTCAGCGCTGCTGCACGGGTCGCACGCGCACTGAGCACCTGCCGGCGCGCGACGGGTGCTCAGCCCGCGCGCCGCAACTTGAACTTGCGCAGCAGGCCTTGCGCGTCGAACAGCAGCACCAGCTCGGTCTCGGGCGTGTCCAGCGCCGAGGTGACCAGCCCGACGATGGGCACGAAGTCCAGCGCGCGCGGCAGGCCGTCGCGGTAGACGTAGTGCGTCGTTGTCCAGCCGCTCTCCAGGCGCAGCACGCTGCCGGCGCCCAGCAGCTGCTCGGCGTCGGCCTGGGTCGTGATGCCCGGGCGCAGCAGCTCGGCGGCCTCGGTGGCTTGCAGCGTGCGCACGCGGCCGTTGCCCACCGTGGTGCAGGCAGCGAGGCCGCCCCCCAGGGCGAAGGTCAGCAATGCAAAGGCGAGGGCGTGGCGGTTCATGGCGTCATGGGTTCAAGTTCGACGACGGCGTCAGGTGACCAGTCCTGCCATTTGCCTGGCGGCATCACGACGAAGCGGTCGCGCAGCGCATAAGGCCAGTCCAGCAGGCCGAACATCACGCTGCTCTGGCCCATCTCGCTGCCGTGCATCCAGCGGTAGGACAGCTCGGCGCGGCGCTGGCCGTCGCGCACCTGGGCGGCGAATGTCGGCCGGTCGGCGAAGAAGCCGTAGGCGACCTGGGTGCTGGTGCACAGGTCGGTGACGGCGCGCATCGCGTAGAAGGCTGGCGGCTTGATGCCGCGGGCCAGCGCGCCGCCGTACAGGTCGGCGCGGCACTCCAGCCGCAGGTCGCCCAGGCGCCGGGCGTCGTCGGGCAGGCCGGGCGTGCGCACGTCCACGGCCCAGGCGAGGCGGCCGGACAGCAGCGGGCTGCGCACGATGGCGTCCGCCGGCAGCGCGCGCCAGGCGGGCGGGATGGCGAAGCGGCCCAGCGCGTCGAGCGCGACGGGCTCGCGCACGCGGCCGTGGCGCAGCTCCAGCGCCGGGATGTCGGCCAGGTCGCGGCGCGGCAGCACGCGGATGTGGAGCTCGGCCTGCGGCGCCAGCCGGGCGCGCTCGCGCTCGAAGACGTCCAGCACGCGCAGCAGGTCGGCCACGGTCTGCTGCTCGCGGGCGGCGGTGCTCTCGCCCTGCACCGCTACGGGCGGCAGTTCGGTCGTGGCCGCGAGCGCCAGCGCGGCCAGCCAGGGGGCCGCGCTCATGCCGGCGGCGGGCAGGAACGGATGCTGAACGGCATGGTGCGTGCGTCGAAGTGGGGACGCCGGCCATTGTTGGCAGCCCGCCCCAAGCATCGCCAAAGAGGCACTTCGTGTGCTGCAGTGCACAAAAGTTTTTGACAGCGCAGTCAGCCCGTGCCTAGAGTGGACGTGTATTCAGGGAGAACACGATGGATTGGTTGAAGCAAGTCAGGATTGGCCCGCGGCTGGGCCTGGGTTTCGGGCTGGTGCTGTTGCTGCTGGCCGTGGTGGCGCTGCTGGGGCGCGCAAGCCTCGGGCAGGTGTCGGCCGGGTTGGAGACGGTCTATCTGGACCGCACCGTGCCGCTGGCCCAGCTGGGCGATGTCAGCCGGCTGACGATACGCAACCGCTTCCTGCTGGCCGACATGATGCTGAAGCCCGAGCCGGCGGTCATCGAGAAGCACACCGCGGAGATGGCCACCAACATCAAGGCCATTGACGACCTGGTCAAGCAATACCTGGCGACGCACCTGACGCCGGAAGAGAAGCAGCTGGCGGACCGCTTCGTCGCCGCGCGCACGGCCTACGCGCAGCAGGGCCTGGCGCCGGCGCGAGCCGCGCTGCTGAAGGGCGACGTGGAGGCCGCCCGGGCGCTGTACGACGGCAAGGTGGCCGAGATGGCGCCGCAGGTGGCCGGCGCGCTGTCCGAGCTGCAGCGTCTGCAGGTGCGCGTCGCGCAGCAGGAGTTCGAGGCTGCCCAGGCCGTGCAGCGGCGCGCTGAATGGATCACGCTGGCGTCGGCGGTGTTCGCCATCGCGATGGGCGCGTTGCTGGCCTGGCTCATCACGCGCTCCATCACGCAGCCGGTGGCGTCGGCCGTGCGGCTGGCGGAAGCCGTCTCGGCCGGCGACCTGCGCCAACACATCGCCGTGCAGGGGCGCGACGAGATTGCGCAACTGCTGCGCGCGCTGGTGACGATGAACGAGAACCTCGTGAAGATCGTCAGCCAGGTGCGCCACAGCTCCGACTCCATCGCCACCGGGTCGTCCGAGATCGCCACCGGCAACGCCGACCTGTCGCAGCGCACCGAGGAGCAGGCATCCAGCCTGGAGCAGACGGCGGCGTCCATGGAGGAGATGAGTGCCACCGTGAAGCAGAACGCCGACATCTCGCGCACCGCCACGCAGCTGGCCACCAGCGCCAGCGGCGTGGCCATCCAGGGGGGCGAGGTGGTGGGCCGCGTCGTCAGCACGATGGACGAGATCACGGCCAGCTCGCGCAAGATCGTCGACATCATCGCCACCATCGATGGCATCGCGTTCCAGACCAACATCCTGGCGCTGAACGCCGCCGTGGAGGCGGCCCGTGCCGGCGAGCAGGGCCGCGGCTTCGCGGTCGTGGCGGGCGAGGTGCGCACGCTGGCGCAGCGCAGCGCCGAAGCGGCACGGGAGATCAAGAGCCTGATCGGCCAGAGCGTCGAGAAGGTGGACGCCGGCTCGCAACTGGTGGCCGAAGCCGGCAGCACGATGGGCGAGATCGTCGCCCAGGTGAAGCGCGTGGCCGACCTGATCGGCGAGATCGACGCGGCCAGCGGCGAACAGGCCAAGGGCATCGGCCAGGTCAGCGAGGCGGTCAACCAGCTGGACCAGGTCACGCAGCAGAACGCGGCGCTGGTGGAAGAGTCCGCCGCCGCGGCCGAGAGCCTGAAGAACCAGGCCGCGCGGCTGGCCGAGGTGGTGGGCCAGTTCAAGCTGGACGGCGGCGCGCCGGTGCCGCCTCCGGCGCCGGCGTCCAGGCGCGCACCGGCCGTGGTGCGCGCGGCCGCGCCCAGGCCGGCGGCCCGGCCCGCAGCGGCGCCGGTGGCCCGGCCCCGGCCGGCACCGGCCGCGGAGGACGGCGGCCAGTGGGAAAGCTTCTGACGCCGGGCGTCAGCGTGGCGTGCCGGCCAGCACCAGGCGCAGGCCCGGGTCGGCGTGCCGGGCGCTCAGCGTCCAGCCGTGGGCCTGGGCGATTTCCTGGCAGATGGCCAGGCCCAGCCCGGCGCCGTGGTCGCGCCGATGCGCGCCGCGCCAGAAGCGTGCGAACAGCTGCGGCAGCTGCTCCGGCGTGACGCCGGGGCCGAAGTCGCGCACCGCCAGCGTCGTCGCCCCCACTTCGACGACGACGGCCGTGCCGGCCGGCGCGTGCTGCAGCGCGTTCTCCAGCAGGTTCTTCAGCAGCGTGAACAGCGCGCCGCGGTCGGCGTGCCAGGGCGGCACGCCCGGCTCGGCCACCAGCTCGATGCGCACCTGCGCGGCCCGCGCCATGCGGTCCAGGTACCGCGCGGCCTCCTGTGCAACGTCCGCCATGTCCACCGGCGCGAAGCCGTAGTTGTGCGCCTCGCTGGCCTCGGCCAGCAGCAGCAGTTGCTGCACCTGTCGCGTCATGTGCGCCACGTCGCCCAGCAGCGCGTCGCGGGCGTCGCCGGGCGGCATCAGCTCGATTTGCGCGCGGATCAGCGCCAGTGGCGTCTTCAGCTCGTGCGCCGCCGTCGACAGGAACTCCTGCTGCACGCGGTAGCCGCCCTGCAGCCGGTCCAGCACGCGGTTGAAGCTGTCCACCAGCGGCGCGATCTCGGCCGGCACGCGCTCGTCGCGCAGCCGCGCGTCCAGCGAGCGCGGCGAGATGGCGGCGGCCGCCGCCGACAGCTCGCGCAGCGGCTGCTGCACCTGTCGCATCGTGATGAACGCGCCGATGCCGAACACCACCAGCAGCACGGCGCTGAACAGGCCGATGCCGATGCCCATGAAGGGCAGCGCGAACTCCAGCCGCAGCAGCTCGGCCAGCCGTGCGCTGTTGGCCATCTGGAAGAACCAGCGGTGGCCACCGTGATCGACGACCTCGGTGGCGCCGCGGTACAGCTGGCCGCCGCGTTCGAAGTCGAAGCGCCCCGGCCGCAGCGGCGGCGCCTCGCCGGCGGCCGGCCAGAAGGCGTCGCCCGCCGGCGACTGCAGCACGACGCGCCCCGCGCCGTCCATCACGCGGTAGGCGACGTCGTCCTTCATGGTCTGGAACACCCAGGCGCGGCGCTGCAGCTTGGTGTCGAAGCCCACGGGTCGGCCCGCCGCGTCGAAGCTCAGGTGCTCGGCCAGCCCCTCGGCGTTCTCGCTGACGTCCTCCTCCAGCAGGATGGGGCTGCGCAGCACCAGCAGGCCCTTGATGGCCAGCACGAGGATGAGCACGCTCAGCACCACGCCGGCGACGTAGGCGCGGATGACCTTGACGCTGAGGCTATTCGTCCACGTCCGCCAGCCTGAGCGCATAGCCCTGATTCCTCACGTTGATGATGCGCTGGCTGGACCCGATGGCCAGCAGCTTGCGGCGTAGCCGGTGCAGGGCCACGTCCAGCGCGTTGGGCGTCACCGCGTCGTCCAGCCCCCAGCCGGCGGCCTCCAGCGCGCTGCGCCGCACGGTCTCGCCCGCCTTGTCCACCAGCATCAGCATGATCTGCATCTCGGCCGCCGCCAGCGTGATGCTGTCGTCGCCGCAGCTGGCGGTGCCGGCCTGCGGGCGCAGCCGCAGGTCGCCCCGTTGCGGGTCCAGCTCGCGGGCCTGGGCGGGCCGGCGCAGCAGCGCGCGCACGCGCGCCACCAGCTCGTCCATCGCAAAGGGCTTGGGCAGGTAGTCGTCGGCGCCGGCGTCCAGCCCCTCGATGCGGTCGTGCAGCGCGTCGCGCGCGGTCAGCACCAGGCAGGGCGTGCCCAGGCCCGATTCGCGCATGCGCTTGAGCAGGTCCAGCCCGTCGCCGCCGGGCAGCCCGCGGTCCAGCACGAGCGCCCGGTAGGGGCGCTGCTGCAACGCCTGCCAGGCAGCGTTGGCGCGGTCGACGGTGTCCACGGCGATGCCGGCGTTGGCCAGCCCCTGGGCGACCAGCCGCGCCAGCCGCTCATGGTCCTCGACCAGCAGGATGCGATTCATCAGAAGCGGTACAGATAGCCCATGAACACGCGGTTCTCGGTGGAGCGGTCGACCAGCGGGCTGTCGCGGATGGGCCGGGACAGGCGCGTCACGCCGACGTCGACGAACAGCGAATGGTGCCGGTCCAGCAGGTAGGCGCCGCGCAGGCCCAGCTCGGTGTTGACGCCGGCCCGGCCGCCGTAGGCCGCGCGGCCCGGCAGCGCCTCGCCGTCGCGGACGCTGAAATAGTAGTCCACGGACTTGCGGTCCAGCCACGCGGCGCCCAGCCGCGGCGTCAGCATCAGCTGCGGGCCGACGCGGAAGTTCTTCTCCACGCCCAGGCTCAGGCGCTGGCCCTTGCTGTGGCCCGAGGCGTCCGCCGTCCAGTCGGCGCTCAGCTGCGCGAAGCCGGTGTGCCAGATGGCCCGGGCACCGGCCCAGAAGCCGCCCTTGCGCTCGGCCATGCCGTTCAGGATGGGGGCGTCGTCGGCTTCGTAGCCGCTGCCGTCGTAGCGGGCGACGAGGCGGAAGTCGAGGTGCTGCGTGTCGCTCAGGTCCAGCCGCGGCAGCTTGACCTCGGCGCCCAGGCCGGCCACGCGCAGCCAGCGGTTCTCGTAGCTGAGCATGGGCAGCACGCGGTTCTCGCGGTCCATGCCGGCATAGGGCTTCTGCATGGAGCCCGCGCCCAGGCCCAGGCCCCAGGAGGCGGCGGGTTCGGTCTCGGCCGCGGCGGCCAGCCGGGGCATCAGCAGGACGAGCGCGGCGGCGCGCATCAGCGTCGCGCGGGCGAACGCCGAGCCCGCGGTGCGCTTGGGGAGGGGCGTGAGGTGCGGCAGTTGCATGAGGGTCTCGAAGAAGGCCGGGGGTGAAGGTCGGCGCATCGTCGGCGCTGCCGTCTTACCGCGTACTTACCGGCGGCAGCCTCAGCACGATGCTGCAGCCGCGCCCGTCCAGCCCGTCCTCGATGTGGACGCGGCCGCCCAGCCGGGCCGCGGCGCGGCGCACGATGGCCAGGCCCAGCCCGGTGCCAGCCACGTCGGCGCCGGCCGCGCCGCGCCAGAAGCGGTCGAACGCCGCCTCGCGCTGGTCTGGCGGGATGCCGGGGCCGTCGTCGGCCACGGTGAGGCTCAGCCCGTGCGCGCTGCCGGCCAGCGTGACGGCGATGCGCCCGCCCGGCGGCACATAGCGCAGCGCGTTGTCGACGAGGTTGTTCAGCACCGACTCGAAGGCCGCGCGGTCGAGCTGTGCCGGCAGGCTGGGC
Source organism: Roseateles sp. GW823-FHT07B05 (assembly GCF_058794515.1). Lineage (NCBI taxonomy): Bacteria > Pseudomonadati > Pseudomonadota > Betaproteobacteria > Burkholderiales > Sphaerotilaceae > Roseateles > Roseateles sp. GW823-FHT07B05. Next base: position 17,454 of record NZ_JBXAGX010000009.1, read on the forward strand.
GGGGCGTCCAGCGACATCTCCAGCCCCAGGTCCAGCGCGCGGGCGGCCTGCGTGGCCAGCGCCTGCTGCACGAGGGCCGCCAGGTCCACGGTCTGCTCGGCAGTGGGCCGGCCCTCGTCCAGCGTCGCCAGCGTCAGCAGCTGCCGGCTCAGGTGGGCGCTGCGCTGCAGCGCGGCGTCCAGCGCGGCGGCGGCCTCGCGGCGCTCGGTGTCGTCCACCGCATGCGCCAGCACATGTGCCTGCGCGGCGACGACGGCCATCGGCGTGCGCAGCTCGTGGGCGGCGTCCTGCACGAAGGCGCGCTCGCGCTGCAGCTGGCCGCGCAGCCGCGCGAGCAGGCCGTCGAACGCGGTGACGAGCGGCCGCAGCTCGTCATGCCGCGGCGTGAGGCCCAGCGGCGACAGGTCTTGCGCGTCGCGTGCGGCGACGCGGTCGGCCAGCTCGTTCAGCGGCCGCATGCCGCGGCGCACGGCGATCCACAGCGGCAGCAGCACGACCGGGAAGGCCAGCAGCAGCGAGGGCAGCAGGTCGCGCACCAGCCAGCCCAGCACCGTGGTGTCGGCCAGCCGCGGCTCGGCCAGCGTGAGGCGCCACGGGCCGGCCTGCGCCTGGGCCTGCCAGTGCGTCGCCGTGCCGGCGCTGGCGGCGCCGGGCGTGGCGAACACCACGCGGCCCGCCGCATCGGCGAGGCGGAACTCCACGTCGCCCGGCAGCAGGCCGGCCGCGTGGCGCAGCCGATGCGTCTCGCGGGAACGGGCCTGCACGATGAGCGCGGCGTCGCGGGCGTCGGGCACGTCGGCCAGCGACGTCGCGATCGCGTCGGCCAGCGTCTGCACGCCGGGGCGGGTGGCCATCTCGTGCTTGAACTGCACGAAGTCCAGCGCCAGCAGTGCCGTACCGGCCAGCGCGAAGGCCAGCAGCAGCGCGCCGACGATGCGGCGCAGCAGCGTGGGCCGCCACAGCGGCTGCAGCAGCGGCTTCATGCCGCACCCACCGCGCTGCGCGCGGTCCCGCCAGGCGGGAGTCGAGCCCGTTCGGACGGCCGTGCGGGGCTCACGCGACGAGCTGGTAGCCGATGCCGCGCACGGTTCGGATGCGCTCAGGGCCGATCTTCTTGCGCAGGTTGCTGACGTGCATCTCCAGCGTGGCGGCGTCCACCGGCTCGTCCAGCGGCGCCAGGCGCTGCGCGATGCGGCCCTTGGCGACGACGGCGCCGGGTTCGCGGGCCAGCTCCACCAGCAGCTGGAACTCGCGCGCCGTCAGCGGCAGCGGCTGGCCGGCCAGCAGCGCCGCATGGGCGCGGGGCTGGATGACGAGCTCGCCGAACTGCCAGTTTTCATGCGCCTGGCGCGCGCTGCGGCGCACGACGGCGTGGATGCGCGACACCAGCTCGGGAATGGCGAAGGGCTTGAGCACGACGTCGTCGGCGCCGCCGTCTAGGCCGGCCAGGCGGTCCTCAAGCGCGGTGCGGGCGGTGATGACGATGACGGGCGTGGTGGCGTCGGCGCGGCGCCAGCGGGTCAGCAGGTCCAGGCCGCTGCCGTCGGGCAGGCCCAGGTCCAGCAGCACGCAGTCGGCGGCCACGTCGGCCAGCTGCAGCGGCGCATCCTGCGCGCGGCGCAGCCATTCGCAGCTGAACCCGGCCTGCTGGCGAAAGGCGGCCTGCAGGCTGCGGCCGAGGTCCAGGTCGTCTTCGATGAGCAGCAGGTGCATGGCCAGGGATTCTGGCCTGTGCACCTCAACGCGGCCTCAAGTTCACTTGACGATGAGCACCGGCAGGTCGATGTGGGTCAGCACCTTCTGCGCCTCGCTGCCCAGCAGCAGCGCGGCAAAGCCCTTGCGGCCGTGCGAGGCCATGACGATGAGGTCGACGTTCTCGGCCTTGGCATGGTCCACGATGGCCTCCCACGCGTGCAGCGCCTCGATGGTGTGGCCCTTGCAGGCCATGCCCTGCGCGGCGGCCGTGGCGCAGACGTCCTCGACGCGCTTGGTGGCCACGCGCTGCTGCGCCTCGATGAACTCCTGCGGCGGCACCGGCTGGATCTCGGAGACCGCGCTGTAGGGGAAGGGCTCCATGACGCTGAGCGTCAGCAGCTGGGCGCCATGGACCTTGGCGAGCTGGATGGCGGTATCCACCGCGTGGGCGGTGATGTCGGAACCGTCGGTGGGAACCAGGATGCGCTTGAACATTCGCTCCTCCAGTCGTTGCGGAGGACCCCAGTGTGGCCCATCGCCGGGTGCACCGCTTGTCGGAGATCAACCCTTTGCGAGCGGGCGCGAGGGGTCGGACGACCACTCGCTCCAGGAGCCGGGGTAAAGCACCCCCCCATCCGGTGCCGCCAGGCCGGCGTGCGCCATCGCCAGCAGGTTGTGACAGGCGGTGACGCCGGAACCGCATTGGTGCACGACGGTGCCACCGGCCAACGGCGCGAGTTCGGCGCGCAGCTGGTCGACGGGTTTGAAGCGGCCGTCGGCGCCGAGGTTGTCCTTGAAGAAACGATTGCTGGCGCCGGGGATGTGGCCGGCGGCCTTGTCCAGCGGCTCGACGTCGCCGCGGAAGCGCTCGGCGGCGCGGGCGTCGATGAGGCGCACGGTGCCCAGCTGCTTCAGCAGCGAGGCAGCGTCGATCTGCCGCACCAGCGGTTCGCCGGGGTGCCAGGTGCTGGGCGCGGCAGCGGGGAGGGTGGTGCTCAGCTCGCCATCCCAGGCGCCGTCCAGCACGGCGACCTCGGCGTGGCCCAGCCAGCGCAGCATCCACCAGACGTGCGCCGCGTAGGGGCCGCCCTGGCGGTCGTAGGCGACGACCTGGCGGCCGGCGGCCAGGCCCAGCCGGCGCATCAGCGCGGCAAAGGCCTCGCGCTCCGGCAGCGGGTGGCGGCCGCGGAAGGCGCCGTCGGGCCCCGTGGTGGGGCCGCAGCAGTCGCGGTCCAGGTGCAGGTAGAACGCGCCGGGGATGTGGCCAGCCGCGTAGGCGCGCTCGCCGGCGCCGGTGTCGGTGAGGTCGAAGCTGCAGTCCAGGATCAGCGGGTCCTGCAGCGAGCGCAGCTCGGTGGCGGAGATCAGCGTGGTGTAGACCATGGTCAGGATTCGTTGGGGTTGAACTGGCTGTCCTTCAGGGGCGGCGCGACCTTGGCGCGCAGCAGCGTCGCTGCGATGCCGGCGCCGATGATGAGCAGCATGCCGACGGCGGCGGGCCAGGTCAGCGGGTCCTTGAACAGCAGCATGCCGTAGCCGAACGAGAACACGATGCCCAGGTACTGCAGGCAGGCGTTCACCAGCGGGCGGCCGATGGCGTAGGCGCGGGTCAGGCAGACCTGGGCGGTGGTGGCCAGCAGGCCCACGGCCAGCAGCAGCGCGGCGCCTTTCAGCGTGTGCGTCTGCAGGCCGCCTTCGGTGACGGCGGTGACGAGCGCGCCGGCGATGGCGCCACCCGCCGAGAAGTAGAAGACGACGCGCAGCTCTGGCTCGCCGGCGCGGCCCAGTGCCGTCACCTGCAGGTAGGCCATCGCGGCCAGCATGCCCGACAGCAGGCCCGCCAGGCCGTGCCACAGCTGCTGCTCGTCCACTGTGGGCCGCAGGATCAGCGCGACGCCGACGAAGCCCAGCAGCACCGAGGCCATCAGCCGCCAGTCCAGTTTCTGCGCGCCCATCAGCACAGCGCCGCCCAGCAGGAACAGCGCCATCCACACGGAGGACATGTAGTTCAGCGTCATCGCCGTGGCCAGCGGCAGCTTGCCGATGGCATAGAACCACAGGCACAGCGACGTGACGCCGGAGATGCTGCGCCACAGGTGCATGCCGGGCACCCGGGTCGCCAGGCGGATGCCCTGCTGGCGCGTCAGCAGCGCCATGGCCACCATGCCGACGAGGCCGCGGTACATGACGATCTCGCTGGCCGCGTAGAGCTCGCTGGCCAGCTTCACGCAGACGCCCATGGTGGCGAACAGCAACGTCGCCGCGACCATGAGCAACGGCGCCGGCATCAGAGCTGTGCGCCTATTTCTTTTCGATACCACTCATGGAAGTGCTGCATGCCGTCTTCCATCGGGCTTTGATAGGGGCCGCGCTCGTCATCGCCGCGCATCATCAGCGCCTTGCGGCCGGCATCCATGCGCTCGGCGATCTCGTCGTCCTCCACACAGGTCTCCATGTAGGCGGCCTGGTGGGCCTCGACGAAGTCGCGCTCGAAGGCGGCGATCTCCTCGGGGTAGTAGAACTCGACGAGGTTCACCGTCTTCTGCGGGCCCTGCGGATGCAGCGTGGACACCACCAGCACATGCGGATACCACTCCACCATGATGTGCGGGTAGTAGGTCAGCCAGATAGCGCCGGCCTCGGGCGGGCGGCCTTCGCGGTATTTCATGAGCTGGTCGTGCCAGCGCTGGTAGACCGGCGAGCCCGGGCGCTCCAGGCCCTTGTGCACGCCCACGGTCTGCACCGAGTGGTGCTTGCCGAACTCCCAGGCCAGGTCGTCACAGGTGACGAAGCCGCTCAGGCCGGGGTGGAAGGGGCCGACGTGGTAGTCCTCCAGATAGACCTCGATGAAGGTCTTCCAGTTGTAGTTGCACTCGTGGACCTGCACCTTGTCGAGCACGAAGCCGGAGAAGTCCAGCTGCGCGCGCGGCCCGAGCTGGGCCAGCTCGGCGGCGACGTCGTGGCCGTTGTCCTCGAACAGCAGGCCGTTCCATTCCCGAAGCTTGTAGTTGTTCAGGTTGAGGCAGGGGTCGTGGTCGAAGTGCGGCGCGCCGATCAGCTCGCCCTGGTGTGAATATGTCCAGCGGTGCAGCGGGCAGACGATGTTGGCCTTCGTGTTGCCGCGCCCCTTCAGCATGACCGCCTGACGGTGCCGGCAGACGTTGGAGATCAGCTCCAGCCCCGCGGCCGATCGCACCAGCGCCCGGCCTTCGCCCTCCTGCGGCAGCGCGTAGTGGTCCCCGATTTCAGGGACGGCCAGTGCATGGCCGACATAGCGGGGCCCTCGCTGGAAGATGCCTGCCAGCTCGCGCTGGAACAGATCGGGGTCGAAGTAGGCGCTCACCGGGAGCTGGGTCTGGCTGCGTTGTAGCGCCGAGACGGGGAGGCTCAGGTCGGACATGATCCAGGCGGGTCTTTCAGGCGGGTAGGGGTGCTGCGTCCCTCCGGCGCATCTCGGCGGTGCCGAGTCGGCCAGGTTGCTAAGGTGTGGGGGAGTCGGAGGCGCGTACGCGCGTCCGCGGGGAAAGGGTCGGGATTCTACCCAGGGCGTCGGCCCGGGGCTACAGCGGGCTTTTGGTTGCACGGGAATGTCAAAACCCGCTGACTACAATTGCCGTTTCGCGTTTTGAAATGACGACCAAGTCCTCCCCCCGTGCCAAGGCCGCCGCAGCAGACAGCAGTGAAACCAGCTACGAGCAGGCGCTCGACGAGCTGGAGCGCCTGGTGGCGGCGATGGAGGGCCAGCAACTGCCGCTGGACCAACTCCTGCAAGCCTACAAGCGTGGCGCCGAATTGCTGGCCCTGTGCCGCGGCCGGCTGCAGGCCGTGGAGCAGCAGGTCAAGCTGCTGGACGGCGCCGAGCTGAAGGCCTGGGAGGGCTCCTGAACCATGGATGCAAAGGACTTTGACCACTGGGTCGACACGTCGCTGACCGCCTTCGAGGCGGCCCTCGATGCGCTCGTGCCGGCCACCGCGCCGGCCGGCCTGGGGGAGGCGATGCGCTACGCCGTGCTGGGTGGCGGCAAGCGGCTGCGCCCGCTGCTGGTGCTGGCCAGTTGCGCCGCGGTGAACGGTGATGCGTTTGCGGCGATGCGCGCGGCCTGTGCCGTCGAGCTGATCCACGCCTACTCGCTGGTGCACGACGACATGCCCTGCATGGACAACGACGTGATGCGCCGCGGCAAGCCGACCACCCACGTGGCCTTCGGCGAAGCCCAGGCCATGCTGGCCGGCGACGCGATGCAGGCGCTGGCCTTCGACGTGCTGACGCCCGATGAAGGCATCGCCCCGGCGCTGCAGGCGCGGCTGTGCGCACTGCTGGCCCGCTCGTCCGGCTACGACGGCATGGCCGGCGGCCAGGCCATCGACCTGGCCAGCATCGGAAAGACCCTGGACGAATGCACGCTGCGCGACATGCATCGCCGCAAGACCGGCGTGCTGCTGCAGGCCAGCGTCATGATGGGCGCGGCCTGCGGGCCGGCGTCGGCAGCGGCCACGAAGGCGCTGTCGGACTACGGCGCCGCGCTGGGCCTGGCCTTCCAGGTCGTCGACGACATCCTCGACGTGACGCAGGACTCGTCGGTGCTGGGCAAGACCGCCGGCAAGGACCAGGACGCCAACAAGCCCACCTATGTCAGCGTGCTGGGCCTGGAACCGGCCCGGGTGCTGGCCCAGGCACTGCGTGCGGAGGCCAAGGCGGCGCTGGCCGCCAGCGGCCTGGCCGACGTCAGCCACCTGAGCCTGCTGGCCGACTCCGTCGTCGAACGCGTGAACTGAGGGTTTCGCCATGGACTACACGCTGCTGAACGGCATTGCCAGCCCGGCCGACCTGCGCCGGCTGCCCCGCACCGACCTGAAGAAGGTCGCCGACGAGCTGCGCGCCTATGTGCTGGAGAGCGTCTCCAAGACCGGCGGCCACCTCGGCTCCAACCTCGGCACCGTCGAGCTGACGGTCGCGCTGCACTACGTCTTCAACACGCCGGAAGACCGGCTGGTGTGGGACGTGGGCCACCAGACCTACCCGCACAAGGTGCTGACGGGCCGCCGCGACCGCATGGGCTCGCTGCGGCAGCTGGGCGGCATCAGCGGCTTTCCGCGCCGCGACGAGAGCGAGTACGACACCTTCGGCACCGGCCACTCGTCCACCAGCATCTCCGCCGCCCACGGCATGGCCATGGCGGCCAAGATCAAGGGCGAGGACCGCAAGGCCGTGGCCATCATCGGCGACGGCTCGATGACGGCCGGCATGGCCTTCGAGGCGCTGAACAACGCTGGCGTGGCGCACGGCGGCCTGATGGGCGACGTGCTGGTCATCCTGAACGACAACGACATGTCGATCAGCCCACCCGTCGGCGCGCTGAACAAGTACCTGGCCCGCCTGATGAGCGGCAGCTTCTACACGGCCGCCCGCGAGGGCGCCAAGAGCGTGCTGAAGAACACGCCACTGTACGAGTTCGCGCGCAAGTTCGAGGAGCACACCAAGGGCATGGTCGTGCCGGGCACGATCTTCGAGGAGTTCGGCTTCAACTACGTCGGCCCCATCGACGGTCACGACCTGGATGCACTCGTGCCGACGCTGGAGAACCTGCGCGACAAGCGTGGCCCGCAGTTCCTGCACATCGTCACGAAGAAGGGCGCCGGCTACAAGCTGGCCGAGGCAGACCCGGTCAAGTACCACGCCGCGTCCGGCAAGTTCGACCCGGCCGTGGGCTTCGTCAAGCCGGCCACGCCGGGGAAGACCACCTTCACGCAGGTTTTCGGCGACTGGCTGTGCGACATGGCCGAGGCGGATGCGCGGCTGGTGGGCATCACGCCGGCCATGCGCGAGGGCTCGGGCATGGTGGAGTTCCACAAGCGTTTCCCGCAGCGCTATCACGACGTCGGCATCGCCGAGCAGCACTCGGTCACCTTCGCCGCGGGCCTGGCCTGCGAAGGCCTCAAGCCGGTCGTCGCGATCTACTCGACCTTCCTGCAGCGCGCCTACGACCAGATGGTCCACGACGTGGCCATCCAGAACCTGCCGGTGCTGTTCGCGCTGGACCGTGCCGGCCTCGTCGGCGCCGACGGCGCAACGCACGCCGGCAACTACGACATCGCCTACACGCGCTGCATTCCCAACATGGCCGTGCTGACGCCGGCCGACGAGGACGAATGCCGCCAGGCGCTGTACACCGGCTTCCAACACAACGGCCCGGTCACGGTGCGCTACCCGCGCGGCGCCGGTGCTGGCGTCGTGCCGGTCAAGCAGATGACGGCCCAGCCCTGGGGCAAGGGCGAGGTGCGCCGTGAGTCTCAGAGCACCGGCCAGCGCATCGCCGTGCTGGCCTTCGGCACGCTGCTCTACCCGGCGCTGGAAGCGGCGGAACGCCTGGATGCGACGGTGGCCAACATGCGCTTCGTGAAGCCTCTGGACGCCGAGCTTGTCGCCGAACTGGCGCGCACGCATGACGCCCTCGTCACCGTCGAGGACGGCTGCCTCATGGGCGGTGCAGGCAGCGCGGTGACCGAGGCGCTGAACGCTGCCGGCATCACCATTCCGGTGCTGCAGCTGGGCCTGCCGGACGAGTTTGTCGAGCATGGCGACCCGGCCAAGCTGATGAGCCTGTGCGGGCTGGATGCCGCCGGCATCGAGGCCAGCATCGTCAAGCGCTTTGGCGCGAAGCCCCAGGTCGTCCGTTCGACCGCAGCGCGCTGAGTAAGGCAGCGACAAGCGGCTGCGCCGGCCGGTGCAGCGGGATCAGCGCCGAAACTCGGTAGGGAATCGACACCGCCAGCGGCCGCACGACGAGGCCGTCGCTCGCGCATGCCGCGGCCGTCAGCGGGTTGACGATGGCCACGCCCAGCCCGGCACGCACCAGTTCGCAGACGGCCACGGCGCTGTGCGTCTGCACCCGCAGGCGGCGCGAGACACCCGTGGCGTCGAAGCGCGCATCGATCTCGCGCCGGTAAGGGTCGTCGCTGGCCAGGCTGATGAAGTCCTGCGCCTCGAAATCCTGCAGCGCCAGCCGCTCGCGTGACGCCAGCGCGTGGCCGGCCGGCAGCACGGCGACTTCGTCCGCTTCCAGCACCGGCTCCACCCGCACGCCGGGCAGCGGCGTGGCCTGTTCGGCCAGCCCCAGGTCGAAGCGCTGTTCGCTCATCCAGGCGTCCAGCAGCGGCGGCTCGGCGGGCGTGATGTCGATGCGCGCGCCCGCATGCGTGGCCAGCAGCATCGCCAGCGCGCCGGGCAGCAGCGCGTGGCTCAGCGCGGGCAGGCTCAGCACCATCAGCTCCGCACCGTCGTCCCGCCCCAGCGCCTGCGCGCGCTCGACGACGCGGCTCAAGGCCTGGAAGCTGCGCTCCACCTCGTCGAACAGGGCGCGCGCCCGCGCCGTGGCCTTCAGCCGGCCGCGCTCGCGCTCGAAGAGGGCGTAGCCCAGCAGCTGCTCCAGCCGGGCCAGGTCGCGCGACAGCGTCGGCTGCGACGTGTGCAGCAGCGCCGCGGCGGCGGTGACGCTGCCGGCCGTCATGACGGCGCGGAAGACTTCGATGTGGCGGTGCTGGATATCCATATCAGGATTGGATTGTCTAACGACAAATTGCAATTTGATTGAATGGATGGCGGGCGGCATGCTGCGAACCATGACCAAGCCCCTGCCCACCGCCCTCACGCCCGCCCGCCTGCAAGCCGAGGCCGCCGACCACGGCACGCCGCTGTGGGTCTACGACGCCGCCACCATCCGCGCCCGTGCCGCGTCGCTGAAGCGTTTCGACGTCGTCCGCTTCGCGCAGAAGGCCTGTTCCAACATCCACATCCTGACGCTGCTGCGCGAGGCCGGCGTCAAGGTGGACGCCGTGTCCCGCGGCGAGATCCTGCGCGCGCTGGCGGCGGGTTATCAACCCGGTGGCGACGAGATCGTCTTCACCGCCGACCTGCTGGACCACGCGACGCTGGCCACCGTCGCCGAGCACCGCATCCCGGTCAACGCCGGTTCCATCGACATGCTGCACCAGCTGGGCGCCGTGTCGGCCGGCCACCCGGTCTGGCTGCGCATCAACCCCGGCTTCGGCCACGGCCACAGCCACAAGACCAACACGGGCGGCGAGCACAGCAAGCACGGCATCTGGCACGCGGACCTGCCCGAGGCCCTGGCCGCCATCCGCCAGCATGGCCTCAAGCTCGTCGGCCTGCACATGCACATCGGCTCCGGCGTGGACTACGGCCACCTGGCCCAGGTCGGGCAGGCGATGGTGGGCCTGGTGAAGCAGACCGTCGAGGCCGGCCATGACCTGCATGCGATCTCTGCGGGCGGTGGCTTGTCGATTCCTTACCGCGAGGGCGATGCCGGCATCGACGTGGACCACTACTTCGGCCTGTGGGATGCGTCCCGCCGCGAAGCCGAGGCGCTGGTGGGCCACCCGCTGACGCTGGAGCTGGAGCCGGGCCGCTACCTCGTCGCCGAGAGCGCCGTGCTGCTGGCCGAGGTGAGGGCGGTCAAGAACGCCGGCGCCAACCGCTTCGTGCTGGTGGATGCCGGCTTCAACGAGCTGATGCGGCCCGCGATGTACGGCAGCTTCCACGCGATGACGCTGCTGCCGGCGGACGGCGTGGCGCGGCCCGTGCGTGAGTCCGTCGTCGCTGGTCCGCTGTGCGAGTCGGGTGACGTGTTCACGCAGGCCGCGGGTGGCGAGGTGCTGACGCGCGCGCTGCCCGAGGCACGCGTGGGCGACCTGCTGGTCATCCACGACGCGGGCGCCTACGGCGCGTCCATGTCCAGCAACTACAACAGCCGTCCGCTGGCGGCCGAGGTGCTGGTGGATGGCGACGTGAGCCGGCTGATCCGCCGCCGGCAGACGGTCGAAGCGCTGTTGGCGCTGGAGGTCTGACAATCGGGGGATCGAATTCCCCCGGTTGCCCATGACCATGCCCCGCCCGCCCGTCCAGGGCCGCAAAGTCCGCTTCGCCTTGATCGGCTGCGGCCGCATCGCCCAGAACCACATCGAAGCCATCCAGCGCCATGCCGAGCGGGCGGCGCTGGTGGCCGTCTGCGACACCGACCCGGCCGCGCTGCAGGCCGCTGTCGCCAAGTCCGGCGCGCGCGGCTTTGCCAGCCTGACCGAGCTGCTGGCCAACCGGGACGAGCTGGGCATCGACTGCGTCGTGCTGACGACGCCCAGCGGCCTGCACCCGCGCCAGGCCATCGAGGTCGCGGCGGCCGGGCTGCATGTGATGACCGAGAAGCCCATGGCCACGCGCTGGCAGGACGGTCTGGCGATGGTCAAGGCCTGCGACGACGCCGGCGTGCGCCTGTTCGTCGTCAAGCAGAACCGCCGCAATTCGACGCTGCAGCTGCTCAAGCGCGCCGTGGCCGAAGGCCGCTTCGGGCGGCTCTACAACGTGGCCGTCAACGTGTTCTGGACGCGCCCCCAGGCCTACTACGACAGCGCCGACTGGCGCGGCACCTGGGAGTTCGATGGCGGCGCGTTCATGAACCAGGCCAGCCACTACATCGACCTGCTGGACTGGATCGTCGGCCCGGTGGAGAGCGTCATGGCCTACACCGGCACGCTGGCGCGCAACATCGAGGTGGAGGACGCCGGCGTGGCGGCGCTGAAGTGGCGCAACGGCGCGATGGGCACCGTCAACGTCAGCATGCTGACCTACCCGAAGAACCTGGAAGGCTCGATCACCGTGCTGGGCGAGAGGGGCTCGGTGCGCATCGGCGGCGTGGCCGTCAACGAGATCACGCACTGGCAGTTCGACACGCCGCACGAGATGGACGCGCAGATCGCTGACGCGAGCTACCAGACCACATCGGTCTACGGCTTCGGCCATCCGCTGTACTACGACAACGTCATCAACACGCTGCGCGGCGAGGCGCAGGCCGAGACCGACGGCCGCGAAGGCCTGAAGTCGCTGGAGCTGCTGATCGCGATGTACATGAGCGCCCGCGACGGCAAGCGCATCAACCTGCCTTTGAGCTATTGATGAGCATCACGATTCACCCCTCGGCCATCGTCGACGACGGCGCCCAGCTCGGCGACGGCTGCCGTGTCTGGCACTTCGTGCACATCAGCGCGGGCGCGCGCATCGGCGAGCGCTGCTCCTTTGGCCAGAACGTCTACGTCGGCAACGACGTCGCCATCGGCAGCAACGTCAAGATCCAGAACAACGTGTCCGTCTATGACGCCGTCACGCTGGAGGACGACGTGTTCTGCGGCCCCAGCATGGTGTTCACCAATGTCTACAACCCGCGCTCGGCCGTCACGCGCAAGGACGAGTACCGGCGCACGCTCGTTAAGCAGGGCGCCACACTGGGTGCCAACAGCACAATAGTCTGCGGCACCACCATCGGCCGCCATGCCTTCATCGGCGCCGGCGCCGTCATCAACCGCGACGTGCCCGACTTCGCCCTGATGGTGGGTGTGCCGGCGAAGCAGATCGGCTGGATGAGCCGCTTCGGCGAGAAGCTGGCCCTGCCCGTGAAGAGTGCCGACCCCGTCGAAGCCACCTGCCCGCACACGGGCGACCGTTACCGCCTGACCGGCCAGCAACTCACTTTGATCTGATGGACTTCATCGACCTCAAGAGCCAGTACGCGGCCCTGCGCGACAACATCAACGCCCGCATCCAGGCCGTGCTGGATCACGGCCAGTACATCCTCGGCCCCGAGGTCAAGGAGATGGAGGCGGCGCTCGTCGCCTACACAGGCGCCAAGCACTGCATCAGCGTCGCCAGCGGCACCGAGGCGCTGCTGATCTGCCTGATGGCGCTGGACCTGCAGCCTGGCGACGAAGTCATCACCAGCCCGTTCACGTTTGCGGCGACGGCCGAGATGATCGTGCTGGCCGGCGGCGTGCCGGTGTTCGTCGACATCGAAGCGGACACGGCCAACATCGACGCGACGCTGATCGAGGCGGCCATCACGCCGCGAACGAAGGCCATCATGCCGGTCAGCCTGTATGGCCAGGTGGCCGACATGGCCACCATCAACGCCATTGCCGACAAGCACGGCCTGTCCGTCATCGAGGACGCCGCGCAGAGCTTCGGCGCCAGCTATCAATCAAAGAAGAGCTGCAACCTCTCCACCTTCGGCTGCACCAGCTTCTTCCCCAGCAAGCCGCTGGGCTGCTACGGCGACGGCGGCGCCATCTTCACGAGCGACGACCGGCTGGCCCAGGCCTGCCGCGAGATCCGCACGCACGGCCAGAGCCAGCGCTACCTGCACACCCGCCTGGGCGTGGGCGGGCGTATGGACACGCTCCAGTGCGCTGTCGTGCTGGGCAAGCTGGACCGCTTCGGCTGGGAGATCGAGCGTCGCCTGGCGCTCGGCGACGCCTACGCGCGCAAGCTGCAAGCCGCGGCGCCGGGCCTGCAACTGCTGGCTGTGCGTGATGACCGCGATTGCGTGTGGGCGCAGTACACCGTCTTCGTCGACGAGCGCGATGCCGTGCAGGCCAGGTTGAAGGCCGCGGGCATCCCGACGGCCGTGCACTACCCGCGCCCGCTGCATCACCAGCCCGCCTATGCCCAGTACGGCCACCCGGATGCCTGCCCGAACAGCGTCGCCGCGGCGCAGCGCGTCATGAGCCTGCCGATGAGCGCCGACCTGACGGACGCGCAGCAAGACCAGGTGGTTAGCGTTCTGGCCGCTTCCATCGGCTGAACCCGTTAGCCCCGAGTCCGGTCATCATCCGGACATGAAACTCGTTCCCATTCAACAAGTTGGCGGCCAGCTCAAGGCCGGGGCGCCGCTGCCCTTCGGGGTGCGGGATGCCGAAGGCAAGCTGCTGCTGGCCAAGGGCCAGATGGTGCCCAGCGAGCAGATGCGCGAGGCGCTGCTGAACCGCGGCGTGTTCGTCGACCTCGACGAGCTGAAGGATGCCTCGCGCCGGGGGAATGACGACGGCACCGGCGGCGAGGACTTCTTCGCCCGCTGGGAGGCGCTGCAGACGCGGCTGTCCGTGCTGCTGCGTGCGCCGCAGGAGCCGCTGTTCCTGCCGCGCGTCAAGGAGTGCGCCGGCCAGCTCATCACCTGGGCCGAGCGCTTTCCTGACCAGCTGCTGTTCGTCGTCATCCAGCACGACCACAGCCGCCACGAGGTCTACGGTCTGGTGCACCTGCTGCATGCGGCGGCCATCGGTGCGCTGCTTTCGCGCCGCCTGGGCTGGACGCCGGAGCGGCAGAAGAGCCTCGTCGGCGCCGCGCTGACGATGAACCTGTCCATCATCGATCTGCAAGGCCGCCTGGCCTCGCGCGGCGGCAAGCTGCTGCCGCCGCAGCGCGCCGCCATCAACCGCCACCCCGACGAAGCCGTGGCCTGGCTGCGCAACGCGGGCCTGGACGACGCCGAGTGGCTGGCCGCCGTGGCCCAGCACCACGAGCAGCCGGGCGGCGGTGGCTACCCGCAGCACCTGCCCGAACCCACCGAGGCCTCGCAGTTGCTGCGGCTGGTGGACATCTTCCTTGCCAAGCTGGCCAGCCGCGGCGGCCGCGCGGGGCTGCCGGCGCCGCACGCTGCCAAGGCGCTCTATACCGGCAGCAACGGCCATGCGTTCGCGGCGCTGCTGGTCAAGGAGCTGGGGATGTTTCCGCCGGGCACCTTGGTTAAGCTGGCGAGCGGCGAGGTCGCCGTGGCCGTGCGGCGCGGGAGCTCGGGCAACACCCCCATCGTCAGTGCCCTCATGAACCGCCAGGGGGATGCGCTGGGGTCACCCGTGCGGCGCGACACGGCGTCCGCCGAACATGCGATCACGTGCCTGGTCGCGGCGCAGCAGCTGCGCGTCAAGCTTGCGCCACACCAGCTCTACGACCGCCGCTATGAAGCCTGAATCAATGAGCCGCGATAGGCTCTATCAATAACGGCGATTTGATAAATGTTTTCAACCGAAAACACAAAGTCTATATAGTTCTACCTATCCCATCCACCCCAGCCCCCACTGGAGCAACCATGTCCCTGATCAACACCCAAGTCCAACCCTTCAAGACCGAAGCCTTCCACAACGGCAAGTTCATCACCGTGTCCGACGAGTCCCTGAAGGGCAAGTGGTCCGTGCTGATCTTCATGCCGGCCGCGTTCACCTTCAACTGCCCGACGGAAGTCGAAGACGCCGCCGACAACTACGCCGAATTCCAGAAGATGGGCGCCGAGGTCTACATCGTCACGACCGACACGCACTTCTCGCACAAGGTGTGGCACGAGACCTCGCCGGCAGTCGGCAAGGCCAAGTTCCCGCTGGTGGGCGACCCGACCCACACGCTGACCAACGCCTTCGGCGTGCACATCCCGGAAGAAGGCCTGGCGCTGCGCGGCACCTTCATCATCAACCCGGAAGGCCAGATCAAGACGGCCGAAGTGCACTCCAACGAGATCGCCCGTGACGTGTCGGAAACGCTGCGCAAGCTGAAGGCGGCCCAGTACACCGCCGCCAACCCCGGCCAGGTCTGCCCGGCCAAGTGGAAGGAAGGCGCCAAGACCATCGCCCCGAGCCTGGACCTCGTCGGCAAGATCTAAATGCTGTTTGCAAGGAGCCCGGGAGGGCTCCTTCCCTCCGCAGAACCCCACAGGTTCTGCTGAAAGGGCCTCCAGCCGCTTCGGTGCGGGGACCCTTTCAGCAGTGGCCCGCTTCGCCACGCCTCACTGAAAGGACCTCACCATGTTGGACGCCGCACTGAAGACCCAGCTCCAGGGTTACCTGGATCACGTCAAGGTCCCCTTCGAGATCATCGCCACGCTGGACAACTCCGCGTCCAGCGACGAGATGCGCGAACTGCTGGAAGAGATCGCCGGCATGAACGACAAGATCTCGTTTCGCGCCGACGGTGTCGACACCCGCACGCCGTCCTTCCTGCTGCGCCGCACGGGCACTGAGCAGTCGCTGCGCTTCGCCGCCATTCCGCTGGGCCACGAGTTCACGTCGCTGGTGCTGGCGCTGCTGTGGACGGGCGGCCATCCGCCCAAGGTCGAGCAGGCGCAGATCGACGCCGTCAAGGCGCTGGACGCCGATCTGGACTTCGAGATCTACATGAGCCTGACCTGCCACAACTGCCCTGACGTGGTGCAGGCACTGTCGCTGATGGCCATCGTCAACCCGCGCATCCGCACCACCGTCATCGACGGCGGCCTGTTCCAGCAGGAAGTGGAGGCGCGCGACATCATGGCCGTGCCGGCGGTGTGGCTGAATGGCCAGCCGTTCGCCTCGGGCCGCATGAGCCTGGAAGAGATCGTCGCCAAGCTCGACACCGGCGCCGCCGCCCGCGATGCGAAGAAGCTGGACGCCGAAGAACCTTACGACATGCTCATCGTCGGCGGCGGCCCTGCCGGCGCAGCGGCGGCCGTGTATGCAGCCCGCAAGGGCATCCGCACCGGCGTGGCAGCCGAGCGCTTCGGCGGCCAGGTCAACGACACGCTGGGCATCGAGAACTACATCTCCGTGTCCGTCACCGACGGGCCGAAGTTCGCCGCGGCGCTGGAAGGCCACGTCAAGGACTACAAGGTCGACATCCATAACCTGCAGCGGGCCGAGAAGCTCATCCCCGCCGCGCAGCCGGGCGGCTTCGTCGAGGTGGAACTGGCCAATGGCGCCAAGCTCAAGGGCAAGACGGTCATCCTGTCCACCGGCGCGCGCTGGCGCAACGTCAATGTGCCCGGAGAGGCCGAGTACAAGAACAAGGGCGTGGCCTACTGCCCGCACTGCGACGGCCCGCTGTTCAAGGGCAAGCCGGTCGCGGTCATCGGCGGCGGCAACTCGGGCGTCGAGGCGGCCATCGACCTGGCCGGCATCGTCAAGCACGTGACGCTGATCGAGTTCGGCGCCGAGCTGCGCGCGGACGCGGTGCTGGTCAACAAAGCGAAGAGCCTGCCCAACGTGACCATCATCACCAATGCGCAGACGACCGAGTTCACCGGTGCCGGCGGCAAGCTCAACGGGCTGAACTACACCGACCGCGTGACCGGTGAAGCCAAGCGCGTGGAGGTGGACGGCTGCTTCGTGCAGATCGGCCTGGTGCCCAACACCGAGTGGCTGCGCGGCACGGTCGAGCTGAGCAAGCACGGTGAGATCATCGTGGACGCCAAGGGCGCGACCTCGGTGCCGGGCGTGTTCGCCGCGGGCGACGTGACGACAGTGCCGTTCAAGCAGATCATCATCGCGGCCGGCGACGGCGCGAAGGCAGCGCTGGGCGCCTTCGACTTCCTGATGCGCAGTTGAGTTGAAAGAGGCCGCAACTGCAGCCTCTTTGTCTTACAGCTTCAGCTGCGCAAACGCGGCCTGCAGGCCCGTCACGCCGCCCACGCGCTGGTCGTTGATGAAGACCTGAGGCATCTGCCGAACGGACGGGCCGCACTTGGCGAAGAAGGCCAGACGCTGTTCCTCGTCGTCGATCTTAATCTCCTCGAACGGCAGGTTCTTGGCCTTCAGCAGGCTTTTGACGGTGTCGCACTGCGGGCAGGCGGACTTGGAATAGACGACGATGTTGAGCTGCATGGGGCCGGATTTTAAAGAGGCCGCGCCTGCAGCATCCGGCGGGTTTGCCAGAGCCCCTCGGCGCTGTAGACCGCCAGTGCGGCCCAGATGAAGCCGAAGGCCACCAGCCGGGTCGCGTCCATCGGTTCCTTGAACAGGAACACGCCCAGCAGGAACTGCAGCGACGGCGACACGTACTGCACGATGCCCAGCGTGGCCAGAGGCAGCCGGCGCGCGCCGGCCGCGAACAGCAGCAGGCTGCCGGCCGTCACGGGCCCGGTGCCGATCAGCCAGGCCCAGTCCACCGCCGTCTGGCCGGCCATGCTGCCGTCCTGGCTCCACCAGATCAGCCCGGCGGCGGCCAGCGGCGCCAGGATCAGCGTCTCCAGCGTCAAGCCCTCGATGGCGCCCAGCGCGGCCGTCTTGCGCATCAGCCCGTAAAGGCCGAAGCTGACCGCCAGCATCAGCGCCACCCAGGGCAGCCGGCCACCGGCCACCGTCAGCCAGACGACGCCGAAGGCCGCCAGCCCGACGGCCAGCCACTGCACGCGGCGCGGCCGCTCGTGCAGCACGGCGAAACCCAGCGCCACGTTGACCAGCGGGTTGATGAAATAGCCCAGGCTGGCGTCGATGACGTGGCCGTGGCCCACGGCCCAGACGTAGGTGAGCCAGTTGATGGCGATCAGTGCCGCCGACACGGCGAAGCGCGCCCATGTCGCTGCGCCGACGCCGCGCAGCCATCGCAAGTTGCGGCTCACCACCAGCACGACGGCCACGAAGGCCAGCGACCACAGCGTGCGGTGCGCGACGATCTGCAGCGCGGGGATGGCGGCGATCTGGCGGAAGTAGAGCGGGAACAGCCCCCAGCTCAGGTAGGCGCCGAGGGCGAAGAGGATGCCGCGATTCATCGCGCGCATTCTCGGTGCGGGTAATCCCCGGTGCTGTCGGCGGGGCATCGCCGTCGAATTTGCGCCGCCCCGTTCGTCGTCATGCCATGGCCCGGATCGAATTCACCCCCCAGCTGCACCGTTTCGTCGACACCCCCGTCGTCGACACGCCGGCCACCGTGCTCCGTCAGGGCCTGGACGCCGCTTTCGCGATCAACCCGCGGCTGCGCGGCTACATCCTGGATGACCAGGGCCATCTGCGGCCCAACGTGGTCGTCTTCATCGACGGCCGGCGCGCGCGTGATCTGCGCGGGCTGACCGACCCGCTCGGGCCCGATAGCCGGGTCCACGTGCTGCAAGCTCTATCCGGAGGCTAGGCATGCGGCCCCTCGTCCAAGGAGTACCTTGGCCGGTCCCCCAAGGGGACGGCGATGCTTGCGGCATTGAGCCGCAAGCACATCGCCCTGGCGGGCCGGCTTGGGAGCGGCCCGGCGCGCGGCCCGCATGGAACGCATCACCGACTCACAAAGGAGATTGAGATGACACGAGACCGCGCCTGGGCCGCGACCCGCAAAGGCCTGTTCGAACTTCGTCGCCGTGGCGGTGCGTGGCAGGTGGAACACCTCAGCTTCGTCGCCGATCCGGTCACGATGCTGCTGCCGCCCGACGACTCGGGCCACATGCTCGCCGGCCTCAACCTCGGCCACTTCGGCGCCAAGCTGCACGCCAGCGACGATGCCGGCCACACCTGGCGCGAGGTGGCCGCGCCTGCGTTCCCACCGCAGCCCGACGGCGCCGAGGGGCCGGCCTGGAAGCTGGAGCAGGTGTTCTCGCTGGAGCGCTCGGGAGACGCGATCTGGTGCGGCAGCGTGCCCGGCGGGCTGTTCGTCAGCCGCGACCGGGGCGAGAGCTGGCAGCTGATTGATCCGCTGTGGCGCGACCCGCGGCGCGAGCAGTGGATGGGCGGCGGCAATCCCAACCCGGCGCTGCATTCCATCTGTCCGCACCCCGCGCGGCCGGACGAGCTGCTCGTCGGCGTGTCCTGCGGCGGCGCCTGGCGCACGACGGACGGCGGCCGCAGCTGGGGCCTGCGCGCCAAGGGCATGCGGGCCGACTTCATGCCGCCCGACCTGGCCGGCGACGAGAACTCGCAGGATCCGCACCTCATCGCGCGCTGCCGGGCCGCGCCCGACGTGCTCTGGTGCCAGCACCACTGCGGCATCTTCCGCAGCACGGACAACGGCGCGACGTGGCACGAGCTGCAGGCCCGGCCCTCCAGCTTCGGCTTCGCCGTGGCCGCCCATCCGCGCGACCCCGACACCGCGTGGTTCGCGCCGGCCATCAAGGACGAGCGCCGCATCCCGGTCGACGCCGCGCTGTGCGTGACCCGCACGCGCGACGGCGGCAAGACCTTCGACGTGTTGCGCGCCGGCCTGCCGCAGCAGCATTGCTACGACCTCATCTACCGCCACGGCCTGGCCGTGGACGACAGCGGCGAGCAGCTTGTCATGGGCTCCACTACCGGCGGCCTGTGGGCCAGCGGCGATGGCGGCGACAGCTGGCAGACCGTGTCGGCCCACCTGCCGCCCATCTACGCGGTCAAGTTCGGCTGACTTGCCGCCGCGGGGCCGAAGCTCCTAGCATCGTCTCCCACCACAGCGAGAGGAGACGCGGCATGAGCAGCAGCACTTGGGGTGACGGCGAGGGCGCGCGCGTGAGCGCGCGGCAGGCCTCCTGGCGCGAGGCCGACCGGCTGATGCTGATGGGCCTGGCCGTGCATGTGCTGATCGCCGTGGCGCTGGGCCTTTACTTCGGCGGCATCGGGCTGGCGCTGGGCGGCAGCCTCGTCGTGGCGGGTGTGGCGCTGGCCGTGCACGCGACGGCCGGCGGCACGGCGATGTCCGCGCACACCCAGGCCGTCTGCGCCATGGCGATGGTGGCGCTGCAGATCCAGCTGGCCCGCGGCATGCTGGAGTTCCACTTTGGTGTGTTCGTCACGCTGGCCTTCCTGCTGACCTACCGGCACTGGGCGCCCATCGTCACAGGCGCGGCCGTCATCGCCGTGCATCATGTGCTGTTCGACCGGCTGCAGGCCGGCGGCGTGGGCGTGTACTGCCTGAGCGACCCCGGCTTTCCGCGCGTGCTGATCCACGCCGGCTACGTGGTGGGGCAGACGGCGTTCGAGCTCCTCATCGCGCTGCAGATGCACCGGCGTGCGGCCGAGCAGTCGTCGCTGGTCAACCTCGTCGAGCACCTGACGGCGCGCGAGCGCATCAACCTCGACACGTCGCATGCCGGCGACGTCGACGGCACGGCGGCGCTGCTGCGCGGCGCGGTGGACCGCATCCACGGCGTGGTGCACCAGGTGCAGACGGCGGCGCGCAGCATCGATGGCGCCAGCGCCGAGATCGCGTCGGGCAACCAGGACCTGTCGGTGCGCACCGAGAAGATGGCCGCCAGCCTGCAGTCCACCGCGTCGTCGGTGGACTCGCTGACCGTCGCCGTGCGCCAGACGGCCAATGACGCGCGCCAGGCCCACTCGCTGGCCAGCGGCGCGGCGGGCTCGGCGTCGCGCGGCTCCGGCGTCGTGCAGCAGGTGGTGACGACCATGCAGGCCATCGACACCAGCGCCGGCCGCATCGCCGACATCACGGGGCTGATCGACTCCATCGCGTTCCAGACCAACATCCTGGCGCTGAACGCCGCCGTCGAGGCGGCGCGCGCCGGGGAGCAGGGGCGGGGCTTCGCCGTCGTCGCGTCCGAGGTGCGCAGCCTGGCGCAGCGCAGCGCCGAGGCGGCGCGCGACATCAAGCGCCTCATCGCGCAGTCCACCGAGCAGGTGGCGGCCGGCTCCGGCCTGGTGGCATCGGCCGGCGAGGCCATGCGCGAGATTGCCGACGCGGCCCAGCAGGTGGCCGACCTCATCGGCAACATCGCCCGCTCGGCGTCCGAGCAGAGCGAGGGCATCGAGCGCGTCAACCAGGCCGTGGGGCAACTGGACCAGGTCACGCAGCAGAACGCCGCGCTGGTGGAGCAATCCGCCGCGGCGGCCGAGAGTCTGCGCGACCAGGCCCAGCGGCTGGCCGACGAGGTCAGCGTGTTCAGCACCCGGGCGGGCTGAACCGCCGGGCGGTGTCAGACTCCGCCCATGTCATCTCCACCGACCTCGCCGATGCCGCTGCGTGCCCGCCTGTTCATTCTGCTGGCCCTGGGTGGCCCGCTTGCCGCCACCGCCGACGACAAGCCGCCGGCCTACGAGCCGCGCGAGCACTACACCAAGTACGAGTACCGCGTGCCGGTGCGCGACGGCCGCAAGCTGTTCACCGCCGTCTATGTGCCCAAGGACCAGAGCCGGCGCTACCCCTTCCTGATGGTGCGCACGCCCTACGGCTGCGGCCCCTACGGCGTGGACCGCGACAACGTGCGGCGCCTCGCACCCAGCGAGGAGTTCCTGAAGAACGGCTACATCTTCGTGTGCCAGGACGTGCGCGGGCGCAACCAGTCCGAGGGCGATTTCATCGAGATGACGCCGCACCGCCCGGTCAAGAAGGCACCGGCCGACGTCGACGAGAGCAGCGACACGCACGACAGCGTGCAGTGGCTGCTGGACCGCATCCCCGGCCACAACGGCCGCGTCGGGCTGTGGGGCATCTCCTACCCGGGCTTCTACACGGCGGCGTCCATCATCGATTCCCACCCCGCCATCAAGGCGGCGTCGCCACAGGCGCCCATCGCCGACCTCTTCATGGGCGATGACAGTTACCACGGCGGCGCTTTCATGCTGGCGGCCAACTTCGGCTTCTACACCGGCTTCAAACCCCAGCAGACACCGGTGCTGCCGCCCAAGCAATGGCCGCAGTTCGACTGGGGCACGCTGGACGGCTACGAGTTCTACCTGCAGCACGGCAACCTGGACGCGCTGTCGGCCCGGCTCGCGAAAGACGGCGGGCCCAACCCGTACCTCGACGTGCAGATCCGGCACGACCGCTACGACGGCTTCTGGCAGCCGCGCGCCCTCACGCCGCACCTGAAGAACATCCGTGCTGCCGTGCTGACGGTGGGCGGCTGGTTCGACGCCGAGGACCTGGCCGGCCCGCTGGCCATCCACCGCGCCATCGCGAAGCAGAGCCCGGCGACGGACAACCGCCTCGTCATGGGGCCGTGGGTGCATGGCGGCTGGGTGGGCGCGCCGGGCCGGCAACTGGGCCGCGTGCAGTTCCATCAGCCCACGTCGGAGCAGTTCCAGCAGGACGTGCTCCTGCCGTTCTTCGAGCAGCATCTGCGGGCCGATGGTGAAGTGAAGGCGCCCACGGTGCCCGTCGCCAAGGCCACCGTCTTCGAGACCGGCACCAATGTCTGGCGCCGCTACGACGCCTGGCCGCCGAAAGAGGCGCAGCCGCGCACGCTGTACTTCGCGCCGGGCGGCAGGCTCAGCTTCACGCCGCCGGCGGCCGCACAGCCCGAGTTCGACAGCTGGGTCAGCGACCCCAACAAGCCCGTGCCCTTCGTCGGCCACACGACGCTGGGCGTGCCGCAGGACTACATGGTCGGCGACCAGCGCTTCGCCGCGACCCGGCCCGATGTGCTGACCTTCCGCAGCGACGTGCTGGAGGAGGACGTCGTCATCGCCGGCCCCATCGTCGCGCGGCTGTTCGCGTCCACGTCGGGCACCGATGCCGACTGGGTCGTCAAGCTCATCGACGTCTACCCGCCCGAACTGGAGGAAGAAGCGGCGAAGAAGCGCAAGGCCCGCACCGAGGACGTCGAGCCCGGCGAATCGCCGCTGGGCGGCACCCAGCAGCTGGTGCGCGGCGACCCGCTGCGCGGGCGCTTCCGCAAGAGCTTCGAGACGCCGGAGGCGATGGTGCCGGGCCAGGTGGAGGAGCTGCGCGTGGCGCTGCAGGACGTCAACCACAGCTTCCGCCGCGGCCACCGCATTATGGTGCAGCTGCAAAGCAGCTGGTTCCCGCTGATCGACCGCAACCCGCAGACCTTCGTGCCCATCCGCAGCGCGAAACCCGAGGACTTCCGGCCCGCCACGCAGAAGCTCTACCGCTGGCAGGGCCAGGCGTCGGGCCTGGAGGTGAAGGTGCTCGCGCCGCGCTGATCCGGTCTATCCTCAGGCGCACGTCCACCGGAGGGCGCCTATGGCGAGACGACTGCTGACCGCGCTGCTGCTGTGCGTGCCGTTGCTGGCCTCGGCGGGCTGCGAACGGCCATGGCGCGTGCCGTTCGAGGACTGGCGGCCTTATGCCTACCTCGACGGCGCCGGGCAGCCGGCGGGCCTGGAGGTGGAGCTGCTGGCGGCCGTGGCGCGCGAGCTGGGCTGCCGCGTGGAGTACGTGCGCCATGTGCCGCGCAACCGCCGCCTGCCGCTGCTGGCCAGCGGCGAGCTGGACCTGCTGGTGGCTGCCTCCTACGACGGCCCCAACACGCCGTCGCTGGCCTGGTACACGAGCGCCTACCGCCACGAGGAGTTCGCCGCCTTCATGCGCGCGGACGCCGTCCGGGGCCGTGCCGTTCCGCAGACGCTGGCCCAGTCGCTGGACGAGGGCCGGGCGCTGCTGACCCACCGCGGCCCGCCCGTCGCGCCGCTGGTGACCGAGTTCGACCGGCGCGGGCGGCTGACGGCCTTCGAGGACTACGCCAAGGGCGTGCAGCTGCTGGCGCTGGGCCGCGGCGACCTGCTGCTGGGCGACCGGCTGGCCGTGCTCTACGCGGCCGACGCCGCCGGCGTGGAGGTCACGGAGCTGGCGTTGACGGTGCGTCGCGACGTCGTGGCCTACAAGCTGGCCCGCAAGCGCTTCGATGCGGCCGGGCTGGCCCGCTTCAACGAGGCGCTGCAGCGCCTGGAGTCGCAGGGCGAGCTGCAGCGCATACGCAGCCGCTGGCTGGGGCCGGTGGCCAGTTCAGCTCAGCCTGCAGCGTCAGCGGCGCGCCGCTGACCGGGTGCGCGAACTGCAGCTGCTGCGCATGCAGCCACAGCCGATTCACGCCCAGGTGGGCGGCCACCGCGCGGTTCAGCGGTCCCTTGCCGTGCGTGGCGTCGCCGAGGATGGGGTGGGCCAGGTGCTTCAGGTGGCGGCGAATCTGGTGGCGCCGGCCCTGCAGCGGTTCGGCCTCCAGCAGCGCGACGCGCGTCGTCGGGAAGTTCGGGTGGGTGGCGATGGGCCAGTCCAGCCGCTGCAGCACGCGCCAGCGCGTCTGCGCGTCCAGCAGCGGCTGGCCGGCCGACGGCAGCTCCGGGTCTCGCGCCAGCGGGTGGTCGACGACGCCTTCGTCTGCCGCCGGCCAGCCACGCACCAGGGCCAGGTAGCGCTTGTGCATGCGCCCGCCCTCGAACATCGCCCCCAGCGCCGACGCGACCTCGGCCGACAGCGCGAACAGCAGCACGCCCGACGTGCCGCGGTCCAGCCGGTGCACGGGCCACACGGTGCGGCCCAGCTGGTCGCGCAGCAGCTGCAGCGCGGCCTCGTCCTCGCCGGCGGCGAGCTGCGTGCGGTGCACCAGCAGGCCCGGCGGCTTGTCGATGGCGACGAGGTGCTCGTCCCCGTAAATCAGGGTCAGGGTCAATTTCTCAGATCGCCGCCGAGGTCGCCATCCACGTAGAACCACTCGCCGTTTTCGCGCACGAAGCGGCTCACCTCGTGCAGCCGGTGCGCGCGGCCGCCCAGCTTGCTGCGGGCGACGAACTCGACGGTGCCGTGGTCGGCGTCCTGCAGGGCGGTGCGCTTCACGTCGAGTCCCAGCCACTTCAGGCCGGGCTCGGGCGCGTCCAGGTCGGCGGGGCGGGTGCTGACGTGCCAACTGGCGAGCAGGTAGGGCCTCCGGTCCAGGACGAAGGCGGCATAGCGCGAGCGCATCAGCGCCTCGGGCGTGGGCGCGGCCAGCCGGCCGCTGGCGGCGTGTTCGGCATGCCAGCGGCCGCAGCAGGCGTCGTAGCGCAGGGCGCTGCCGCAGGGGCAGGGGAGGGAGTCGGTCATAGGCGCCGCATGATGCCGGACGCCGTCACGGCGGGACCTGCGTCCAGCGCGCCAGCTGCTGTAGCAGGTCCGCCGCGCGCGGGTCGCGAGGACGCAGCGCCTGGGCCGTCGAGATGCTCTGCAGCACCTCTGCCTCCAGCGCGGCGGAGCGGCCGTGGCGTTGCAGCACCGTCATGGCCACGGCGGCGAAGTTCAGCAGCACGCGGGCGTTGCGCGGCATGGAGATCTTGGCGCTACGCAGGCTCTCCAGCGCGGCCTGCGGGTCGCCGTCTGCCATCAGCTGCATGCCGTCCTTCATCGCATGCGTGGCCTCGCGGCGCGCGGCGGCGGCCAGTTCGCCGCCGCTGGTGCCCTGGCCCAGCCGGTCGAAGGCGCGTTGCGAGCGCTGCAGCAGGCGCTCGTCGTCGTAATTGTTGCGCGCCACGTGCTGCAGCAGCCGCGTCGCCTCGTCGCCCTGCTGCGCCTCGATCAGCGTCTCGGCGATGCGCACGGCGATGTCGGCGGCGTGGTCCGACGTCGCGTCGGCGCTCTGGCCCACCAGCTCGGCGGCGAGCCGGGCGGCCGCCGCGGTGTCGCCCAGCGCCTGCAGCGCGCGCACGGTCTCGGCCTTGGCCAGCAGCAGGGCGTCTGGGCCGTCGTAGCGCTGGGTCATGGTGGCCAGCAGCTTCTGCGCCTCGCCGGGCGCGCCGGCCTCGGTGTGCATCCTGGCCATGCCGAGGAATGGCTCCAGGCTTTCGACGGCGCTGTGCTCGGTGAGCTTGATGGCGCGCGAGAAGGCCTTGGCCGCGGTGTCGTGCCGCCCCAGCGCCAGCGCGGCCACGCCCAGGGCGGACTGGCGGTGCGCCGCGTTGGGCGACAGCGCGGTGGCACGCTCCAGCACGGCCACTTGCTGCCCGCCGTCGCCCTGCTCGTGCAGCACGCCGGCCAGCTCGTCGTAGGCGTCCAGGTACTGCGGATGCTCGCGCACGGTGTCCTGCAGCAGCGTGCGGGCGCCGGCCAGGTCGCCACCGTGCACGCGCACCTGTGCCAGGCCCAGCTTGGC
The DNA here is from genome assembly GCF_058794515.1 of Roseateles sp. GW823-FHT07B05. Lineage (NCBI taxonomy): Bacteria > Pseudomonadati > Pseudomonadota > Betaproteobacteria > Burkholderiales > Sphaerotilaceae > Roseateles > Roseateles sp. GW823-FHT07B05. The sequence goes on from NZ_JBXAGX010000009.1 coordinate 43,505, forward strand.
CCAGGCGATGGGGCCGCGCTGCAGCACGCTCTCGTAGACGGCCTGCGCGCGCGGCCAGTCGTCCAGCTTCTGGTGCAGCTGGGCCTTGAGGCGCAGCACCTCGGCCAGGCTCTTGGTGCCGGCGGCGATCTGCTCGTCACACAGCTGCAGCGCACGCGGCCAGTCCTGCGCCTTCATCGCGACGGCGATGCCGGCCAGCGCTGCCTTGCGTTCGATGAGCTTGAGCAGCCGCACCTGCAGCAGGTTCTCGGTGATGGGCTTGAGCAGGTAGTCGTCGGGCGCGTCCTCGGCGGCGGCCGAGACCATGGTGCTGGTCTTCTCGGCGGTGATCATCAGCCACACCGACGCCGGCCCCACCCAGCCCTTGAGCCGGGCTTCCTCCAGCAGCTGCTGGCCGTTCTTGCCGGGGCCCAGGTTGTAGTCGCACATGACGACGCCGTAGGGCTTGGCGGCGAGCATGGCGGTGGCCTCGCGGCCGTCCTTGGCGGTGTCCACGCGGTGCGCGCCGCAGCGCAGCAGCTGGCCCTTGAGCACGCTGCGCATGGCCTCGAAGTCTTCCACCAGCAGCACGTCGCTGGCGCGCAGTAGGGCCTCGGGCGAGGTGTCGGGCTTCATGGCAGCTGGACGATGAAGCGGCTGCCGCCCAGCTCGCCGCCGTTGGCGAGCCGCGTGCTGCCGGTGGCGTCGCCGTGGCGGTGCAGGCTGGCGGCCAGGCGCGCGAAGTACAGGCCCAGGCCGGTGCTGCCGGTGCGGGTGTCGATGCCCTGGCGCGACGGGAAGCCCTGCGCCAGCATGAAGTCGGGGAAGCCGCGGCCGTCGTCCGCCACCTCGATCTCCAGCCGGCCGTCGTCGGAGCGCAGCGTCAGCCGCACCGTGTGGGCGGCGTAGCGCACTGCGCTGAACAGCGCCTGGATGACGACGCTGCCGATGAGGTCGTGGTCGAACACCCAGTCGTGCAGCTCTGGCGGGGCGTGGCATTGCAGGTCCAGCCCCTTGAGCCGGGCGAGCGGCGCCACGCGCCCCTGCATCTCGGCGACGAACTCGTCCAGCGCCACATGCGCGGGCTCGAAGGGGTACATGCCCTCCTCGATCTTGAACAGCGCCATCAGCTGCACGAGGTTGCCGTTGACGCGCTGCGTCTCGTACAGCGCCTGCGCGGTGGACTGCGCCGCGGCGCCGAGCGGGCCGGCGTCCGTGACGGCCATGCGGGCCAGCGCGTCCTCCAGGTAGGCCGCGATGACGCTGACCGAGTTCTTCATGTCGTGGGCCGCGGCTGCCACGAAGGTGGAGTTGTCCATCGCTCGCCTTTGTTCCGGCAGGTGCCGCGATGCTGGCACATCCGGTGCGGACGGCCTGCGGCGGGGCGTGAACGACTTTACAGGGCGCGGCGGCCCGGGCGTTCAGCGCCGGCCCAGCGGGAAGGCCTGCACCAGGCCGTCCAGCGGCAGCGGCCGGCCCAGCAGCCAGCCCTGGCCGAAGCGGCAGCCGCAGGCGCTCAGCTCGGCGAGCTGGGCCTCGCTCTCGATGCCCTCGGCGATGACCTCAAGCTGCAGGTGGTGGCCCAGGTCGACGATGGTGCGGGCGATGGCGCGGTCGCGCTCGCCGCTGGGCAGGTCGCGCACGAAGCTGCGGTCGATCTTCAGCGAGCTGATGGGCAGGCTCTTGAGCATGGCCAGCGACGAGTGGCCCATGCCGAAGTCGTCCAGCGAGATCTCGAAGCCGATGTCGCGCAGCTGGTGCATGACGCGCTTCACCTGCTCGGGCTGGCGCATCAGCATGCTCTCGGTCAGCTCCAGCACCACCTGCGACGGCGGCACGGCGAGCCGGTCGGACATGGCGCGCAGCATTTCGGGCAGCGCGCTGCTGGTGAACTCCGACGCGGCCATGTTGACGTGGATCTTCAGCCCTGCGAGCGCGCCGCCCTGCAGCGACGCGAGGTCGCGCAGCGCCTGGCCCAGCACCCAGCGGCCGATGTCGATGATGAGGTCGCTCTGCTCGGCGATGGGGATGAAGACGTCGGGCGGCACGACGCTGCCGTCGGGCTTGCGCCAGCGGATCAGCGCCTCCACGCCGTGCAGCGCGCCGCTGGCGATGTCGACGATGGGCTGGTACACCAGCCGCAGCTGGCCGCTCACCAGCGCCTCGTGCAGCTCGGTTTCGATGGCCAGGTGGCGGGCCAGCTTGGCACGCTGCTCGGCCAGCGTGTCGGGGCTGCTGGTGGAGAACACGTTGCAGCCGTTGCGGCCGTTCTGCTTGACGCGGTACATGGCCGCGTCGGCGCTGCGCAGCAGCTCGGGGCCGGTCAGGCCGTTCTCGGGGAAGCGGCTGACGCCGACGCTGGCCGACACGTTCAGCGCCACGTTCTCGTAGACGAAGGGGCGGCTGGCGGCTGCCAGCACGCCGTCCACCAGCGCGGCCAGCGCCTCGTCGTCGCCGCTGTCGGGCAGCAGCACGGCGAACTCGTCGCCGCCCAGCCGCCCGACGCGGGCCGGCGGCGGGGCCAGCGCCTGCAGCCGGCGCGCGAAGCCCTGCAGCACGGCGTTGCCGGCCTCGTGGCCGAAGGCGTCGTTGATGGGCTTGAAGCGGTCCAGGTCGATGAACATCAGCGCGAAGCGCCCGCCCTGGCGCTGGCTGAGCGCGCAGTGGCGGTTCAGCTGCGCGTAGAAGTAGCCGCGGTTGTCCAGCTCGGTCATCTCGTCGACCTGCGCCAGGCGGCGGATGACGGTCTCGGTTTCCAGCCGCTGCGCCGTCTGCGCGATCAGCGCGCCGATGGTGGTGGACACCTTGGGCAGCTGCGCGTCGGGCTGGCGGGCCAGGCTGCTGTAGAACTCCAGCACGCCGGGGCGGTGCTGCTCGCCGTCGTCGGACGCGTAGGTGACCGGGAACACATAGCCCGACCACAGCCCGCACATCTGCGCGCTGCCGCGGCGCAGGAAGCGCGCGTCGGTGCTCATGTCCTCCACCCATTCGGCCTGGCCGGTGGCCCACACGCGGCCCACCAGCCCCTCGCCGGGTGACATGCCCAGCCCCGCGCTGACGGCGCTGAACTGCTCAAGGTCGCGGTCCGGCGGGTGCCAGAAATGCCGGCAGCGCAGCTGGCCGTTGCCGGCGTCGGCGTCGTCCTCCATGCGCCAGTAGGCGCCCCACTCCCAGCCGAGGTTGCGGCAGATGAGCTGGATGACGTTGGCGATGGCGTCCGGCAACGTGTGCGTGCCGACGAGGTACTCCGTCAGCGCGTAGCCCAGGCGCTCGCGCACGGCGGCGTGGGTCAGGTCGGTGATGTCCTGCAACAGGCCGTGGCGCCAGCGCGGCCGAGCCGGGTCGGGCGGCAGCGGCGTCACGCGCAGCCAGCGCATGCCGCGCCCCAGGCCGATGACGCGGATGTCCAGCGGGCGCTGCAGCGGCGCGCCGGTCCACAGCCGCCGCAGCTCGGGGATGTCGTCCTCGACGACATGGCCGAAGCAGGCGTAGAGGCTGTCAGCCGCCTCGCCGGGCATCTCCAGGTACTCGGCCGCCACGGGCGACAGCAGGCTGTGGCCGGTCAGCGGGTCGTACCACCACTGGCCGAAGCCGGCGGCGCGCTCCAGCGCCTGCAGGCCAGCCGGCAGGGCAGGCCGCGGCAGGTCTTCCGGGAGGGCATGGGGTGGTGCGCGGTATCCCTGGGGGCTGGTCATGGGGCGGGACTGCGCAAGTCGCATGCCAGCGTTCCGCCCACCCAACGGCCCGGGAATCCTGGGAATGGGGCGCAGTGCACAAGCCTGGTGCGCCGCGGGGCGAGCTAGCGCAGTGTTAGCTCCCAGGTCTCGTTGACGACGTCAATCCCAAAGCCGTGGCCGGCCGCGCTGTGCACGAGCTGGTAGCCCTCGGCAGCGTAGATCGCACGTGCTGCGGCCAGCCCGCTCTGCGTCCACAGCACGATGCGCTCGTAGCCCGCCTGGCGGGCGAAGTCGCTGCACTGGCGCACCAGCCGCCTGCCCAGCCCGAGGCCGCGGGCGTGGGGCTCCAGCAGCAGCAGGCGCAGCTTGGCGACACCGGGGCGGGGCGCGTCGGTGGCTTCCTCGCGGGCCTGCACCAGCATCACGCAGCCCAGCCGCTCGGCGCCGCGCGCGGCGATCCAGCAGGCCTCGCGGCCGGGCTGGAAGCGGTCGACGAAGTCCGCGCAGATGCGCGCCACCAGCGCCTCGAAGCGCTGGTCCAGCCCGAGTTCGGCGGCATAGGTGGCGCCATGGCGCTCGACGATCCAGCCCAGGTCGCCCGCCCGCGGCGCGCGCAATTCAACCGGGGCCGCGGCGTCGGGTGCCGGCAGCGCCTGGCTGCGGGTCATGGCACCAGCACGCCGATGCGGCGCGTGTGGAGGCTCTGTAAGGCGCCGCCGGCCGGCGCATCGGTGGTGTGTCGCATGGCCGCCATCATGCGGCCAACGTCACGTCTCGGCACTCATGAAGTACTGGCCCGCGTTCAGCAGCGGCGTGCGGTGGGCGACCGAGCCGGGCGCGGTGCCGGTCAGCGTCGCGGCGATGTCCTGGATGACCTGCGGGATGTAGAGGTAGGCGCTGTGCAGTTCGGTACCGGCCGGGTAGACGGAGGGCGACAGCTGCCCCACGTAGACCTGGTTGACCACCGCCGAGCAGTCGACGCTGACCATGTTGGGCGCCTGCGGCCCCTGGTCGTAGCTGGGCCCGGCCAGGCCCAGCCGGCCGAAGAAGGCGGGGTTGTGATACGCCCCGGTGTCCATGGACAGCGGGAAGCTGAGTTCCGCGGAGAACGAGCCCTCGGACAGCGCCAGCGTGTTGTCGTTGCTGCTGTAGTACACCGTGACGCGCGAGGACTGCGCCGCGATGGCGGCAGCGCTGCCGGTCAGGTCGCTGGCGGGTGTCTGGAACGCACCGTTGTTGATGTCGGCGGCCAGCATGATGGTCTCGGTGATGCCGGCGCCGCTGTTGGCGGCCAGGCCGTTCATCAGCATGTAGTTGCCCTCGGAATGGCAGACGACGTTGAGCTGCAGGTCCGGTACCTGCGTCGCCACCTGCTGCGTGAAGGCGATGAGGCTGCCGAAGCTGGCCAGGCTGCACATGACGTTGCCGCGCGCCGTGCCGCTCTGGGCCGGCTGGGGGAAGCTGTCGGCGTACTCGATGAGATCCAGCTCGCCCATGCTGGGCCAGCTGAAGCCGATGACCAGGCCACCGTAGCTAGCCTTGGCGAGGTTGGCGCCCAGCGTGGCGGTGTCGCGGACGGCATTGCTCCAGTTGGTGTTCAACCCGTGGATGAACAGCGTCAGGCTGGGCGTGGCCGAGTCCTGGTTCTGCAGCTCCGTGACGACGGCCTGGACGAACTTGGGCGGCGCGCTGGCCTGGGCGTCGGAGGTCAGCGACTGGTAGTCCTGGTAGTCCGGATCGTTGGCCTGGGCGGTGGCGACGTACCACCACAGCGTGTTGCCATCGAGCGGCGACTGCGGGTCGATGATCGCCGTGGGGTAGCGGCGGTTCGTGATCATGTAGCTGTAGGCGGTCATGGCGGAGGCTCCTGGGTGGATGAGGCCGCGCAGCCGGGCCGGCCGCGTCCGCCTCCTCTGCTACAACGCGGCCGTGGCGCCAGACCCGACAGGCGCGCGGCCGCAAGCTGCGGCCATCTCATTCATTTGATGGAGACGCCGTGGGCATCGTGGTGTATTGGCTGGACGGCGAGGGCGACGCGGCCCTGCCGGTGTGCGAGTGCTTCGGCAGCGGCGAGCTGACGCAGGCGCTGGCCTGCGCCGAGGAGCGGCGCCGGGCAGGGCACCGGCACGTCAGCATCTCGACCGAGCTGGACGGCAGCGTGGGCCGGCCCGGCGTGTCGGCCGTGGAGGGTGGCCGCACGCCCGACGGCGAGGCCTACGAGTGGAGCAAGGCGGGGCGGGCCGGCAAGGTGCGCCGGCGTTGATCTGGCATTGGGGCGTTCAGAACTTGTAGCCGAAGCCCACGGTCAGCAGGTTGTCGGTCTTCTTGGTGCCCACGGGCACGCGGTCGGCGTAGCGGCTGGCCAGGCCGACGTTGAGCGTCCAGCCGCCGCTGATCGTCGTGGCCAGGCCGGCGTCGAAGGTGGCGCGGTCGCCCAGTTCGCCGCCGTCCGGGTAGTAGACGAAGCGCTGCTTCAGCGTCGTGGTCTCGCTGAGCTTGTGGCTGGACTCCTCACCCAGCAGCACCTGCACGCCGTTGGCCGTGTTGCCGTCGGTGAAGTGGGTGGCCGTGTAACCCAGACCGCCGAAGACGTCCCAGCTGTGGGTGTCGTTCTTCACGAGGTGGTAGCCCACGCCGCCGGTCAGGTTGTAGCGGTCGCGCACGCCGCCGGCCTTGTTGGTCTCGCCCTCGGCGGCACCGAAGGAGAACCACTGCGGGCCGAGGTTGAAGTCGTAGCGGCCGCCCAGGCGCAGCAGGTTGGCCGTGGTGCTGGTGACGCCGCCGACCTTGTTGCGGCCGTAGTTGGCCACGCCGTAGAGGCTGATCTTGTCGTCGGCCGTCGCGGCGCTGGCATCGGCATTGGCGGCCAGCGTGCGGCTGCTGCTGTTGCCGCTGGCAAAGGCGCCGGCCAGGCTGAGGCCGCCGTGCCAGCGGCCGTCCGGGGTGTCCTGGGCCAGCGCGGCCGGCGCGGCGAACGAGAGGGCGAGGGCGGCGAGCGCGGCATGCGCGGGGGAGAGGCGGTGCATCGGAAAGCAGGCAGGGAAAACCAGCAGTATCGCCAGCAGTATCACCAGGGGCAGGGCGAGGCCCGCCGGGCGCGCCAGCGGGGCCGCCCGGGGGCGTTCCCTAGAATGCCGGCATGACTTCTTTCCCTGTCGGCCAGGCGGCCGGCGCTGCTTCCAGCCCCCTCCTCAAGAACCTCAACCCCGAGCAGCTGGCCGCCGTCACCGCGGCACCCGAGCCGGCGCTGATCCTGGCCGGGGCGGGCTCCGGCAAGACGCGCGTGCTGACCACCCGCATCGCCTGGCTGCTGCAGACCGGCCAGGTGAGCCCCGGCGGCGTGATGGCCGTGACCTTCACGAACAAGGCCGCCAAGGAGATGCTGACGCGTCTGTCCACGATGCTGCCGTTCAACGTGCGCGGCATGTGGATCGGCACCTTCCACGGGCTGTGCAACCGCTTCCTGCGTGCCCACTGGAAGCTGGCCCACCTGCCGCAGGCCTTCCAGATCCTGGACGCCAGCGACACGACGTCGGCCGTCAAGCGCGTCATCAAGGCGATGAAGCTCGATGAAGAGCGGTTTGTCCCGAAGCAGGTCGGCTGGTTCATCGCCGGCTGCAAGGAAGACGGCCAGCGCCCGGGCGACGTGTTGCCGCATGACGAGCAGACGAAGAAGCTCGTCGAGATCTACGCCAACTACGAGGACCAGTGCCAGCGCGAAGGCGTCGTCGACTTCGCCGAGCTGATGCTGCGCAGCTACGAGCTGTTGCGCGACAACCCGGCCGTGCGCGAGCATTACCAGAACCGCTTCCGCCACATCCTTGTCGACGAGTTCCAGGACACCAACAAGCTGCAGTACGCGTGGCTGAAGATGTTCGCGCCACCGGGACGTGACGCTGGCCAGAGCCTGCTCGCGGTGGGCGACGACGACCAGAGCATCTATGCCTTTCGCGGCGCGCGCGTGGGCAACATGGCCGACTTCGAGCGCGAGTACCGCGTGAAGAAGGTGATCAAGCTGGAGCAGAACTACCGCAGCTTCGGCCACATCCTGGACGCGGCCAACGAACTGATCAGCCGCAACAGCCAGCGCCTGGGCAAGACGCTGCGCACCGACGCCGGTCAGGGCGACCCCATCCGCGTGCAGGAGGCGCCCAGCGACTTCGCCGAGGCGCAGTGGCTCATCGAGGAGGTGCAGCAACTGCACCGCAGCGGGCTGGACCGCAAGGAGATCGCCGTGCTGTACCGCAGCAACGCGCAGTCGCGGGTCATCGAGTCGGCGCTGTTCAACTCGGGCATCCCGTACCGCGTGTACGGCGGCCTGCGCTTCTTCGAGCGCGCCGAGGTGAAGCATGCGCTGGCCTACCTGCGCCTGCTGGAGAACGCCAACGACGACACCAGCTTCCTGCGCGTCGTGAACTTCCCGACGCGCGGCATTGGCGCCAAGACGCTGGAGAACCTGCAGGACGCCGCGAAGGCCACGGGCCGAAGCCTCTACCAGAGCGTGGGCGCGATCACCGGCAAGGGCGGCGCCAACCTTGTCGCGTTCACCAACCTGATCGACTCCACGCGCAACCTCACGCAGGGCATGACGCTGCGCGAGATCATCGAGCAGGTGCTGCAGACCTCCGGCCTGCTGGACTTCTACCGCACCGACAAGGACGGCGCCGAGCGGCTGGAGAACCTGGACGAACTGGTCAACGCGGCCGAGGCCTTTGTCATGCAAGAGGGCTTCGGCAAGAACGCCGTGGGCCTGCCGGTGGACGAGGTGGCACCCGGCCTTCAAACCGCCGGCACGCCCGGCGCGGTGCCCGACGCCGAGACCGGCGAGATCATGTCGCCGCTGGTGGCCTTTCTCACCCACGCTTCATTGGAAGCCGGCGACAACCAGGCGCAGGCTGGCCAGGACGCCGTGCAGCTGATGACCGTGCACTCCGCCAAGGGCCTGGAGTTCGACGCGGTGTTCATCACGGGTCTGGAAGAAGGCCTGTTCCCGCACGAGAACGCGATGTCCGACCACGACGGGCTGGAGGAAGAGCGCCGGCTCATGTATGTCGCCATCACGCGGGCGCGCAAGAAGCTGTCCTTGAGCTTCTGCCAGACGCGCATGCTGCACGGACAGACGCGGTATCACATCAAGAGCCGCTTCTTCGACGAGCTGCCCGAGGAGAGCCTGAAGTGGCTGACGCCGCGCAACCAGGGCTTCGGCTCGGGCTTCGCGCGGGAGTACCAGAACGCCTGGCAGCGCGGCTCGGGCCTGAAGGGCATGGTGGGCGCCGGCAACGTTGCCAAGGCGGCCTGGGTGGAGCCGCCGGTGCCGGCCAGCATGAAGCCCAAGGTGTCCGAAGAGCATGGCGGCCTGCGCGTGGGCAAGGGCGTGTTCCACACCAAGTTCGGCGAAGGCGTGCTGCTGACGCTGGAAGGCACGGGCGCCGATGCGCGCGCGCAGGTCAACTTCGGCCGGCACGGCACCAAGTGGCTGGCGCTGTCGGTCGCCAAGCTGACCCCCATCGACTGAAGGACCACGAATGCCCGAGAGCCGCCCCACGCATGCCGAACTGACGGCCTTCCTCGCCGCCGAGTTCCCGCAGAGCCGCTGCACGCTGGAGGAGCTGGACGAGGATGGCAGCGTCGTCGTGGCGCATCCGGTCGGCGAGGCGGAGCTGCGGCCGGGCGGCACGGTGTCGGGCCCGGTCATGATGACGCTGGCCGACGTGGCGCTGTACATCGCCATCCTGGCGCGCATCGGCATCGTGCCGCTGGCGGTGACGACGAATCTCTCCATCAACTTCCTGCGCAAGCCGCGGGCGGACCGGCGCGTCGTCGCGCGCTGCCGGCTGCTCAAGCTGGGCAAGGCGCTGGCGGTGGGCGAGGTCGCGATCTACTCCGAGGGCGAGGACGAGCCGGTGGCGCACGCCACGGGCACGTACTCGATTCCGCGGGACCGCTGACGCCCTGCCGCGCGACCACCGTGACGGTGTAGCGGCCGGCATTCAGCACACGCAGTACGCCGCGCCGGGCGCGCGCGGCCAGGTCGGCGCTGGCGTAGGGCCCCAGCTGCTGCACGGGCAGCAGCCCGCGGCGGTCTGCAACCTCCAGCCAGTGCGTGGCGGCGCTCATGCGGCCTTCAGCGGGATGGTGCGCCGCGCGGGCGCGGCCTTGGACAGCGCGTACTCGCGGTCTTCCAGCGACGGGCCGAGGAACTCCTGCAGCGTCGGCCCGCGGCGCTGCCGCACGGTCGTGAAGATGAACTCGGCCACCTCGCGCAGCCACACACGCCGGCCCATCTCGGAGTACCAGCGCATGGACTGGCGCTGCACCGGGTCCGGGTGCAGCAGCAGCCGATAGAGCGCGCGGGGCCGCAGCTGCAGGATCAGCTCCATGGACTTGAACCACAGGAACAGCCGCCATGGCGGCATGTGGCGCGTGGCCAGCACCTGGTGCTTGTAGTCCCAGCGGCGGGTGTCCAGCTGGATGACCGGGCGGTGCGCGGCGGTCTTGTAGAACGGCGTCCAGCGATGCGGCGTCACGTAAAGCAGCTGGATCTGGTCGGGGTCGTAGCGCAGCAGGTGGCGCAGCGAGCGCCACAGGTCGCCGTCGCGTTCCTCCTCGAAACCGACGACGTAGGTGGCCATCGACAGGATGCCGTGGCGGCGCAGCAGCTGGATGGCCTGCTGGTCCTCGTGCATGCTGGCGCCCTTGCGGATGTGGGCGAGCGTGCTCTCGCTGTACGACTCGATGCCCAGCAGGAAGCGGATGACGCCCGCGCGGCGGTAGAGGTGCAGGATGTCAGCGTCGCGCACGATGTCGCTGGCGCGGGTGGAGCCCACCAGCAGCACCGGGACGTTCTCTTCGATCAGCGCTTCCAGGAAGGTGCGCCACATCTTGCGCGAGCCGGTGGGCAGCTCGTCGGCGAAGTTGATCAGCTCCACGCCGTGCTCGCGGTGCAGGCGGGCGATCTCCCGCGCCAGCTTGACCGGGTCACGGTGCCGCCACTGCGTCCAGAACCCGCGCTGGCCGCAGTAGTTGCACAGGTAGGGGCAGCCGCGCGAGAACTGCACGACCACCGCACGCTTGCCGCCCCAGTAGGTGTAGCGGGCATGGTCGATCAGCTCCCAGCCGACGCGGTAGTCGTCCAGGCAGCGGAGCATCACCGCGGCGGGCGTGTCGACGACCTCGGCTGTGCCGTCGGGCCGCGTCGCGCGGAAGGCCACGCCGCGCAGCGTGCGCAGGTCGCGCTGCTCCCGCAGCGCCCGCATCAGGTCCACCGCCGTCTGCTCGCCCTCGCCACGCACGATGACGTCGATGCCGGGGCAGCCGGCCAGGATCTCGTCCCAGTGGTAGGTCGGGTGCACGCCGCCGTAGACGGTGATGACCTGCGGCAGCCGCTGCTTGAGCGCATCGCACAGCGCCACCACGGTGGCATGGGCCGAGCTGGAGCCGGAGTGGCCCAGCATCACCACGTCCGGCTGGCGGCGCGCGGCGTCATCGACGATCTGCGCCAGCGGCAGGTTGTCCAGGTCCGCATCGAGCAGTTCCACCGTGAAGCCGGCGTCCAGCAGCGGCCCGCCGATGCTCAGCAGCCCCAGCGGTGGCAGGTGGTCATCGGGGATGCGGCTGCCGATGGCGGTGTGCGGCGGGTTGATCAGGACGACCTTCATGCGAGCCTTGGTGCGACTCGGCCCCGCACGCGAGGGGCGCGGGCTGCCGGTGGCGGTGCGGGCAGTGTGCGCAGCCTCGGTGAGGGGCGTATGAGGTCAGTGTGAAGTCGGCAGGCTGGCGGCGCAGCCAAAAAAAGGGGCTGCGATGGCAGCCCCTTTGTGCATCAGCGCCTGCTTGGCGCTCGGCATGCCGTGGTGGTCACGCCTTCATCAGCCGCATGCCGGTGGCTGCGCCCGTCAGGTAGCCCACCTGGGCGCCGAAGCGGTCCTTGTAGTTGGCGCGCACCAGCGGGTCCAGCGTGGCCTTCACGACGTTGTGCAGCGGCACGCCCCAGTCGCCCGGGTGCTGGAAGTTGCTGGTGATGTAGGTCCAGCCATTCAGGTCGTCCACCACGCCCAGGCCCGTGGCCTCGGCGCCCGACGGCATGGAGGCGATGCGGCTCAGCGTCTTCGTATCGACGTTGTAGGCCCAGATGAAGTTGTTGACGTGGTAGCTGCTGTCCTCGCCGATGAACAGCGTGCGCATGCGCTCGGAGAACTTCAGGTTGTCCGGCGCGCCGATCTTGTCGGGGTTGGCGAGGTTGCCCAAGGCGTCGGCGGTGGCGAGGTCTTCGCCGATCAGCAGCGTCTTCGTCAGCGACGGCACCCACTCGCTGTCGATGGCGGTGCCGGTGCTGTCCTTCTGGCCGGCACTCAGCGTGTGGGCCAGCACGCCGCCGGCGTTCAGCGCCTTGTCGATGCCGATGTTGTAGTCGGCGTTGTACGCGGCGTTGCCCTTCACCATCGAGCTCTGCATGTTCTGCAGCGCCGAGTAGGCGATCTTGTCGCGCGCGTTGACGGTGGTGCCCTCCATCTTCGTGAAGGCCATCGAGCCGCCCTTGAGTGCGGCGTAGCGGTGGGTCTCCAGGAACGCGGCGGCCTTCTCCATGCCGGCCTTCAGGCGCACCCATTGCGGCTTGCCGCTGAACCAGATCTTCGTGAACGTGGCGTCCGCCGGGTCGGTGGTGGACACGTCCATGATGTCCGTGGGCTTGAGCGTGTCGGCCAGCGTCTTGATCTCGGCGCTGGTGGCCGAGCCGAGCTTGATCCACGTGATGGCGGCGCCCGCGGCGGCCGGGTCCAGCGAGAAGCCGGTGCCGAACCTGGCAACGTACAGCGTGCCGGACGACAGGTCCTTGGCCTTGTCGGCCACGAACATGAAGAAGCCGCCGTTGGTCGCGTCGTCGCCCATGATGGCGGTGCGCTGGTCGGGCAGCACCTGGATCAGCTCGTGCGAGATGCGGCCCAGGCAGTAGTGCTTCTTGATGGTGCCGGTGCCGTCGGGGTTGACGGTCACTTCGGGCAGGTGGCCGTAGTGGTAGACGTTGGCCTTGGTCTCGTCGCCGAACAGGTTCTTGCTGTAGGCCTTGAACTGCGCGTTCGTCGAGACGGTGAATGCGTCGGGCTCGTACTCTTCGCTGGACAGGTGCGTGTCCCACGGCGACAGGCTGGAGCCGCAGGTGATCCACAGGCCCATCGCGGGTGCGGTGTCCACGTTGTGGTACTTCACGAGCGTGAGCTTGCCGGTGGCGGGGTCCTGGTCCAGCGTCAGCACGGCGATGGGGGAGGGCAGCTTGCCGTACATGTCGGTCTTGCCGTCCTGCGCCCAGGTCGTGTACTCGAACTGCACGACAGCGAACACGGCGTTGCCCTTCACGCCGGTGACGGTGGCGCTGGGCAGTTTCAGCAGCGAGGTGCCGTCCGGCGAGTCGCTGAAGAACTGGCGCTCCTTGCCGGCGACGGTGGCGTCGACGATGGGCTTGCCGGCGAAGTCGACATAGCCGCCCGCGAGGATGGTGCCGCCCTTGCCGTCCGGCACGAGGTCACCGGTCGTGAAGAAGGGCTGGTAGGCCAGCGCGTAGTCCTGCGTGCTGTTGTCGGTGTACTTGACGCTCAGCGTGGAGGCCACGAGCGTCTTGGCCATGTCGGCCGGCGTCGCCAGCGACGGGGCGGCCATGCCGGTGAAGCTGGCACCGGTCATGCTGGGCGTGGGGCCGCTGGTGCCGCCGCCGCAGGCGGTCAGCAGGCTGCCCATGGCCGAGCCGCCAAGCGGCAGCATGAGCGGGGCGCCCAGGAACTTCAGGGCTTGGCGGCGTTGGAGAACATTGGATCGCGACATGAAAGCGGCAGACTGCCCGGCTGTGTAAAGCGCGGCAATCTAGGCTTTTTGCATGTCAGCCTCGTTAAAACCCGAGGATCAGGTCTGGCTGTCGAGCAGGTCCTGCGGCGCGCCGAACATGAAGCAGTCGACGAAGCTGAAGTACAGCGACGCGTAGAACACGGCCCAGGCCAGCATGCCGACCACCAGCATGACCACCGGCGCCGCCTGCAGCAGGCCCAGCACCGTGAACACCATCGTGATGGCCATGGACAGCACCAGGAACGCCGCCACCCACAGCAGCCCGTTCAGCGCAAAGGCGGCCTTGTTGCGCCACAGCGCCAGCGTGCTGGAAAACAGTGCCTGGCCCACGCTCTGGCCACCCCAGTGGATGAGTGCCGGCGCGTGCCAGTAGGGCACCGACAGCAGCGCCAGCCCGCCGAAGCGCAGCAGCGCACCCCAGACGATGCGCGAGTCTTCCGCCACCTTGGCGAACTCCTCGGCGGAGCCCTTCCTGGCCATCAGGTCCAGCACGGCCTGCGTGGCCTCGCCGTCGATGGCGTTGGCGGCCATCAGGATGAGCAGCGCCAGCACCGCGAAGCTGGCGCCCAGCACCAGCTGGCGGTTGCGGCGCTCGGGCGTCAGCCGCAACGGCGCGACGAAGACGGCTGCGGTGGGCATCTTTTTCTGCAGCACCAGGTGTGTGGCCAGCATGAAGCCCAACGAGCAGATCGGGATGGCCATCAGCCCCAGCAGCGGACCCACCAGCGGCAGCGCCGTCAGCAGCATGGACGCCAGCAGCGCCAGGCCCATCAGGCCCACGAAGGCCAGCGGCTGGCGCCGGAAGACACGAAAGCCGTGGCGTATCCACAGCCGGCCGTTGGCGGCCGGTACCTGCTGCAGGTGCAACTGCATCGTCATTCAAGACTCTCCAGCGGCATGGCATGCCAGGGCTTGCTGATGCGCTCGCGCAGCACGCGCTCAAAGTGGCGCGGGTCGTGCGCCTTCAGCAGCGAGGCCTCGCGCGGCAGGTGCAGGTCGTACAGGCGCGACACCCAGAAGCGCAGCGCCGCCGCACGCAGCAGCGCGGGCAGCAGCCGGTGCTCGGTGCCGGACAGCGGCCGCACGCTCTCGTACGCGGCCACGAAGACGGCGGCGCGCTCGGTGATGAGGCGGCCGTCGGCCAGGTCGATGCACCAGTCGTTCAGGCACACGGCCAGGTCGAACAGCCAGGTGTCGCAGCCGGCGAAGTAGAAGTCGAAGAAGCCGGTCAGCCGCTCGCGGCCCGGGCCCTCGCCGGGCTCGAACATGACGTTGTCGCGGAACAGGTCCGCGTGGATGGGGCCCGACTGGTGTTGCGTCAGCTCGGCATAGCCGGCCGACGCGGCCAGTTGCTGCTGGTAGGCCAGCTCGCTGGTCAGCAGCGCGCGCTCATCGGCGCTCAGGAACGGCAGCAGCTGCGGCACCACCTGCTGCCACCAGGCGAGGCCGCGCAGGTTGGGCTGATGCAGCGAGTAGTCACGCCCGGCCAGGTGCATCTGCGCCAGCGTGGCGCCCACTTGCTGGCAGTGGAAGGCGTCCGGAGCCATCTGGTGGCCGCCGTGCAGCCGGTCGACGATGGCCGCCGGCTTGTCCGCCACCTCGAACAGGATCTCGCCGGTCGCGTCGGCATGCGGCTCGGGCACCGGCACGCCGCGCTGGGCCAGGTGCTGCATCAGCCGCAGGTAGAACGGCAACTGCTCGGCGGTGAGGCGCTCGAACAGCGTCAGCACGTAGCGGTGCAGGTGGCCGTCGTCGCCGGTGCAGTCGACGAAGTAGTTGGTGTTCTCGATACCGGCACCGATGCCGCGCAGCGAGTTGAGCTGCCCCAGGTGGAGGTGGTCCAGCAGGGCTTGGGCCTGCGCGGGGCTGACTTCGGTGAAAACGGCCATGACGTGGGGGGCTGGGCTGCGGCGGTGGGCGCCGCGGGCAATCAGAATTTGAGGACGCGCCAGACCCGCGTGCCGGAGCCGCTCTTGCTCAGGCCGGTGCCGCTGCCGCCGGCCGACTCGCGGCCTGCGTCGTTGACGACGATCTCGTAGTCCGGCGCGTTGGTGAGCTTGTTCTTCACCGTGACCTTCTTGGTCTCGCCGCGCACCTTGAGTTCCTCGATGCGGACCTGGTCGTCCTCGGCCACGGTCTTCTCGACCTTCGGCTCGGGCGGCGGGTCGGCGACGGCGCTCGTCGCCACGGCGGCGAGCAGGAGGAGGGCGGTGCGGCACAACATGCTGTCGATTCTAGGTGGCCGGCTGCCCGAGAATCTCCGCCCATGAACAAGCCCATCCTGCTGCTGGTCGACGGCTCCAGCTACCTGTACCGTGCCTTCCATGCCATGCCCGACCTGCGCGGCCCCGAGGGCCAGCCCACCGGGGCAGTGCGCGGCATGGTGGCCATGCTGAAGAAGCTGCAGAGCGACGTCGGCGCGGAGCACGCCGTCTGCGTGTTCGACGCGTCCGGCCCCACCTTCCGCGACGAGTGGTACCCCGAGTACAAGGCGCAGCGCTCGCCGATGCCGCCGGAGCTGCGCGCGCAGATCGAGCCCATCCACGAGGTCGTCAAGCTGCTGGGCTGGCCCACGCTGACGGTGCCGGGCGTGGAGGCGGACGACGTCATCGGCACGCTGTGCCGCGTCGGCGCCGAGCAGGGGCACCGCGTCATCGTGTCGACGGGCGACAAGGACCTGTCCCAGCTCGTGAACCCCGATGTGGAGCTCATCAACACCATGAGCAACGAGCGGCTGGACGAGGCCGGCGTGCTGGCCAAGTTCGGCGTGCCGCCCAACCGCATCATCGATTACCTGACGCTGATGGGCGACACGGTGGACAACGTGCCTGGCGTGACCGGCGTGGGCCCCAAGACCGCGGCGAAGTGGATTGCCGAGTACGGCTCGCTGGACGGCGTCATCGCCGCGGCAGCCAGCGTGAAGGGAAAGGCTGGTGAGAACCTGCGCGCGGCGCTGGACTGGCTGCCCATGGGCCGCAAGCTTGTCACCGTGAAGCTGGACTGCGAACTCGCCGACCACGTGAAGGGCTGGCCGGCGCTGGAGGAACTCGCCTTCCGCGAGCCCGACAAGGCGCCGCTGGCCGAGTTCTACACGCGCAGCGGCTTCAAGGCCTGGCTGGAGGAGCTGACCGGCGAGGCCCCGGCGCCCAAGACCAGGGCGGCGGCCGCCGCCAGCCCCGGGCTGTTCGACGAGCCCGAGCCGCCTGCCGGCGCCGCCGACCTGGCGCGTCAGTACGACACCATCCTCACGTTCGAGCAACTGGACGCCTGGATCGCCCGGCTGCGCGCCGCGCCGCTGTGCGCGCTGGACACCGAGACCGACTCGCTGGACCCGATGGCCGCCGCCATCGTCGGCATCTCGTTTGCGGACAAGCCGGGCGAGGCCGCCTACGTGCCGCTGCACCACAGCGGCCCGGATGCGCCTGAGCAACTGCCGTTCGACGAGGTGCTGGCCCGCCTCAAGCCGTGGCTGGAGGACGAGTCCGCCAAGAAGATCGGCCAGAACCTGAAGTACGACCGCCACGTGTTGCTGAATCACGGCGTCCACCTCGCTGGCGTGCAGCACGACACGCTGCTGCAGAGCTACGTGATCGAGGCCCACAAGACCCACAACCTCGAAGCACTGGCCGAGCGCCATCTCGGCCGCAAGGGCCTGAGCTACGAGGACCTGTGTGGCAAGGGCGTGCACCAGATCCCGTTCGCGCAGGTGGCGGTCGACAAGGCCACCACCTACTCGGGCGAGGACAGCGAGATGTGCCTGCACCTGCACGGTGTGCTGTGGCCGCAGATCGAGGCCGATGCGGGGCTCAAGCGCATCTACGCCGACATCGAGATGCCAACGGCCGACCTGCTCGCGCGCATCGAGCGCCACGGCGTGCTGATCGACGCCGACAAGCTGAAGGCGCAGAGCCACGAGATCGGCCAGCGCCTGGTGCTGCTGGAGCAGCAGTGCTACGACATCGCCGGCCAGCCGTTCAACATCGGCAGCCCGAAGCAGATCGGCGAGATCCTGTTCACCAAGCTGGGCCTGCCGGTCGTCAAGAAGACGGCCACCGGCGCGCCGTCCACCGACGAGGAGGTGCTGACCGAGCTGGCTGCCGACTTCCCGCTGCCGGCCAAGATCCTCGAGTACCGCGGCCTGTCCAAGCTCAAGAGCACCTACACCGACAAGCTGCCGCTGCAGGTCAACGCGCACACCGGCCGCGTGCACACCAACTACGCGCAGGCCGTGGCGGTGACGGGGCGGCTCTCCAGCAACGAGCCCAACCTGCAGAACATCCCCATCCGCACGGCGGAAGGCCGGCGCGTGCGCGAGGCCTTCGTGGCCCCCGAGGGTTTCAAGATCGTCAGCGCCGACTACTCGCAGATCGAGCTGCGCATCATGGCGCACATCAGCGAGGACCCGGGCCTGCTGAAGGCCTTCCAGGAGGGGCAGGACGTGCACAAGGCGACAGCCAGCGAGGTGTTCGGCGTGCCGCTGGACGAGGTGTCCAGCGAGCAGCGCCGCTATGCCAAGACCATCAACTTCGGCCTGATCTACGGCATGGGCGCGTTCGGGCTGGCGTCGGCGCTGGGCATCGAGCAGAAGGCGGCCAAGGACTACATCGACCGCTACTTCACCCGCTTTGCCGGCGTGAAGACCTACATGGACGAGACCAAGGCCGGCGCGGCCGAGAAGGGCTATGTTGAGACGCTGTTCGGCCGGCGCATTTACCTGCCGGAGATCCGCGGCGGCAACGGCCAGCGCCGCGCTGGCGCCGAGCGCCAGGCCATCAACGCGCCCATGCAAGGCACGGCGGCGGACCTCATCAAGCTGGCCATGCTGGCCGTGCAGGCCGAGCTGGACCGCGCCGGCAAGCAGAGCAAGATCGTCATGCAGGTGCACGACGAACTGGTGTTCGAGGTGCCCGAAGCCGAGCTGGACTGGATGCGCTCCGAGGTGCCGCGGCTGATGGCCGGCGTGGCGCAGCTGAAGGTGCCGCTGCTGGCCGAGGTGGGCGTGGGCAGCAACTGGGAAGAAGCCCACTGACGTCCCACGCCTGTTGCGCTTCGCGCTCCTCTCGAGGGGGCACCGGCCAAGGCTGGCTGGGGGGCTCGGAAATTTGGGTGATTTCCATAAAAAGGGCAAAATACCCAAAACGCCGTTGGAGTTGCCCATGTCCGCCGTCCTCGAACAAGCCATCGCCGACCAGCTGCCCAGCGTGACGGCCACGGAGCTCGTGGCCGGCATCCAGAAGGTGGGCCGCGCTGTGGCAGCCCATGGCGCGGTGCTCATCACCAAGCACGACCAGCCCGCCTACGTGCTGATGTCGGTGGAGCGCTACCGCGAGTTGCAGCGCGCCGCCGAGCCGGACCTGGGCGCGTTGAGCGGCGAGTTCGACGCGATGTTCGAGCGCATGCAGGCCCAGGGCGACGCCATGGCCGCCGCTTTCGCCATGCCCCCCGAGGCCGTTGGCGCTGTTGCCGCCAAGGCCGCCAAGCCCCGCCGCAAGGCTGCCTGAGCCTTGCCCGCCAAGCTGTTCGTGCTGGCCGGTGTCAACGGCGCCGGCAAGAGTTCGCTGGGCGGTGCGGCCATTCAGGCCAGCGGCGCCGAGTTCTTCAACCCCGACGTCATCGCCGCGCGGCTGCGCGAGCAGCAGCCGGGCCTGTCCGCCGAACAGGCCAACGGCCTGGCGTGGACGCTGGGCCGCCGCGGCCTGGAGAAGGCGCTGGCCGGCGGCCTGACCTACGCGTTCGAGACGACGCTGGGCGGCCACAGCATCGCCAGGCTGCTGCTGGAAGGTGCGCGGGCGGGCGCCGAAGTCCACGTCTGGTTTGCCGGCCTGGCGACGCCCGAACTGCACCTGAAGCGCATCGCCGCGCGCGTGGCGGCCGGTGGGCACGACATCCCCGAGGCCAAGGTGCGCGAGCGCTTCGACGCCAGCCGCAGCAACCTCGTCAAGCTGATGCCGCACCTGGCCAGCCTGCGCGTCTACGACAACAGCGTGGAGGCCGACCCGCGCGCCGGCAAGCGGCCGCAGCCGGTGCTGCTGCTGCAGATGCAGGTCGGGCGTGTCATGTCGCACGCGCCGCTGCGCGGCGTGCCCGCCTGGGCCAAACCTCTGCTGGCCGCGGCGCTGCGTTGACTATCATCCCCACCTCCTGGAGGAGGGGTGATGAGGGTTCTGCTGATCGATGGATTTCCGATGGTGCGCGCCGCGCTCACCGGCCTGATCGAGCAGAACTTCGCCGGCGCCCGGGTGCAGGGCGTCGACACCGTCGCTGCGGCCCGCATTGCGCTCGCCGAGGGCGTACCCCGCCTGGTGCTGCTGGACCTGCACGTGGACGGCGGCTTCGAGCTGCTGCAGCAGATACACCGCGAGCACCTGGTGTTGCCCGTGGTGGTCATCTCGGGCAGTGACGACACCGAGGACGCGCTGCAGGCACTGGGCGCCGGCGCCATGGGCTATGTGCCCGAGCGCAGTGACCTCAACACGCTGGTGCAGGCGCTGCACCTTGTGCTGGCCGGTGGCACGTACGTGCCGCCGCTGAAGCGCCTGGCCGACGAGCCCGCACCTGTGGCGGCGCCGGCCCGGGCCTGGGCCGAACTGCCGCTGACGCCGCGCCAGAAGGGCGTGCTGGAGCTGTTGGCGCGCGGGCTGTCCAACAAGGAAATCGCCCGCGAGCTCAACGTCAGCGTCGACACGGTCAAGGACCATGTCGCCGCCGTGCTGAAGGCACTGGGCGCCAACTCGCGCACGCAGGCGGTGCTGATCGCGACACAGAAGCAGGGGCGGTGACGGGCTCATTGCAGCCGCTCGGTGGCCGCCGCTCGGTTGGCAGCTTTCGACCCGGAGCGGTTCTCCGATCGATCGAATTCGCAGCCTGAAAGCCGTCGTTCAGCGGCTCGATGCAAAGGAATCTGTAAGGCGGGTCGCGACCCGCCTTACATGACTACGCGTTGCTCTCGCGCCTGACGCTGACCTTCTTGAACGGAGTTTCCCTTCCACGAGCAGCCGCGCCCCCGGCAGAGAAGGAGAGGTTCTGCTCTTTGTAGAAGTGCAGCGACACGCCTCGGACGTGGGGGAATTCGACCAGTGCTTGACGCACGAGCGCCTCGATAGTGCCAATGTCTTCGGGGGTCGTGATTTCGTACAGGACGATGGTCGGATGGCGGTCCGAACCGGGTGAGGAGTAGTAGATCTTGCCCTTGCCCGTACGCTCGACCACCTGCCGGTCGTCGAACCGTCCATACCCGGCTGCGATGTAGCGGCCAACTGCGTTTGCGGCATCGACGTCTGGCCCACCTGGAATATGGGTAGTACACCAGCCCAGATATGCCAACGGCAGCAATGCGATGTGAACAAGCAAACGATTCAGCATTTCGGGAGATCTAGCGCGTTGTAGACCGAAGGGCCGCGCCTGTGGTGCTGATGTTGTGCGGTGCCAATTTCATGCTCCAAGGCTACTTGCTCAAATCGCAGATGCGTATCGCAATACGCCGAAGGCGCACGACGATCTACGGCCGGTATCGCTTCTTGCGCCCCAGCCGCGAGCCGAGGAGCAGCCATTCGCAGTTGACCGCTTCGGGCCGAAAGGCACCAATCCCATCCTCGCCACGTGCCTGACCGCGATCACGGCCAAGCAGCCCATTTGCCCTGCTTGGCCAAAACGCCGGGTGCTCAACGGCGACGCTCGCTCGCACCAGCCGTCGCGCTCGCCACCGGTGAGGTATCACCTGGCTTCCAGCAGCCGGCGCACCTCGTCCCTGAACCAGCCTGATTCGATCCGGGCATACAGGTTCCGTCCCGGGCAGACGGTCTGGGCGCTGTAGTCCTTGTGGCTGGCGATGTCGTCCGGCCCCAGACGGTGCTCGCGCGCCAGCCAGGCGCTCAGCTGGACGGCGGCGTTCAGCTGCGCGGGCGTGGGCTGCTGCACCTCGAAGTTGCCTACCAGCATCAGCAGCGCATGGCCGCGGGGGTCGTAGTCGGTGTTGGTGTCGCCCGGCTGCTGCAGCGGCCGCGCCGCGTAGATGCGGCCATCGGGCGCGATGACGTAGTGATACGGGATGTCGGCCCAGCGCTTGGTGAGGCGCGACCATTGCTGCAGCCGGCGCAGGTAGGCCGCCACGTCGGCGCCGTCCTGCCAGACCTCGCCCTGGTGATGCAGCGTGATCTTGCGGATGGGCTGCGCGGGCGCTGCGGTGCTCGCAGCCGTGCCGCCCCAGGTGTCCACCTCGATGATGGTGGGGGCGGGCGGCCGCCCCGTGGCGCAGCCCGCCAGCGACAGGGCCGCAACGACGCTGGCGAGGCCGCGTCTCACCGCACGGCGTCGATCGCGTCCAGCACCGCCTCGGCCGTGGCCGGTGCGCGCAGTGGCGGGTCGCAGCCCTCCGGGCCGCAGGCGGCGCAGGCGTCCTTGATCGCCAGCAGTGCCGCGAAGCCCAGCAGCAGCGGCGGCTCGCCGACGGCCTTGCTGCGGTGGATGGTCTCGCTCGCGTTGGCCACGCCGAACAGCTCCGTGCGGAATTCGGTCGGGCAGTCGTTGGCGGTCGGGATCTTGTAGGTGCTGGGCGCGTGCGTGGTCAGCAGGCCCGTCACCGGGTGCCACACCAGCTCCTCCATCGTCAGCCAGCCCAGGCCCTGGATGAAGCCGCCTTCGACCTGGCCAATGTCCAGCGCCGGGTTCAGGCTCTGGCCCACGTCGTGCAGGATGTCGGCGCGCGTGATGCGGCTCTCGCCGGTCAGCGTGTCGACGAGCGCCTCGCAGACGGCGCCGCCCCAGGCGTAGTAGTAGAACGGGTGGCCCTGCAGCTTGGTGCGGTCCCAGTGCAGGCCGGGCGTTGCGTAGAAGCCGTCGCTCCACAGTTGCACGCGCTTTAGATACGCCGCGGCGACCAGGTCTGCAAACGGCAGCGCCTGCCCGCCGCCGCTGACCTGGCCGGCCTCGAACGCGACCAGCTCGGCCGCGCAGCCGAAGCGCTCGGCCGCAAACGCCGCCAGCCGCGCCTTGATCTTGCGCGCCGCGTCCTGCGCGGCCTTGCCGTTCAGGTCGCTGCCGGTGGAGGCGGCCGTGGCCGAGGTGTTGGCCACCTTGCTGGTGTCCGTCGCCGAGCAGCGCACACGGTCGAACGGCAGGCCCAGCTCGTGCGCCACAACCTGTGCGACCTTGGTGTTCAGCCCCTGGCCCATCTCCGTGCCACCGTGGTTCACGAGCACCGAGCCGTCGGTGTAGACATGCACCAGCGCGCCCGCCTGGTTCAAGTGGGCGACGTTGAACGAGATGCCGAACTTGACCGGCGTGAATGCCAGGCCTTTCTTCAGCACGCGGCTGGTCGCGTTGAACGCGGCGATCTCGGCGCGGCGTTCGGCGTAGCCGCTGCTGGCCAGCAGTTGCGCCGTCAGCGGCTGCGCGTGCAGCTCCTCGACCTGCTGGCCGTAGGGCGTCATGTCGCGGCCCGGCGCGTAGAAGTTGCGCTGGCGCACGTCAGCCGCATCCAACCCCAGCCGGCGCGCGATGCCGTCCAGGATCATCTCGATCGCGATGGCGCCCTGCGGGCCGCCGAAGCCGCGGAAGGCGGTGTTGCTCTGCGTGTTGGTCTTCGCGCAGAAGCCGTGCATGGCCACGTGCGGCAGCCAGTAGGCGTTGTCGAAGTGGCACAGCGCGCGGGCCATGACGGGCGCGGACAGGTCGGCGCTGTGGCCGGCATTGGAGACCAGCTCGATGTCGGCGGCCAGCACGCGGCCCTCGTCGTCGAAGCCCACATCCCAGCGGTAGTCGAAACTGTGGCGCCGGCCGGTGATGAGGAAGTCGTCGTCGCGGTCCACGCGCAGCTTGACCGGCTTCTTCAACGCCAGCGCGGCCAGCGACGCGACGCAGGCAAACAGCGCCGACTGGCTCTCCTTGCCGCCGAAGCCGCCGCCCATGCGCCGGCATTGCACGACGACCCGGTGGGCGG
Source organism: Roseateles sp. GW823-FHT07B05 (assembly GCF_058794515.1). Lineage (NCBI taxonomy): Bacteria > Pseudomonadati > Pseudomonadota > Betaproteobacteria > Burkholderiales > Sphaerotilaceae > Roseateles > Roseateles sp. GW823-FHT07B05. The sequence continues at coordinate 66,935 of NZ_JBXAGX010000009.1, forward strand.
CCCAGCCCACCGCATGCGCGACGAGCTGCTGCATCTCGCTGGGGTGCTGCGTGGAGCAGTGCACCAGCAGGCCCTCGCCCCCTTCCTGCGGCACGGCCAGGCTGATCTGGCCTTCCAGGTAGAACTGCTCCTGCCCGCCCAGGCTCCACGTGCCCTGCAGGCGGTGCGGCGCCGTGGCGAGGTGCTCGGCCGGCTCGCCGCGCGTGAGGTGCATGGGCGGCAGCACGTACTGGCCGGCCGCGTGCGCGGCCAGCGCCGTCAGTACCGGCGGCAAGGGCTCGGCCTGGATGACCTGCTTGGCGATCGATGCCGCACGACGGGCCAGCTCGCGGTTCGTCGCGATGACGGCGAACACCGGCTGGCCGACGTAGCGCAGCTCGTCCGCAGCCAGGATGGGGTCGTCATGCAGCAGCGGGCCGCAGTTGTTGTCGCCGGTGATGTCGGCCGCCGTGAACACGGCGACGACGCCGGGCTGCTGGCGCAGGCGCTCGATGTCGATGCCCACGAGCTTGCCGTGTGCGATGGGCGACAGCCCCAGCGCCGCGTGCAGCGTGCCGGCGGGTTCGGGCAGGTCGTCGATGTAGGGCGCGGCGCCGCGCACATGAAGATGGGCGGACTCGTGCGGCCGCGATGTGCCGACGACGGGCTTCAGCTCGGGAATGGCTTCGGGCTTGTTCATGCGGCCAACCTCGCGCTGCGCCACACGGTGACGGTACGCCGGTCCAGGCTTTCCAGCCACAGCTTGCGCAGCAGGTTCTGCGCAACCTTGAGCCGATAGCCGTCGGACGCGCGCATGTCGGTCATGGGCTTGAAGTCGTTGGGCAGCGCGGCAGCCGCCGCCTCGGCGGTGGCTTCCACCCAGGGTTGGCCGACGACGGCGGCTTCCGCCGCTGCCGCGCGTTTGACGATGGCCGCCATGCCGCCGAACACGAAGCGCGCCTGCTGCACCGTGCCGTTGCGCAGCTGCAGCGCCAGCACGGCGCAGACGGCTGAGATGTCGCTGTCATGCCGCTTGGAGACCTTGTGCGCGCTGATGGCCCAGCTGGTGTCGGGCTTGGGCACCCACAGCGCCTCGACGAACTCGCCGGGTTGCAGGTCCTTCTTCATGTAGTCCAGGTAGAAGTCCTGCAGCGGCAGGCGGCGCTGCTGCGCGCCGCGGCGCAGCAGCACGTCGGCGCCCAGCGCGATGAGGGCCGGTGCGCCATCGCCGATGGGCGAGCCGTTGGCGATGTTGCCGCCCAGCGTGCCGGCATGCCGCACCGGCGGCGACGCGAAGCGCCGCCACAGCTCGGCCAGCGACGGCGCCAGTGCCGTCAGCGCGGCCCAGGCGTCTTCCAGCGAGGCCGCCGCACCTATCCACAGGCCGCCGTCTTCCTCGCGGATGGCCTTTAGCGCCTCCACGCGGCCCGTGTAGATCAGCGCCGGCAGCTCGCGGAACTGCTTGTTGACCCACAGGCCGATGTCGGTGGAGCCGGCGAGCAGCGTGGCCTGCGGAGAGGCCTCGCGCAGCAGCGCCAGGTCGTGGACGCTCTGCGGCGCGTGGAAGCACTGGCCGGCGTGCTCGTAGGCCAGCGGCGCGTCCTGCGCCAGCTCGCGCAGCGCGGCGGCGATGGCGCTGCGGTCGATCAGCCGGGCGGGCGCGTCGAACATCTGCTCGCCGGCATCCAGGATGGGCCGGTAGCCGGTGCAGCGGCACAGGTTGCCGGCCAGATCGTCGGCCAGTTGCTGCCGGTCGGGCCGCGTGCCGGCGGCCTGGTGGCGCTCGTAGCAGGCCGTCATCGTCATGACGAAGCCGGGCGTGCAGAAGCCGCACTGCGAGCCGTGGCAGTCCACCAGCGCCTGCTGGGCCGGGTTGAGCCGCTCGGGGCCGCCCACGTCCTCCACCGTCAGCAGCGCGCGGCCGTCCAGCGTGGGCAGGAACTGCGTGCAGGCATTGACATTGCGTAGCTGCAGCTGGCCGGTGGCGTCCAGCTCACCCTGGATGACGGTGCATGCGCCGCAGTCGCCCTCGGCGCAGCCCTCCTTGGTGCCGGTGCAGTCGGCGTGCTCGCGCAGGTAGTGCAGCACGGTGGTCGTGGTGGGCAGGTCGTTCACCTCGACGACCTGGCCGCGGTGGAAGAAACGGATGGGGCGGGTATTCATGCTGGCCTCGATTGTCTGACCTTGCCTCAGAATTGCCATATGAGTTTTACTAACCAGAAAAACTTTGCCCATGCACAAACCGGGCCGCGGCGCTGGGCGCTGCGGGGCGACCTGCTGGACTTCACCGCCGCACCGGGCTGGGGCGACACCACGCCCGCCGCGGTGCGTTTCGAGCGCGACCACTGGCTGTTGATCGAGGACGGCCGCATCGTCGGCCGCCAGGCGCACGAGCCTGACGCCAGCTGGGAGCGCAAGGACCATGCCGGTCAGCTGGTGCTGCCGGGCTTCATCGACACCCATGTCCATTGCCCGCAGCTGGAGGTCATCGCCTCCTATGGCACGGAGCTGCTGGACTGGCTGGAGCGCTACACCTTCCCCAGCGAATGCGCGTTCGCCGACCCGGCGCGCAGCCGCGCCGGCGCCGAGCTGTTCCTGGACGCGCTGCTGGCCAGCGGCACGACCTCGGCCGTGGTGTTCGCGACGGTGCACAAGACCTCGGCCGAGGCCCTGTTCCAGGGCGCGATGGCGCGCGGCATGCGGCTCATCACCGGCAAGGTGCTGATGGACCGCCACGCGCCCGATGGCCTGCGCGACGACGTGACCCAGGCCGAGCGCGACTGCGTGGACCTGATCCAGCGCTTCCACGGCCAGGCCCGGCTGTCGTATGCGGTGACGGTGCGCTTCGCCCCCACCAGCACGCCCGAGCAGCTGGCCATGGCCGGCGCGCTGTGTCGGTCGGACGCCAGTCTCTACATGCAGACCCACGTGGCCGAGAACCGCGCCGAGGTCGACTGGGTGGCCCGGCTCTTCCCCGAGGCGCGCAGCTACCTGGACGTCTACGAGCGCGTGGGCCTGGTGCACGAGCGCGCGGTGCTGGCCCACGGCATCTGGCTGGACGATGCCGACAAGCGCCTCATCGCCGAGCGCGGCGCGCATGTGGCGCATTGCCCGTCCAGCAATCTGTTCCTGGGCAGCGGTCTGTTCGACTGGTCCGGCGCCGGTTTCAACGTCAGCCTGGCGTCCGACGTGGGCGGCGGCACCAGCTTGAGCCTGCCGCGCAACATGGGCGATGCCTACAAGATCCAGGCACTGCGCGGCCAGCGGCTGACGGCCTGGACGGCTCTGCATGCCGCCACGCGTGGCGCGGCCGAGGCGCTGCGGCTGGGCCACGAGATCGGCGGGCTGTCGGTCGGGCAGGTGGCCGACCTGTGCGTCTGGGACTGGGCGCAAGGCCCCGTGGCGCAGGCGCGGGACGCCGCGGCCCGCGAGCTGCACGAGCGCGTCTTCGCGTGGATGACGCTGGCCGATGAGCGCAACCTGGCGGCCTGCTACGTGGCCGGCCGTCAGCGCGTCTGACGGCCCGTCCCGGCGGATCGCCGCTCCGTCGCAAGCCGTGTGAACGAACAGCCCGCCAGGCCTAGCCTGTGGGCTGTTCGCTCAAAGGAGTTCCGCGATGTTCGGCTTCCTGCTCTGGTGCCTTCTGTTCGTCGTCTGCTGGCCGCTGGCCATCGGCGCGCTGCTGCTGTGGCCGCTGGTATGGCTGCTCCTGCTGCCGTTCCGGCTGCTGGGCATCGCGGTGGACGGCGTGTTCGCGCTGCTGCGCGCCGTCGTCATGCTGCCGGCGCGCGTGCTGGGTGGCCGTTAGGCCGGCTGCGACAGCCTGAAGCTGGCCACCTCGGTGGCCAGGCCCTGGGCCTGGTCGCGCAGGGCCGACGCCGCGGCGGCCGTCTGCTCCACCATCGCGGCGTTCTGCTGCGTCGCGCGGTCCAGCTCCTGCACCGCGCTGCCCACCTGGCCGATGCCCTGGCTCTGCTGGTCGGAGCCGGTGGCGATCTGGCCCAGCAACTCCTTGATGTGGTCGGCACATCTTGACGATGTCGCTGATCGCCGAGCCGGGCTCGCGCACGATGCCGGTGCCGCTGTCTACCTTCTCGACGCTGGCTGTGATGAGGCTCTTGATCTCGCGCGCCGCGGTCGGCCACGCTGGCGTTGCGCGACGCGTTGCGGGTGGCCTCCTGCGTGGGGTCCGATGTCCGGCGCACGGTGACACCATCTCCTCCATTGCGCTTGTGACGAGACCGGGTGAGGCGGAGTGCGTCCTGACAGGGCGTCACCTGCCGGCAACGGGTTCGCAGGCCGGGGCCAGCATCCGCGCGGCGGCCTCGAAGTCCAGCTGCTGCACGAGGGCGACCACCTGGTGGGCCACGGCGTCGCCCAGCGCGGCAGCCAGCGCGTCGACGAGGCCCTGGCAGGTGGCGAGCGCGGCCAGGTCGCTGTCACGAAGCTGCTGCATCAGCGCGGCCAGGCCGTGCACCGGGTGCGACAGCCCATGCTGGATGGCCAGCGTGGCGGAGGGCGTGCGCGGCGTGGCCTGGGCCAGCGCCTGCACCAGCGGGGCGGCGGCGGTGGCCAGGTCGCGAAGCGCCGGCGCCGCATCGGCCCAGTGGCGCGCCTGCAGTGCCTGCTCGGCACGGGCGGCCGCGTCGCGTACCGCCGCGGCGCCCAGCGTGCCGGCAGTGCCCTTGAGGTCGTGCATCAGCCGGGCGTGTGTGGCCCAGGCGGTGTCGTCTTCAGGGGGCGGTGCCTGCAGATCGCCGGCCGCCGTTGCCATGCCGCACAGGGCCTGCAGCATGCGGTCGAACAGGTCGCGGTCGCCCTTCAGATGGCGACGGGCCAGTGGCGCGTCCAGCCCCGGCAGCGCCGGCCAGTCATCACCGGTGTCGGGCAGCGGTGCGGCAGCGGGTGATGCAGCAGCGGCAGAAGCCGGCGGGGCCCGGCGGCCCACCAGCTGCGAGATGCGGGCGACCAGCGTCGGCGGGTCGAAGGGTTTGCCCACCACCGCGTCCATGCCAGCCGACAGCGCCAGCCGGCGCTCCTCGGGCGACACGCCTGCGGTCAGCCCGACGATGGGCGGGGCGTGCCGGCCGGCCAGCGCGCGGATCAGCCGCGTCGCCTCCAGCCCGTCCATGCCCGGCATCTGCACGTCCATCAGCAGCACGTGGAAGCGGTCGCCTTCGGCCGTCATCAGGTCGACGGCCTGGCGACCGTCGCAGGCGAGGGACACGGTCGCGCCCTCGCTGCGCAGCAGCCGCTCCGCGACTTCGCGGTTCAGCGGGTTGTCGTCCACCACCAGCACCTGCAGCCCCGCCAGCGGCGCGCCCGTCGGGGCGGTCAGCCAGCTGGCCAGCGGTGCCGGCTTCTGCTGCGGCGGCGCGATGGCGAACACCAGGTCGACCTGGAAGCTGCTGCCCTGACCCGGGGCGCTGGTCAGCCGGATGCTGCCGCCCAGCAGCCCGACGAGCTGCCTGACGATGGACAGACCCAGCCCCGTGCCGCCGAACTTGCGCGTGGTGGACGCGTCCGCCTGCATGAAGGGCTGGAACAGCCGGCGTTGCACGTCCTCGGACATGCCGATGCCGGTGTCGGAGATGCGGAAGGTCACCGGCTGGTGCGTCGCGTCGTCGGTCTCGGGTGCGCTGACCTCCAGCGTCACGCTGCCCCGGGGGGCGAACTTGATGGCGTTGCTGAGCAGGTTCAGCAGGATCTGCGTGAGCCGTGTGCTGTCGCCCAGCAGCAGCTCGGGCAGGCGCCCTTGGCGGACGACCGAGAACGCGACGCCGCTCTGCTCGGCCGAGACGCTGGCCAGCGAGGCCACCTCGTCGACCAGCTCGGCAAAGTCGAAGGGCACGGCCTCCAGTTGCATCTCGCCGGCCTCGATCTTGGACAGGTCCAGCACGTCGTTGAGCAGTGACATCAGCGCCTTGCCGGCCGTGCGGATGCGGGCCAGCATGCCGGCCTGGTCGGCGTCCAGCCGGGTGCGCTCCAGCATGTGCGACAGCCCGATCACGGCGTTCATGGGCGTGCGGATCTCGTGGCTCACGTTGGCCAGGAAGCGGCTCTTGGCATGGTTGGCGTCGCGCGCCTCCTGCATGGCGCCGTCCAGTAGTGCGGTGCGTTCGCGCACCTGGTCTTCGAGCGACGCGTTCAGCTCGCGCATGCGCTGCTCTGCCGCCTTGGCCTCGCGCACGTCACGCAGGATCTTGGCGGAGCCTACGACCACGCCGTCGTCGTCGCGGATGGGAGATGCGGTGATGGAGACCGGGATGTCGGTGCCGTTCCGTGCGCGGCGCAGGGTCTCGAACACGCGCACCCGGCCGCCGCCGGCGACGGTGGCGCGCAACTCTTCGTCTTCCGCGACGAGCGCCGATGGCAGCAGCAGCTCCGTCGCGGTCCTGCCGACGGCTTCGTCACGGGCATAGCCGAACAGACGTTCCGCGCCATCGTTCCAGTCCGTGATGTGGCCGTCCAGGTCCTGCACGATGATCGCGTCGTCGCTGCCCTCGACGATGGCCGCGCGCCGGGCCAGCTCCAGCCGCTGGCCGCGGGTGCGGTCCCCGAGTTGGGCGCCGGTGGCCAGCAGCGCGGCGAACACGCCGCCTAGCAGTGCGGCCTTCAACGCCTCGCCCCAGGGCGAGGCCTGGTGCAGCGACTGCACGAACGCCACTGTCGGCTGCAGCCGCGCTTCCCAGCGGCGCCCGTACAGCGGGATGTCAACCAGTTGTGCGTCTAGCGTCGTCGCCAGCGCGCGGTCCTTGCCGGTCGCGTAGAACTCGGTGTTCGGCGGTTGCGCCAGGTCGTGCAGCGACAGCGCGAAGTGCTCCTCCTCGGCGTCCAGCCCGTGCAAGATGTCGTCGATCAGCAGCGGTGCGTATGACCAGCCGATCAGCTCCCCCGCGTCCTCGTCGCCGATGCGCCGGATGGGCAGCAGCAGCAGCAGGCCGCCGGACTTCTTCACGCTGGCCTGCACCAGCGTGAGCGGGGCGGTCAGCGTGGCCTCGGAGGTTTCGGCGGCGCGCAGTGCGGCCTCACGGCGGGCGGGCTCGGATGCAATATCCAGCCCGATGGCCTCCCGGTTGCGCGCCAGCGGCTCCACGTAGGTGATGACGAAGCGGTCACCGTCGTGTGGCGCCATCGAGCGGATCGCGAAGTCCGGCGAATCGCTGTCGCGGCGGGCCTGCACGAAGGACGCTTCCCGGTCCGGGCTCACGCGATAGACCACTCCGAAGCCGCGCGCCCCGGGAAACTCGCGGTCGATCTGGCGCGAGGCAGCGTAGCGCGCGAAGGACTCGCGTGACACCGCGCCGTTGGCGGCGGCGACGACGCCGCGCGCGCCGCGCAGGCCATACTCATACCGCCGCAGTCGCTCCACGATGCCCTGTGTCACGCGATGCGACAGCGCGGCGAAGCGTTCGTCGGCGTCGTCGTGGTTTGTGGTGGCCTGCAGGAAGTAGCCGACCAGCCCGGCCACCGCGGCGACCAGCACGATGACGGCCAGCATCGTGCTCAGGCGGCGCAGCGGCCGCGGCGCCGCCTGCGGCAGGGCGGTTTCGGACGTCATCAGCCCTACTCGGCGAGCAGCGCGGCCCGCTCGGGCGCCACCGGCGCCGCCTGGGCCAGGTGCGCCCGGTTGCGCCCGTTCGACTTGGCGACGTACAACGCCTGGTCGGCGCGCTCGACCAGCGACTGCGCGCCCTCGGCCGATACCGGTGGCACGGGCTGGCAACTGGCCGCGCCGATGCTGATGGTGACGTGCGGCGCCGTGTCGGACCCGCCGTGCGGGATGCCCAGCGCCGCCACCGCCGCGCGCAGTTGCTCGGCGGCCTGCTGTGCACCGTCCGCATGGGTGTGCGGCAGCAGCACGGCGAACTCCTCGCCACCCACGCGGGCCACCAGGTCGGTGCTGCGGCGCGCGCGCAGCGCCAGCGCATCGGCCACCGCGCGCAGGCAGGCGTCGCCGGCCGGGTGGCCGTAGCGGTCGTTGAACTTCTTGAAATGGTCCACGTCCAGCAGGATCAGCGACAGCGCCTCGCCGTTGCGTGCCGCGCGGGCCCATTCGAGCTGCAGCCGCTGGTCGAAGTGGCCGCGGTTGGCCAGGCCCGTCAGCGCGTCGGTGGCGGCCCGGCGCTGCAATTCGTCGGACAGCTGCTTGAGCCGCAGATGGGTCTGCACCCGCGCCAGCAGGACGGGCTCGTTGACCGGCTTGGAGATGAAGTCCACCGCGCCGGCGTTCAGCCCGCGCAGCTCGGCCTCGGGGGCGTTGTGCGACGTCACGAAGATGACCGGGATGCGCTCCAGCGCCGGGTCGGCCTTCATCGCCTGGCACACCGCGTAGCCGTCCATGCCGGGCATCTCGGCGTCCAGCAGCACCAGGTCGGGCGTCTCGTCGCGCATGCGCATCAGCGCCATGGCACCTGACGTGGCGAACCGGACCTGCCCCACCGGCGCCAGCATCTTGCCCAGCACGGCGATCAGGTTGGGGTTGTCGTCGACGATGAGGATGGATGTCATGGCCATGGCAGGGCTCACGGTGTCAGAAGGATTCCCAGGCCAGGTCGGCAGCGGGAACGGGGGTGGGGCGGGGCGCCGGGGCGGTGGCGGCGCGGCGCGGTGCGGCGGGCTGCGGTGCGCGGGCCGGTGCCTTCGTGACGGGCTGGGCAGCAGGCTGGGTGACAGGCCGTGTGGTGGCACCCGCCTCGGTGTGCGCGTCGGTGCGGAACTGGCCCACCGCCTCGGCCAGTGCCTGCGCCTGGTGGGCCAGGCTGGCCGCGGCGGCGGCGCTTTCCTCCACCAGCGCCGCGTTCTGCTGGGTCACCTGGTCCATCTGCGTGACGGCGGTGTTCACCTGCTCGATGCCGCGGCTCTGCTCGCCGGCGGTGCCGGCGATCTCGCCGATCAGGTCGTTGACCTTGCGCACCTGCGCCACGATGTCCTGCATCGCGCGGCCGGCCTCGGCCACCTGGCGGCCGCCGGCCTCGACCTTGTCGGCACTGGCGCCGATCAGCGTCTTGATCTCCTTGGCCGCATCGGCGCTGCGCTGGGCCAGCGTGCGCACCTCGCTGGCGACGACCGCGAAGCCGCGTCCCTGCTCGCCGGCCCGCGCCGCCTCCACCGCGGCGTTCAGCGCCAGGATGTTGGTCTGGAACGCGATGCTGTCGATGACGCCGATGATCTCCACGATTCTGCGGCTGGCGGCGCTGATCTCGTCCATCGTGCCCACCACCTGGCCCACCACCTCGCCGCCGTGGCCAGCGGCCATGCTGGCGTCGGCCGCCAGGCCGCTGGCGGCGCGCGCCGTCTCGGCGCTCTGACGCACCGTGGCGGTCAGTTCCTCCATGGAGCTGGCGGTCTCCTGCAGGCTGGAGGCCTGCTGTTCGGTGCGGCTGGACAAGTCCTGATTGCCGGCGGCGATCTGGCTGGACGCCGTGGTCACCGAATCGATACCGGCGCGCACCTCGCCCACCAGCCGGCGCAGCGTGCCCACCGTGCCGGCCAGCGCCTGCTGCAGCTCGCCGATCTCGTCCCGGCGGTCGGCAGTGACCTGCACGGTGAGGTCGCCGCCCGCCACGGTCTTCAGCGTGGCGACGACGCGGCCCACGGGGCGCGTGACCGAGCGGGTCACGATGACGCCGGCTACGATGGCCAGTGCCAGGCCCGCCAGCGTGCCGCCCAGCATCAGCAGGCTGACGCGGTCAATGGTGGCCAGCGTGGCCTCGCCCTCCGTTTCCATCAGCTCTTCCTGGAACTTCGTCATCTCGGCCAGGCGCTGCTGGTAGGCCAGCTGGCGCGGGCGCAGCTTGTCCAGCAGCACCGTCTTCGCCGCGGCCATGTCGCCCGCCCGGACGAGCTTCAGCAGTTCGTCCTGCTCGGCGATGAAGCCGGTGCGCTCGGCCTGCACCTTGTCGAGCATCGCGCGGCCCTTGGGCAGGTTGAGGCGGCCGCTCAGGTCGTCGTAGGCCTTGGCAATCTGCGCGCGCGAGTCGAGCAGGGCCGTGATCTCCTTGTGGCGCTCGGCCTCGCTGTCCATGATGACCAGGTTGCGCACGATGCGCGCATGCAGGTTCACCGCTTCGCCGATGTCCGTGATGATCTTGACCTTGGCGTAGCGGTCGTGCAGCACCGTGTCCATGTTGTCGCGGATGCTGACCAGACCCAGGCGGGCGATGGCGGCGATGGCCACCATCAGCACGGCCACGAGGGCGAAGGCCAGGGCCAGGCGGGTGCCGATGCGCAGGTTGTTGAGTGCGTTCATGGGGTGGTCTCCGGCGTGAGGTCAGAGGCCGCGCAGCAGTGCACCCAGGTCCGTGAGTTGCAGCAGCCGCGGGCGGTCGTTTCCGTTCAGCGTGGCCAGGCCGACGATGAAGCCGGCGTCGGCCCCGGCGCCCAGTGCCGGCCGGGGCCGGATGCAGTCGGCAGCCAGCGCGACGACGTCGGACACCGCGTCCACCACCAAGCCCAGCGTGCGGTTCGCGACGTTGACGACCACGGTGACCGTGTCGTGGCCTTGCTCGGCGGGCAGGCCGAGGTGGCGACGCAGGTCCACGACCGGCACGATGACGCCGCGCAGGTCCATCACGCCGAGCAGGTGGGCGGCTGCATTGGCGATGCGGGTGGGCGCCTCGTAGCGGCGGATTTCCTGCACGGCCAGGATGTCGATGCCGTATTCCTCGCCGCCCAGGCGGGCGGTCAGGACCTCTCGGGGCATGGCGGCGGCCACGGCGGTTTGTTCGATGACGGAGAGTGCGGTCATGTTGTAGGTGTGGTTGCGCTTCAATCGCTATATTTGATACTTTTGAATTGGATTTGCACAGGGCTCACGTGCTCGAGACCGTGAAGAGTTGCCGCGCCCGGGGCCTGAAATCGCGCTCGCCCGGGCTGGCCAGGTCGCCGCACATGAGGCTGCGACTCCCCAGGTTGCAATCGTCGGCAGCTGATAGATGTCAGCCTAGTTGGCAATGGGCGCAGCGCCTTGATGTCGATCAAGCCGCAGGATCCATGCATCCCGTGCGCCGCGCCGGCGAGAACTAGTGCGCAGGCCAGGCCTGTTGCTGGCTGTCGATTTGCGCAAAGTCAAATGATAAAAGTGATAATTCAGGCGAACTGATCACCACAAGGCGACGTCGCATGAAGAAGATCCTGATCGTCGAAGACCACTCCGACATCCGCCGACTCATCCGCTTGACGCTGGAGTTCGAGGACTACGAGATCCGTGAGGCCGCCGACGGGACGACGGCGCTGAGCGTCGCGGCTGAGCAGCAGCCCGACCTGGTGCTGCTGGACGTGATGATGCCGGGCACCCTGGACGGGCTGGCCGTGTGCCGGCGGCTCAAGTCCGGCGAGTTCCCGGTCACGCCGCGCATCCTCATGCTCAGCGCGCGCTGCCATGCCGGCGACCGCGCGGCCGGCGTGGAAGCGGGGGCCGACATGTACCTCGTCAAGCCGTTCAGCCCGCTACAGCTGATCGACTGCATTGCCGACCTGTGCGCCGTGGCCGGGGAGCACTGACATGCCGTTCCCCTGTTCCACTCTCCCCGAAAGCCGCACGTTCGACGATGCCGCCGCCGCGCAGATGGAGCGCATCGTCGTGGACCTGCGACGCATGTACCAGGAGCGCAACGAGGCGTTGCGCGAAGTCACGCGCGCCCACCACGAGGCCCTGCTGCGGCTGGCGCTGGCGGCAGACTTCCGCGACGACGACACCGGCGTGCACATGGTGCGCATCGGCTACCTGGCCGAGGCGCTGGCGCTCGCCCTCGGCCAGCCGGCCGTGTTCGCCAGCATGCTGCGGCGCGCGGCGCCCATGCACGACGTGGGCAAGATCGGCATCCCCGACGTGATCCTGAAGAAGCCCGGCAGCTACACGCCGGACGAGCGGCTGGTGATGAACCAGCATGCCGAGATCGGCGCGGGCATCCTGGGCCGCTCGCGGGTGCCGCTGTTCCAGCTGGCGGCCGAGGTGGCGCTGACGCACCACGAGCGCTGGGACGGCACGGGCTATCCGCGCCAGCTCCGCGGGGAAGACATCCCGCTGTCCGGCCGCATCGTGGCGGTCGTGGACTTCTTCGACGCGCTGACGATGGACCGCTGCTACCGCAAGGCCTTCGCGGAGGACGTGGCGCTGCGCATGCTCATCGACCAGCGCGGCAGCGCGTTCGACCCCACCGTCGTCGACGCGTTCTTGCGCGAGGCGCCCTCCCTGATCGCGCTGCGCGACCACATCAACCGACAGCCGCCGAGCTTCGAAGAGCTCACGGAAAAGGACTGAGAGGCGCTGCCGTGATGCGCGAGCCCAAGACCTCGAGCCGGCGCCTTTCCCGGCGCCTGGCGGGCTGGCCCGGGTTGCAGCGGGCGCGGGTGCTGCTGGGCCTGGTGGTGGCGCCGCTGGGGCTGGTAGTTCTGGCCCTCGGCTCCGTGCTCGCCGGGCCTGAGCAGCAGCAACTGCGATGGATGTACGCCGAGGGGCTGCTGGCGCTGGTGACGGCAGCCGGCAGCCTGTACGCGTTGCAGCGCGAGCGGCGCGCCCACGAGCAAGCTTCCCAGCGCGAGCGGGAGCTGAGCGTTCTGCTCAAGAGCGTGCAGGAGCTGATCTTCCGCACTGATGCAAATGGCGCGATCACTTATGTCAACGCTCGCTGGTCCGCCGTGGGCGACGAGGGCCAGGCCCAGGCACGTGGCCGGCAGCTGTGGGACCTCGTGGTGCCTGCCGACCGTGATCGCGCGGCCGCGCTGTTCCGGCACGACGACATGGTGGGCCTGCGCCAGGCCCAGGTCTGCATCCCGGCGCCCGATGGCGGGCCACGGCACTTCCAGCTAGCCGTCGTGCCGCTGCATGCGGAGGGCGACATCGTCGGCTTCGCCGGCAGCGCGATCGATGTCAGCGAGCGCGTGGCCTTCGACCAGCAGCTGCAGCACCAACTCGCGTTCTCCGCGCTGTTGCTGGAGCTGAGCCCGCTGCCGGTCTCCATGTTCGATGCGCAAGGGCGCTACCTGATGGTGAACCAGGCATGGGAAAGCTTTGTGGGGCGTCCGCGAGCGCAGGTCATCGGCTCCTATGTCGGGCACTTCCTGTCCACCGAAGAGGCCCGGATCCACGCCGAGCAGGATGCCCTGCTGATGGCCCAGGGCGGCCGGCTGCGCTATGAGACGCAGGTGCAGCATGGCGACGGGTCGTTGCGCGACATGGTCATCACCAAGGTGCGGGTGCCCGGCGAGGGAGGTGCCGCCACCGGCATCCTGTGTACGCTGATGGACGTCAGCGAGTTTCGCGATGCCGAGCGTGCCACGCGCGAGGCGCGCGACGCGGCCGAGCAGGCCTCACGCGTCAAGTCGGAGTTCGTCGCCAACATCAGCCACGAGCTGCGCACGCCGCTGCAAGCCATCCTGGGCTTCTCGGAGCTGGGCTTCACGCGTGGCCGCGAGCATGCCCGGTTGGCAGGCATGTTCTCCGACATCCACCGCTCCGGCCAGCGCATGCTGGCCCTCGTCAACGACCTGCTGGATGTCGCCAAGATCGAGAGCGCCGTCGGCACCATGGAGCTGCAGCGCCACGACCTGCGCCTGCTGGTGCAGGCCGTGCTGCTGGAGCTGGACCCGCTGCTGGGCCAGCGGCGGCTGCGCGTGGCGCTGCGGCTGGCGGATGAGCCGCTGGTGGGGCGGGTCGACCCGCTGCGCATGCACCAGGCGGTACGCAACGTCGTCGCCAACGCGATCCGGTTCTCGCCCGAGGGCGGCGTGCTGGAGATCGCCGCGCAGGCCGTGTCGCCGCAGGCCTGCGCGCTGACCGTCGCCGACCGTGGCCCCGGCATTCCGCCGGCGGAACTGGAGTCCATCTTCGAGGCCTTCGTGCAGTCCAGCCTCACGAAGGACGGCGCCGGCGGCACGGGGCTGGGCCTGGCCATCTGCCGCAAGATCGTCGACGTGCATGGCGGCCACATCAGCGCCACCAACCGCGCCGGCGGCGGCGCGCTGTTCACCATCCGGCTGCCGCTGCGCGCCACGGGCGACTCGCAGGTGCAGACCGAGTACTGACGCCGCGCCGGGCTACAGCGCCACCGCCGGCCGCTCCACGCTCCAGCGCCGGTACAGCTCGGCGGCGTCGGCAGACCGCACCCAGCGCTCGAAGGCCTGGTCGTAGCGCTGCGCCAGCGCCTCTCCTGCGGCGCTGCGTGCGAACGCCATGTGGCCGTGCAGCACGTCCAGCGGCGGCGAGCAGCGCGTGATTGCGTCTGCCATGCCCAGCCGCTGCAGCACCGGCTGGCAGTTACGGTCGTTGGCCGCGAACAGGTCCACGCGGCGGCGCCCCAGCATCTGCAGCCCTGAGTCGACGTTCTGCACCCAGGTCAGCTGCGCCAGCCCGGTCTTGAGCCGCTCGAAGCGGCTGCCATAGGCCCAGCCCCTCACGGCGGCCACGGGGGTCTGCGCCAGCTCGCCGAACTCGCCGCTCCAGCGCGACTCCTCGCCGCGGCGCGCGTACCAGACCATCGCGTCGGCATAGAACGAGCGCACGCTGAACAGCATGCGGGCCTCGCGTTCCGGTGTGCGGTAGGGGCCGATGAGGATGTCGGCCTCGCCCTGCTCGATCATCAGCTGCGCGCGCGGCCAGGGCAGCCATTCGCAGCGCACGCTGTCGCCGAACAGCTGGCCCAGCAGGTCCACCGCCAGGCCCTTTGGCGCCTGCGCCTCGCTGCCTTCGAAGATGCGCGAGAACTGCGCGCCCACCGCGCGCAGCGGCGCTGCGTGCGCCGGGCCGGCCATGGCCAGCGCGCCCGTGCAGCCCAGCAGGTGACGTCGTGTCAGCATGCCGGCGATGATGCGCCTGGCCTCAGGGAATGTCGATGGCGTGAAGCGGGAAACCGCGGCCCTGGCGGCGGTCGTCGAAGAAGCAGCGCAGCGTCTCTCGCGTGGTCTTGAAGGCGAGGTCGTCCCAAGGGATCTCGTCCTCGGCGAACAGCCGCGCCTCCAGTGACTCCGGGCCGGGGTCGAACACCGTCGAGCGCAGCCGCGCCAGGTAGAACAGGTGCACCTGGCCCACGCGCACGACGTTCATCAGCGTGTACAGCTCGCCCATCGCCACGTCGGCGCCGGCTTCCTCCTGCGTCTCGCGTAGCGCGCCTTCAAGCGTCGTCTCGCCCAGCTCCATGAAGCCGGCCGGCAGCGTCCACAGCCCGTGGCGCGGCTCGATGGCGCGCCGGCACAGCAGCACGCGGCCGTCTTCCTCCCACACCGGCAGCGTGCCGACGACGTTCAGCGGGTTCTGGTAGTGGATGGCGTCGCACGCCGGGCAGACCGCGCGTTCGCGGTTGTCGTCCGCGGGGATGCGGTAGTCCACGGCGGTGCCGCAGGCGGGGCAGTGCTTGAAGCGGCTTTGGAAGGGCATGCGTGCGAGTTTAGAAGGCCCAGAATGACGGCCATGAAGCTCTACAACTACTTCCGCTCGTCGGCGTCCTGGCGAGTGCGCATCGGGCTGGCGCTCAAGGGGCTGGACTATGGCTACGAGCCCGTCCACCTGGTCCGCAACGAGCAGTTCGCCGGCGACTTCGCGGCGCAGCAGGCGTCGCATCTGGTGCCGGCGCTGGTGCTGGACGACGGCACCTGGCTGGGCCAGTCCATGGCCATCCTGGAGTACTTGGACGAGACCCACCCCGAGCCGCCGCTGTTGCCGCGCGACGCGGTGGGCCGCGCGCAGGTGAGGGCGCTGGCGCAGGACATCGGCTGCGACCTGCATCCGCTCAACAACCTGCGCGTGCTGCGCCACCTGAAGAGCGAGCTGGGTCAGGAGCAGGCGCAGGTCGACGCCTGGTACCGCCACTGGGTGGCCATCGGGCTGGCCGTCGTCGAGCAGAAGCTGGCTCGCATGGCCGGCACGTTCAGTGTCGGCGACACGCCGGGCCTGGCCGACTGCCTGCTGGTGCCGCAGGTCTACAACGCGCAGCGCCTGGCCTGCCCGCTGGACGCCTACCCCACCGTGATGCGCGTCAACGCTGCCTGCCTGGCGCTGCCGGCTTTTGCCACCACCCACCCGGATGCCTGCCCCGATGCAGCCTGACCCGCAGTGGCTGAGCCCGGGCTGGCCCGGCGTGACGGCCTTCATGACGACGCGCGGCCCCAACTTCGGCCGCAAGGCCGGTGATGCCGACGAGGTGCGCGCCAACCGTGCCGCGCTGGCCGAGGTGCTGGGCGCGCGGCCGGTGTTCCTTGACCAGGTGCATGGCGCCGACGTCGTGCGTCTGCGCGCCGACTGGCATGACGACAACGCGCCGCAGGCCGACGCGGCCGTGTCCACCGACCCCGACCTGGCCGTGGCCATCCTCGTGGCCGACTGCCTGCCCGTGCTGTTCCGTGCACCCGGCGGCGTGGCCGGCGCCCATGCCGGCTGGCGTGGGCTGGCGGCGGGGGTGTTGAAGAACACGGTGGCCGAGTTGTGCGCCGCCACTGGCTGCGAGCCGCGCGACGTGCAGGCCTGGCTGGGCGCCAGCATCGGCCCGCAGGCCTTCGAGGTGGGGCCGGAGGTCGTTGCCGCGTTCGGCCGCGAGCCGCTGCCGCACGACCAGCCCGGCTTTCTCTACCGGCCCAACCCCGAGCCTCGCTGGCGCGCCGACCTGCCCTTGCTGGCTCGCGAAAGCTTGGAGGCCGCCGGTGTCACCCAAATCAGCGGCGGTGGCTGGTGCACGCTGACCGATGATTCACGCTTCTTCTCGTTCCGGGGCGAGTCCCTGGGCCGGCCCCGCGGGCGCATGGCCGCCTGCATCAGCCTCGGCCGCTGACTCCGCCGCGCGCCGCCTGCGCCGGCGGCCCGGTGTGCCGAGGATGTACATCAGCAGGCCCAGTGGGAGCACGCCGTAAAGCATCAACGTGACCAGGGCGCCGAACACCGTGCCCTGCGGGCTCAGCGCTTCGGCGGCCGCCATCATCAATGCGACGTAGGCCCAGGCGATGGCGACGAGATACATGTGTCATGGGCGCGTCAGCGCGCGTGGTTACAAAGCCGCGACGGCGGGATGTGGCAAGCTTATTGCAACGGACCGAGACAAGACCGCTGATGCGGGAGTTCCGAGGAAGACATGGCCACTCGCAAGAAGAACGACGCGGCGCCCGCCCAGGACGCGCAGCCCTTTGCCGATCTGATGCAGCAGATGGCGCACCTGCCGCAGATCTCGCCTGCCACGCTGGTCGAGCTGCAGGCTGACTACCTCCGGCAGGCCACGGCGCTGTGGAACGCGTCGCTGGGTCAGGGCGACACGCCCGCCGCAACGGACCGCCGTTTCGCGGCGCCGGAATGGCGGTCCAATCCCGCGGCCCATTTCATGAGCCAGCTCTACCTGCTCAACGGCCGCACGCTGGGCCGCATGGCCGAGCAGGTCGAGGCCGACGACAAGACCAAGGCCCGCATCAAGTTCGCGGTGCAGCAGTTCGTCGACGCCGCATCGCCCAGCAACTTCCTGGCACTGAACCCCGAGGCGCAGAAGCTCGCGCTGGACAGCCATGGTGAAACGCTGGCCCGCGGCCTGCAGCAGCTGTGGGGCGACGTGCAGCGCGGCCATGTGTCGCAGACGGACGAGAGCGCCTTCGAGGTCGGCAAGAACGTGGCCACGACGGCGGGCAGCGTCGTGTTCGAGAACGATCTGTTCCAGCTCATCGAGTACGCGCCGCTGACGCCGCAGGTGCATGCGCGGCCCTTTCTGCTGGTGCCGCCGTGCATCAACAAGTTCTACATCCTCGACCTGCAGCCTGACAACTCGTTGATCCGTTATGCCGTGGCCGAGGGCCACCGCGTCTTCGTCGTCAGCTGGCGCAACCCGGACGACTCGGTCAGGCACCTGACCTGGGACGACTACGTCGAGCAGGGCGCCATCCAGGCCATCCGCGTCGTGCAGGAGATCTCCGGCCAGGACCAGGTCAACACGCTGGGCTTCTGCGTCGGTGGCACCATCCTCGCGAGCGCGCTGGCCGTGCTGGCCGCGCGCGGCGAGCAGCCGGCAGCCAGCCTGACGCTGCTGACCACGCTGCTGGACTTCGCCGACAACGGCATCTTGGACATCTTCGTCGACGAGGCCAGCGTGCGGCTGCGCGAGGCCACGCTGGGCCCCGACTCGCCCAAGGGCCCGCAACTGCTGCACGGCCAGGAGCTGGCGACGACCTTCAGCTTCCTGCGCCCCAACGACCTGGTGTGGAACTACGTCGTCGGCAACTATCTCAAGGGCGAGGCGCCGCCGGCCTTCGATCTGCTGTACTGGAACGGCGACTCCACCAATCTGCCCGGGCCCATGTACTGCTGGTACCTGCGCCACACCTATCTGCAGAACGAGCTGAAGCTGCCGGGCCGGCTGACCGTCTGCGGCGAGAAGCTGGACCTGTCGTCCATCGCCTGCCCGGTCTACGTCTACGGCTCGCGCGAGGATCACATCGTGCCTTGGCAGGCTGCCTACCGGAACACGCAGATCTTCAAGGGCCCGCGCCGCTTCGTCATGGGCGCCTCGGGCCACATCGCCGGCGTCATCAACCCGCCGGCCAAGGGCAAGCGCAGCCACTGGATTGCCAAGAGCACGGCGCTGCCGGCCGACCCCGAGGCCTGGCTGGCCAGCGCCACCGAACACCCGGGCAGCTGGTGGACCGACTGGTCCGCCTGGCTGGCCGCGCATGCCGGCGCGAAGAAGCCAGCGCCCAAGGCGCCGGGCAGCCGCAAGTACAAGGCCATCGAGCCCGCGCCCGGTCGCTACGTGAAAGTCAAAGCCTGATCACTTTTTTGGAGACACCATGAGCCAGCAAGACATCGTCATCGTCGCCGCCGCGCGCACCGCCATCGGCAAGTTCGGTGGCACCCTCGCCAAAACGCCCGCCAGCGAGCTGGGCGCGGCCGTCATCCAGGACCTGCTGCGCCGCACCGGGCTGTCCGGCGAGCAGATCAACGAGGTCATCCTCGGCCAGGTGCTGACGGCCGGCGTGGGCCAGAACCCGGCGCGCCAGTCGGTCATCAAGGCCGGCCTGCCGCACGGCGTGCCGGCCATGACCATCAACAAGGTCTGCGGCTCCGGCCTGAAGGCCGTCATGCTGGCGACCCAGGCCATCCGCGACGGTGACAGCGACATCGTCATCGCCGGCGGCCAGGAGAGCATGAGCCTGTCCCCGCACGTGCTGCCCGGCTCGCGCGACGGCCAGCGCATGGGCGACTGGAAGATGATCGACACGATGATCACCGACGGCCTGTGGGACGTGTACAACCAGTACCACATGGGCATCACCGCCGAGAACGTCGCCAAGAAGTACGGCATCACCCGCGAGCAGCAGGACGCGCTTGCGCTTGGCAGCCAGCAGAAGGCCGCCGCCGCGCAGGAAGCTGGCCGCTTCAAGGACGAGATCGTGCCCTTCACGATCCCGCAGAAGAAGGGCGACCCGGTCGTCTTCGCCGCCGACGAGTTCATCAACCGCAAGTCCACCGCTGAAGCGCTGGCCGGCCTGCGCCCCGCCTTCGACAAGGCCGGCAGCGTGACCGCCGGCAACGCGTCGGGCCTGAACGACGGCGCCGCCGCCGTGATGGTGATGACGGCCGCCAAGGCCGCGGCGCTGGGCCTGACGCCGCTGGCGCGCATCGCGTCCTACGCGTCCGCCGGCCTGGACCCGGCCTACATGGGCATGGGCCCCGTGCCCGCGGCGCAGAAGGCGCTGGCCCGCGCCGGCTGGAAGGCAGCCGACCTGGACCTGCTGGAAATCAACGAGGCCTTCGCGGCCCAGGCCTGTGCCGTGCACAACGAGATGGGCTGGGACACGAGCAAGGTCAACGTCAACGGTGGCGCCATCGCGCTGGGCCACCCTATCGGCGCCAGCGGCTGCCGCGTGCTCGTCACGCTGCTGCACGAGATGGTCAAGCGCGACGCCAAGAAGGGCATCGCTTCGCTATGCATCGGCGGCGGCATGGGCGTCGCACTGACGGTCGAGCGCTAATCACTTTTTTCCCCACTCCAACCACAAGGAGACTCCAATGAGCCAAAAAGTTGCCTACGTCACGGGCGGCATGGGTGGCATCGGTACCGCCATCTGCCAGAAGCTCGCCAAGGCTGGCTTCAAGGTCATCGCCGGTTGCGGCCCGAGCCGCGACTACCAGAAGTGGCTGGATGAGCAGAAGGCGCTGGGCTACAGCTTCCACGCCTCGGTCGGCAACGTCGCCGACTGGGACTCGACTGTCGAGGCCTTCACGAAGGCCATCAGCGAGCACGGCGCCATCGACGTGCTGGTCAACAACGCCGGCATCACGCGCGACCGCATGTTCCTGAAGATGACGCCCGACGACTGGAAGGCCGTCATCGACACCAACCTCAACTCCATGTTCAATGTGACCAAGCAGGTCGTGCCGGGCATGGTGGAAAAGGGCTGGGGCCGCATCATCCAGATCTCGTCGGTCAACGGTGAGAAGGGCCAGGCCGGCCAGACCAACTACTCCGCCGCCAAGGCCGGCATGCACGGCTTCACGATGGCGCTTGCGCAGGAGCTGGCGGCCAAGGGTGTGACGGTCAACACCGTCAGCCCCGGCTACATCGGCACCGACATGGTCAAGGCCATCAAGCCCGAGATCCTGGAGAAGATCGTCGCGACGATTCCCGTCAAGCGCCTGGGCACGCCGGACGAGATCGGCTCCGTCGTCGCCTGGCTGGCTGGTGAGGACAGCGGCTTCACGACCGGTGCGGACTTCTCCTGCAACGGCGGCCTGCACATGGGCTGACGCCAAGCCGTGGGCACGAGCGCCCACGGTGCATTGAAAAAGCCGCCCCGAGGGGCGGCTTTCATGGCACCAGGCTGGTGCGGCCGCTAGTTCGGCGGCAGCCCCTGGCGCGCCCGTTCGCGGGCCATGTAGTTGTTGTGCGCCCGGTCGCGCTCGCGCTGCTGGCGGGCCTCGCGGGTTTCCCAGTCGCCGCAGCTGAAGAACGAGCCGCCGAACAGCCAGCCCACCACGCTGGAGTCGTCCACGGCCTTGGCGTCACCGGCCGTGCAGACCATCGCGGCCTTGGAGCCGCTCTCGGCCGCCAGCGCTTCCTGCACCAGCATGGAGCGCGACATCAGCACCGACGCCGGCATGGCGATGGCCAGCAGCACGCCGCCGATGACGACACCCTTGGCCCAGCGCGGTAGGCCGTCGGCCTTGACGGCGGCTCCCTGCGCACGTGGGCCGGCGGCGGGGCGCGGTCTGGGGGCGGCCGGCATCGCGGGGCGTGTGGCCTGCGGGCGCGCCGCGCCGCCACCCTCCAGCACCCGTGGCCGCGCCGAAGTGGGCGGGTCGATGGGCTGGGTTTCCGGGAAGGAGCGTGTGACGGTAGGCATGGCGTTAGGCGGGGCGGCAGGCCCGCGGCGAATGCTAGTGATCGACCTTCGGCGCAATCGTGAGCAATTGCAAGCCCTGCCCGGGCGGCGGCGAAAAACGCGCAGGAAGTCACACGCGGGACAATGGCGGCATGACCGATATCGCTTTTTCCACACTGCCGCTGAGCCCCGCCATGCTGGCCAACCTCGACCAGCTGGGCTATGCGCAGATGACGCCCATCCAGGCTGCCAGCCTGCCGCTGGCTCTCGCGGGCCGCGATGTCATTGGCGAGGCGCAGACCGGCTCCGGCAAGACGGCCGCCTTCGCCATCGCGCTGCTGCACCGGCTCAAGGCCGACCTGGCGCGCGTGCAGGCGCTGGTGCTGTGCCCCACGCGCGAGCTGGCCGATCAGGTCACGCAGGAGATCCGCCGCCTGGCCCGTGCGGCCGACAACATCAAGGTGCTGAGCCTGTGCGGCGGCAGCCCGATGAAGCCGCAGATCGAGAGCCTGTCCTTCGGCGCGCACATCGCCGTGGGCACGCCCGGCCGGCTCATCGACCACCTGGAGCGCGGCACGCTGGACCTGTCCGCACTGAGCACGCTGGTGCTGGACGAGGCCGACCGCATGCTGGACATGGGCTTCGTCGACGACATCAAGGCCGTGGCCAAGCGCGCGCCGGCCAACCGGCAGACGCTGCTGTTCTCGGCGACCTTCCCCGACGGCGTGAAGGACATCGCGCAGAAGTTCATGCGCGAGCCGCAGACGGTGCAGGTGGCCGGCGCGACGAGTGCTGCCGCGTCGACGATCCGCCAGATCGCCTACGAGGTGACCGAGGCGCAGCGGCTGGATGCCGTGCCGCGGCTGCTGCGAGCGTTCCGCCCCGAGTCGACCATCGCCTTCTGCAACACCAAGCAGCAGTGCCGTGACCTGGAGGCCGTGCTGGCGGCACAGGGCTTCGTCGCGCTGGCGCTGCACGGTGACCTGGAGCAGCGCGATCGCGACCAGGTGCTGATCCAGTTCGCCAACCGCAGCGCGTCGGTGCTGGTCGCCACCGACGTCGCCGCGCGCGGGCTGGACATTGCCAACCTGGCCTGCGTCATCAACGTGGACATCAGCGCCGACGTCGAGCAGCACGTGCACCGCATCGGCCGCACCGGCCGCGCGGGTGCGCAAGGCCTGGCGCTGAGCCTGGCCAGCCTGGACGAGATGGGCCGTGTGGGCCGCATCGAGCAGCTGCAGTCGGCGCCATTCCAGTGGCAGCCGCTGGAGGGCGTGAAGGACGCGACCGGCGGCCCGCTGCTGCCGGCGATGGACACGCTGCAGATCCTCGGCGGCCGCAAGGAGAAGATCCGCCCCGGCGACATCCTGGGTGCGCTGACCGGCGAGGCCGGCTTCACGGCGGCGCAGATCGGCAAGATCAATGTCACCGACTTCCACAGTTATGTTGCAGTGCAGCGCGACATCGCGAAGGAAGCCGTGAAGCGGCTGTCGGCTGGCAAGCTCAAGGGCCGCAAGGTCAAGGTGAGAAGGCTGGCGGACCTGGCCGACTGACTTCACGGCGCCCGGGGGCAGGACTACATTGCCCCCATGCTGCGCAGACGCTCCCTGCTGACGTGCCTGCCCGCGTGCGTCGCGGCGGCGCCTGCTCGGACGGAGGCGCTCACCGTCACGTTGCGCGCACCGGACAGCGAGGCCGACATGCGCAACGCCTATGTCCGCGATGCCGTGACGCTGGCGCTGGACAAGACCCGCGCCACCGACGGCCCGTACCGGTTGCTGACGTCGGCGACGATGAACAAGCGCCGGGCGCTGCTGGAGGCGGCGCAGCGCAAGGTGCCCAACTACCTTGTCGTTACGAGCCCGGAGGTCGGCCGCGCGGCCGGGCTGGCGCCGCTGCGCTTCCCCATCCACCTCGGCGCGAACCGCTATCGCGTGTGCTTCGTGCATGCACCCCGCCAGCCGGTCGTGCGGGCGGCCGACACGCTGGCTGCGGTGGCGAAGCTGCGCCACGTGCAGGGCCGGGACTGGGCGGACGTGGCCGTCATGCGCGCCAACGGCTTCACGGTGGCCGAGGTGAACACCTACGAGGCGCTGTTCGAGCTCGTCGCCGTAGGCCGGGCGGACCTGTTCTGCCGCAGCGTGCTGGAGATGGGGCACGAGGTCCGGGCACATGCCGGCCTGCCGGGGCTGGCGGTGGAGGACAGCCTGCTGCTGTCCTACGACCTGCCGCAGTACCTCTACACCCATGTCGACAACCACCTGGCTATCGAGCGGGTGGAGCGGGGCTTGCGGCTGGCATTCGCCGACGGCTCGTTGCAGGCGCTGCTGCGGCGCTACCTGCAGCCGTCACTGGCCCGGCTGGACCTGCCGCGGCGGCGCCTGTTCACGCTCGAGGCGCCCGCGCCGGCCCATGTGGAGATGGACGACCGGCCGTTCCAGATCGACCTGCTGCGCAAGCCCGGCCGCTGACGTGTGACATGTTGGCGCCCGGACCGCCCAGGGAGGGGGTGTGGCGCTGCGGCTGCGACGTTTTCACGCGCGGCGGGGTGGGGTGGCGCCTAGTCTGGCATCAAGCGAGGTGCCCCATGAACTCACGCCCCATGCCTCTGATGTGCGATGACTATGAGCTGCGTTTCGAGTCCCTGTTCCACAGCGGCCGGGCGCTGGCCTTCCCCTGCGATGCCCATGGCGGCGTGCGGCTGGACGCGCTGAGCGACCGGGCGCGCCAGAACTACCTGTTCGCCCGTGCCGTGGTCGGCCGGGAGTTCGCCACGCCCATCGTGCTGCGCTGCGGCGGAGCCCGGGACTGACGCGGCGCGACGTTGCTGGCTTGTCACAGGTCAACGGCGCGGGCCCGCGGCCGTGCTGGAATGTCTCGATGCAGAGACATTCGGGGAGCCTGGTTCGCAGTGCGGTGACCGTGGGCCGGCGGCGGCTGTGCCTGGCGGGCCTGCTCGCCGGGCTGCCGCTGCAGCGCGCCGCGGCGGCCGAGCCGGCCGTGCTGCGCATCCAGACCATCCAGTCCGAGCCGTTCGGGCGCGTCGGCCCGCAGGGGGCCGGCGGGCTGATGTACGAGATCGGCCAGCTGATCGCCCAGCGCGCCGGCCTAGCCGCCGAGAACCACGTGGTGCCCTACGCGCGCACGGTGCTCAGCCTGCAGAACGGCAGCGCCGACATGGTGCTGCGCTTCTCCAATGACGAGCTCAAGGCCGTGGCCCACCAGGTGGCGCCGGTGCTGGCGCTGCCGACCGTGCTGGTGAGCCGCCGGGAGGTGCCGATGCCGAGGCTGGAGGCCTTGTCGCAGCTGTCGCTGGCCGTGCCACGCAGCTTCCCGATGCCGGAAAGTCTGACCGGCCTGGCGGGCCTGCGGCTGCAATGGGTGAACAACAACGAGCACGCCATCCAGATGCTGATGGGCGGGCGCGTGGACGCGGCCTACGGCAGCAACCTCGGCCTGTTCGGCGCCGCGCGCGGGCTGGGCCTGCGCATGCAGGCCTTCGCCAGACCGCTGCTGGTGGAGCGCCAGACCTTCTGGCTGCACCTGTCACGCAAAAGCGCGACGCCGGCGCTGATCGAGCAGTTGGCCAAGGCCGTGGAGGCCTTGCACCGCGACGGCAGCATCAACCGGCTCTACCGGCAGGTGCTGGACGAGTTCGGCGACGACCGCATGCCGGCCTGAGAGCCGGTCGGGTTCAGCGCGGGAAGCTGTCCTTCAGCCCCGTGATCTTGTTGAACACCGGCTTGTCGGCGCGGTGGTCCACGCGGTCGGTCACGAAGTAGCCGTGGCGCTCGAACTGCCAGCGTTGGTCCGGCGCCGCGCCGGCCAGCGAGGGCTCGACGAAGCCCTGCACCACGCGTAGCGAGTGGGGGTTCAGGAACTCGATGAAGTCCCGGCCTCCGGCATCCGGCTGCGCTTCGGCGAACAGGCGCTCGTACAGGCGCACCTCGGCCGCCACGGCCTCGTGAGCACCCACCCAGCCGATCGTGCCCTTGACCTTGACGGCATCCGCGCCCGGCGTGCCGCTCTTGGTGTCGGGGATGACGGTGGCCAGTGCGGCGGTGATGTTGCCGTCGGCGTCCTTCTCTGCGCCGGTGCATTCGATGATGTAGCCGGCTTTCAGGCGCACCTTGTTACCGGGGAACAGCCGGAAGTAGCCCTTCACGGGCGCTTCCATGAAGTCCTCCGCTTCGATCCACAGCTCGGGGCCCAGCGAGAACTTGCGTTGGCCCAGTTCCGGCTTGTGCGGGTGGGCGGCGGTCTCGCAGGGCTCGCGGTGGTCGGCGCTGCCGAAGACCTCGGCGTAGTTGGTCAGCTTCAGCTTCAGCGGCTGCAGCACGGCGAAGGCTCGCGGTGCCTGCGGCTCCAGGTCGGCACGCAGGGCCTGGTCCAGCACCGTGTCGTCGATCCACGCGTTCTGCTTGCTGGCGCCGGTGGCTTCCACCATCGCGCGCAGGCTGGCGGGCGTGAAGCCGCGGCGGCGCAGGCCCACCAGCGTCGGCATGCGCGGGTCGTCCCAGCCGCTGACGTGGTGTTCCTCGACGAGCTGGCGCAGCTTGCGCTTGCTGGTGACGACGTAGTTCAGGTTCAGGCGTCCGAACTCGATCTGCTGCGGCAGCGGCCGGGCCAGCAGGCCCAGGTCGGCGAGCTGGTTCAGCAGCCAGTCGTAGAACGGGCGCTGGTCTTCGAACTCCAGCGTGCAGATGCTGTGCGTGATGCGCTCCAGCGCGTCCTCGATCGGGTGCGCGAAGGTGTACATCGGGTAGATGCACCACTTGTTGCCCGTCGCGTGGTGTTCCGCATGCTTGATGCGGTACAGCGTCGGGTCACGCAGGTTGATGTTGGGCGACGCCATGTCGATCTTGGCGCGCAGCACCATCGCGCCGTCCGGGTGCTGGCCGTCGCGCATTTCGCGGAAGCGCGCCAGGTTCTCTTCGGCTGAGCGGCTGCGGAAGGGGCTGTCCACGCCGGGACGGCCGAAGTCGCCACGGTTGGCGCGCATCTCGTCGGCGCTCTGCTCGTCCACGTAGGCGTGGCCGGCGGTGATCAGCGCCTCGGCGGCCTGGTACATGAAGTCGAAGTAACTGCTGGCCTCGAAGAGGTTGTCGCCCCAGCTCCAGCCCAGCCACTGCACCATCTCCTTGATCGCGTTGACGTACTCCAGCTCCTCTTTCTCGGGGTTGGTGTCGTCGAAGCGCAGGTGGCAGGCGCCGCCGTAGTCGCGCGCCAGGCCGAAGTTCAGGCAGATGCTCTTGGCGTGGCCGATGTGCAGGTAGCCGTTGGGCTCGGGCGGGAAGCGGGTGCGGATGCGCGCTTCGTCCAGCGGCCCGGCCGCGTGGTGGGCGGCGTCGCCCGGCGTGCCGGCGAAATGCCGGCCGTCGAACGTGCCGGCGCCGAGGTCTTGCTCGATGCGCTGGCGCAGGAAGTTCGTTGCGGGGGCGGCAGGGGCTGCGTTCTGGCTCATCGTCGGCTCTGAAATGGATGCGGGCCGTTTTTCAGGCCCGCGATGCCGCCGATTCTAAGGACGCCGCAATGGCAGGCGCACGTGCGCCAGGCCGATGCTGATCCAGACGGCCACGCTGAAGTACAGCGTCATCCACACCACCTCGCTGCGCCAGTGCGCCCAGTCGTGCGAGACGGTCCAGCGGCTGGACGCATCGGCGATGCCGGCCGCCAGCGTCTGGTAGGAGCGGCCGGCGGCCTCGTCGGCCAGCCAGCGCGACCAGTACATGGGCACGTCGACAAGGAACATGTAGCCGGCGTAGAGCGTGCCGGCGGCGATGGCGACGGCCAGCCAGCGGCGGCCCCGCGCACCGACCCGCCGCCACAGGCCCAGCATGGCCGCCACGCTGAGCACGGCCACCGTGCCCCACAGCGTTTCCTCGGCGACATGGCCGATGTTGCGCGTCGTCAGCACGGCGTTCCAGGAGTTGATCTCGGCGATGGCGATCAGCGGCACGATGGCGTAGGCCACCCGAAGGCTGAACAGGTGGCCCGTGGCCAGCGCGGCGCCGCGAAGCAGCAGCGCCCATTGCGCCGCGAAGCTCAGCTCCGCGATGGTGGCCACGGTGCGGCCGACGATGACGCTGGACGCCCAGGAGTCCACCATGACGACCCGCGGCACGTCGAACACCGGCAGCACCGAGCGGTAGCCGCAGCCCAGCACGTACAGCGCCGACAGCACCAGCTGCAGCCGCTGGTGCGGCCAGGTGGTGCCGTCGGGCCGGTGGCGGTGCAGCCACGCGGTGGAGGCCGTCCACGCGATGAGGTTCAGGCCGGCAATGGCGCACAGCGCCTGCCACCACGGGGTCGCGTCGGTCATGGCGGTCTCCTTATCGGGCCTTCGGTGGGCGGCCGGTCTTCACGGGCGCCAGCCGGTCCAGCGCTGCGGCCAGCTCGCGGTCGTCCAGCGCGGCCAGCGCCTGCAGCCCGGCGCGCAGCAGCTCGCTCTTCTTGGCCTCGCGCTGCTGGCCGTGCAGGCGGTGCTTTAGCGCCTTGAACAGCGCGTAGTCGGCCTCGGGCATGGTGAAGCCGTCGCGCACTAGCTTGGCGCGTTCGGGGGGCGGGGGCTTATGGTCGTGGCTCATAACGATGAAAACCGTTTATACGGTTTTCATCGCCGCGGCGCTACCTTGCCGCTACAGCGCCTTGAACCGACCGGCGTGCACGCGGCTGACGGTCAGCCGCTCGGGCCGTTCGCGCAGCTCCAGCAGCACGGTGCCGTTCTCCTGCCGCACCGCGCGGGCCACGGCGTCGATCTGCACGACGGTGGAGCGGTGCACCTGCCAGAAGCGCTCGGGGTCCAGCTGCGGCAGCAGTTCGCGCAGCGGCGCGCGCACCCAGTAGTCGCGCTCGGCGGTGACGGCACGCACGTACTTGTCGGCGGCCTCGAGGTAGCAGACGTCGGCCAGCGGCACCAGCTCGATGGCGTCGCCCACGGCGGCCTGCAGGTGGCGCAGCCGTGGGGCCGGTGCGGCGGCCTGGGCCAGCAGCTGGCGCAGCGAGGCCAGCGTCGCGTCGGTCGTGGCCGGCTGGGCCAGGCGCGCCTGCAGCCGCGCCGCGCTCTGCGCCAGGCGCTCGGGCGTCACGGGCTTGAGCAGGTAGTCGGCCGCGGCGGCGTCGAAGGCCTGCAGCGCGTACTGGTCGTAGGCCGTCACGAACACGAACAGCGGCAGGGCGCCGGCGTCGTCGGGCCAGTCCTCGGTGATGGCCTGCGCCGCCTCCAGCCCGGTCATGCCGGGCATGCGGATGTCCAGGAAGCAGACCCGCGGCCGGTGGCGCAGCGCCAGCTCGACGGCGGCCGGCCCGTTGGCCGCCTGGGCCACGATCTGCAGCGCGGGCCAGGCGGCAGCCAGCTCAGCGCGCAGGTCGTCGGCCAGCAGGGGTTCGTCTTCGGCGATCAGCGCGGTGGTCATGACGTGATGGTGATGCGGGCGATGCTGCCGCCGCCCGGCTGGGGCTGCAGCGTGAAGGTGGCGGCGTCGCCGTAGCGCTGCGCCAGCCGCTCGCGCACCTGGTTCAGCCCGAAGCCGGTGCCCACGCTGCTCAGCTCGCTGGTGCGGGCCAGGCCCACGCCGCTGTCGGCCACCTCCAGCACCAACCGGCCCTGCTCACGCGCCGCCGACACGCACAGCTCGCCGCCCTCCATATGCGGCTCCAGCCCGTGTTTGATGGCGTTCTCCACCAGCGGCTGCAGCAGCAGCGGCGGGATGGCGACGCCGCTCAGCTCGGCCGGCAGCGCCAGGTGCACGCGCAGGCGCTCGCCCATGCGCAACTGCATCAGCGCGAGGTAGTCGGACAGGCGCTCGAACTCGTCGGTGAGCGCGTGCTCGGTGGCGCGGCTGGCCTGCAGCGTGGCGCGCAGGTAGTCGATGAGGCGGTCCAGCATGCGCTGCGCCTCGTCGGGCCGTAGCTTGATGAGCACGCGCAGATGCGCCAGCGTGTTGAACAGCATGTGCGGTTCCAGCTGGCTCTGCAGTAGCGCCAGGCGCGCCTCGGCCGCCTGGCGCTCGGCTTCCGCGCGCTCGACGCGGGTCGCGTTGAGCTTGAACATCGAGAAGAAGAACCACGTCGACACCACCGAGATCAGCAGCGTGAAGGTCACCGACAGCGTGACCGGCCGGTCGGCGATCTGCCAGAGCTGCCTGGTGCGGCTGCCGCTGATCAGGTCGCCCAGCCAGATGCCCCCGCTGTAGCCGGCCAGCGAGCCGAGCAGGATGCAGGGCAGCATCCAGCCCCAGCCCACCCAGCCATGTTGCAGCGCCGCGCAATCCCCCTGCCGGCGCCGCAGCAGCCAGGCCATGCCGTAGGTCAGCAGCGAGATGTAGGCCGAGATCTGCACGCCGATCGTGAACGCGTACAGCATGCCGTGCCAGAACTTCCCGTTGCGCACCAGGTAGTTCAGCAGGCCGACGATCAGGCAGATGGCAATCGTGCCACCGACGTGGATCGCCCATTCGCGGCGGGGGGGAGGCGGGGAGCTCATGCCGCCAGCATCAGCCGGCCCGCGCGCCGGCACCATCGGCGTGCGACGAATGGGGCGAGGGCGGCGCCACCGGCATGCCGGTCAGCGCCGGCGGCCACCACCGCCGCCCAGGATGCTGCCCAGCACGCCGCGGATGATCTCGCGGCCCACGGCCGAGCCGATGCTGCGCACGGCCGACTGCGCCGCCTTCTCGGCCAGACCAGGGTGGCGCCCGCCACGCGGGCCGGTGGTGCCGAACAGCACGTCCTTGAGGCCGTCCATCAGCCCGCCGCCGGACTCGGCCGGCGCGGGCTGGGCCGGCCCGCCCTTGAACACCTGCCCGGCCTCGGCCGCCATGCCGCCGCCGGCGGGCGCCGCGGGCTTGCCATTGAGCTTCTCGTAGGCGGATTCGCGGTCCAGCTGCTTCTCGTAGACGCCGGCCACCAGCGAATTGGCGATCAGCGCCTGGCGCTGCGCCGGCGTGATGGGGCCGATCTGGCTGCCCGGCGGCAGCACGAACACGCGCTCGGTGACGCTGGGGCGCCCCTTGTCATCCAGCAGGCTGACCAGCGCCTCGCCCACCGCCAGCTCGGTGATGGCGGTGGCAATGTCCAGCCCCGGCTTGGCGCGCATGGTCTCGGCGGCGCTCTTGACGGCCTTCTGGTCCCGCGGCGTGAACGCGCGCAGCGCGTGCTGCACGCGGTTGCCCAACTGGCCCAGTACGGCGTCGGGGATGTCCAGCGGGTTCTGCGTCACGAAATAGACGCCTACACCCTTGGAGCGCACAAGGCGCACCACCAGCTCGATGCGCTCCACCAGCGCGTCCGGCGCGTCCTTGAACAGCAGGTGGGCCTCGTCGAAGAAGAACACCAGCTTCGGCTTGTCCAGGTCGCCCACCTCGGGCAGCGTCTCGAACAGCTCGCTCAGCATCCACAGCAGGAAGGTCGCGTACAGCCGCGGCGCGTTCATCAGCTTGTCGGCGGCCAGCACATTGATGACGCCGAGACCCGACTCGGTCTGCATGAAGTCGGCGATGTTGAGCATCGGCTCGCCGAAGAACTTGTCCCCGCCCTGGGCCTCGATCTGCAGCAGGCCGCGCTGGATGGCGCCGACGCTGGCGGCCGACACGTTGCCGTACTGTGTCGTGAACTGGCTGGCGTTGTCGCCCACGTACTGCAGCATCGCGCGCAAGTCCTTCAGGTCCAGCAGCAGCAGGCCCTGGTCGTCGGCGATCTTGAACACCATCTGCAGCACGCCGGCCTGCGTCTCGTTCAGCGCCAGCATGCGGGCCAGCAGCAGCGGTCCCATGTCGGACACCGTCGCGCGTACCGGGTGGCCCTGCTCGCCGAAGACATCCCACAACGTCGTGGGGCAGGCGATCTTTTCGGGCGGGGCGATGCCGCGGTCCTTCAGCGTGGCCAGCAGTTTGTCGCTGGGCGCGCCGGCCTGGCTGATGCCGGTCAGGTCGCCCTTCACATCGGCCATGAAGACAGGCACGCCGATCCGGGAAAAACTCTCGGCCAGCGTCTGCAGGCTGATGGTCTTGCCGGTGCCCGTGGCACCGGTGATGAGGCCGTGGCGGTTGGCCAGCGCGGGCAGCAGCAGGCACTCGATGTCACCATGGCGGGCCAGCAGGATCGGGTCGGTCATGGACGCTCCTCTAAAATCACTCTTCTGCCAACGATAAATCAGGCCGCTGCACCGTCAGCCGGCCGGGAGCCGAACTTATGGCTGGTCATTCCAAATGGGCCAACATCCAACACCGCAAAGGCCGCCAGGACGAGAAGCGCGGCAAGATCTGGACGCGCATCATCCGTGAGATCACGGTCGCAGCCCGCCAGGGTGGGCCCGACATCAAGGACAACCCGCGCCTGCGGCTGGCCGTCGCCCAGGCCAAGGCGGCCAACATGCCGGCCGACCGCATCAAGTACAACATCGACAAGGCCAGCGGCAACATCGATGGCCTGACGTACGAGGAAATCCGCTACGAGGGCTATGGCATTGCCGGCGCGGCCATCATGATCGACACGATGACGGACAACCGCGTCCGCACCGTGGCCGAGGTGCGCCACGCCTTCAGCAAGTACGGCGGCAACATGGGCACGGACGGCTCGGTGGCCTTCCAGTTCAAGCACGTCGGCCAGATGCTGTTCGCGCCTGGCACGTCGGAAGACAAGGTCATGGAAGTGGCGCTGGACGCCGGCGCCGAGGACGTCATCACCGGTGACGACGGCGCCATCGAGGTACTGACCGCGCCCGCCGACTATGAAGTCGTCAAGGCGGCGCTGGAAGCCGCCGGCCTGGTGCCGGAGCTGTCGGAAGTGACGATGCGCCCCGAGAACACCATCGCGCTGACCGGCGAGGACGCCGAGCGCATGCAAAAGCTCTTGGACGTCATCGAAGACCTCGACGACACCCAAGCCGTCTATCACAACGCGGAACTCGGCTGATGAAAGTCCTTGTCATCGGCAACGGCGGCCGTGAACACGCACTGGCCTGGAAGCTGTCCCAGGCCGAGCGCGTCAGCCAGGTCTACGTCGCTCCCGGCAACGGCGGCACCGCACGCGACGAGCGGCTGGAGAACGTCGCCATTTCCGCCACCGACCCGAAGGCGCTGGCCGACTTCGCCGTCGAGCAGAAGATCACGCTGACCGTCGTCGGCCCCGAGGCCGCGCTGGCCGCCGGCGTAGTGGACGAGTTCCGTGCGCGTGGTCTGCGCATCTTCGGCCCGACCCAGGCGGCCGCCCAGCTGGAGTCCTCCAAGGCCTTTGCCAAGGACTTCATGAAGCGCCACGGCATCCCGACGGCGGCCTACGAGACCTTCTCCGACCCCGTGGCCGCCCACGCCTACGTGGACGGCCGCGGCGCCCCCATCGTCATCAAGGCCGACGGCTTGGCGGCGGGCAAGGGCGTCGTCGTCGCGATGACGCTGGCGGAGGCCCACGAGGCGATCGCATGGATTCTTGAAGACAACAAGCTGGGCGTCACGCACAACGCTGGCGGCGCGCGCGTCGTCATCGAGGACTTCCTCGCCGGCGAGGAGGCCAGCTTCATCGTCGTCTGCGACGGCAAGCATGTCGTGTCGCTGGCCACCAGCCAGGACCACAAGCGCCTGCTGGACGGCGACGAAGGCCCCAACACCGGCGGCATGGGCGCCTACTCGCCGGCGCCGGTCGTCACGCCCAACGTGCATGCCAAGGTCATGCACGAGATCATCCAGCCCACCATCGCGGGCATGGCCAAGGACGGCCATCCGTTCACCGGCTTCCTGTACGCCGGCCTGATGATCGACGAACACGGCCAACCGCGCACCGTCGAGTTCAACACCCGCATGGGCGACCCCGAGACGCAGCCCATCATGATGCGGCTCAAGAGCGACCTGTTCGAGCTGCTGATGCATGCCACCGACGGCACCCTGGATCAGGTCGAGCTGCAGTGGGACCGCCGTGTGGCGCTGGGCGTGGTGCTGGCGGCCGAAGGCTACCCGCTGAATCCGCGCAAGGGCGATGCCATCACCGGCCTGCCGGCGGATGACGCCGAGGCCATGGTCTTCCACGCCGGCACCACCGAGCAGGACGGCAAGCTGCTGACCAGCGGCGGCCGCGTGCTGTGTGTGACGGCGCTGGGCGAGTCGGCCCGCACGGCGGCGCAGAGCGCCTACGAGCTGGCGACCGGCATCCAGTTCGCCGGGCGGCAGTACCGCAGCGACATCGGCCACCGCGCCATCAAGCGTTGACCGCCAGTCCCACCGTCCTGACCGGGCCGCTGCACGCCACCGGCCGCCACAGCCGGCTGGCGCGCGGCATGCTGGGCCTGTGCGGCTGGACGGTGGATGTGCCCGGGCTGCCGGCGGAGCAGGGCGTCATCCTGGTCTACCCGCACACGTCCAACTGGGACTTCGTCATCGGCGTGCTGGCCAAGTGGACGCTGGGGCTGCAACTGCGCTTCTGGGGCAAGGACAGCCTGTTCAAGGTGCCGCTGCTGGGGCCGTGGGCCCGCTGGATCGGCGGCGTGGCCGTGGACCGCAGCAGCCCGCACGGCCTCGTCGGCGACACGGTGCGCCAGATGCAGGAAGCCGCCGCGCGCGGCGAGCGCTTCTGGCTGGCCGCGGCGCCGGAGGGCACGCGCTCGCTGGCGACCGGCTGGCGCACCGGCGCCTATCAGGTGGCCGTGCAGGCCGGCGTGCCGGTGGGCCTGTGCTACTTCGACTTCAAGGAGCGCGTCGTGTCGCTGACGCGCTTCGTCCAGCCGACCGGCAACGTCGACGCCGACTTCGCCGCCTTTGCCGACTACCTCGGCCACCGCACGGGCAAGCGCCCCGCGCTGGCCAGTCCCATCCGCCCGCGCCCATGAACTCACAAGCCGTTCGCGACTATCTGCTCGACCTTCAGCTGCGCATCGTCACCGCGCTGGAAGCGGCCGACGGCAACGCCTTCGTCAGCGACGGCTGGGCCCGCGAGCCCGGCGGCCGGCTGGAGGGCGACGGCCTGTCGCGACTCATAGAAGGCGGCGCCGTGTTCGAGCGCGGCGGGGTCAACTTCTCGCACGTGAAGGGCCGCGTGCTGCCGCCCTCGGCCACGCAGCACCGCCCCGAACTGGCCGGCGCGCCCTTCGAGGCCATGGGCGTGTCGCTGGTCATCCACCCGCACAACCCGTTCGTGCCCACGGTGCACATGAACGTGCGCATGTTCGCGGCGCTGCCCGCGAACGCGCCGGCCGTCACCTGGTTCGGTGGCGGCATGGACCTGACGCCCTACTATGGCTACGAGCGCGACGCCCAGCACTTCCACCGCACCTGCCGTGATGCGCTGGTGCCGCACGGCGAGGATCTGCATCCGCGCTTCAAGACTTGGTGCGACGAGTACTTCTTCCTGAAGCACCGCAACGAGCCGCGCGGCGTGGGAGGCATCTTCTTCGACGACTACGCCGAGGGCGGCTTCGACCGAGGCTTCGCGCTGATCCGATCGGTGGGCGACGCCTTCCTGGACGCCTACCTGCCCATCGTGCAGCGCCGCCAGGGCTATGCCTACGGCGAGCGCGAGCGCGACTTCCAGGCGTATCGCCGGGGCCGCTATGTCGAGTTCAACCTCGTCTGGGACCGCGGCACGCTGTTCGGCCTGCAGTCCGGCGGCCGCACCGAATCCATCCTGATGTCGATGCCCCCGCAGGTGAAATGGCGCTACGACTGGGCCCCCGAGCCCGGCACGCCCGAGGCACGGCTGTACACCGACTTCCTGCGGCCGCGCGACTGGGCCGACGAACCCCCTACCGCGCTGTGGCTATGAAGCTGGCCCTCTTCGGCGGCAGCTTCGACCCTCCGCACCTGGGCCATCTGGCTTTCGCCCGCTTCGCGCTGGACGCGCTGGCGCCCGATCGCCTGCTGTGGCTGCCCGCCGGCCGGCAGTGGCAGAAGCCCGACCAGGTCATGGCCGCCGGCGTGCACCGCGTGCAGATGCTGCGGCTGCTGACTGCGGGCGAGCCGCGCTTTGCCATCGATGATCGCGAACTGCACCGCCGTGGCCCCAGCTTCACGGCCGACACGCTGCGCGAGTTCAAGGCGGAGGCGCCCGACGCCGAGCTGATGTTCCTCATCGGCCAGGACCAATACGCCCGCCTGCCTACCTGGTACCGTGCCGAGGCGGTGGCGAAACTCGCCACGCTGGTCGTCGTGCCTCGCGCGGGCGAGGCCGTCGTGACGCCGCCCGGCATGCCGCCGCACCGCCTTCAGGTGCTGAACCTGCCGGACACCCCTCTCTCATCCACCGCCGTGCGCGACGCGATCGCGCGTGGCGACGACATCAGCCCCTTGGTGGGCGCCGACGTGGCGAGCTATATTGACTCGCACCGTCTTTACGGGAAGAAGCCCTGAATGGACATTCGCAAGCTGCAACGGGCCATCGTCGATGGTCTGGAAGACGTCAAGGCTCAGAACATCGTCGTGTTCAATACCGAGCACCTGTCGCCACTGTTCGAGCGCGTCATCATTGCCTCCGGCACCAGCAACCGCCAGACCAAGGCGCTCGCTTCCAGCGTGCGTGAAACGGTCAAGGGCCGCGGCATGCAGGTCATGCGCACGGAGGGCGAGGACAACGGTGAATGGATCATCGTGGACTGCGGTGCCGCCGTCGTGCACGTGATGCAGCCCGGCATCCGCGACTACTACCGCCTTGAAGAGATCTGGGGCGACAAGCCCGTCAAGCTCAAGGTCGCCAGCGGCGAGACCAAGCTCGTGAAGGCGTCGGAAGACGCCGCGCCGGCCAAGAAGAAGGCGCCGGCGACGAAGGCCGCGGCGCCCGCCAAGAAGGCTGCGCCCGCCACCAAGCCGGCGGCCAAGACCGCTGCCAAGAAGACGCCGGCCAAGAAGACGCCGGCCCGCGTCGTCGACGCGAAGACGCCCGCGGCCAAGACCATCAAGGTCGGCGCCACCAAGCCGGCCGCGAAGAAGCCCGTGGACAAGAAGGCAGCCGTGAAGACGACGGTGGGCGTGAAGAAGGCTGCGCCCGCGAAGACGGCTGCCAAGACCACCGCCAAGGCTGCCCCGGCCAAGAAGGTGGCCGTCAAGAAGGCACCGGCCAAGAAGGGCTGATGCGGCTGTTCCTCGTCGCCGTGGGCCAGCGCCAGCCGGCCTGGGCGGACACCGCCTATGACGACTTCGCCAAGCGCTTTCCGCCCGAGCTCAGGCTGGAGCTGAAGGCCGTGAAGGCCGAGACGCGCGGCAGCAAGACGGCCGAGCAGCTGATGGCGGCCGAGGCGGCCCGCATCGAGGCCGCGTTGCCGAAAGGCGTGCGCCGCATCATCCTGGACGAGCGCGGCGAACGCCGCACCTCCGTTCAACTCGCTGAGCGTTTGAAGCTGTGGATGGGGGAGGGCCGCGACGCTGCCCTCATCATCGGCGGCCCGGACGGCCTGCATCCCGACCTGAAGGCCACGGCCGACGAGACGCTGCGCCTGTCCGACCTGACGCTGCCCCACGCCTTTGCCCGCGTGCTGCTGGCCGAAGGCCTGTACCGCGCCTGGACCGTGACAACCGGCCACCCCTACCACCGCGAATGAACGCACCGTTTCTCTACCTCGCCTCGCAAAGCCCGCGCCGCCGCCAGCTGCTGGATCAGCTCGGCGTGCGGCATGAGCTGCTGCTGCCCGGCGACGACGAGGATGCCGAGGCGCTGGAAGCGGTGCAGGCAGGTGAGCTGCCCGAGGCCTACTGCGCCCGCGTCACGGCCGCCAAGCTGGACGCGGCGCTCGCCCGCCGGGCCGCGCGCGGCCTGCCGCCGGCGCCCATCCTGTGCGCCGACACGACGGTGGCCGTCGACGACCTCATCCTCGGCAAGCCCGAAGACGAGGCCGACGCGCGCCGCATCCTCGCGCTGCTGTCCGGCCGCAGCCACCGCGTCATCACGGCCGTGGCCGTGACCGACGGCACCCACCACGCCCAGGCGCTGAACGTTTCGCAGGTGGAGTTCGCGCCGCTGTCCGCCGCGCAGATCGACCGCTACGTCGCCAGTCGCGAGCCCTTCGGCAAGGCCGGCGCCTACGCCATCCAGAGCCAGGCGGCGGCCTGGATCGTGAACATTGCCGGCAGCTACTCGGGCATCATGGGGTTGCCCCTCTTTGAGACGGCGCAGCTCTTGGACAAATTTCACTTCGAGTTTTGATGCGTGCCGCTCGGCGCGGCGGCACGCATCAGCATTCAAGGATGAGAGATGGAAGACATCCTGATCAACTGGTCCCCGCAGGAGACGCGGGTGGCGGTGGTCGAGAACGGCGCGGTGCAGGAACTGCACGTCGAGCGCACGTTGGAGCGGGGCCTTGTCGGCAACGTCTACCTCGGCAAGGTCGTGCGTGTGCTGCCGGGCATGCAGAGCGCCTTCATCGACATCGGCCTGGAGCGCGCGGCGTTCCTGCACGTGGCCGACCTGCACAGCGCGTCGCAGTTCGGCCATGGGCGGCACCAGAACAACGATGCGCCGCCGACGCCCATCGAGCGCCTGGTCTTCGAGGGCCAGCCGTTGACGGTGCAGGTCATCAAGGACCCCATCGGCACCAAGGGCGCGCGGCTGTCCAGCCAGATCAGCATCGCCGGCCGCATGCTGGTCTACCTGCCGCAGGATGAGCACATCGGCATCAGCCAGAAGATCGGCTCGCCAGAGACGCGCGAGGCGCTGCGCGCCCGCATGGTGACGCTGGTGGGCAGCAAGGAGCAGGGCGGTGGCGGCGGTTTCATCCTGCGCACCAACGCGGAAGACGCGTCTGACGAGGAGCTCGCCGCCGACATCGCCTACCTGCGCAAGACCTGGCAGCAGATCCGCGAGAAGGCCCTCACGACGCCTCCCGCCAGCCTGCTGCACCAGGACCTCAGCCTCGTCGAGCGTGTGCTGCGCGACCTGGCCAGCGAGCGCACGGGCCACATCCGCATCGACTCGCGCATGCAGTACGACGTGTTGCGCGCCTTCGGCGAGACCTTCATGCCCGCCGCCACGACCAAGCTGGAGCACTACCGCGGCGAGCGGCCCATCTTCGACCTGTGCAACGTCGACGCCGAGATCGCCCGTGCGCTGGCGCGCAAGGTGGAGCTGAAATCCGGCGGGTCCCTCGTGTTCGATCAGACCGAGGCGATGACCACCATCGACGTCAACACCGGCGGCTTCGTCGGCGCGAAGAACTTCGACGACACCATCTTCAAGACCAACCTTGAAGCCGCGGGTGCCATCGCCCGCCAGCTGCGCCTGCGCAACCTGGGCGGCATCATCATTGTCGACTTCATCGACATGACGCGCGAGGAACACAAGGCTGCCGTGCTGGCCGAGTTCAGGAAGCAGCTCAGCCGCGACCGCACCAAGGTCACCGTCGGCGGCTTCACGCAACTGGGCCTGGTGGAGATGACGCGCAAGCGCACGCGCGAGTCGCTGTCCCGCATGCTGTGCGAACCCTGCCCCACCTGCGAGGGCCGCGGCCAGGTGAAGACGGCGCGCTCCGTCTGCTACGACATCCTGCGCGAGATCCTGCGCGAGGCGCGCCAGTTCTCGCCGCGCGAGTTCCGCGTCGTCGCCGCCGCCAACGTCGTCGAGATGATGCTGGACGAGGAGAGCGCCCACCTGGCCGGTCTGTCCGACTTCATCGGCAAGCCCATCTCGCTGACGGCCGAGCCCACCAACCAGACTGAGCACTACGACATCGTGCTGCTGTAGCGCGGCGATTGCATAAGGGATTGCAAAGTCGGCGCCTTGTCTGACGTAACGACTGCGTCTACTGCGGCAGAATCGCGCGCCATGTCTGCACCCGTCTCCCGCCGCCGCGGCCTCGCGGTTCTTGCCGCGCTGGCTGCCAGCCCGGCGTTCGCCCAGCTGCGCATCGATATCGCCGGCGTCGGCGGCACGCGCATCCCGGTGGCCATCGTCGACTTCCGCGACGAGTCCAAGTCGCCTCAGCCCATCGCCGCCATCATCCGCGCCGACCTGGAGCGCAGCGGCCTGTTCCGCAGCGTCGACGCACCCGGCGCCCTCAGCGAGACCAGCGTGCCCGCCTACGCGGACTGGAAGGCCCGCCAGGCCGATGCGCTGGTGGCCGGCTCGGTCAACAAGCTGGCCGACGGCCGGCTGGACATCCGCTTCAAGCTCTGGGACGTCGTCAAGGGCGCCGAGATCATCGGCCAGGCCCAGGCGGTGCATCCCGACGATGCGCGCCTGGCGGCCCACCGCATCGCCGACGTCATCTACGAGAAGTTGACCGGCGACAAGGGCGTGTTCGCCACGCGCATGGCCTACGTCACCAAGGCCGGCCGCCGCTACAGCCTCGTCATCGCCGATGCCGACGGCGAGGGCGCCAAGGTCGCGCTGACGAGTCCCGAGCCCATCATCTCGCCCGCCTGGGCGCCCAACGGCCGCGAGCTGGCCTACGTGTCGTTCGAGAGTGGCAAGGCCACCGTGCGCATCCAGGACGTGCAGACCGGCACGCGCCGCGTTCTGGCCGACTTCAAGGGCACCAACAGCGCGCCGGCCTGGTCGCCCGACGGCAGCCAGCTCGCGCTGAGCCTGTCGCGCGAGGGCGGCACGCAGCTGTTCGTCATCAACCGTGACGGCTCGGGCCTGCGCCGCATCACGCAGAGCAGCGCCATCGACACCGAGGCCTGCTACGCGCCCGACGGCAGCAAGATTTACTTCGTCAGCGACCGGGGCGGTGGCCCGCAGATCTACCGCATGCCCGCCAGCGGCGGCGCGGCCGAGCGCGTCACGTTCAACGGCAACTACAACATCAGCCCCGCCATCAGCCCGGACGGCCGCACCATGGCCTACGTCACGCGCAACGGCGGCGCCTTCCGTCTGTGCGTGATGGACATCGCCACCGGCCAGTCCCAGCAGATCAGCGACGCCAACGACGACGAAAGCCCGTCCTTCGCGCCTAACAGCAAGCTCATCGTCTACGCCAGCCGCGCTGGCGGCAAGGAAGTGCTGATGACGACGACGCTGGACGGCAAGATCAAGACGCCGCTGCTGGTCACGCTGGCCGAGGTGCGCGAGCCGACCTGGGGTTCATTTGCAGCCCAGTGATCGTATGACTCGCACCATGTTGGACAATATCGCGCCGGCAACGTTGTCGGCACTGCTGTTTCACCCCGCCCCCCGTCTGTTGTGGAGACCACTCGAATGAAGCTGACCCGTTACGCGCTCACCCTGCTTGCCGCTGCTGCCCTGGCAGGCTGCCAATCCACCGTCAAGCTGGACGAGCCCGCGCCGGTCAAGGAAGCCGCGCCCGTCGCTCCGCCCGCTCCGGTGCAACCCAAGGTCGAATCGGTCGCCCAGACCCAGGTCAAGACGCTCACGCTGGACGAACAGCTGACGCAGCAAGTCCAGGGCAAGCGCGTCGTCTACTTCGACTTCGACAGCGACGTCGTCAAGGAAGAGTTCCGCCCGCTGGTCGACCTGCACGCCAAGCGCCTGAACAACAACAAGAAGCTGGCGCTGACGCTGGAAGGCCACACCGACGAGCGCGGTGGCCGCGAGTACAACCTGGCCCTGGGCCAGCGCCGTGCCGAAGCCGTCGCCAAGTCGCTGACGCTGCTGGGCGTGGCAGGCACCCAGGTCGAAGCCGTCAGCTTCGGCAAGGAGCGCCCGGCCGTGCAAGGCAGCGGCGAAGAAGCCTGGGGCAAGAACCGCCGCGTCGAGCTCAAGGACAAGTGATGCGTGGACTGCGTCTGACGCTGGTGGCCCTGGCTGCGGGCGCGGCCTTCATGCAGCCGGCCTCGGCCGGCCTGTTCGAGGATGACGAAGCCCGCAAGGCCATCCTCGAGCTGCGCACCAAGATCCAGGCCAACGAGGACGCCGCCAAGCAACGCGCCGAGCAGCTCAACTCGCTGGTGCAGGACCAGCTCCAGCCGCTGCGCCGCAGCATGCTGGAGCTCAACAGCCAGCTCGACGCACTGCGCGCCGAGGTTGCCACGCTGCGCGGCGCCAATGAGCGGCTCGCTCGCGATCTGTCCGACACGCAGCGCAAGCTGACCGACCAGTCGCAGTCCGTCGACGCCCGCCTGAAGCCGCTGGAGCCGCAGAAGGTGAGCCTCGATGGCCGCGAGTTCCAGGTCAGCCCCGACGAGCGCAGCCAGTACGACGCCGCCATCGGCCTCGTGCGCCGCGGCGACTTCGCCGAGGCCGTGGCCGCGCTGAACGCCTTCCTGAAGCGCTACACGGCCAGTGGCTACACCGACTCGGTGCGCTTCTGGCTGGGTAACGCGCAGTACGGCAAGCGTGACTACAAGGACGCCATCGCGACCTTCAAGGCCTTCATCGCCGGTAACCCTGACCATCCGCGCGCGCCCGAGGCGCTGCTCGCGCTGGCCAATTGCCAGGCCGAACTGAAGGACAACAAGGCCGCACGACGCAGCCTTGAAGACCTCATCAAGGCCTACCCCGGCACCGAAGCCGCGCAAGCGGGCAAGGAACGCCTGGCCACGCTGAAGTGATGCTCGCGGATCAGCTCGACGCTGATCTGGAGCGCCGCTTTGGCGGTCTGCGCCGGCTGCATGGCGACGCGGCCTACCAACGCCTGCGTACCGCGCGCTTCGCGGTCGTGGGCCTGGGCGGCGTTGGCTCCTGGGCCGTCGAGGCGCTGGCCCGCAGCGGCGTGGCCGCGCTGACGCTGATCGACCTCGATCAGGTCTCCGAATCCAACATCAACCGCCAGATCCAGGCGTTGGGCTCCACCGTCGGCATGGCCAAGGCCGAGGCGCTGCGGCTGCGCATTGCCGACATCCATCCCGGCTGCGCGGTGCGCGTCATCGAGGAGTTCGTCGAGCCCGACAACTGGCCGGCGCTGATCGGTGATGCCGACTTCGACGGTCTCATCGATTGCTGCGACCAGGTGCGCGCCAAGGCCACGCTGGCAGCCTGGGCGCGCGAGCGCGGGCTGCCCTTCGTCACCGTCGGTGCTGCCGGTGGCAAGCGCGAGCCGCACCGCGTGCAGCTCGACGATCTCAGCGCCACGACGCACGACCCGCTGCTGGCGTCGCTGCGCCAGCGCCTGCGCAAGCACCACGGCGCGCCGCGCAGCGGCAGGATGGACGTCGCCTGCATCTACTCACGCGAGCCGGTGCATTTGCCGCAGCAAGGCGAGGGTGAGGCGTGCGAAGTCGCCGAGGTGGACGGCAGCCTGAACTGCCACGGCTACGGCTCCAGCGTCGCGGTCACGGCGACCTTCGGCCTGTGCGCGGCGGCCGAACTGCAGCGCCTGCATCTGGCCCGCCAGACGTCTTGAAGAACGTTGAATGAAAATTCTTGCAGAGCCGATAAAACTCTGCCTATAATGGCGGGCTCTGCTGGACACGGGACGTTAGCTCAGTCGGTAGAGCAGCGGACTTTTAATCCGTTGGTCGCAGGTTCGAATCCTGCACGTCCCACCAGAATTTCTGGCGCGATCCAAAAAATCACGCTATAATGATTGGCTCAGCAAGACGCAGGTCTGGTTGAATCAGGGCTCTTAGCTCAGTTGGTAGAGCAGCGGACTCTTAATCCGTAGGTCGAGTGTTCGAGTCACTCAGGGCCCACCAAAATTAAGAAACGAAACAAGCACCTAGCGGAGACGCCAGGTGCTTTTTTCTTGCCTGCACGCGGCGAGTGCCAGCCAGGGCGCGGATACCGCGTGCGAGGCCTCGTGGTCATGCCGGCGGCAGCCTGCGCGTTCGGGCTGGCCCACGGGCGAGCGCCCCATTCGATCTTCGAACGGGTATTGAGGACCCGCGATCAGGCAGCCGTAGCCTCGTCCTCGATCACGCGGCCTGAGGCGACGCCAGGCGATCCGCCTGCAGCAGCCGGTCCCACCAAGGCACCTCGCCGATCTCGGCGCGCAGGTGGTCGATGAATAGCCGCGACTTGGCGGCGTGGCTGCGGCCCGGCAGGCGTACGGCGTGGATGCCCGGCGTGCCGGGTGCGACCGGCGCGGTGGCTTCCTCGGGGAACAGCGCGACCAGCTCGCCCGAGCGCAGGTGGTCGCACACCACCCAGGTGGCCATGTGCAGCACGCCCACGCCCTGCAGCGCCGCCTGCAGCATGCCGTCCTTGTCGTCGGTGCGGTAGCGGCCGCGCACCGGCAGCGGCTGGTTGCGGTTGACGCCGGCATAGCGCCACACGAAACCGGGCGCCGGCGGCGTGGCGACGGTGATGCAGTCGTGCGCCATCAGGGCTTCCGGTGTCTGCGGCCGGCCGGCGCGGGCCAGGTAGGCGGGGCTGGCGCAGGTGACCAGGCGCACCTGCGCGAGTTGCGTGGCGCTCAGGTCGCTGTCGGGCAGCACGCCGATGCGGATGGCGATGTCCATGCGCTGCTCGGACAGGTCGACGATCTGGTCGCTGAGGTGCAGGTCCACCTCGATGTCCGGGTAGCGCCGCAGAAAGCTCGCCAGCGCGCCGACGACATGGCGGCGGCCGAACACGGTGGGTGCCGTCACCGTCAGCAGGCCGCGCGGCTCGCCGTCGCCGGCCTGCAGCGCCTCCTTGGCGCCCGCCAGTTCGCCCAGGATGTTGCGCGCCCGCGGCAGGAACTGCTCACCGGCGTCGGTCAGCGCCAGGCGGCGCGGGCTGCGGTGGAAGAGCCGGCTGC
This sequence comes from Roseateles sp. GW823-FHT07B05, assembly GCF_058794515.1. Lineage (NCBI taxonomy): Bacteria > Pseudomonadati > Pseudomonadota > Betaproteobacteria > Burkholderiales > Sphaerotilaceae > Roseateles > Roseateles sp. GW823-FHT07B05. The sequence goes on from NZ_JBXAGX010000009.1 coordinate 110,751, forward strand.
CCAGCTCGGCCTCCAGCGCGTCGATCTTGCGCGTGACGGACGACACGGCCACATCCTGCCGGCGCGCGACCTCCGAGAAGCTGCCGTGCGCGGCAACGGCGAGGAAGGTGTCCAGGGCTTCGATCATTGTTGGCGTCTTTGCGTATTTCGCAAATGGCGTTTGCGTTTGATGTGATTGTTCTGTGAAACGCAAAACAAAACAATGCGCTCCGTGTCACGAACACCGCTTCTTCAACGCATCGACCCGAAAGCCGCCATGACCTCCCACGCCACTCCTTTCCCGACGCCCTCCCGCAGCCGCCGCACGGCCCTCGGCCGCCTCGCCATCGCCTCCGCGCTGGCGCTGGCCGGCCTCGCCTTCGCCAGCCTGCCGGCACCGGCCAGCGCTGCTGCGCCGCAGCTCAAGACGCAGGCGCCCGGCTGGTACCGCCTGATGGTGGGCAGCGTCGAGGTGACCTCGCTGAGCGACGGCACCGTCGCGCTGCCGGTGGACCAGCTGCTGCATGCACCGGCGGGCCGCGTCGCCGAGGGCCTGAAGCAGCATTTCCAGACCGCGCCGCTGGAGACCTCCGTCAACGCCTGGCTCATCAACACGGGCAGCCGCCTCGTGCTGGTGGATGCCGGCGCCGGCGCGTTGTTCGGCCCCACGCTGGGCAGGTTGGCGGCGCAGATCCGCGCGGCCGGCTACCAGCCCGAGCAGGTCGACGACATCCTCATCACCCACCTGCACCCCGACCATGTCGGTGGCCTCGCGGCCGGCGGTCAGCGCGTGTTCCCCAACGCCACGGTGCATGCCGACAAGGCCGATGCCGACTACTGGCTGTCCAAGGCCCACGCGGAAGCCGCGCCCAAGGAACAGAAGGGCTTCTTCCAGGGCGCGCAGGCCTCGCTGGCGCCCTATGTGCAGGCCGGCCGCTTGCAGCCTTTCGAGCGCGACGGCGAGATCGTGCCGGGCATCCGCGCCATGGCGGCCCACGGCCACACGGCCGGCCATGCGATCTATGCCGTGGAGAGCCAGGGCCAGCGGCTGATGCTGATCGGCGACCTGATCCACGTCGCGTCCGTGCAGCTGGTGTCGCCCGAGGTGACCATCGCATTCGACACCGACGAGCCGCAGGCCGCGCAGACGCGCGCCCGTGTGTTCGCCGAGCTGGCCGCCAGCGGCAGCCTGGTGGCGGTGACGCACTTCAACTTCCCCGGCGTGGGCCGGCTGCGCCAGGCCGGCAAGGGCTGGACCTGGGTGCCGCTGGACTACAGCAGCCAGGTGCGCTGAGGCGTCGCCTCCCGCTTCAGGGCAGCGGGCGGATGCTGCCGCCCAGGCTGCCCGGCGGGTGGTACTCGTTGAACAGCTGCCAGACGCGCCCTGCGCGGCCAGCCTGGCCGAAGGCGTGGCGCAGCAGGCGCCGTTCGGGCTCGCCCAGGCGGCGCGACAGGTACACGCCGCTGGCGTTCCAGCCCAGCTCCTCCAGCGGCTCCACGCGCAGCCGCTTCAGCAGCGGCGACAGGTCGGGCTCCGTCGCCAACGTTCCCACGAGGATGGAGGCCGTCATGACGGTGGCCGGTGCCAGCCCGAGGCGCAGCGCGCGGGCGACGCCGGCCGGGTCGGCCTCCTCGACGAGGCGCTGGCGCTGGCGCAGCGTGGCGATGGCGGCGTCATAGGCCGCGCCGAACGAGAAGCCGCGCACGACCACCAGCTTGTAGTCGGGCAGGGCCACCAGCTCCGCCAGCGAGCGCGGCACCGCGGCCTCGCCGTCCAGCGTCAGCAGGCTGGCGCGCACCTGGATCAGCGGCACGAACTCGGCACTGGCGTCGCGTGCCGGCGTGGCCGACGCGGGAATGAGCACGTCGGCCTGGCCGCCATCGAACATGGATTGCTGGCGCGCGCGGGGCACCTGCTGCATCGAGAGCTGGCAGGCCGTGCCCGCGGCGATCTCGCGCAGCAGCGTCGGGTAGATGCCCTGGGCGCGGCCCTGCTCGAAGCGCACGCTGACGCCGATGGGCGCCACGGGCACGTCGACAACGCGCGAGCAACCGGCCTGCGCCGCGCCTGCGGCCAGCAGCCCCAGCACCCACATGCCTGATCGCCTCGTTGCGTTCATGCCCCTCGGTCCCAACTTGTTTTGGGGCGATTGTGAACCGGTGCGATGCGGCGCTCCATCCCGTCGAATACCAGTTGCACGACGACCGCCAGCGCCGCGGCCGGCAACGCGCCGGCCAGCATCAGCGCGCTGTCGTTGACGGCCAGCCCGGCGACGATGCGCTCGCCCAGCCCGCCCGCACCGACGAACGCGGCGACGGTGGCCGTGCCCACGTTGGTGACGGCGGCCGTCTTCACGCCGGCCATCAGCGTGGGCAGCGCCAGCGGCAGCTCAACGGCGCGCAGCGTCTGGCCGCGCGTCAGGCCCAGCGCCTGGGCGGCCTGCGTGAGCCCCACGGGCACACCCCGCAGGCCCGCGTGCGTGTTGCGCACGATGGGCAGCAGGGCGTAGACGAACAGCGCCAGCAGCGCCGGCACAAAGCCGATGCGCCCCAGCAGCGCGATCAGGAAGGCCAGCAGCGCCAGCGACGGCAGGGTCTGCAGCAGGCCGGCCACCGCCATGACCGGCGCGGCCAGCCGCGGCAGGCGGTGGGCGGCGATGCCCAGCGGCACGGCCAGCGCGACGGCGAGCAGCAACGACCCCAGCACCAGCGCCAGGTGCTGGGCCAGCAGGCGCGGCAGGTCGGGCGCCAGCAGACGTGCCGTCAGCCCCTGGGCCTGGGCCTGCGCCGGCGCTGCCTGCAGAAAGCCGCGCGCCACGGCGTCGAACGGGCGCCCCTCCAGCTCGGCCTCCGCGTTGAGCTGGATCATGCGCGCCTGCGGCAGGCGCCCGGTCAAGGTCTGCAGCGGCTGCTCGTCCAGCGTCGCGCGCATCAACAGCACGGCGTCGTAGCGCGGGAAGAACTGCCGGTCGTCCTTCAGCACGCGCACCGGCTGGCGGGCCAGTTGTGCGTCGGTCGTGTAGACGTCGATGAGGTCCACCTGGCCACCGGCCAGCGCCTGGTAGGCCAGGCCGTGGTCCAGCCCGGCGCCGGCCTCCAGCGCCAGGCCGTAGGCGTGCCGCAGCGCGGGCCAGCCGTCGGCGCGAGCGATGAACTCGTGCGACAGGCCGGGCTTGAGCGCCGGGGCGCGGGCCGCAAGGTCGGAGATCGTCGCGATGCCCAGCCGCGCCGCGTCGGCCTCGCGCATCGCCAGCGCATAGCTGTTGTTGAAGCCCAGCGGCACCGCGGCCTTCAGGCCTAGCGGCCGCAGCCACGTGTTGATCTGCGCCAGCGGCGCCTGCGCGTCGGCGCCGGCCTCGCGCCTGAGCAGCTCGCGCACGATGGTGCCGGTGTACTCGGGGTAGACGTCGATCTGCCCCTCGCGCAGCGCGGCGGCCAGGATGGCCGTGTTGCCCAGGCCCTGGCGGTGCTCGGCGGGGATGCCCTGCGCGACGAGCGTCTGGCTGACGATCTCGCCGAGCAGATAGCTTTCAGTGAAGCGCTTGGAGCCCACCTTCAGCGGCTGGGCCTGCAGCGGGCCGGCAGCCAGCAGGGCGCAGGCCAGCAGGGCGAGGCGCAGCAGCAGCGAGGTCATGGCGGCCATCCTGCCTCAACGCGGGCGGCGCTGCGTCAGCCTGGGGCCCTGAGCCGTTGCGCCAGCTCGGCGTAGGCCGGCTCCACCCGCGCCGGTGTCGCGTCGGCCAGGTGCGCACGCAGGATGCGCTTCAGCGTTTCCGGCTGCGGCGTCAGCGGGCCGGCGAAGCGCACATGTTCGGCGTCGGCGATCAGCAGCGTCGGGAAGGTCTCGATGTCCAGGTCGCCGATCAGCTCGGCCTCGTCCTCGATGTCGATCCAGCGCACCTGCAGCCCGGCCTGCGGCAGCTCGGCGCAGGCGGCTTCAAAGACTTGCTGGTAGGACTCGCAGGTGCGGCACCAGGCGGCGCAGAGGCAGGCGACGTGGAGGGGCATGGGGCGACATGGTGCCACGGGCGGCTTGCGGCGCCCGCAGGCGGGGTCATCCGGCAGATTCGCGGCATGCGCGGCAGCCCGTCCAACGACACCCGCTTCGACCCGCGGTTGCAATTGGCCACGCTGGCGCCGGCGTACTTGCTGGCCTGTCTGCTGCTTGACGGCGAGACGATGCCGGTCGACGAGGCACGGGCCGTGCAACTGCTGCAGGCTGCGGCGGGCAGCGGTGACGCCCAGGCGCGCGACCTGCTGACCGGGAACGGACTCCCGTTTGACTGAGCCGTTCGCCGCGCCGGCACCCGGCACACGGGCTCACTTCAGCGCGGCCCACCACCGCTGATTGCGACGCGGCTGGCCGACGGTCAGCACCTCGCCGATCTCGGGGGTGGCGAGTTCGATGCCGCGAGAGGCCGTCAGGTCGGCAATGCGGTCCAGCGGGTCGCGCCAGGTGTGGAAGGCGAGGTCGAAAGTGCTGTTGTGCACGGAAAACAGCACCTTGCCGCGCAGGTCTTGAAAGGCCTGCACGGTTTGCTCGGGCGTCATGTGAACGGCGGGCCAGTAGGTGTCGTAGGCACCGTTTTCCATCAGCGCCAGGTCGAAGCCACCGAAGCGCTCGCCGATCTGCCGGAAGCCGTCGAAGTAGCCCGAGTCGCCGCTGTAGAACAGCCGTTGGCCGCCGGCTTCCAGGGCCCACGACGCCCACAGCGTGCTGTTGCGGTCGGTGAGCGTGCGGCCTGAGAAGTGTTGTGCCGGGGTGGCGGTGACGGTCACGCCGGCGTGCGTGGTGGCCTGCCACCAGTCGAACTCCTGCACGCGCTCGGCCGGCACGCCCATGCCCACCAGCCGCGCCTTGACGCCCAACGGCACGAAGTAGCGCTGCACGCGCTGCGCGAGGTACTCGATGGTGGGTACGTCGAGGTGGTCGTAGTGGTCGTGCGACAGGATCAGCCCTTCGATGGCGGGCAGCTGCTGCAGCGCGAGCGGCGGCTGATGGAAGCGCTTGGGGCCGGCAAAGCTGACCGGTGACACGCGCTCCCCGAAGACGGGATCGATGAGCCAGAACTTGCCCTGCAGTTTGAGCAGGTGCGACGAATGGCCCAGCCGCACGATGTGGTTGGCATGCGGATCCAGCGCGTCCAGCTGCGTGGGGGGCAGGGGCTGCACGGGAATCGCGTCGACTGGCACCGTGCCGACCTTGCTGCCGAACAGGAACCGGGACCAGATGGCCCACCCGCTGGCGCTCGGTGGCGCGGCGGGATTGGGCGGGTTGTTGAACGCGCAGTTCCTGAACTGGGGCGATGCACCGTAGGGCGAGCCACAGTCACCGCTGCTGCTGGCACAGCCGGTTGCGAGCAGCAGCGTGGCGAGAAGTCCGGCAAGGCCGAGAACACTGAGAAGGCGGGGGAGCGTGCGCATGCGGGCAGTGTGCTCGAGGGGGTTCAGGTGTGCAGGGGCAGGTCTACTCGTGCGTCGAGCCCGGCGATGCGGCCGTCGTCCAGCCGGTTGACGAGCGTGATCTGTCCGCCCAGCGAATGCACCAGGGCCTGGCAGATGGCCAGTCCCAGCCCCGAGCCCTCGCCCCCCTCGCCGACGGCGAACGGCAGGAAGAGGCGTTGCTGCTGCTCGGGCGTGAGCCCCGGGCCGCCGTCCGCGATCAGCAACCGCGCCGAACCGGCCTGCACCGTCAGCGCGATGGCGAGCCGGCCGCCGGCCGGCGTGTGCTGGATCGCGTTGTGCAGCAGGTTGCGCGTCAGCTCGCGCAGCGCCCATTCGTGGCTGGCGATGGGCGCAGCTTCGGTGTGGATGTCGAAGTCCAGCCGCTGCTTGGCAATCAGCGGCGCCAGGTCCAGCGCCATCGCGCGCACGATGTCGGCCCAGTCCAGCACGGGCATGTCGTCGCGCTGCTGGCGCATCTGCTCGGCGCGGGCGAGTGCGAGCATCTGCGTGGCCAGCTGCGTGGCGCGGGCCACCGTGGTGTCGATCTCGGCCAGCGCCTGCTGCGGCTCCACGTCGCCCTGGCGGGCCGACTGCACCTGCACCTTCAGCACGGCCAGCGGCGTGCGCAGCTGGTGGGAGGCATCGCGCACGAAGCGCTTCTGGTGCTCCAGCAGCCGGGCCTGGCGGGCCAGCGCGTCGTTCGTGGCGACGATGAGCGGTGCCAACTCGGCCGGCAGGCCCGGCGCCTGCAGCGGGCTGAGGTCGTCGGCATCGCGCTCGCGCAGCGCGGCACTGAGTTCCCGCACCGGGCGTGTCGCACGTTGCACGACTGCCCACACGACGATGGCGATGATGGCCAGCAGCGCGGCCTGCCGCCACAGCGTGTGCAGCAGCACCTGGCGCGCGAGGCTGCGGCGCAGCGCCAGCGTCTCGGCGACCTGGATGGTGGCCAGGCCCATGCCGGTCTGGCCCGACACCGGCTGCAGCAGCACGGCCATGCGCACCGGCTCGCCGCGGTAGTGGTCGTCGTAGAAGTCCACCAGCGCCGGGTAGGCACCCTGGTCGGGCAGCTTGCCCTGCCAGGTGGGCAGGTCATCGTAGCCCGACACCATCTCGCCCTTGAAGCCCAGCACGCGGAAGTACAGCCGGCTGCGGCTGTCGGTCTCGAACGCCTCCAGCGCCGCGTAGGGCACGGCGGCCACAAGCCGGGCCTGCTCGCCGCTGCCGTCCACGCCCAGCAGCTCGCCGATGGCCTTGGCCGAGGCCAGCAGCGTGCGGTCGTAGGCGGTGTCCACGGCGCGCAGCGTGTCGCGGTACAGGCTCACGGTGTTGATGGCCACGATGAGGCCCACCGGCAGCAGGATGCCCCACAGCAGCCGCGCGCGCATGGACAGGCCGGCCAGTCGCTGGCGGAACTCAGTCATCGGCCTGGAGGATGTAGCCGAGGCCGCGCAACGTGACGAGCTTGGCGCCTGTCGTGGCAAGCCGCTTGCGCAGTCGGTACGCGACCACCTCGATGGCATCGGGCTGGGCGTCGGCGGCGTCGGCAAACACCAGCTCGAACAGCCGATCCTTGGCCACCGCCTGACCCGGCCGCACGAGCAGCGCGCGCAGCAGCGCCGCCTCGCGCGGCGGCAGGTCCAGCGGCTGGCCGTGGTGGTAGACGGCGCCGCTGTCGGCGTCCGCGCGCAGCCCGCAGAAGCTGGGCGCCTCGACGGTGCGGAAGCCCTCGCTGGCCTGGCCCTGGCGGCGCACCAGCGCGCGGATGCGGGCTTCCAGCTCGTCCAGGTCGAAGGGCTTGGGCAGGTAGTCGTCGGCGCCGGTGTTCAGGCCCAGGATCTTGTCGCCCAGCGTGCCGCGGGCCGTGATGATGATGACGGGCGTCGTCAGCCCCTCGGCGCGCGCCTGGGCCAGCACCTCCAGGCCGTCCAGGCCGGGCATGGACAGGTCCAGCAATACGACGTCGGGCACGGCCGCGCGCCAGCGGCCCAGCGCCTTCGCGCCGTCGTCGCAGATGACCACCTTGAAGCCGCGTCGCTCGAAGGAGCGCTGCAGCGTGGTCTGCATCGCGGCGTTGTCTTCGATGACCAGCAACTTCATGGCGACACGCTAGCACTGCAGCGAGCGGGGCCGGAGCTTGAGGTTTACCCCGACGCGTTGGACAGCGGATTGACAGCCTGGCTTTCAAACATGGCGGCTCCCATAAGTCATAAACAGGAGACAACCATGAACTTCCAAGCGAAGGCGCTCGTCGCCGCGTTGCTGGCGGGCACCGCCACACTGGCCGCGGCCCAGGCCTCCAGCGTGACCATCTTCGGCGTGCTCGACGTCGGTGTGCAGCGCATCAAGAACGGCAGCAAGACGCTGAACCTGGAGAGCATCGACGGCATGCAGACCAGCCGCATCGGCTTTCGCGGCCAGGAGAACCTGGGCGACGGGCTGACGGCCAGCTTCCACCTGGAAGGCGCCATCGGCCCCGACGTCGGCTCGGGTGGCGACTGGCGCCGCCGCGCGACGGTCAGCCTCGCCAGCAAGGATGCCGGCGAGCTGCGCCTGGGCCGCGACTACACGCCCACGTTCTGGAACATCAGCAAGTTCAACGCCTTCGGCACCAACGGCGTGGGCGCGGCCAGCAACCTGGTCTACGGCTTCGACGGTGTGTCGGCCACGTCCAAGACGGTGATCCGCTCCGACAACTCGGTGGGCTACTTCCTGCCCGACGGCCTCGGCGGCGTCTACGGCCAGGCCATGGTGGCGGCGGGCGAGGGATCGACGGGCCGCTACGTCGGCGCGCGTCTGGGCTGGGCCGGCAACGGGTTGGACGTCGCACTGGGCGTGTCGGAGACCACCAACACCGCGGCAGGCGACAAGTTCAAGGTTGTCAACCTGGGCGGCAGCTACACGCTCGGCGCGCTCAAGCTGCTGGGCCTGGTGCACAACAGCAAGCAGACGACGCGCGAGCAGAAGAACGTCGTCATCGGCGCGCACTACGCAGTGGGCAGCGGCATCGTCCGCGCCAGCTTCGTCAACGCGCATTCGCGCAACAGCGCCAATGGCGAGGACTACACGGGCAAGCTGTACGCCATCGGCTACGTGCACAACCTGTCCAAGCGCACGTCGCTCTACACGACGTTCTCGCAGGTCAACAATAGCAAGACGGGCCGCTTCCTGATCCCCGGTGGATCGGCGATTGCCTTGGGTGACGACTCGCGCGGCATCGAGGCCGGCATCTATCACTCGTTCTGACAGGCCCCTCGTCCAAGGAGTACCTTGGCCGGCCCCCCGAGGGGGCGGCGATGCTTGCGGCTTCGAGCCGCAAGCACATCGCCAGAGCGGGCCGGCTTGGGAGCGGCCCGGCGCTCGGCCCGCGAGTTCACTGATGACGTCAAAGGAGACAACCATGCGTCGCGACACCTTCCTCAAGTCCCTGGCGGCGCTGGCTGCCACCGGCGCGCTGCCGCTCACGGCCAGCGCGTCCGGCGTGCCGATGAAGATGATGATCCCCGCCAACCCCGGCGGCGGCTGGGACACCACGGGCCGTGCACTGGGCAAGGCGCTGCAGGATGCGGGCGTCGCGTCGTCCGTGCAGTTCGAGAACAAGGGCGGTGCCGCCGGCGCGCTGGGCCTGGCCCAGTTCGTCAACGCCAGCAAGGGCGACCCGCACGCGTTGATGGTCATGGGCGCCGTCATGCTGGGCGGCATCATCAGCGGCAAGCCGCCGGTGAGCCTGTCGCAGGCCACGCCCATCGCCCGCCTCATCAGCGAATACAACGTGTTCGTCGTCCACGCGGCCTCGCCGCTGAAGACGATGAAGGACGTCATCGAGCAGCTGAAGAAGGACCCCGGCAGCGTGAAGTGGGGCGGCGGCTCGCGCGGCGCGACCGAGCATGTCGCCGCGGCCATGATCGCCCGCGACGTCGGCGTGGATGCGGCCAAGATCAACTACGTGCCGTTCCGCGGCGGTGGCGAGGCGACGGCGGCCATCCTGGGCGGCAACGTCACCATCGGTGGCAGCGGCTTCAGCGAGTTCCAGCCCTACCTGGAGAGCGGCAAGATGCGCGCGCTGGCCGTCACGTCGCCGGAGCGCCTGAAGGGCGTGAACGCGCCGACGCTGAAGGAGCTGGGCATCAATGTGGAGATCGGCAACTGGCGTGGCGTCTATGCGCCGCCGGGCATCACGCCCGAGCAGCGCAAGGCGCTGACCGACCTCGTCGTGGCGGCCACCAAGAGCAAGAGCTGGGCGGAATCCGTCGACAAGAACGGCTGGACGCCGGCGTTGCTGGCGGGGCCCGAGTTCGATGCCTTCGTCGACCGTGAGTTCGCGACGCTGCGCGCCATCATGGTGAAGAGCGGAATGATCTGAAGCCCCTCGCCCAGTCTTGCGTCGGCTGGACGCCGGCAAGCCTGGTCGGTCCCCCGAGGGGACGGCGATGCTTGGCGGATCGACCGCCAAGCACATCGCCAGACGGGCCGGCTTGGGGCGGCCCGGCGCTCGGCCCAATACAAACACGGAGGCGGCTCCATGAGCAGCGTGAATCCTTCCACCGCCAGCCAGACGCTGGTCGGCCTTGGCGTCCTCGTCGTCGGCGCCGTCATGGCGTTCGGCGCCACGTTCATCCCGTCCGATGCCGGCTATGCCGGCGTGGGACCCAACGCGCTGCCGTGGCTGGTGTCCGTCGTGCTGATGGTGTGTGGCGGCTGGCTGGTGTGGGAGGCGCGCACGGGCGGCTACCGAGAGATGGAAGCACCGTCCGGCGCCGAACGCGGCGACTGGCGCGCCGTGGCGTGGGTGGTGGCCGGCGTCGTCGCCAACGCCAGCCTCATCACGACGATCGGCTTCATCCTCGCCTGCGGCCTGTGCTTTGCGCTGGCCGTGCGCGGGCTGCGCATGGCGGAGGGCAAGCCGGGTGGTGCCGCGAAGCAGAGCGCCATCGACCTGTTGACCGGCGTGGCCATCGCGGCGCCGGTGTTCTGGATGTTCAGCAAGCTGCTGGCCATCAACCTGCCGGGCCTGACGGCCAGCGGCTGGCTGTGAGGAGCGGCCGATCATGATGGATCTCTGGAACCAGCTGATGGGCGGCTTTGCCGCCGCCGGCACGCCCATCAACCTGTTGTGGGCCTTCCTCGGCTGCGTCATCGGCACCGGCATCGGCGTGCTGCCGGGCCTGGGCCCGGCGGTGACGGTGGCCATGCTGCTGCCGATCACGTCGCAGGTCGAGCCGACCGCGTCGATGATCTTCTTCGCCGGCATCTACTACGGCGCGATGTACGGTGGCTCCACCACCTCCATCCTGCTCAACACGCCGGGTGAGACCGGCACGATGGTGACGGCGCTGGAGGGCTTCAAGATGGCCAAGAGCGGCCGCGCCGGCGCGGCGCTGGCCACGGCGGCCATCGGCTCGTTCGTCGCCGGCACGGTGGCGACGGTGCTGGTCACGCTGTTCGCGCCGGTCGTGGCGGACTTCGCCGTCACGCTGGGCCCGCCGGAGTACTTCCTGCTGATGCTGCTGGCGTTCACGACCGTCAGCGCCGTGCTGGGCAAGAGCACGCTGCGCGGCATGACGGCGCTGTTCATCGGCCTGGCCATGGGCCTCATCGGGCTGGACCAGATCACCGGCCAGGTGCGCTACACGGGCGGCGTGCCCGAGTTCATGGACGGCATCGAGACGGTGCTGGTGGCCGTGGGCCTGTTCGCCGTCGGCGAGACGCTCTACATGGCGTTGTACGAGGGCCGCAGCAAGTCCGAGATCAACAAGCTCAGCAGCGTGCACATGACGAAGACGGAGTGGAAGCGCTCCATCCCCGCGTGGCTGCGCGGCACGGCCATCGGCTTCCCGTTCGGCACCATCCCGGCCGGCGGCTCGGAGATCCCGACCTTCCTGAGCTACGCCGTCGAGCGCAAGCTCAGCCCGCACAAGGAAGAGTTCGGCACCACCGGCGCCATCGAAGGCGTGGCCGGCCCCGAGGCCGCCAACAACGCCGCAGTGACGGCCACGCTGGTGCCGCTGCTCACGCTCGGCATCCCGACCTCGGTGACCGCCGCCATCCTGCTGAGCGCGTTGCAGAACTACGGCATCCAGGCGGGCCCGCAGCTGTTCACGACGTCGTCGGCGCTGGTGTGGGCGCTGATCGCGTCGCTGTACATCGGCAACGTGATGCTGCTGGTGTTGAACCTGCCGCTGGTGGGCCTGTGGGTGAAGCTGCTGAAGATCCCCAAGCCGCAGCTGTACGCGGGCATCCTGATCTTCGCGACGGTGGGCGTGTACGGCATGCGCCAGAGCGCGTTCGACCTGTTCCTGATGCTGGGCCTGGGCCTGGTGGGCGTCGTCATGCGGCGCTTCGACTTCCCGACCGCGCCGGTGGTCGTCGGCATGATCCTCGGGCCCCTGGCCGAAGCCCAGGGCCGCAACGCGCTGTCCATCGGCAGCGGCCACTGGAGCGTGTTCATCGAGCGGCCGCTGTCGCAGGGCCTGCTGGCGCTGCTGGTGGCCGTGCTGGTGGTGCCGCGGGTGTGGAAGCTGATGCGTCGTTAGGTGCTTGTCGGGTGCCCGATGATGTGTCTCAGCACCCGGTCTTCCAGCTCGGCGAACCCCGGCGCCGCCCGTGAGCGCGAGCGGGGCAGCGTGACCGTCGCGTCCAGCGCGATGCCGCCTCGGTCGATGAGCAGCACGCGGTCGGCCAGCGCGACGGCCTCGGCGACGTCGTGCGTCACCAGCAGTGCCGTGAAGCCGTGACGTTGCCACAGCTGCTCGATGAGGCGGTGCATCTCCAGCCGCGTCAGCGCATCCAGCGCGCCCAGCGGCTCGTCCAGCAGCAGCAGGCGCGGGCGGTGCACCAGCGCGCGGGCCAGCGCCATGCGCTGACGCTGGCCGCCCGAGAGCGTCGCCGGCCAGTCGTCGCCGCGGCCGGCCAGGCCCACCTGGGCCAGCGCCTCCATCGCGCGGGCCCTGGCGTCGCGGCCCGCCAGTCCCAGCGCGACGTTGTCGACGACGCGCTTCCACGGCAGCAGCCGCGCATCCTGGAACATCAGCCGGCGTTCATGCGTCGCGCCGGCGTCGACGACGCCGGCCGAGGGCGCGTCCAGCCCCGCGATGAGGCGCAGCAGCGTGCTCTTGCCGCAGCCGCTGCGGCCCACCAGCGCGACGAACTCGCCGGGCGCGACGTTGAGGTCGAGGTTCTGCAGCACGTGCCGGGTGCCGAAGGACTTGTCGACGCCGCGCAGCGTCAGCGCCAGGCCGTGCGAGGTGGCGCGTGCAGGGGGATCGTTGGCCACGGCGTCACGCGGCAGCACGGGGGTGTCGAACTCGGTGAGCCACATCGTCAGGTTCCTTCGGCCGCATAGCCTCGATGCCAGGGCAGCCACGCCCGCTCCAGCGCGCGCGCGACCACGTCAGCCAGCTTGCCCAGCAGCGCGTACAGCAGGATGCCCACCAGCACGATGTCGGTCTGCAGGAACTCGCGGGCGTTCATCGTCAGGTAGCCGATGCCGGCCTGCGCCGACAGCGTCTCGGCGACGATGAGTAGCACCCACATCAGCCCCAGCGAGAAGCGCAGGCCGACGAGGATGGACGGCAGCGCGCCGGGCAGGATGACCTGCCTGTACAGCTGCCAGCCGCCGAGGCCGTAGCTGCGCGCCATCTCGATGAGGTCGCGGTCGACGTTGCGGATGCCGTGGAAGGTGTTCAGGTAGACCGGGAAGAACACGCCCACGGACACTAGCACCAGCTTGGCCGCCTCGTCGATGCCGAACCACAGGATGACCAGCGGGATCAGCGCCAGCGCCGGGATGTTGCGCAGCATCTGCAGCGTCGTGTCCAGCAACGCCTCGGCGTGGCGCCAGGTGCCGGTCAACAGGCCCAGCACCAGGCCCAGCCCGCCGCCGACGGCCAGCGCCGAGAACGCGCGCGCCGCGCTGACGCCGACGTGATGCGCCAGCTCGCCGGAGCGCAGCAGCGTCCAGAACGCGGTGGCCACGGCGGCGGGCTCCGGCAGGATGCGCGCAGACAGCCAGCCCGTGCGTGACGCGATCTCCCACGCGACGAGGATGGCAGCCGGCAGCAGCCAGGGGGTTAGGCGACGCAGCATGCTCAGGAGGCGGCAACCGCTTTGGGCACGTAGCTGTTGGCCACCACTTCCCCGAACGGCCCGGTCAGCGCCGGCGCCGTCAGCTTCTCGCGCACGCCCAGCGGCAGCAGCGGGAACACCAGCTCGGCAAAGCGGTGTGCTTCGTCCAGGTGCGGGTAGCCGCTGAGGATGAAGTACTCCAGGCCGAGGTCGGCGTACTCGGTGATGCGGTCCGCGACCTGCTGCGGGTTGCCGACGAGGGCCGTGCCCGCGCCGCCGCGCACCAGGCCCACGCCCGCCCACAGGTTGGGCGCAATCTCCAGCCCGGCGCGCACGTTGGCCTTGTCGAACTGGCCGCCATGCAGCTCGGCCATGCGGCGCTGGCCGACCGAGTCCATCGTCTTGAACTTGGCCTGGGCGGTGGCGACCGTGGCTTCGTCCAGCTGCGACACCAGCTCGGCGGCCGCGCGCCAGGCCTCGTCCTCCGTCTCGCGCACGATGACGTGCAGCCGGATGCCGTACTGCAACTGCCGGCCCTTCGCGGCGGCGCGTTCGCGCACATCAGCCAGCTTCTTCGCGACGTCGGCAGGTGGTTCGCCCCAGGTCAAGTAGGTGTCCACCTGCTCGGCGGCGAGGTCGTGCGCCGGGCCGGAGGACCCGCCGAAGAACACCGGCGGGTAGGGGCGGTTGATGGGCGGGTACAGCACCTTGCCGCCCTTCACGCTGAGGTGTGCGCCGTCGAAGTCCAGCGGCGTGCCGTCGTGCGAGCGGCTCAGCAGTTCGCGCCAGATGCGGATGAACTCGGCCGACTGCTCGTAGCGTTCGGCGTGGCCGAGGAACTGGCCGTCGCCGGCCAGTTCGTCCGGGTCGCCGCCGGTCACGAGGTTGACGAGCAGGCGCCCGCCCGACAGCCGGTCCAGCGTGGCGGCCATGCGCGCGCTCTGCGACGGCGCGACGAGGCCGGGCCGCAGCGCGACGAGGAACTTCAGGTGCTTGGTCGCGTCGATGAGGCTGGCCGCGACGATCCACGAGTCCTCGCAGGAGCGGCCGGTGGGCAGCAGCACGCCTTCATAGCCGAGACTGTCGGCGGCGATGGCGATCTGCTTGAAGTAGGCATGGTCGGCCACGCGAGCGCCGCGCGAGCTGCCGAGGTAGCGGCTGTCGCCGTGGGTGGGGATGAACCAGAAGATCTTCATGCGGGCACTCCCGGCACCCGGATGCGCAGCCCTTCGCGCCGCCAGAGTGCCGCCGTGGTGGCGAGGATGAGGGCGATGGCGGCGTGCCGCGTCGTGGCGGCGCTCATTTGCCGGCCTCGGCCAGCTTGACGGTGCCGGGCAGCGCGTCCGCGACGCGGATGGGCTTGGGGATCAGGCCCAGCGCATGGAAGGTGTCGGCGATCTTCTGCTGCTCGGCGGCCACGGCGGCGGTCAGCGGCTTCACGCCGAACTGGTAGCGCGTCAGGCTCTTTTCGACGACCTCGGGCTCCAGCCCCTGCAGCGGCGCGATGACGGCGGCCGCCGCCTTGACGTTGGCCTTCAGCGCCGTGGCCTGGGCCTGCGTGTCCTCGAACAGCGCCTGGATGACCTGCGGCTGCTTCTCGGCATAGCCGCGCTCGGCCAGGTAGTAGGCGTAGTTGTTGACGATGCCGCGGCCGTCCTGCAGCAGTCGGGCGCCGCTCTGCTTTTCGACGGCGGCGAGGAAGGGGTCCCAGATCACCCAGGCATCCACCGCGCCGCGCTCGAAGGCCGCGCGCGCATCGGCGGGCGGCAGGTAGACGGCCTGCACGTCGCTGAACTTCAGGCCCTGCTTCTCCAGCGCCTTCACGAGCAGGTAGTGCACGTTGCTGCCCTTGTTCAGCGCGACCTTCTTGCCTTTCAACTCGGCGACGGTCTTGATGCCCGAGTCCCTGGGCACGACGATGGCCTCGGCCTCCGGTGCGGCGGGGTCGAAGCCGATGTAGACGAAGCGGGCGCCGGCGGCTTGCGCAAAGATGGGCGGCGCCTCGCCGACGAAGCCCACGTCGACGGCGCCGACGTTCAGGCCCTCCAGCAGCTGCGGGCCGGCGGGGAATTCCACCCACTTCACCGCCACGCCCAGCGGGCCGAGCTTCTTCTCCAGCGAGCCGCTGGACTTCTGGTAGGTCAGCAGGCTGGCGGACTTTTGAAACCCGATGCGCAGCGTCGTCTGTGCGGACGCCTGCAGGCTGATGGCGGCCACGAGCAGCGGTGCGGCCAGGCGGAAGAGGGAGCGGAAGGAGAGCATGTGTTTGTCCTGTGCAAAAAGATCCCGGCGCTCGGTCACACCCGATCCGCGCCCGAGCGCCGGGAAGAAGTCGCCGATCCCGTCCGGGGGGCGAGGAGACAAGAGGTACTGCGTTGTGAGGGGGTCAGCGCCGACAGTCGAACGGCTCCGCGGCGCTGCGCATTCGCGCGGCAGGCAGCAGCGGTTCCAGCGCGCGGTCCAGCCGCGCGAGCAGGTCGGGGTCGGGCACATAGCCGCCCGCCTCGTGGCGCTGCAGATGCGCGTCGGTGGCGAACACGCCGTCCAGCACGTAGCGGGCGCCGAGGGCCGACAGCACGGGCTTGAGCGCGTAGTCCAGCGCCAGCAGGTGGGCCGGGCTGCCGCCGGTGGCCAGCGGCAGCACCGTCTTGCCGCGCAGCGCGTCGGGCGGCAACAGGTCCAGGAAGACCTTCAGCAGCCCCGAGTAAGCAGCCTTGTAGATGGGCGTGCCGACGATGACGAGGCTGGCGCCGCTGAGTGCATCGATGGCGCGGGCGATGGCGGGGTCTTGCGCGTCGGCATTCAGCAGCGCGCCGGCCGGCAGCTCGCGCACGGCGATGTGCTCGCTGCGCGTGGCCACGCCCTCCAGCCGCGTCAGCGCGAACTGCGTCAGCCACGCCGATCGCGAGCGTTCGCTGGGACTGCCGGAGATGCTGGTGATGTGCATGGTGGCCTGCGTGTGTTCAGGCCTTGCACGATAGGGATCGGCGCTTCTGCGCGGAACGAAGGAAAGCGGGGATGCTTATGCGGGCGCCGTGTTTGGGGTGTTGGCACGAGCACCGTGCAGCATGTCAGCCAGTTGCCGTAGCGGCTGGCGTCCGGGACGTCATGTCAGCGCAAGAACTCGTCGCCGCCCAGATCGGCGGCCTGCAGCAGGCGGTGCGTCATGGCATGGCGCGGCTCGGGCCTGTGGTCAGGGTCATGAGCACGTCGGCATACCAGGCGCAGTTCAATCCCAGCGATTCATCCAGCACCGCGTCGCGCGTGGCCATGTCCAGGCGGCTGGAGTGAACGCCGAGCAGGCACCAGCGCGGTCGGCCCGCAGCGACGGGTTCGAGGCGCGCGAGCACGGGTGAGCCGCTGCAGCCACGATGCATGCGTGCGTCGGTGAGGAAGTAGCCTTGCCCCTGGAAGCGCACGCCGTAGCAGGATGCCACGCTGGCTTGCCGCACCACGGGCAGGTGATGAACGGTGTCGAAGAACCCGAGCGGGAAGCCCGGGATGGCGAGCCGGTCGCCGACGTCGAACAGGTCGAACCCGACGGGCAGGTGCGTCGGCCCGAACGGACGCAAGACGCAGCCATCCGGCATCGCGGCAAGGTCCAGCTCGATGGCGGCCACGTCGACCTCTCCAGCGCTGTCACGCGCCTGGCTCCATGCGGTCAGGCCATCTCGGTGCAGCAGGATCGACAACGTGACCAGTTGCGTCAGGTCGCGCGCGTCCGTATGCAACTCGATCTCGATGCGGTCGGGGGCATGTCCCGTCCCGGCGTCAAACAGGACATGGCGGCTGGTGACCAGGAAGAGGCGTTGGTCGCGCTCGAAAAAGAAGCCGCTTGCGGAGGTCAGCCCCTTGGGGCCTGCAAAGGTCAGCACCCGGGTCACGCCGAACAGGGCCTCGTCGTGAGCACGGTCGTCGGCCGCCACATCGCCGGCGAGACGCGCTGGCGAGACAGTCGGCCGCTGCTGCGAATCGTGGCCTCGGTCCCACGCGTCACGGCGATCGGACCAGACCCGCTCGCTCTCTCCGGTCACGCCGGGTTGGTTGGCCGTGGCCAGCATCGGGTTGGCTGCCTGCTCTTCGCCGCGTGCGGCTGCCTTGGCGCCCTGACGCTGCAGTTCAGCGTGCTCGGCAGAGACGGGCGCGGAAGGTGCCTCGCCGGGCGGCACGCCTTCAACAAGCGGTGTCGAGTTTTGCGGCGCGGGCGAATCGGATCGGGAAGACATGGGACAGCTCCGCTCTAGGGCTTGTCCCGTCAAGGGCGACGCTTTCGCCGATGGCGCTTCAAGCAAATCGGTGTGGGGGCAGTGTCACTTGCGGCGTGCCCCAGAGAAATTCGTGAGCCGGCGTCTGCCGGCCCATGGCGCCGCGTTCGGCGCCGGTTCACATGCTCAGAGCGTGCGAATGTTGGACGCCTGCGGGCCCTTGGCGCCTTGCGTCGACTCGAACTGCACCTTGGCGCCTTCGGCCAGCGAACGGAAGCCGCCGCCGTTCTTGACCTCGCTGTGGTGGGCGAACAAGTCCTTGCCGCCGCCATCAGGCGTGATGAAGCCGAAGCCCTTGCCGTCGTCGAACCATTTCACGGTGCCGGTTTGCGTAGTCATGATGTTTCCTTGAGAGACGTAGAGATGGAGATAACCCTCCGCAGGCGGAATGCCGGGGCGGAGACAGAAACACTCAAGAACACTCACCGGGGGAGTTGCTGTAGCTAGCCGCTCGCAAGAAAGGCCAGGGGGTGGCCTGCGGGGCTGCAGTAAAGACCTTGAGAAAACGGTCTTGCGCGAATCTATGGAGGGCAGCGTAGCACGCGTGTCAAGCAAGGCCGCCATCGGCAGGTGTCGCGTGGACAGGGGCCGGCTCGGTGAGCCGCCAAGATACGAGAGAAATGGACCGCGCCCTGTCGATGGCCGCGAGGTGCGTTCCCCCAGGCAGCTCCCCTTGTTTCCCTGCGATGTACGGCACGTCTTGCGGACGCCGGGAGAAGAAAAAAGCGCTTCTGCCTGATGAAGACTGAAGCGCTTCGGATGCCGTGAGCATCTTGCGGAACTGAGGCTGGTCCCTCCGGCGGGAATCGAACCCACATCTGCCGCTTAGGAGGCGGCCGTTCTATCCATTGAACTACGGAGAGCGCCGCTCGCGCCGGGTGCCGGTGCGAGGGCGCGCATTCTCTCATGGCGTCACGCCCAGATGGCGGGCCGTGAGCCGCAGCAGCGTGGCGTCGCATTGCGACAGCGTCGCGATGCAGTCGATGCCCGAGGACTCCACCTCCGCCATCAGCGCCAGCCAGGCGCCCAGGCCTTCCAGCGTGACCTTGCTGCGCGCCGTGGTCACCCAGCCGATGCGGCCGAGCTGGCCGAGGTAGATCCAGGCCTGGCGGCGCGACAGGCCCGACAGCTGGCCGATGCAGGCCTGCGAGATCGGCAGCGCCAGCCGGTCGGCGGGGCGGTTGGCGGCATCGGGCGCCAGCGCCGTGGCCAGCGTGGCCATCACGCTGACGAGGCGTTGCAGCCCGTTGCCGGCCAGGCGCATCGAGATCTGGCCCTGCAGCCGGCTGGCGGTGGCGGTGTAGAGCTCGTCGTGCATCTCGGCGGGCAGCGGCGCCGCGTCGGGCGGCAGCGGCGCGAGCGGCAGGTGGATGGTGGTCACGTCCACCAGCGCCGTCACGTCGTAGCGCGCCGCCAGCTTGCCCAGCGGCGACGCGCCGCCGATGACATCGCCCAGCCACAGCGCCGCCACGGCCACCCGCGTGCCGGGGGCCACCTGCGACACGAGGTAGGCGGCGCCGCGGCTGATGGCGATCCACTCGTCCTGCGAGCTGCCGGCTTCGATGATGCGCTGGCCGCGGCGGTAGGTCTTGAGCTTGCCCTGGGCCAGCCACGGGTCCACGGGGGCCTTGGCGGGCGCAGGGGGGCGTCGGTTCTTCATCAACGGTCTCTTGTTCTTGTCGGCCGGGAGGCGCGGCGGGCAACCCGGGGTTTTAGGTCGATCTGCGTGCGGGCGATCGCCGGACAAGGCCGCACCGGCGGCCGTGTAAAGCGCTTGACGTCACCAGATGGACAGGCTGCGCGACAGCACGCGTTGCAGCCAGCCGCGCGAGCTGGCTTCGGACACGTCGCCGCGTGCGACGTTCTCCAGGTTGGCGTTGACGACATCGCGCGACGCGATGACGTTGCCCGGCCCGATGTCGCGCGGGTTCACGATGCCGGAGAAGCGCAGCGTGCTGACGCCGCCGTTCAGGCCCATGCTGCGCTCGCCGGCCACCAGCAGGTGGCCGTTGGGCAGCACGTTGATGACGGTGACGGCCAGCTGCGCGTTGAAGCTGTTCTCGGCCTCGGCGTTGCCCGAGCCCTTGAACGAGTTGCTGCCCGATGCGGTCGCGTCGATGTTGATGAGGCCCGCCAGCGCGGTGCCGGGCTTGGCGGTGCCGGGGCCCTTGGTGGAGAGCTTGCTGTCGCGGCTGGTCTCGCCGCTCTGCTTCTGCGCGGCGCGCATGGTCTCGGCGATGTCGACCTTCAGCGTGTCGCCGATGGCGCGCGGCCGGCGCTCGCCGGAGAACAGCGTCGAGCTGCCCATGTGGGCCTGGAAGATGGCGCCGTTGCCGGGCTGCTCCAGGAACATGGGCGCGGGCGCCGGTGCGGCCAGCAGCGGCACGCTGACGAGGCTGGGCGGCGTGGACGAGCAGGCGGCGAGCAGGGCGCAGCCGGCCGCCACGAGCAGGCGGGGGGCGGTGGTCATGGCAGTGTTCCTAGGTTTCGAATCCGGTGATCAGCGCCTTGACGACCGGCGCGATCTTCTTGCGGGTGGGGGCCCAGCGAGCCAGCGTGGCATCGCCCACGTAGGCGCTGCTGGCCATCAGCCGGCCGTCGGCGCGGTGCAGGCTCAGCGCCGCGGTGCTGAGGTAGGCGCGGTGCTGCTCGCCCAGCGGCGGCACGCCCCACTCGATGCTGCCGACATAACGCAGCCAGTAGCCGCAGCCGCGCGGGCCGGCGCCCACGTCGTAGACGCGGCTCTGCACACCCTGCGCCTTCAGCTCGGCCTGCAGCGCAGGCACCAGCTCGTCCAGCGGCAGGTCGCGGTTGTATTCGACGCAGACGTCCTTCACCGGCGCATCGCCGTGGTGGACGGTGTTGACGGGCCGCGGCGGCTGGGCGGCCAGCGCCGCGGAGCCGCCCACCTTCAGCACTTCCCAGGCGGCCATGGGGGCCAGCGTGCTGCAGCCGGCGAGGCCCAGTGCCGCGGCGAGCAGCAGCGGCAGCCCCGCCCTCACAGCAGCGCTCCAACCACCGCGGCGCCGACGACGCCGGCCAGCACGCCGTGCTCCAGCACGTTGCCGGCGACGTCGGCGGCGGCCTGCGCGGCGTCGCCCACCAGTTGCACGCCGTCGCCGCCGAGCTTGACGGCGGACTGCACCAGCCCGGCCGCCGACGCCAGCGAGCGGGCGCTGAAGTTGACCGTCACACCCACGCTGGCAGCGGGGCTGCCCAGCGTGGCCTGGCCGGTGCAGCGGGCCGTGCGGGGCGTTGCCGCGCCCGGCGCGGGTGCGGCCGTTGCCTGGCGGCGTGCCCTCGGGTCGTCCGGCTGGCTGCTGCAGCGCATGGCCACCGAGGTCATGGCGTCAGGCCCGGGCCGGTGCGGGCGTGGCGGGCACGGCCGCAGGCGCCTCGGCCTGGGCCGTCTTCAGCAGCTGCGCGAAGTCGCCGCCGGCTGGCGCGGCGGCCTTGGGCGGCTGTGTGGCGGCGGCCGGGGCGGGGCGGGCGGACGTGGGCGGCTTGATGTGCATGGCGGGCATCTCCTGTTGGGGTGAAGAAATTCTTGGCCGGTGGAGGGAGGCGAAGTCCGCCGATAACGCGCACGCTCACCGGCCCGGCGCCGCGCTGGGTGAACTGCATCACCCAGCGCGCATTTCTCGCTATCACCGCCATTGGCAGGATTGCGTTGATCCGTCATGGGGGCGCTCCTAGACTGCCCTGGCCCCGTTCACCCCCCCCGAGGAGACTCCAATGTCCGAATCCCACTGCCCGTTCTCGGGCGCCCACACCAAGCCCGCCGCCAAGGGCAACCAGCGCTGGTGGCCGAACCAGCTTGACCTGGGCGTGCTGCACCAGCAGTCCCCGCGCGGCAACCCGATGGGCGCGTCGTTCGACTACGCCGCCGAGTTCAAGACGCTGGACCTGGATGCCGTCGCCCGGGACCTGCACGCGCTGATGACCGATTCGCAGGACTGGTGGCCCGCCGACTACGGCCACTACGGCCCGTTCTTCATCCGCATGGCCTGGCACGCGGCCGGCACCTACCGCGTGGCCGACGGCCGCGGCGGCGCCAACACCGGCAACCAGCGCTTCGCGCCGCTGAACAGCTGGCCCGACAACGGCAACCTCGACAAGGCCCGCCGCCTGCTGTGGCCCATCAAGCAGAAGTACGGCCGCAAGCTGTCCTGGGCTGACCTGTTCATCCTGACCGGTAACGTCGCGCTCGAGTCCATGGGCTTCAAGACCTTCGGCTTCGGCGGCGGCCGGGCCGACATCTACGAGCCCGAGGCCGACATCGACTGGGGCCCCGAGGCCGAATGGCTGGCCACCAGCGACAAGCCCGGCGGCCGCTACAGCGGCGAGCGCGACCTGGCCAACCCGCTGGCTGCCGTGCAGATGGGCCTGATCTACGTGAACCCGGAAGGGCCGGACGGCAACCCCGACCCTGTGCTGTCGGCGCGCGACATCCGCGACACCTTCGCCCGTATGGCGATGAACGACGAGGAGACCGTGGCACTCGTGGCCGGTGGCCACACCTTCGGCAAGGCGCACGGCGCCGGCCCGGCCAGCCACGTCGGCAAGGAGCCCGAAGGCGCCGACATCCTGGAGCAGGGCCTGGGCTGGAAGAGCAGCTACGCATCCGGCATGGGCGGCCACACCATCACCAGCGGCATCGAAGGCGCCTGGAAGCCCAACCCGACGACCTGGGACATGGGCTACTTCGACACGCTGTTCAAGTACGACTGGGAGCTGACCAAGAGCCCCGCCGGCGCGCACCAGTGGGTGCCCAAGGGCGGTGCGGGCAGCGACACGGTGGTCGACGCGCACGACCCGGCCAAGTTCCACGCGCCGATGATGACCACCGCCGACCTGGCGCTGCGCTTCGACCCCGCCTACGAAAAGATCTCGCGCCGCTACCACGCCAACCCGGCGGAGTTCGCCGACGCCTTCGCCCGCGCCTGGTTCAAGCTGACGCACCGCGACATGGGGCCGCTGACGCGCTACCTCGGCAAGCTGGTGCCGCGTGAAGCGCTGATCTGGCAGGACCCGGTGCCCGCGGTCGACCACCCGCTCGTCGACGATCAGGACGTGGCCGCGCTGAAGCAGCAACTGCTCGCCTCCGGCCTGACGACGGCGCAGCTCGTCAGCACCGCGTGGGCGTCGGCGTCCACGTTCCGCGGCAGCGACAACCGCGGCGGCGCCAATGGTGCGCGCATCCGCCTTGCGCCGCAGAAGGACTGGGACGTCAACCAGCCTGCACAGCTCGCCAGCGTGCTGGCGAAGCTGGAAGCGGTGCAGAAGGCCTTCAACGGCTCGGCCGCCGGCGGCAAGAAGATCTCGCTGGCCGACCTCATCGTGCTGGGTGGCAGCGCCGCCATCGAAGCGGCCGCGAAGCAGGCGGGTGCCGACATCACCGTGCCCTTCCACCCCGGCCGCACGGATGCCACGCAGGCGCAGACCGACGCCGAGTCCTTCGCGCCGCTGGAGCCGCAGGCCGATGGCTTCCGCAACTACCTCGCCGCCGGCCTGCCCGGCGCGTCCGCGGCCGAGCGCCTCGTCGACAAGGCGCAGCTGCTGACGCTGTCGGCGCCCGAGATGGCGGTGCTCGTCGCCGGCCTGCGCGTGCTGGGCGCCAACGCGGTCGGCAGCCCGGCGGGGGTGCTGACGACGCGCGTCGGCACGCTGTCCAACGACTTCTTCGTCAACCTGCTGGACATGGGCACGAAGTGGCAGAAGACCGCTGACGGCGTGCTGGAGGGCGTGGACCGCAAGACCGGCCAGCGCCGCTGGACGGCGACGGTCGCCGACCTCGTGTTCGGCTCCAACGCGCAGCTGCGCGCGCTGGCGGAGGTCTATGCCGGCAGCGACGCTGCGGCCAAGTTCGTCGACGACTTCGTCGCGGCCTGGGTCAAGGTGATGGAGCTGGACCGCTTCGACCTGCGCGCCTGAGTCCCTGTGTCGGGTGAGGGCGGCGCGCCAGAATGCGCCGTCCCCACCCGATCAGGAGACCCCATGACCACGCACCAAGGCAGCTGCCACTGCGGCCGCATCAAGTTCGAGGTGGACGGTGCCATCGACTCGGCGCTGTCCTGCAACTGCTCCATCTGCCAGCGCAAGGGCTCGCTGCTGTGGTTCGTGCCGCGCACGGCCCTGCGCCTGACGACGCCGGAGCGCGACACGGCGGCGTACACCTTCAACAAGCACGTCATCCGCCACGTGTTCTGCCCCACCTGCGGCATCCATCCCTACGGCGAGGGCAAGGCGCCCAACGGCGACGAGATGGCAGCGGTCAACATCCGCTGCATCGACGGCATCGACCTCGCGGCGGTGCCGGTGCATCACTACGACGGCCGGGCGACGTAGTTCCGTCTTTCAATCGCGGACCGGCGCCGGGCCGCTAATTCCATTTCCACTGCCAGATCAGATCCACCGCGTTGTCGTCCCCGCTCTGCGCGCGCAGCGTGAAGCGCCGGGCGATGCGGTAGATGAGCTGCCAAGATCCCGTCGTCGCGTTCAGGCTGCGCTCGTAGCCCACGTACCAGTGCCGCGAGATCTGCTTGCCCAGGCGCACGATGGTGGCGCGGGTGTCGTCGTCGCTTTGCGACAGCGATAGCTCGTCCAGCCCCAGCTGGCGCAGCGCCTTGCCGGTGGCGCCTTCGCCCTCGCCGCTGATGAGTGCCAGCGCGGCGCGCTGCAGCAGCGCCGTGTCGGTGCGGCCCAGGCCGTCGGGGCCGCGGCCCAGCAGCAGCCAGGACAGCTTGTCGGTGTCGCTCATGTCGGGCTCGGAGTACAGGCTCACGCGCGGCGCCTGCGCGGTGCCGCCGACGTAGACGCCCACGCGCACGTCCAGGTTGGGCCGCACGGCCAGCAGGTCCAGCGACGGGTTGTCCAGCGAGCCCGTGAAGCTGATGTCGCCGCGCTCGATCTCCAGCTTCTGGCCGTAGGCGGCGTACTGGCCGCCGTTCGCGTCGAGCTTGCCGGTCACGCGCAGCGGGCCGTTCTCCTTCTGCGCGATCTGCAGCTGGCCGCGCAGCGTCGTCGCCAGGCCGCGGCCGCGCACCTTGAAGTCGCGGCCGAAGTCCAGCGAGACGTTGACGGTGGAGCCGCGCACCGACTGCGGCGCGGGCGGTGCGGTGGGCTCGGCGGCGCGCGGGCCGCGGCGCACGATGACGTCGTCGGCCAGCGTCGGCGCGTCGGCACGCGTGAAGTCGAACAGGCCCTCGTCGGCGCGCAGCTTGCCGCTGAGGTTCAGGCCCTTGTCGTCCAGGTCCAGCGTGGCATTGCCGCTGGCGACGATGCGGCGGTCCACGCGTGACAGCACGCGCAGCTTGTCGGCCGTCATCTCGATGTGCGCCGCCGGCTTGGCGCCCAGCTCCGCGCGGCCGGTGGCGCGCAGCCAGCCATCGCCCGCGCGGGCCTGCAGCTCGGTCAGCTCGGCATGCTGGCCCTTCAGGTCCAGCACGAAGCGGCCCTCGGTGAAGTCCACGCCGTACAGCAGGTGGCGCAGCGCCAGGCCGTCGCCGTCGGCGCGGCCGGTCAGGTCCGGCGCGGCGAGCTTGCCGCCGATCTGCACCGTGGCGGCGGCCCGGCCTGCCAGCCGCCAGCCGGCCGGCACCCAGCGGCCCCAGGTGGCGAGGTCGTTCACGTTGGCCTGCAGCACGCCGTCGATGGGCGTGGCGGCCTCGGGCCACAGCCCGGTGGGCCGCAGCGAGAGCGCGCCGCCCAGGCTGCCGAGCGCCTTGCCGGACAGCCCCTGCGCGAACTGCCATACGCCGTCGCGCACGTTCAGCGCCACGCGCAGGTCGGTCAGGCCCAGCGGCCGCGTGCCGAATTCGTCGGTCACGCGCAGGTCGCCGCCCTGGCGGTCCAGCAGCACCTCGGCGGTGAGCCGGTCGGTGAGCAGCAGCGACGCGTGACCGGTGATGCGCAGGTCGCCGCTCCAGCCGAAGTCGGGCTGCCAGCGCGCCATCAGCGGCGCGACGGCCAGGTCCTCCAGCTGCAGCTCGGCGCGCGCCTCGGGCTGCGCGCCGCCGCGCCAGCTCAAGGCCTGCCAGCGCACGAAGGCGCCGCCCACCTCGGCGCGGCCGGGCTCGGCCGTCACCTGCAGGCCGCTGTCGCCCAGCGCCACGCGCAGGCCGATGTTGCTGGCGGCCAGCGTGGCCGGCGTGCCGGGGCGCAGCGGCGCGATGTCCAGCTGCGCGATGCGGCCTGCCCAGGCCTGGCCGTTCCAGCCGCCCTGGGCCTGCAGCGTGGCGCCCAGGTTCACGTCCTGCCCGCCTGCCGGTGCGCGGCCGGCCAGTTGGGCCTTGAGTTCGTGGGCGCTGCGCCGGCCCTGCAGGTCTAGCTTGACGAGCTTCAGCTGCACCTGGCCGTTGCGCACGCCGCCGGCCTCCACCGCCAGCGACAGCGGCGCGTCGCCATCCACGCCCGGCGCGGGCAGGCTCCAGCGGGCCTTGGCGCTCTCCACCACCGTGCCGTTGGCGCTCAGGCCCTTCAGCGTCGCGCTGCCGCGGCCGCCCACCTGCCAGACGGTGGCGGGCAGCGTCTTGGGTGAGAGCTTGCCTGGCGTCGGCAGCTTCACGCGCTGCAGCTGCAGGTCGCCGTCGCCGTCCACCTGGCCGGCCACCGGCCCCTGGCCCAACAGCGCCAGCAGCGGGTTCAGCTCGGCCAGCTTGGCGGCCTGCAGCTTGATGTCGGCCGCGACGGCCTCGGGCCGGGCCTCGCCGCGCGTCTGCACGCGGTTGCTGCCCAGCCGCGCGGCGAGGTCGAAACTGGCCGCGTCGGCTGCACGCGGGCGGGCGAGCTTGAGCTGGCCGTCCAGCGGCAGGCCGCCGAACTGGCCGGGCAGCAGCGTGGCCTCGGCCGTGCCGGTGGCGTTGTCGGCGCTGTCGCCGTGCAGGTCCAGCGTCGCGTCTGCGTTCAGCCGCGTCGGGCCGGGCAGCCGCGCCCACGCGGAGCCGGGCGCGCCGCGCCACAGCAGGTGCGGGTCGAACTGCCGCACCTGGGCCCTGAGCTTGACGGTGGGCAGCCCGGCGCTTAGCGCCTCGACGCTGCCGCTGGCCTGCAGCTCGGCGTCGCCGCTGGCGAGCCGGGCCTCCTCGATCTGCCAGTTGCTGCCCTGGTCGTGCAGGCGGCCCTGCACGCGCGCCTGCACGCGCAGCGGGCGCTGCTCCAGCGTGCCGCGCAGGTCGGTCTTCGCCGTCAGCGGCTGGCCGGGCCCGCCGGTGAGGGCCAGCGGCCCGTCCAGGCGGGCGGGCGTAGCGCGCGCGTCCAGCTGCTCGGGGCGCAGGCCTTGCACGCGCGCGTCCAGCTGCCAGCGGCCGTCGGCCTCGCGGCGGCCCTGGCCCTGCACGCGGGCACCGCCGCTGAGCGTGGCGTCCAGCGTCGTCAGGCGCAGCGTGGTGAGCTGGTCGGGCCGGCCGGCGACGGCCAGGCTGAGCTGCTGCACGGGCAGGGTGCCCTGGTCCCAGCGGCCGGCTGCGCTGTTGCGCAGCTCGGCCTGCAGCGTGGCTTCGGCGTCGCGCGCCGGCGCGCTCAGCCGCGCGGTGCCGGTAAGCGCGGTGCGGGGCAGGCCGGGGGCGAGGGCCGACAGCGCGGCGAGGTTGAACTGTTCGGCCTGCATCTGCAGCGCCGCGACCGGCCACGGCGAGAACGGTTGCACGTCGCCCTGCGCCTTCAGAGTCTGCCCGGCGGCCTGCACCTCGGCCTTGGCCTGCAGCCGGGCCAGCGGGCCGCGCACGGCGGCCACGGCCAGCCAGGGCAGGTCGGTGGCTTCCTGCTGCTGCACGGTCAGCGTCGCCTCCGTCTGCAGCGGCGCGGCGCTGGCTACGTGCGCCTCTCCCGCGAGCAGCAGCTGCTGCCAGCGTGCGCCGGTCAGCTTGACGTGATGGGTGCCGCTGCGCGGCAGGTCCAGCGTGGCGGCGATGCCGCGCACGGGCGGCTGGTCGGCGGCCCAGCTGAGGCTGCCAATGGCCAGCTTGTCGATCTGCACGCCCAGCGGCAGTGACAGGTCCAGCGGCGGCACCAGCGGCGCGGTGCTGGGCTGCGTGCGGACGATGACCTCGTCCACCGCCAGCTCGCGTGCCTGCAGCACGCGCTGGCGCGGGCTGACGCCCAGGCCCGTCCAGTGCAGCCCGCGCAGCTCGGCGGTGCCGCCGGCCCAGGTCAGCAGCAGGCGGCGGGCGCGGAACTCGCCCATAAGCGAGCCCTCGGGTTGCTCGACCTGCACGCCCGGCAGACGGGCCAGCAGCCAGGCGCTGCCGGACGATTGCTGCAGCAGCCAGGCGATGAAGCCAGCCACCAGCACGGCCAGTACGGCCAGCCCGATCAGGCCGTTGCGGGCGATGCGCAGCGACCGCCTCACAGCGTGATCCCCACGCTGAAGTGCAGCCGCCACTTGCCCGTCTCCTGCGCCCGCGCGACGTCCACGCGCAGCGGGCCCACGGGGCTGCGCCAGCGCACGCCCGCGCCGTAGCCGATGACGGGGCGGTATTCCTGCCAGCGCGAGGCGGCATTGCCGGCGTCGACGAACAGGGCGCCCCACAGGCCGGGCATGCTCAACGTGAAGGGGCGGGCGATCTCCAGGCTGCCGGTGGCCATTACGCGGCCGCCGACGGTCAGGCCGTTGTCGACCGGCCCGAGGCTGTGATACGCGTAGCCGCGCACCGATTCGTCGCCACCGGCCAGGAAGCGCAGCTTCTCGGGCACGCCCACCTGCTCGCGCGAGATCACCTGGGCCACCTCGGCGCGGGCCGACGTGAACCAGCCGCCCAGCGGCTTGTAGTAGCCCAGCTTGAGCTGCAGGCGGCCGAAGGGGCCGCTGTCGTCCGTGCCGCCGCCGCGCACATGGCCCAGGCCCAGCAGCAGCAGGCCCTGGTGGCCGTCGGTGGGCAGCAGCGAGCTGTCCAGCCGGCGGCGTATCCACTGCTGGTTGATGGACACGGCCAGGTTGGTGTTGACTTCGGTGCCGGCCGTCTCGCGGGCGCGCAGCAGCTCCACGTAGCTGAGCCGTTCATCGTGCGGGGACTCGTACAGGCGGCCCAGCCGCAGGCCCAGGTTGGTGGCGATCTTGTCGCTGCTGCGGTCCTGCTCGAACTGCAGCGACGCGAGGTTGCGCTTCAGGTCGGGCTGCGGGTGGGAGCTGATCTCCATCTCCGCCCCGCGCAGGTCGCGGCTCAACTGCAGCTTGGAGCGCGCCCGCATCGACAGGCCGAACGGCCGGCGGTGCAGGTGCTCCACGCTGATGCTCTGGCCGTTGTTGGCGTGGTAGCCCACCGCGACGGTGGCCTGCTGCAGCGCCGATTCCGTCAGCGTGACCAGCACGGGGCTGGTGCCGTCGGCGTCCACCACCTCGGGCTGCAGCTGCACGCGCACGGCGTCGAACAGCTGCGTCTTGGCCAGCCGCTCCTGGAAGTCGGCCAGCTGCTGCTCGGTGTAGGGGTCGCCGCGGTCGAAGCCGGTCAGGCGTTCCACGGACAGACGGGTCTGGCGCTGCAGACCCTCGATGCGCAGCTCGCCGAACTTCGCGCGGTTGCCGCTGGCCATGACGAGGCGCAGCTCCACCGTCTGCGTGTCGGGGTCCACGCGGGCCGACGTCTCGGCCCAGCGTGCCGTCGGGTAGCCGCCGGTGCGGGCGCGCAACAGCAGGTCGCCCTTGCCGGCCGCCCATTGCGACTGCGTGAACGCGTCGCCGTCCTTCAGCGGCCAGGCGCGCTGCAGCGCGTCGCGCAGCGCCGGCACGTCGTCGCTGGCCAGGCCTTCGCTGAACTCCAGCTCCACCTTGGCCACCTTCGCCTGCGGGCCGGGCTTGACGGTGAGGCGCAGCCTGGTCGCGTCGTCGGCGTCACGGGCCACGTCGGCGGTCACGTTGAAGAAGCCTTCGGTCTCCAGCAGCGTCTGCGCCTGGGCCGGCGCTGCCGCAGCCAGCCGGGCCAGCTCCACGCGGCTCAGCGCCGCCTCGCTGGCGCGGTAGCGGGCGATGTCCAGGTGCTGCTGAAGCAGCGCACGCAGCCGTCCGCCGCTGTCGTCCTCGACGCGGATGTCCAGGCTGTAGACGGCCGGCGCGTCGGCCGGGACGTCGGGCGCGGGGCTGGGGGTGGCGGGGGCAGGGGGCTTCGTCGCACAGCCGCTCAGTACCGCCACGAGCAGCAGGGCGAGGAGGGGCCGCGTCATTTGCTGAGCAGCCGCATCGCGCCTTCGAGGCCGGAGAGGGTGAGCGGGAACATGCGCTGCTGCATCAGCTGCTGGATCAGCGCAATGCTCTGCCGGTACTGCCACACGCCCTGCGGCTCGGGGTTGATCCAGGCGTACTTCGGGAACGCGTGCGTGAGCCGCTGCAGCCACTCGGCGCCCGGCTCGTCGTTGTTGTATTCGACGCTGCCGCCGGCCTGCAGGATCTCGTAGGGGCTCATCGTCGCGTCGCCGACGAAGATCAGCTTGTAGTCGCGGTTGTACTTGCGGATCAGGTCGTGGGTAGCGAGCTTCTCGGCGAAGCGGCGGCGGTTGTTCTTCCAGACGAAGTCGTAGACGCAGTTGTGGAAGTAATAGAACTCCAGGTGCTTGAACTCGGCCTTGGCGGCGCTGAACAGTTCCTCCACGCGATGGATGTGCTCGTCCATCGTGCCGCCCACGTCCATCAGCAGCAGCACCTTGACCTTGTTGTGGCGCTCCGGCTGCATGCGGATGTCCAGCATGCCGGCGTTGGCCGCCGTGCCGTGGATGGTGCCGTCCAGGTCCAGCTCCAGGTCCGAGCCCTCGCGGGCGAAGCGGCGCAGCCGCCGCAGCGCGACCTTGATGTTGCGCGTGCCGAGTTCCAGCGAGTCGTCGTAGTCCTTGTAGGCGCGCTGCTCCCACACCTTGACGGCACTCTTGTTGCCGCCTCCGCCAGATTTCGCGCCGATGCGGATGCCCTGCGGGTTGTAGCCGCCGTTGCCGAACGGGCTGGTGCCGCCCGTGCCTATCCAGCGGTTGCCGCCTTCGTGGCGTTCCTTCTGCTCCTCGAAACGTTTCTTCAGCGTCTCCATCAGCTCGTCCCAGCCCATCTTCTCGATGGCGGCCTTCTGCTCGGGCGTCAGGTTCAACTCCAAGTTCTTCTTCAGCCAGTCCAGCGGCACCTCGGCGGTGAAGTCGGTCAGCATCTCCACGCCCTTGAAGTAGGCGGCGAAGGCGCGGTCGAACTTGTCGTACTGGGTCTCGTCCTTGACGAGGGCGGCGCGGGCCAGGTGATAGAAGTCGTCGATGGACGCGACGCCGCCGTCCTCGGCCGACGCGATGACGCCGGCCTGCAGCGCTTCCAGCAGCGTCAGGTACTCGGGCACCGTCACCTTGAGCTTGGCGGCGCGCAGCGTGTAGAAGAACTGGATCAGCATGGCCCGCCAATTATGAAAGGCAACGAGGCGCCGGCCTGTGTGAAGGCGTTAGCGTTTTTGGGGTGCATGCCGTGCAAGCCAGCCGAAGAACTCGCCGTACCAGAGCCGGCTGTTGCGGGCTTTCAGCACCCAGTGGTTCTCGTCTGGGAACCACACCAGCCGCGCCGGCACGCCCAGCGATTTCAAGGTGTTGTAGTAGGCCAGGCCTTGCGCGTCGGGCACGCGGTAGTCCAGCGCGCCGTGGATGACGAGCGTGGGCGTCTTGAAGTGCTTGGCGAACGTGTGCGGGCTCTGCGCGGCGACGCGGGCCGGGTCGTCCCAGTAGGCAGCACCCAGTTCCTTGCGGTGCCAGGCGTAGGCGTCGTCGGCGTACATGGCCTGCCAGTCGTAGCAGCCGGCGTGGCAGACGTAGGCCTGGTAGCGGCCCGGCTTCACGTGCCCGTTCATCCACGCGACCATGTATCCGCCGTAGCTGCCGCCGGTGGCGACGATGCGCGTCTTGTCCACCCAGCGTTGTTGGAGCAGCCAGTCGGTGCCGGCCTCCACGTCCTGCAGCTCGTACTCGCCCCAGTGGCCGGTGATGCTGTCCAGGAACTCGTGGCCGAAGCTGGATGAGCCGTGGTAGTTCACGCTGGCCACCACATAGCCCTGGTTAGCGAACACCTGGTGGTTCCAGCGCCAGTGCCAGCTGTCGCCGAAGGCGGTGTGCGGGCCTCCGTGGATGACGTGCATGACGGGCCACTTCTTCTTCGCCTTCGCGTCAAAGCCGGGCGGGTAGGTCAGCCACATCTGCACCGCGTCACCGCGTGCGCCGGTGATGGTGACTTCCTCGTGCAGGCCGAAGCGGTGTGCGGCCAGACGGTCATCGTTCAGCGTCTCGATGCGCTGGGCGGCGGCGCCGTCCAGCACCGACAGCTGCGGCGGGTGCTGCATGCCGTCGTGGTTGATCGCCGTGATGCCGCCGGCCTGCGCGAAGCTGCCCACGTGGCCGCCCTCGAACAGCGCTTCAGCGCGGCGGTCGCCCAGCGCGAAGCGCCACAGGTGGCGCCGGCCGCGTTCCTCGGCGGCAAACAGCACGGCCTGGTCGTCGTCGGTCCATTGCAGCGGTGCGGCCACCTCGTGGTCCCAGTCGTCGCTGAACACGGCCCAGTTCCCGCGCTGGTCCAGCACGGCCAGGCGGTCCGGCTGGTTGTGGCCCAGCGCCTGGTGGCTGGCCAGGAAAGCCAGATGTGCGCCGGACTGGCTGTAGCGCGGCGCGGCGAAGTCCCAGTCGCCGTCCTGCAGCAGCGTCTGCCCGCGGCGCGTGCGCACGTCGATCTCGGCGAGCGCGTAGCGGTTGTCCAGCCGCTTCTCGGCCGCCGGGTCGAACGCGAACGCGATGCGCCGGCCGTCGGGCGAGATGTCGAAGCAGGTCGCGTCGGGCTCGGCGCGCTCCAGCTCCCAGGCGCTGCCCTCGAACAGGTCGCGCGCCTTGCCGGTGGCGACGTCCATCACGTGCAGGTGCGGCACGCGGCCCAACGGGATGTGGTGATCCCAGTAGCGGTACTGCGCTTCCTCGGTGACGTAGGCCGTCTCCTTGCGCGCCTTGAAGTCCTTCAGCGCGTCGGCCTGCACGGCGGCCTTGCGGTCGGGCCAGACCCAGGACACGAAGGCGATGCGCCGGCCGTCGGGGAACCACTTGAACGCGTCCACGCCGGTGGGCACGCGGCCCACGCGGCGCGCCTCGCCGCCGTCGGGCGCGATGACGTAGAGCTGCGCCTCCTCGTCCTTGCTGCCGCCCTGCTCGCGCCGGGCGGTGAAGGCGATCAGGTCGCCGCGCGGGCTCCACTGCGGCTGGCCGTCCTTGTCGCCGGCCTCGGTCAGGCGCCGCGGTGCGCCACCCAGCGTGGAGAACAGCCACAGGCTGGACTGCGCCAGGTTGGTCTCCATCGAGTAGCGCGTGACGGCGGCAACGGCCTGGGCGCCGTCGGGGCTGAGGCTGGGCGCGGCTATGCGGTCCAGGCCCCACAGTGCATCAACGTCAAACGGTGCGTTGAAAGGCCTGGAAGTCTTGCTCATGCTCTCGGTCTTGTCAGTTGCCAGGTGAGGTGCGCCTTGACCTCGGGCCATTCGCCCGCGGTCAGGCTGTACATGACGGTGTCGCGCACCGTGCCGTCGCGGCGCAGCGCGTGGTGGCGCAGCACGCCGTCGCGCCGGGCGCCCAGGCGCTCGATGGCGCGCTGCGACGCGTGGTTGAAGTTGTCGGTGCGCCAGCCCACCAGCCTGGCGCCCAGCGTCTCGAACGCGTGCGTCAGCAGCAGCAGCTTGGCCGTCGTGTTGACGGCGCTGCGCTGCACTCGGCTGGCATACCAGGTGTAGCCGATCTCGACGCGCGCGATGGCCGGCACGATGTCGTGATAGCTGGTGGAGCCCAGCACCTCGCCGCTGGTGGCGTCCAGCACCGCGAACGGCAGCCGGTGGCCGGCGGCCTGGCCGGCCAGCGCCGTCTCGACATAGGCCGTGGTCTCGTCGGGCGCCGGCACGCTGGTGAAGCGCAGGTTCCACAACTCGCCGTCGGCGGCCGCGGCCTGCAGGCCGGGCACATGGTCCAGCGTCAGTGGCACGAGGCGGATGGGCCCGGCAGCCAGTGTGACGGGCTCGACCGGCTTCATGGCCTGTCCTTCAGCAGCACCTTGCGCGCCGCCCAGCGGCCCAGCCCGCAGCCCGCGACGATGAGCAACAGGCCCAGCATCTGGGTGGCGTTCCAGTCGGGGCTGGCGATGAAGTCGATGCCGAACTGCCGGCCGGCCCACCAGCCCAGCAGCGCGCCGCCGACGAAGCCGACCGCGTCGGCCAGCCCTTCGCGCATCGCGCGGTTGAAGTCCTGTGCCATCAGCGGTTCGTCCGTTGCATGAACACCAGCTTCTCGAACAGCGTCAGGTCTTGCTCGTTCTTCAGCAGTGCGCCCACGAGGGGCGGGATGCTGACCTTGTCGTCCTTTGCCTGCAGCGCGTCGACGGGCACATCCTCGGCCACCAGCAGCTTGAGCCAGTCGATCAGTTCCGACGTGCTGGGCTTCTTCTTCAGCCCCGGCAGGTTGCGCACGTCGTAGAAGTTCTTCAGCGCCGCGGCCAGCAGGTCCTTCTTCAACGTCGGGAAGTGCACGTCGACGATCTTCTTCATCGTCTCGGCGTCGGGGAACTTGATGTAGTGGAAGAAGCAGCGGCGCAGGAAGGCGTCCGGCAGCTCCTTCTCGTTGTTGGAGGTGATGAACACCAGCGGGCGGTGTTTCGCCTTGACGAGCTGGCGCGTCTCGTAGACGTAGAACTCCATGCGGTCGATCTCGCGCAGCAGGTCGTTCGGGAACTCGATGTCGGCCTTGTCGATCTCGTCGATGAGCAGCACCACCGGCTGCTCGGCCTCGAAGGCCTGCCACAGCACGCCCTTGACGATGTAGTTCTCGATGTTGCGCACGCGCTCGCTGCCCTCGATGCCGGCCAGCTGGCTGTCGCGCAGCCGGCTGACGGCGTCGTATTCGTAGAGACCCTGCTGCGCCTTCGTGGTGCTCTTGATGTGCCACTGCAGCAGCGGCATGCCGAGGGCGGCGGCCACCTCCTCGGCCAGCATGGTCTTGCCCGTGCCGGGCTCGCCCTTGATGAGCAGCGGGCGTTGCAGCGTGGCCGCTGCGTTGACCGCGAGCATCAGGTCTGCCGTGGCGACGTACTGGTCGGAACCTTTGAATTTCATGGGGAAAACCGGGGCTGGAAGGGGGCCGTTTCAGTATAGGAGCCCTCCTATAATCCGCGCCGCACAAGAACCCTTCACCCACCGAGACATGAAAAAACTGCTGCAGATCTCGCTCGCCCTGGCCGCCGTATTCGGCACCAATGCTGTCCAGGCGCAGGACGTCAAGGTGGGTGAAAAGAAGATCGCGATGTGCATCGGCTGCCACGGCATCGTGGGCTACCAGGCGAGCTTTCCCGAGATCCACAAGGTGCCCATGATCGCGGGCCAGAACGCCAAGTACATCGTGGCGGCGCTGCAGGCCTACGCCAAGGGCGAGCGCAAGCACCCGACGATGCGTGGCATCGCCGGCTCGCTGAGCGACCAGGACATGGCCGACGTCGCTGCCTACTATGAACAGCAGGCCAAGCTGCCCGCCGCGGCCGACAGCGTGCCCGCCGCGCCGGCCAACGTGGCCGAGCTGCTGACCAAGGGTGCCTGCATCTCCTGCCACGGCGCCAACTTCAGCAAGCCCATCGACCCGAGCTACCCCAAGCTGGCCGGCCAGCATGCCGACTACCTGACCGTGGCGCTCAAGTCGTACAAGACCGACAAGAACGCCAGCGTGGGCCGCAGTAACGGCATCATGGCCGGCCAGGTCAAGCAGTTCAGCAACGCCGAGCTGAAGGCCATCGCGGCCTACATCAGCACGCTGCCTACCGAACTGGCCACGGTGCCGCAGGGCAAGTTCCGCTGAGCCGCCGCTGCCTGCGCCAACAAGCCGCCCTGCGAGGCGGCTTTTTCACGCCCGGGGCCAAACCGTGCAGAGCTGCACACGGACCGCCCCGGCGGGCAGTGATACTGGGTGGCACTCTGACAACGTGGTCATGTTGAAGAAGATCGCCACTACCGACGTGAGACTGGGCATGTACCTCCAGGCGATGGAAGGCGCGTGGCTGTCTCATCCGTTCTGGAAGACCAAGTTCGTGCTGACGGACCCGGCCGATCTCGCTGCGCTGAAGGCCAGCGGCGTGCCGGCGGTCTGGATCGACAACGAGAAGGGTGTGGACGTGGCCGACGCGGAGCCCGCCAAGGTCAGCCCGATCATGACGTCGCCCGCGCCGGCCGTGGCATCGGCGCCGGCACCGGCGCCGGCTCCGCCGGCTGCGCGCGTGCCGGAGCAGCGCGTCAGCATGGAGGCCGAGCTGGACCGTGCCGCCCAGGTGCTGAACCGCTCCAAGGTGGCCGTCATGGCGCTGTTCGGCGAGGCCCGGCTGGGCAAGGCCATCGACAGCGAGGTCTGCCTGCCCATCGTCGAGGAGGTCGCGTCATCGCTGGCGCGCAACCCGTCGGCATTCGTGAGCCTGGCGCGGCTCAAGACCAAGGACGACTACACCTACATGCATTCCGTGGCCGTCTGCGGGCTGATGGTGGCGCTCGGGCGCCACATGGGCCTGCCGGACGACCAGGTGCGCGAGGCCGGCCTGGCCGGCCTGCTGCACGACGTGGGCAAGATGCAGATGCCGCTGGAGGTGCTGAACAAGCCCGGCGCGCTGACCGATGCCGAGTTCAGCGTCATGCGCAGCCATCCCGAGCGCGGCTTCGAGCTGCTGAAGGACGGCAGCAACGTGCCGCCGTCGGCGCTGGACGTCTGCCTGCATCACCACGAGAAGGTGGATGGCACGGGTTATCCGCACAAGCTGGCGGGCGACCAGATCAGCGTGCTGGCCCGCATGGGCGCCGTCTGTGACGTGTACGACGCGATCACGTCGACGCGGCCGTACAAGAGTGCCTGGGACCCCGCCGGCTCGCTGCAGCGCATGGCGCAGTGGAAGGGGCAGTTCGACCCCGTCATCTTCCAGGCCTTCGTCAAGAGCGTCGGCATCTACCCGACCGGCACCTTGGTGCGGCTGCAGTCCGGGCGGCTGGGCGTCGTGGTGGACCAGAACCCGTCGTCGCTGGTGGCGCCGCGCGTGAAGGTGTTCTATTCGACCAAGTCCAACATGCCCATCCCCGTGCAGGTGCTGGACCTGTCCGCCTCGGGCGCGACCGACCGCATCGTCGGCCGCGAGCCGCCGGAGAACTGGGGCTTCAGTCACTTGGAAGAACTCTGGAACCCCAACTCAAAAAGGTAATAAGGGGTCGCTCCTAAACTGCGCGCCGATGCAGTTGGGAGATCAGTGATGAAACGATGGATGGGGGCGGCCCTGCTGGGGCTGTCGGTGGGCTTGTCATTGAATGTGGGGGCGCAGACGCTGCGCTGGGCAGGGCAGGGCGACCCGCAGACGATGGACCCGCACTCGCAGAACGAGACGCTGACCAACAACATCAACTCGCAGGTCTACGAGCGGCTCATCCTGCGCGATGCGAAGCTGGCCCTGGTGCCGGGTCTTGCCACCGAGTGGAAGCAGACCGGCCCGCTGACCTGGCGCTTCAAGCTGCGCGCCGGCGTCAAGTTCCACGACGGCACGCCGCTGACGGCCGACGACGTGGTCTTCTCGCTGCAGCGGGCCAAGGAGCCCACGTCGCAGATCGCCGTCTATGCCAACGCGGTGGGCGTTGCCAGGCGCGTCGACGACCTGACCGTCGACATCCAGCTGGCGGCGTTCAATCCCATTTTCCTGCAGCATGTGGAGCAGCTGCCCATCATGAGCCGCAAGTGGTGCGAGTCGCACCGGGTGACGAAGCCGCTGGACTACAAGAACCGCGAAGAGAGCTTCGCTTCGGTCAACGCCAACGGCACCGGCCCCTTCACGCTGGTGAGCCGCCAGCCCGGCATCAGAACCGTGCTCAAGCGCAACCCGAACTGGTGGGGCAAGTTCGACGGCAATTTGCAGGAGGTCGTCTACACCCCGATCGCCAGCGACGCCACAAGGCTGGCTGCGCTGGTGTCGGGCGAGGTGGACCTCGTCAACGACCCGGCGCCGCGCGACGTGACCCGGCTGCGCAACACGCCCGGCGTGAAGATCATCGACGGCCCGGAGAACCGCCTCGTCTTCCTCGGCATGGACCAGGCGCGCGACAAGCTGCTGTACGGCAAGGCGGCGGGCGACAGGAACCCGTTCAAGGACGTGCGCGTGCGCCGCGCGCTTTACCAGGCGATCGATATCGAGGCGATGAAGACCAAGCTGATGGCCGGTCTGGCGGTGCCCACCGGCGCGCTGACGCCGTCCGGCGACGCGTCCTTCGACGACCCGGCGCTGCAGACGCGGCTGCCGCACGACCTGGCCGCCGCCCGCAAGCTGATGGCCGACGCCGGCTTCGCCGACGGTTTCGAGGTGACGCTGGACTGCCCCAACAACCGCTACATCAACGACGAGGAGATCTGCGCCGCACTGGCGGCGATGTGGGCGCAGCTCAAGATCAAGGTCAAGGTCAACGCGATGCCACGGGCGCTGTACTTCCCCAAGCTGGAGAAGCTGGACAGCAGCCTGTTCCTGTATGGCTGGGGTGGCAGCATCACCGACGCCGAGGTCATCCTGACGCCGGTGTTCCGCCACCGCGGCGCCAAGGGCGTGGGTGACTACAACTACGGCAACTTCCGCAACGACAAGGCAGACGCGCTGGCCGCGCAGAGCAGCGTCGAGCAGGACCCGAAGAAGCGCGAGCAGCAGATCCGCGGCGCGCTGGCCGAACTGCGCGAGCAGGTCAACGTGATCCCGCTGCACCGCCAGGTCATCCCCTGGGCCGCGCGCGCCAATGTGACGCCGGTGCACCGTCCGGATAACTTCGTCGAGCTGTCGTGGGTGCGGATCAGCCGCTGATTTCCACCGCTTAACGGCCCACCGCGGGCCGGCCTGGCGCGGCACACTGACCTGAGCCCCGTTTCAGACCGTGCCATGCCGTACCGCCTCGCCGCCCTCATCCTGACCCTGCTGCTCTGCGCCTGCGGAGGCGGCGGTGGTGGGGGCGACGCCGGCACCACGCCCACGCCGACGACACCGCCCACGCTGCGCGGCGTGGCCGCGACCGGCGCGCCGCTGGTGAACGCGCAGGTCAGCGTCGTGGACGGGCAGGGCAAGGCTGTCGGCACGGCCACCACGCATGCCGCGGACGGCAGCTACAGCCTGACGCTGTCCGTCACCAGCCCCGCCGCGCCGCTGTTCATCCAGGCGCGCGGCATGGACGCCGCCGGCACCATGCAGGTGCTGCACTCCACGGTGCCGACCGTCAGCGCCGCGATGGTGGGCCATGTGACGCCGCTGACGAATGCCGTCGTGGCGCTGGCGCTGGGCACCGAGCCCGCGCCGGTGTTCGCGGCCGCGGCCACCAGCAGCAGCCAGCTGACGCAGATGGCCACCGCCACGACGGCCGCCAGCGACTTCCTGAAGACGCTGGTCAAGACGCAGATCTCCGACCTCAAGCTGACGACGCTGGACCTGCTGGCCGACGCGAGCTTCACGGCGAACAAGAGCGCCCACGACCTGCTCATCGAGAGCGTGCGCGTTGATCTGGCGCGCTCCCGGCTGAACGTGCCGGTGCTGCAGATCGGCAACAAGTTCCTGGCCAGCCCGGCCGCCGAGGTCGTCGTGGAGCTGCCCACCGCGCAGACCGAGCTGCTCAAGACCACCGGCGCCACGCCGGCCAACGCCATCACGTCCACGCTGAAGGCCGCCACCAGCGCGACGACGCTGCTGGGCACTTTGTCCGGCCTGGACGATCTGGGCGCCGCGCTGAACCAGCTCATCGCGCAGGGCAAGGACATCACCACCGTGCTGGCCCACCCGCTGGTGACCGGCTATGACAAGCACAACGGCCGCGTGAAGACCGACCTGGGCGCCATCCTGTACGACTACTCGGCGGCCAACCGCCAGTTCGGCCGCTTCCAGCTGCTGGGCTGCGCCGACGACGCGCCGGCCACCGGCACCTGCAGCAAGGTGCTGGTGGGTGCGCTGGTCAGCGACACCAGTGGCACCGTTGTCGACGTGTTCAGCGATGCGGTCAGCTACAACAAGTCCGCGACGACGACCAACAAATGGAACCTCGTCGGCAACGGCAAGAAGCTCGCGGTGGCCGTGCATCCGCTGGGCTTTGCCGCCCGCAAGTCCGACGGCACGCCCGACACCAGCCTGTCGCCCAACCCGGGCATCGGCCTGCAGGTGGAGGTCCAGGCGCAGACGCCCGACCCGCTGCCCACCAACTCGCCCACCCAGCTGCTGAGCTCGGCCACCGTGCAGCTGCCGGGCGGCTTCAACATCCCGTTCGGCTACTGCAACCGGCCGTGGCTGTGCCTGTCGCCCACGACCGGTGCCACCAACCTCATCGCGACCGGCGGCGTCGGCGACCTGGCCATCCAGCGTGCCGCCGTGGGCTGGGTGGGCGGTGCGGACAGCACGCGCGGCGCCAAGTTCATCGTGAACTACACGCTGGGCACCACCACCGAGAACCGCAACGCCTACCTGCGCGCCGACGTGCTGGGCGAGCCGGCGCTGGCGCGCTTCCCCGCGCTGGACGGGCTGACCAGCAACCTGCTGCTGCGCGCGGTGGACCTGCAGGGCGGCACCTACGCCATCAACTGGGCCACTTGGGCCGCCGCCAACCCGGACCTGCGCCTCATCGAGATCAAGCGCGTGTTCCGTCCCACGGACGGCACGGCGCCCAAGGTGCTGGACACCGTCGTGCCACTGCCGCCCAAAGCCACCGTGACACTGGCCACCGCCTACGCGCCCGCGGGCACGGTGACGTCGGAGCTCTGGCTGCAGGCCATGGATTCGCAGGGCCGGCGCTTCCACACGCGCTACACCGGCGAGCCCTGAGCGCGCTGCGCCGCGCATGAACGGCGGCCTCAGGCGGCCGGCAACGTCAGCACCGCCAGCAGCCCGCCGATGGGGCTGACGCCCAGCTCCACCGAGCCGCCGTACAGCGTCGCCAGTTCCTGCACGATGGCCAGCCCCAGGCCGCTGCCCGGCGTGCTCTCGTCCAGCCGCTGGCCGCGCCGCAGCGCCTGGGCCATGCGCGCGGGCGGGATGCCGGGGCCGTCGTCGTCGACCGTCACGCGCAGCTGCCGGCCGGTCTGCACGGCGCTCACCAGCACCTGCGTGTGCGCCGCCTTGCAGGCGTTGTCCAGCAGGTTGCCCAGCATTTCCTGCAGGTCCTGCGATTCGCCGGCGAAGGCCAGGCCCGGGTCGATGTCGGCCCTGACGGCCAGCGCCCGGCCCGCGTGCACCTTCTGCATGACGCGCACCAGCCCGTTGGCCACCGGCTGCAGCGGCGTTTTGAGGCCGCCCGCGCCCTGGGCCGCCGCCGCGCGTGCGCGGGCGAGGTGCCAGTCGACGTGGCGGCGCGCCAGCTGCACCTGGTCCTGTACCAGCGCGGGTAGTGCCTGCAGTGCCGCCGAGTCGGTCTGCGCCTGCGTGGCGCCCTGGCCCAGGATGGCCAGCGGCGTCTTCAACGCATGCGCGAGGTTGCCGGCCTGGGCGCGCGCGCGCTCCAGCGAGGCGGCCTGGCGGTCCAGCACGTTGTTGAGGTCGTCCACCAGCGGCTGCACTTCGTCCGGGTAGCGGCCTGCCAGGCGCTGCGTGCGGCCGTCGCGCAGCGCTGCCAGCGCGTCGCGCAGCCGGCCCAGCGGCGCCAGCCCCAGCGTGACCTGCAGCAGCGCACCCGCGACCAGCTGCAGCAACAGCAGCAGCAGCGACCCCAGCAGCACGTGGTTGAACCGCGCGGCGGCCTGCTCCAGCGGCGCCGTGCTGGCCGCCACCATGACGCGCCACGGCACGGCCGCGCCATCGGCCTGCAGCCCGCGCTCGATCAGCAGCAGCGGTTCGCGGCGGTGGTTCAGCACCTCGTGCACGTGCAGCTCACCCGCAGCGGGCGCGTCGCGCGTCGCGTCGAGGTCCTCGTCCCACAGCGAGCGGGAGCGCAGCAGCCCCGGCCGGCCTTGCGCGCCGGCACCGTCGACCTGCCAGTACAGGCCGGAGTGGGGGCGTGTCCAGCGCGGGTCGGACAGCCGGGTGGCGTCCAGCACCGGCTGGCCCTGGGCATCCACCTCCAGCCGGGCGATGACCTGGTCCAGGTCCGCGGTCAGGCGCTCGATGAACTGCTGCCGCACATGGTCGCGGAAGAGGGCGGACAGCAGCAGGCCCGCGGCCACCAGCGTCAGCCCCGCGGTGAGCAGCGTCACCCCCAGCAGGCGGTGCCGCAGCGAGCGCAGGTGGGTCAACGCCAACGCGGCTCCCGGCACTCAGGCGGCGGGCACGAGCCGGTAGCCCAGGCCGCGGACCGTCTCGATGAGGTCGGCGCCCAGCTTGCGCCGCAGCCGGCCCACGAACACCTCCACCGTGTTGGAGTCGCGGTCGAAGTCCTGCGCGTACAGGTGCTCGACCAGCTCGCCGCGCGACACCACCTGCCCCGCGCGGTGCATCAGGTAGGCCAGCAGCCGGTACTCGTGCGCCGTGAGGCCGACGGTGGCACCTCGCTGCGTGACAGTGCCGGTGCGGGTGTCCAGCGTGATGTCGCCCTGCTGCAGCAGCGGCGACGCCAGCCCGTGCGAGCGGCGCACCAGCGCGCGCAGCCGCGCGAGCAGCTCCTCGGTGTGGAAGGGCTTGGCCAGGTAGTCGTCCGCGCCGGCGTCGATGCCGGCCACCTTGTCGTGCCAGCTGTCGCGGGCGGTCAGGATCAGCACCGGCATGGCCCGGCCCTGGGCGCGCCAGCGCTGCAGCACGGTCAGGCCGTCGAGCTGCGGCAGGCCGAGGTCGAGCACGACAGCGTCGTAGGGCTCCGTCATGCCCAGGTGCAGCGCCGCGGCGCCGTCTGCGGCCTCGTCGATGGCATAGCCGGCCTGCGTCAGCGTCTGCCCGAGCTGCGACCGCAGCACCGCGTCGTCCTCGACGAGCAGCACCCTCATGGCCGGCGCTCCGGGGTGGCGGCGATCGGGGCCTTGTCGTCAGGGGCCGGGCGTTGCCGGGTCCTGAGCACCTGGGCGGTGCGGGCGTCCACGTCCAGGCGCAGCAGCCGGCCGCCGCCTTGCAGCAGCTTGAGCTCGTAGACCCAGCGGCCGTCCTCACGCTCCAGTTCCACCTCCAGCACGTCGCCCGGGTGGCTGCGCTGCACTTTCTCCAGCACCTGCTGCAGCGGCAGCACTTCGCCGGCCTTCAGCGCGGCGCGGGCCCGGTCGTGATCGTGTTCGCGCCGGTCGTCCGCGCCGGCCGCGGCGAGCCACAGCGCGGCGACGCAGGGCAGGAGGGCGCGGGGCCAGCGGGGCGGTTTCATGGGTGCAGTGTCGGTGCCCGAAGCTGAACGGCGGATGAACGGGCGGTTCAGCAGGGGTTCAAGGGCGGCGGCCCACGATGGCGGTGCCACAGAAGGAGTACCCGATGACCTCGACGACCACCCCCGACGCCCCTGCCGTCGGTCATGCGCCAGCCGCGCGCCCGGCACGGCTGATGATCGACGCCCCCACGCGGGCTTTCCACTGGCTGTTCGCGCTGAGCTTCGCCGGCGCCTGGCTCACCGCAGAGTCCGAGCGCTGGCATGGCCTGCACGTGACGCTGGGCTATGCCTTTGGTGGGCTGCTGCTGTTCCGCCTGGTCTACGGCCTGGTCGGGCC
This sequence comes from Roseateles sp. GW823-FHT07B05, assembly GCF_058794515.1. Taxonomy (NCBI): domain Bacteria; kingdom Pseudomonadati; phylum Pseudomonadota; class Betaproteobacteria; order Burkholderiales; family Sphaerotilaceae; genus Roseateles; species Roseateles sp. GW823-FHT07B05. The sequence continues at coordinate 154,103 of NZ_JBXAGX010000009.1, forward strand.
CCGCCACGCGCGGCTGGCCCGGCTGTGGCAGCGCGTGTCGGGCCTGGGCGACTGGCTGCGCCAGGCCGGCGCCGGCCGGCCCGACCTGCCCCGCGCCGCCACGCTGGCCATGGGTGCGGCGATGTTGCTGCTGCTGGCGCTGGCCGGGCCGCTGGTGCTGTCCGGCTACGCCGGCCACGTCGACTGGCTGGGCCTGGAGGACGCGATGGAGGAGGTGCACGAGTTCTTCGCCAACACGGCACTGGCGCTGGTGGCCGCGCACCTGGGTCTGATCGTGGGGCTGTCGGTGCTGCGGCGGCGCAACCTCGCGGCGCCCATGCTGACGGGCCGCACGCCGGGCCCGGGCCCGGACCTCGTCCGCGCCAACCGCGGCTGGCTGGCGCTGCTGCTGGTGGCGGGCTGCCTGGGTTTCATCGGCTGGCACACCGCGCAGGGCGCCGCGCGTGGCGCGTCGGCGCCGCACGGTGAGCACCGCGGCGGCCACCACGATGACGATGATTGAGCCGATTGACGCTGAGGAGGCTCAGGGCGCCGGCTGGGTCGTCGGCCGGTCGTGGTCGCGGTCCGGGCGGTGCCAGGGGTCCACGTGCGTCATCAGGTTCAGCACGCGGTGGCGCTGCATCACGCGGCGCCGGGCCTCCACGGCGATGTCGTGGCCGGCCTCCACGGTCAGCGTCGCGTCCACCTCGATGTGCGCGTCCACCACCACCATGTCGCCCATCTTGCGGGTGCGGATGTCGTGCACGCCCATGATGCCGGGCGTGCCGGCCAGCGTCTGGCGGATGGCGGCGACTTCCTCGTCGTCCACCGCGCGGTCCATCAGGTCGTGCAGCGCATCCCAGCCGAACTCCCAGCCCATCTTCGTGACCATGAAGCCGACGATGGCGGCAGCGATGGGGTCGAGGATGGGGTAGCCGGCCAGGTTGCCGATGATGCCCAGGCCGACCACCAGCGATGACGCGGCGTCGGAGCGCGCATGCCAGGCGTTGGCCACCAGCATGCCGGACTTGACCCGCTTGGCCACGGCCAGCATGTAGCGGAACAGCAGCTCCTTGGCCGTCAGCGCACCCAGTGCCACCCACAGCGCGGCCATGTGCACCTGGGGAATGGCGTCGGGCTGCTCCAGCTTGACGGCGGCCGTCCACAGCATGCCCAGGCCCACGCCCAGCAGTAGCAGGCCCAGCACCAGCGAGGCGGCCGTCTCGTAGCGGTGGTGGCCGTAGGGGTGGTCCGCGTCGGCGTCTTTCTGGCTGTGGTGGTTGGCCAGCAGCACGACGAAGTCGGCGACGAGGTCGGACAGCGAATGCACGCCGTCCGCCACCAGTGCCTGCGACTTGGTCAGCACGCCAGCCACGATCTGCACGGTGGTGAGCACCAGGTTGACGATCACGCTGACCCAGGTGCTGCGCGAGGCGGCCGCGGCACGCTCGGCCTGCGTGTGCTCGGAGGCCTCGGAGTCATCGCTGGCGGGCGGGTAGGGGGTCACGTGCGAATCGTTGTTGGCGCCACACTGCCGCGGCGAAGACAAAGAAAAACGGCCCCGTGGGGCCGTTGGACTCGGTGCTTAGCCGGCGGTCAGTCGCGGTCCCGAGACACTCGCGGGCAACTGGCGGAAGCGGTGAGATTCGAACTCACGGAAGGCTCACACCTTCGACGGTTTTCAAGACCGTTGGATTAAACCACTCTCCCACGCTTCCGGAAGGCTGCGCATTCTACGGGTGCCGGCTCAGCCGCCGGGCTTCTGCGCCTGTTCGCAGTCCACCTGGAGGATCTCGCGCGACGTGCCGTCGATGCGCGCAGCCGTCAGCCGGCCGCCCCAGATGCAGCCGGTGTCCAGCCCCAGCAGCGTCGGCCGGTCCAGCAGGCCCAGCGTGGACCAGTGGCCGAACGCGATGGGGGTGTCGGCGGTGCGCCGGCCGGGCACGTCGAACCAGGGCAGGTAGCCGGCGGGTGCGGCGCCGGCGCCGTCCTTGGTCTTCAGGTCCATGTCGCCGTCGGCGGTGCAGAAGCGCAACCGCGTCAGCGCGTTGACGGTGACGCGCAGCCGCGCGTTGCCTGTCAGGCCGGCATCCCAGCGGGCCGGCTCGTTGCCGTACATGGCGTGCAGAAAGTCGGGCAGGGCCGGGCCGCGCAGCACGGCCTCCACCTCGGCGGCGGCGGCCAGCGTGTCGTCGCGGCTCCACTGCGGCACGACGCCGGCGTGCACCATCAGCCAGCCGGCCTCGAACACAGCCAGCCGCTGCTGGCGCAGCCAGACCAGCAGCGCGTCGCGGTCGGGGGCCTGCAGCACGGGCGCCAGCGTGTCGCTGCGGTGTTCCTGTCGCGCGCCGTGCGCCACGGCGAGCAGGTGCAGGTCGTGGTTGCCCAGCAGGCAGGTGGCAGCGCCGTCCAGCGCCTGCAGCCGGCGCAGCGTGGCCAGCGACTGCGGGCCGCGGTTGACGAGGTCGCCCAGCAGCCAGAGCCGGTCCCGCGATGGCGAGAAATCGATGCGGGACAGCAGGCGGTCCAGCGCGTCGCAGCAGCCCTGCACGTCGCCGATGAGGTAGTTCATGCCGTCATGCTAAATGGACTAGGGATGTCGGGATTTCTGACACAAGTGCGAATAAGTTCCGAAAGCGATCTCCAAGTGCTTGTTCTGAAATGGAAATTCAGCGTGGCTTGAATATTGCGAAAGAGGTCCACCCCAGGCTGGTGCCTGGACCTGTTTCATCTTGGAGACCCCATGTACAACGACAACCCCGCACCGCGCGCCAGGCTGCTGAGCCTGCTGGTCGCCGCGGCCTGCGCCGGCGTGGCGCTGCCCGCCGCCGCCGATCCCTCCATCTCGCTGACCGCCGTCTACGCGCTGGACGGCGCGGCCGAGGCCGATGCCATCGCCGATACCGGCTTCACCGCGCCTCCCAGTGGCGGTGACTTCTACTTCAGCAAGGACTCGGGCACCTCCAGCGTCTTCTTCCACACGTATGGCTTCACGAGCAGCCCGACGTACTTCGGCGCCCGTGCTTCCGGCCAAGGCCTGGACTTCTACGCGAAGACCAGCGCGCTCTACAGCGGCACCTACACGAACACGTCCGGCAGCGCCATCGCGCTGAACTTCAGCTTCAACCTGGACGGCGGCGAAGTGGCGCTGTGGGGCACGGGCAATGGCTCGGCCAACCTGCGCCTGCAGATCCGCCGCAACGGCAGCGTCGTCAGCCAGGGCGACACGCTGATCACGCAGGTCGGCGCCACGGTCAACTGCTCCGAGAGCGACATCGGCGCGCTGGGCGCCTGGGCCAGCTGCGCGGCCGCGGATTCCAACTCGGTGTGGGGTGCCGGCGGTGCCTACTCGGTGGACATGGGCCTGGTGGCGGCAGGCGAGACCATCACCATCGACTACGACATTGTCTCGACAGTCAGCGGGCAGTACATCGACGGCGCGGAGAGCTCCGGCAACTGCAACTACGGTGGCTATGCCCGCAATGCCGAAGGCGGCGAGCAGTCCAACGGGCCCTGCGTGAGCTACAACGGCATCGCCCGCTCCGGCGACCCGTTCAATGGCAACGAGCCTTTCGTCAACGCCGACTTCCTGCTGACCGCCGAGGCGGTGGACCTGCCCGAGCCGGGCAGCCTGGCCCTGCTGGCCGCGGCCGGTGGCGGGCTGCTGGTGAGCCGACGCCGACGCGGCGGCGGTTCCGCCGGCTGACGGCGCCCGCGTCCCTTGGCGAGCGGCACCTGCGGGTGCCGCTTTTCTTTCGACCCTAGACTCGCGCGCCATGGCTCGCTACGCATTCATCTGGGAACTGGGCGGCGCCTACGGCCACCTGGGACGCATGATCCCGGTGGCCCGGGCGCTGCAGCAGCGCGGCCACGAGGTCGTGTTCATCATCCGCGAGCTGGTGGAGGCCGAGCGCCTGCTGGGGCCGCATGGCTTCAAGTGGTACCAGGCGCCGCTGTGGATGGGCCGCGTCATGAACCTGCCGGACCCGCTCAGCCTGCCCGAGCTGCTGATGGGCGTGGGTTTCCTGGACCCGCCGGCGCTGCTGGGCATCTGCCGCGCCTGGCGCAACATGCTGGCCGCGCTGCAGGTGGATGCACTGCTGTTCGACTACGCGCCCACGGCCGTGCTGGCCAGCCGGGGCCTGGGGCTGCCGGGCATCAACCTGGCCAACGGCTTCCAGGTGCCGCCGGCATCGCGCCCGCTGCCGCCGCTGCGCTGGTGGCAGAAGCCGCCGCCACCGGCGCGGCTGCTGGATTCCGAGCAGCAGGTGCTGAGCGTGGCCAACCAGGTGCTGTACGAGCTGGGCGCGCCGCCCGTCGAGGGCGTGCTGGACATCCTGTCCGGCGGCGCCGACGTGTTCGCCACGTTCGCCGAGCTGGACCACTACCCCGGCCGCACGGGCGGCGATTTCGTCGGCCCCATCTACGCACTGGGGCGCGGCGAAGAGGTGCACTGGCCGCCCAAGGGCGCGCTGAAGGTGTTCGCCTACCTGAAGCCGGACTACGGCGCCCTGGACGCGCTGCTGGCGATGCTGGCCGGGCTGGACGCCAGCGTGCTGGTGCACATCCCGGGCGTGGCCAAGCGCACCATCGAGAAGTTCTCCAGCGACCATCTGTGGATCTCGCGCCAGCCGCTGGACATCGAGCAGGCCCGCCGCGGCTGCGACGTCGCGGTGCTGCATGCGGGCGTCAGCACCGTCTGCGCGATGCTGCTGGCCGGCAAGCCGCTGCTGCTGTTCCCGCAGCAACTGGAGCAGGCGATGTTCGCGCGCAGCGCCGAGGCGCTGGGCGCGGCGGTGGTCATCCCCGAGGCCGCGGCTGGGCAGTTCCCGCGGCTGGTCAAGCGGGCGCTGGCCGACCCGTCGCTGCAGGCTGCGGCGCAGGCTTTCGCAGCCCGCCATGCCGGTTTCGACCAGGCCGACGCCATCCGCGCGGTGGCGGACCGCTGCGAGGCCCTGCTGGCGCCGGCGTGACGCGACCCGGGAATGTGCGATGGGCGCCGTCATGGGCATCTGCTAGTCTCCCGGGCTTCGTTTTGACCCCGCGCCGCCTCGGGTCTACCGGCAGGCGCTTTCGATGGACACCGCTCTCGTTCTCTTCCTGATTCTTCTCAACGGCCTGTTCGCCATGTCGGAAATGGCGTTGACCGCCAGTCGCAAGGCCCGGCTGCAAGTCATGGTGGAGAGCGGCGAGGGCGGGGCGCAGGCCGCCATGGACCTGCACGAGAACCCCACCAAGTTTCTGTCGACGGTACAGATCGGCATCACCGGCATCGGCGTGCTGAACGGCATCGTCGGCGACGCGGCCTTCTCCGGCCCGCTGTCGCACTGGCTGGCCGAGACCTTCCGGCTGAACCCGGAGGCCACGCAGATCGCCGCGACGGCGCTGGTGGTGGTCATCATCACGCTGCTGACCATCGTGTTCGGCGAACTGGTGCCCAAGCGCATCGGCCAGATCTACCCCGAGACGGTGGCCCGCCTGGTGGCGCCGCCAATGAATGTCATCTCGACGGCCACGCGCCCGCTCGTCAAGCTGCTGAGCTTCGCCACCGAGTTCACGCTGGGCCTGCTGGGCCTGCGCAACAAGGGCCAGCGCGGCGTGACGGAAGAGGAGATCGCCGCCAGCCTTGAGGAGGGCCTGGACGCCGGCGTCATCGAGGAGCACGAGCACCAGATGGTGCGCAACGTGTTCCGCCTGGACGAGCGGCAGGTCGGCTCCATGATGATCCCGCGCGCCGAGATCGCCTGGCTGGACGTCGACGCGACGCCGGCCGAGGTGCTGGCCGTGCTGCGCGAGCACGGCTTCAGCCGCTACCCGGTCTGCCGCGGCGGCCTCAGCGAGGTGCTGGGCGTGGCCAACGCGCCGGCGCTGCTGGCCGGCATGCTGGAGGGGCTGCCGCTGGACCTGACGGTGGGCCTGGAACCGCCGCTGTTCGTGCCCGAGACGCTGTCGGGCATGGAACTGCTGGAACATTTCCGCGTCTCGGACGCGCCGCTGGTCTTCGTCGTCGATGAGTACGGCGAGGTCCAGGGCGTCATTGCCGTGCGCGACGTGCTGGAAGCCATTGCCGGGGAGTTCAATGCCCCGAGCGATGGTGATGCCTGGGCGATCCAGCGCGAGGACGGGAGCTGGCTGATCGACGGCCTGATCCCGGTCCCCGAGCTGAAGGACCGCCTGGGCCTGAAGGAACTGCCCGAAGAGGACCGTGGGCGCTACAACACCCTGGCCGGCATGATCATGCTGCTGCTGGGGCGTTTGCCGCGCACGACCGATGTCGTGGAGTGGGACGCGTGGAGATTCGAGGTCGTGGACCTCGACGGCAAACGTGTGGACAAAGTGCTGGTCAGTCGTCTGGCCGAGGAAACTGGAGAAAGAACATGAGCAACCCCCCGATGTACGGCGAACTGGCGCCGCTGGACCGCGAAGCCCACAAGAACCTGAAGCTGGACACGGCCAAGGCCGTCGTCGGCCAGGTGGCCGATCAGAACTCGGTGTTCCTGGCGGCCGTCGAGTTCGGCGATGCCTGCAAGGAATTCCCCATCGTCTTCGTGCGCGCCGGTGAACCCGGTGCCGACGGCAAGCCGCCCGTCGCGCCGCTGGCCGTGCTGGGCCTGAAGGCCGGCTCCAACCTGTTCGTTGAAGGCGACAAGTGGACCGCCAACTACGTGCCGGCCTATGTGCGCCGCTACCCGTTCGCGATGGCCCGCCTGGACGGCAACGCCAACAACCTGGCCGTCTGCTACGACAGCAAGTGGGCCGGTTTCAACGAGACCACCGGCGAGGCGCTGTTCAACAACGGCGAGCCGACCGAGTTCCTGCTGAACGCCCGCAGCTTCCTGGAGAACTTCGAGCAGGAAGCCGAGCGCACCCGTCTGATCTGCAACCTGCTGGTCGAGATGGACCTGCTGCAGGACATGCGCTTCGAAGCCACGCTGCCCAGCGGCGAGAAGATCGACGTCGAAGGCTTCCTGGCGCTGGACGAGAAGAAGTACGGCGAGCTGGCCGACGACAAGGTGCTGCAGCTGCATCGCAACGGCCTGATCGGCCTGATCGAGATGCACCGCCTGTCCATGACCAACATGAACCGCCTGGCGGCCCGTTACGCCGCCTGAGCGCCGACGGCGCGCTGACCGAGGCCACGCACTGCGTGGCCTTTTTTTGTCCTTACGCGCCACATGCGGCACTTTGGTGGTGGATGCCCCCTTTTCCAGTGGCGTACAAACCCGATCACGCCAAGGAATCTCGTGTATCCAACTGTGTCGACACGGGAAAAGTCACATTTCACTCCCTAGACTCCGCCCGCTCGGCGCGCATGGGGTGCGCCAGAGGATGCAGTCAGATGATTCCAGTCTTCAAAGAAAGCCGGCGCGCGCCGCTGAATCCCTTCGGAGGGCCGCCGCTGGAGTTGAACAGCGATTTCGGTGCGCTCGAAGGTGACGCGCTGGGCCTCGTGGAGCGCCGCTACGGCGACCGCGGGCTGGCCGTGACGCGTGAGCGTTTCAGCAGCCGCAACGAGGATGGCGACGTGGTCTGCACGGCGCGGGACGGCGAGAAGATCGTCGGCACGCTGACCGTGCGCTTCGATGGCGTGGGCGGCCTCAAGGCCGACCTGCTGTTCGCGGAAGAGCTGGCCGAGTGGCGCGCCGCCGGCATCAAGCTGTGCGAATTCGGCAGCTTGGCGGTGGACAAGCATTCCCACGAACCGAAGCGCGTGCTGGCGCAGGTCTTCCACCTGGGCTATCTGCATGCGCACCGCCGCGCGCGGTGCGACCGGCTCATCATCGAGGTCAACCCGCGGCACGTGGCGTTCTACCGCCGCTGGTTGGGCCTGCTGCCGTACACGGCCGCGCGCCACAACCCCCGCGTGGACGCGCCGGCGGTGCTGATGAGCATCGACTTCCCCGCCGTGCGCGAGCAGATCGCGCTGTGGGGCGGCCGCCCCGAGCTGGTGGCGCAGGCGCGCTGCCTGTACCCGCTGGCCTGGGACGAGGCCACCGAGGCCGCGATGCTGGCCAAATTGCCTTGAGCCCCGCGCCCAGTCCTGCTCCGGCTGAACGCCGGCAGGCCTGGGAGTGGCCCGGTGCTCGGCCCGGAACGCCCGGGTGGTGCCGGCAAAGCCGCAGACAAAAAAAGGGCCCCGAGGGGCCCTTTGTGCTTTCAGCGTTCCGGTGCTGATCAGAAGTCGTACGACGCGCGCACGTAGTACGAGCGGCCGATGGCGCTGGCGTAGCGCGGGTCGTAGCCGGCCTGGAAGACCTGCGTCTGGTAGCTCAGCGGCGGGTCGCGGTCGGTCAGGTTGTGCACGCCCAGCGTCAGCGTGGCGCCCTTCATCGGCTTCCAGGAACCGAACACGTCCAGCGTCGCGTAGTTGGCGACGTTGTTGGGGCCGTAGTCCGGCGTCAGCACGTCGAAGTAGCCCGACTTGTAGTGCAGCGTGGCGCCGGCCGCGAAATCGTCCTTGCTCCAGTTGCCCGTCAGCGTGTGCTGCCAGCGGAACACCGGGCCCGTGCCCGAGTAGACGTTGACGTTCTGGTTCCAGGGGCCGTTGCGGAAGTCCTGGTATTCGAACTTGGCGACGTAGGTGCTGTTCAGGCCGACCGTGAACGTGCCCACACCGGTGTTCAGGCGGTAGTTGGCGGTGATGTCGATGCCGTTGGTGTTGGCGCCGCCGAGGTTCTGCTGGCGCACGTCCACATAGCCGCAGTTCGAGCCCGGGCACTGGTTGCCGTTGGTGGACAACTGGTTGCTGCCGTTGCGGTGGAAGTAGTTGCTGAACAGCGCGTAGTTGTCGGGAGAGAACAGCGAGTCGTCGCCGATGACGCCGATCTGGTTCTTCAGCCGCACCCACCAGAAGTCCAGGCCGACGCTGAGGTTGGGCATGGGCTGCACCATCAGGCCCAGCGTGGCGTTCTTGCTCTCTTCGGGCTGCAGCTCCAGGTTGCCGCCGTTGAGCACCATGAACTGCGCCTTGCAGACGGCCGGGCTGCCCGTGCCCGTGGGGCACAGCAGCGGGTCGTTGACGGTGCCGGAGTTCGTGTAGGTCTGTGCGGCGTTCAGCTCGTACAGCGACGGCGCGCGGAAGCCCGTCGAGTAGGAGCCGCGCACCAGCACTTCCTTGAGGGGCTGGAAGCGGAAGCTGAACTTCGGATTGGTGGTGTTGCCGAAGTCGTTGTACTTGTCGTAGCGGACGGCGGCGGTGACGTCCAGCGTCTTCGTCAGCGGCACGTTCAGCTCGGTGTACGCGGCCGTGACCTTGCGCGAGCCGGCGCTGTAGGTGGCGGGGTCGATGCCGGTCGAGTCGACGACGATGGTCGCGTAGTCGGGGTTGGCCTGCTGGACGAACTTTTCCTTGCGGAACTCGGTGCCCAGCGCGATGGCCGCGCGGCGGCCGGTGTTGAACCAGTCGCCCAGTTCGCGGCTGGCGCGGGCATCGACGTTGGTCGTCGTGCCCTTGGCGAACATGATGAGACCGGTGGCGCCGGCCTGGTCCAGCAGCGCCTGGCCGGCGGCGCTCTGCGCACCGAACGGGTTGATGACGCCGGTCAGCACGCCCTCGTAGATCATCGGGCCGTTGGCGTAGCCGCCGGTCAGCTTCTCGTCGACCTTGTTCTGGTTGCGGCTGACGCCCACGGCGTAGTCCCAGCCGGCAACGCTGCCTTCCAGCGACAGCACCAGGCGCTGCTGCGTGTTGGTGTTGCTGTCTGTGCGCTGGCCGTTGGGCATGTCGCGCCAGCGGGCGATGACGTAGCCGGGCTGGATGGTCGCGCCGCCGTCGGTCATGGTCTCGCCGACCAGGCCGTCAGAGTGGTCCGCCTTCAGGCCGTTGAAGGCCGGGTCCAGCGCGGCGTTGGTCGGGAAGTAGGGGTTGGGCGTGCCGTCCGGGCGCAGCCGGTTCATCGGCAGATAGCCGAAGGGCACCGGCGCGATGGCCGTCTTCACGTTGCTGCGCGTGATGAAGTATTCGGCGCCCAGCACATGGTCGGCGCCCAGCTTCAGGTCGCCCTTGATCATGCCGGAGACGCGCTCGGTCTTCGGGATGTAGTCCACGAAGTTGGACGTCGTCATGTAGCACGACGTGCCGTCGCCGGCCGGGATGATGAACGTGCCGTTCTTGCAGTCCGGGGCGGCGGGGTTGTACCAGACGTCCGGGTCCTGGTAGTAGTTGCCCGGCGACGGCGAACCGGAGATGCCGCCGTCATAGCGCGTGTTGAACGGGCGCTGGCTGCCGCTGATGCTGCCCTGCTTCTGGAAGTCCACGAAGCCCAGCACGTTGAAGCCCTGGGTCTCCAGGTCGCCGAAGCCGAAGCCCGCGTTGGCGCTCTGCGACTTGCCGCCGGCGTGCTGCGGCACCTCGGCGCCCACGCTGACCGTGCCGCCCTGGTATTCCTTGCGGGTGATGAAGTTGATGACGCCGCCGATGGCGTCGGTGCCGTACAGCGCCGACGCGCCGTCGCGCAGCACCTCGATGCGGTCGATGGCCGCCATCGGGATCATGTTCAGGTCGGGCGCCGAGCCGTCGAACGCGTTGTTGGCGATGCGGCGGCCGTTCAGCAGCACCAGCGTCTTGTTGGCGCCGACGCCGCGCAGATCGGCGAACGAGGCGCCACCGGTGGACGCGCCCACCGCCTGGCTGGTGCCCAGCGAGGCCTGGCTGGCCGTCAGCGTGCCGAGGATCTGCTCGACCGTCGTCAGCCCTTGCTGCTGGATGTCTTTCATGCGGAACACGGTGACCGGCACGGCGGTCTCGGCGTCCAGGCGCTTGATGGCGGAGCCGGTGATCGTCACGCGCTCCATCTGGGTGGTCGGGGCATCCGACGGGGTTTGCGCCCAGGCGCTGAAACCGCCGACGGTCATCAGGACCGCGACGGCAATGCGGGTTTGCTTATGCATTTCTGCTCCAGGAGGGATTGGCAAGCGGGTGGTTCGCCAAAAGGTTCAGCCAAAAGAGCAAGCCCGGTCGGGATGCTGGCTGGCCTCCAAATTCTCCTGGGCAGTAAAAACCCATGGGGACTAGGGAATGTCCCAGGACGGTCGCCATCCGCCCGCAAGCCTCCGGGGAGGCTTGCTAATTCATTGATTCAAAACGATTTTCTGGCAGGCGCTGCGCAATGTTGCGGTGCGGCAGCGATGTGTTTTGCCAACTGGACAAGTATTTTCACATTGCTTCACTGTGCAGCAATGTTTGTAAGAATTTGTCCGCTTATTTATTGTTTTTCGGGTCGGATGTTTGCAATATATGGGCGCTAGCTTGATAAATGGCTCTGGTGCGGTGATGAATTGGCGCGCACCGGCGGCGACAGAATTGCAAAAATAGTTTGCGCGAGATTGCCAAAAGAATCCTGTCGGCGGCCTTGCGGCCCGGGCAGGCCGCCGTCAGTGGCCGAGGCGACGCGACAGCTGGCCGGCCGCGTCGCGCAGTGCCGACGTCAGCGCGCCGTCCGGTGAGGTGTCGAAGCTGGCGCTGGGGCCGATGGCGGTCAGTGCCAGCACCAGCCGGCCGGCGGCGTCGAACACCGGCGCCGCGGCCGCGCTGACGCCGGGCACCACGCCGTCCCGCGACGTGGCCAGGCCCGCCTCGCGCACCGCGGCGGTGGCGGCGTCGTCCGGCAACGGCTCGCCCAGCGTGGCGGCTTCCTTGCGACGCCAGGTCGCGAACAGCCGGCCGGACGCCGTGCCGCTCACGCTCATCACCGTGCCGTGCCGCATGCTGATGTGCACCGGCGTGGGCCCCTCGGCCACGCGCACGATGGTGGGCCCGCGCGTGCCCCACACCGCAATCGCCACCGTGTGGCCCAGCTGCAGCGCCAGTGCCTCGATGACCGGCGTGGCCAGCCGCACGGGGTCGTACTGCTGCAGGCTGATGAGGCCCAGCTGCAGCGCCAGCGGGCCGAGGCCGTACGGGCCGCTGCCGCCGTCCTGCTCCACGAGGCCCAGCTTGATGAAGCTCACCAGGTAGGGGTGGGCCTTCGCGGGCGTCATGCCGGCCTCGCGGGCCAGGTCCTTCAGCGCCATCGGCCGGCCGTGGTGCGCCAGCGCCAGCAGCAGCTGCCCGCCCACTTCGATGCTCTGGATGCCGCGCGGTTCTTTCATGTCAAAAATTCTATATTGCTGAATTAATTTGGAATAGGATAAATTTCAGGCCTGCCAGCCGGAGATGCCATGAGCACGACCAAAGCCTTTGCCTCGCAGGCCGACCTGGAAGAAAAACAGGTCACCTTCGAGCGCCTCTCGGAACACGCCTGGGCCTACACGGCCGAGGGCGACCCCAACACGGGCATCGTCATCGGCCGCGATGCGGCCATGGTCATCGACACCCAGGCCACGCCGGTCATGGCGGCGGACGTGATCCGCCGCATCCGCGAGGTCAGCGCGGTGCCCATCAAGTACGTGCTCCTCAGCCACTACCACGCGGTGCGGGTGCTGGGCGCGTCGGCGTTCAGGGCCGAGGGCCTGGAGCAGGTGATCGCCAGCGACGCGACGCTGGCGCTGATCCAGGAGCGCGGCGAGCAGGACAAGGCCAGCGAGATCGGTCGCTTCCCGCGGCTGTTCCGCAACGTCGAATCGGTGCCGGCGGGGCTGACCTGGCCGACGCTGACGTTCAGCGGCCGGCTGACGCTGGACCTGGGCGGCGTGAAGGTCGAGATGTTCTCCCCGGGGCGCGGCCACACGGCAGGCGACACGGTGGCCTGGCTGCCGGGCGAGCGGGTGCTGTTCAGCGGCGACCTCGTCGAGTTCGACGCCACGCCGTACTGCGGCGACGCCCACTTTGCTGACTGGCCGGCCACGCTGGATGCCATCGCCGCGCTGGATGCCGCCGCGCTGGTGCCTGGCCGCGGCCCGGCGCTGAAGGGCGCGGAGCAGGTGGCCGCCGGGCTGGCCGGCACGCGCGCCTTCGTCAGCGAGTTGTACGCGGCCGTGCAGGCTGGCGTGCAGGCGGGGGAGGAGTTGAAGGCCGTCTACCAGCGCACGATGGCGGCGCTGCGGCCGACCTACGGGCACTGGGTCATCTTCGACCACTGCATGCCGTTCGACGTGACCCGCGCCTATGACGAGGCCGGCGGCACGGCGCACCCGCGCATCTGGACGGCCGAGCGCGATGTGCAGATGTGGAAGGCCCTAGAAGGCGCCTGACCGCGATGGACCTGCCCCGCTACCCATACCACCAGAGCCTGGAGCAGCGCGCCGGCCAGCCGCAGCGCCGGCCGGTCGTCATCGTCGGCGCCGGCCCGGTGGGGCTGACGCTGGCGCTGGACCTGGCCAGGCGCGACGTGCCCGTCGTCGTCATCGACGACAGCGACCACATCGGCAGCGGCTCGCGCGCCGTCTGCTGGGCCAAGAAGACGCTGGAGGTGTTCGACCGCCTCGGCGTGGGCGAGGCCGTGGCGCGCGAGGGCGTGCGCTGGCAGCGCGGCCGCGTGTTCCACGGCGAGCGCGAGGCCTATCACTTCGACCTGTTGCCGGAAGAGGGCCACAAGATGCCTGCGATGGTCAACCTGCAGCAGGACCAGGTCGAGGCCCGCCTCGTGCGCGCCGTGCAGCTGGAGCAGCGCATCGAACTGCGTGGCCGGCACGAGCTGATCGGCCTGGAGCAGGACGAGGACGGCGTGACGCTCACCGTGCGCACGCCCGATGGCCTGTTCGACATGCGCGCCGACTGGGTGGTGGCCTGCGACGGCGCGCGCAGCCCCACGCGCACGCTGCTGGGCCTGGGCTTCACGGGCCAGGTGTTCGAGGACCGCTTCCTGATCGCCGACGTGCGCCTAGCGCCCGGCGCGCGGCCCCGCGGGCTGGACCCGGCCCGGCCCGAGCGCTGGTTCTGGTTCGACCCGCCGTTCCACCCCGGGCAGTCCGTGCTGCTGCATGCGCAGGCAGACGGCCTGTGGCGCATCGACTTCCAGCTGGGCCGCGATGCCGACGTGGAAGCCGAGCGCCAGCCCGAGCGCATCCAGCGCCGCGTCGCCGCCATGCTGGACGGCGCGCCGTTCGAGCTGGCATGGTCGTCCATCTACCAGTTCGCGTGCCGGCGCGCCGAGCGCTTTCGCGTGGGCCGTGTGCTGTTGGCCGGCGACGCGGCGCACCAGGTCTCGCCCTTCGGCGCGCGCGGCGCCAACAGCGGCGTGCAGGACGCCGACAACCTCGGCTGGAAGCTCGCGGCGGTGGTGAAGGGGGAGGGCGGCGAAGGCCTGCTCGACGCCTACGAGTTCGAGCGCATGGAAGCGGCCGACGACAACATCGGGCACTCCACTCGCGCCACCGACTTCATCAGCCCCAAGACCGCGCTGAGCCGCCGTTTGCGCAAGGCCGCGCTGGACCTGGCTGCGCATGCCGACTTCGCCAAGCCGCTCGTCAACAGCGGGCGGCTGTCGCTGCCCACCGAGCACCTGGAATCGCCGCTGGCCACGCTCGACGACGCCCGCTGGGCTGCCGGCCAAGCACCCGGCTGGCCCGCGCCCGATGCGCCGCTGGACGGCGGCGGCTGGCTGCTGGAAACGCTGGCCGGCGGCTTCGCGCTGCTGGCCTTCGGCTGGGCGGTGCAACTGCCCGGGTTGCGCGTCCTCACGCTGCCGGCCGACGGCCTGGCGGCGCGTCGCTACGGCGCGGCGCCGGGCAGCGTCTACCTGGTGCGGCCCGACGCCATCGTCGCCGCGCGCTGGCACCGTTTCGACGCCGCCGCCGTGCAGCAGGCGTTGACCCGCGCCCTCGGGAGGCCCAATGTCTAAATTGACTCTGACCCCAAATTTTTGTGGGGAGGCGGACGCTTTCTACGCCGAGTTCATCGCCGCGCAGGCCGACCTGTCCGATGAAGCCGCGGCCGACTGGCTGGCGCGGCTGACGCTCATCCTGTGCAACCACATCGGCGACCGCGAGGTGCTGCGTCAGGCCCTGGCGCTCGCGCGCGATTCCGATCCCACGTTCCCGCGCTCCCGCGACGGCGTGCCACCGCGCGCTCCCCAGTGACTCGTCGGCCCACGAGGCCTCATCGCACCATGACTGACCTGACCTACCTCGCCGGCTTCGGCAACCAGCACCAGAGCGAGGCCCATCCCGGCGCGCTGCCCGTGGGCCGCAACAGTCCGCAGCGCGTGGCGCACGGCCTGTACGCGGAGCTGCTGTCCGGCAGCGCCTTCACCGCGCCGCGCGCCGAGAACCAGCGCACCTGGCTGTACCGCCGCCAGCCGTCGGTGGTGGTGGGCGGCTACCGGCCGCTGCCGCATGCGACGTGGAAGAGCGGCGCCGCGCAGGGCGAGGCCGCGCCGCCCGACCCGCTGCGCTGGGGTCCCACGCCGCTGGACGTCAGCGACGGCGACTTCATCGACGGCCTGCGCAGCTATGCCGTCAACGGCGAGCCCGGCGTGGGCGGCATGACGGCGCTGGCCTTCGTCGCCACGCGCCCCATGGGCCGCCGCGCGCTGGTCAATGCGGACGGCGAGATGCTCATCGTGCCGCAGCAGGGCCGGCTGCTCATCACCAGCGAGCTGGGCCGCCTGGAGGTGGCACCCGGCTTCATCGCGCTGCTGCCGCGCGGCATGGCGTTCAAGGTGGACCCGCTGGACGTGCCGGCGCGCGGTTACGTCTGCGAGAACCTGGGTGCTGCGTTCCGCCTGCCGGAGCTGGGCCCCATCGGCTCCAACGGCCTGGCCAACGCACGCGATTTCGAGGCGCCCACCGCCTGGCATGAGGACGAGTCCGGCGTCTACGAGATCGTCAAGCGCCACGGCGGCCAGCTGTGGCGAGCCACGCAGCCGCACAGCCCATTCAACGTCGTCGCCTGGCACGGCAACCTAGCGCCGTACCGCTACGACCTGTCGCGCTTCATGACGATCAACACCGTCAGCTTCGACCACCCGGACCCCAGCATCTTCACGGTACTCACCAGCCCTAGCGACACGCCCGGCTGGGCCAACGTCGACTTCGTCATCTTCCCGCCGCGCTGGATGGTGGCCGAGGACACTTTCCGCCCGCCCTGGTACCACCGCAACGTGATGAGCGAGTTCATGGGCCTGGTGCTGGGCCAGTACGACGCCAAGCCCGAAGGCTTCAAGCCCGGCGGCGCCAGCCTGCACAACAGCTACGTGCCGCACGGCCCCGACGCCGAGGCCTTCGACAAGGCCAGCGGCGCCGAGCTCAAGCCCCACAAGCTGGACGCCACGCTGGCCTTCATGTTCGAGACCCGCTGGCCGCTCAAGCCCACGGCCTGGGCGATGAACGACGCGCCGCTCGAGACGACCTACGCCGACTGCTGGCGCGACCTGAAAGACAACTTCCATGCTTGATCCCCAACTCGACCATACGCACGACGCCGCGGCCCTCTCCTGGGTCGCGTCCGCCAACGACCCCGCCACCGACTTCCCGCTGCAGAACCTGCCGTTCTGCTCGTTCCGCCGTGCCGGCACGCTGGAGCCCTTCCGTGTCGGGGTCGGCATCGGTGACCAGATCCTGGACCTGAGCGCCTGGGGCATTGCCGACCTCAATGCCGTGATGGCCCGCTCCAGCGCCGAGCGCCGTGCGCTGCGCCATCGCCTCTTCGACACGCTGAAGGCCGGTGCGCCCGAAGTCGAGCTGCTGCCGCAGGCCCAGGCCGAATTCGCGCTGCCCTGCCGCATCGGCGACTACACCGACTTCTACACCGGCATCCACCACGCCCGCGCCGTCGGCCGCCTGTTCCGCCCGGACAACCCACTGCTGCCTAACTACCAGTGGGTGCCCATCGGCTACCACGGTCGCTCCTCCTCCATCGTCGTCAGCGGCACGCCGCTGCGCCGCCCCAAGGGCCAGGTCAAGCCGCCGGATGCCGACGCGCCCGTGTTCAAGCCCAGCGCCCGCGTGGACTGCGAGCTGGAGCTGGGCCTGTTCGTCGGCCCCGGCAACGCGCTGGGCGAGCCGTTCTCCATCGACGAGGCCGACGAACACGCTTTTGGCCTGACGCTGCTGAACGATTGGTCGGCCCGCGACATCCAGCCCTGGGAGTACCAGCCGCTAGGCCCGTTCCTGGCCAAGAACTTCGGCACGACGATCTCGCCGTGGATCGTCACGATGGAAGCCCTGGCGCCGTTCCGCATCCCGTTCACGCGGCCGGCCGAAGACCCGCAGCCGCTGCCCTACCTCGACTCGCCCGCGCACCGTGCGAGCGCCGCGTTCGACATCGAGATGGAAGTCTGGTTCAAGACGCCGGCGATGGCTGAGCCCACGCGCCTCTCGCGCTCCAACCTGCGCCATGCCTACTGGTCGCTCGCGCAGATGCTGACCCACCACGCCAGCAACGGCTGCAACCTGCAGCCCGGCGACCTGCTGGGCACCGGCACCATCAGCGGCCCCGCACCGGAGGAAGCCGGCTCGCTGCTCGAGCTGACGCTGGGCGGCAAGCAGCCCATCACGCTGCCCAACGGCGAGACGCGCACCTTCGTGCTCGACGGCGACACGCTGGGGCTGCGGGCGTTTGCGCAGAAGCCTGGCTTCCGGCGCATCGGCTTCGGGGCCTGTGACGGCACGGTGATCGGCTGACAGCACCGAAACTCCGTGCTTACCCGTAGGGCGTCCTTGCGCTGGACGCGCCCAACGTAACGTCGACGCAATGAAGTCCATCAAAGCGCAACGCGGCGCGCCGGCCACGGGCGCCGCCGCTAGATTGCCGGCACTGGCCAGGGCCTGACGACCCGAGAGACAACGCAGCCCGGCCAATCCAGAGACGCGCCCAGCCCGATGGCTCCTGCCGACGGGTCAGGCCGCTTGTTGTCCGACAAAAACGTTGCCCAGGAGCACCTACGTGGCCAAGCCTCACTTCAAGCAGAACCTGTTGCCCCAACTCATCGCGCTGTCGCTGGGGGGCATCTCCCTCGGCGCCGCCGCCCAGGAAGCCAACCAGCAGCTCGAGACCGTCGAGATCCGCGGCGTGCGGGCGACGCTGAAGAAGAACCTCGCCGAGAAGCGCGAGGCGGTGGGTGTCGTCGACTCCATCAGCGCCGAGGACGTGGGCAAGTTCCCCGACAAGAACGTGGCCGACTCGCTGCAGCGCGTGCCCGGCATCTCGGTGGACCGCATCTGGGGCGAGGGCAAGGCCATCTTCGTGCGTGGCACGGACAAGAACCTCAACATGACGCAGCTCAACGGCCAGGCCGTGGCGTCGTCCGAGTGGTGGCTGAACGAGCCGCAGACCCGCAGCTTCAACTACGACGTGCTGCCGTCCGAGATCGTCGGCAGCCTGGACGTGTTCAAGAGCCCGTCGGCCGACCTGGATGAAGGCTCCATCGGTGGCCTCGTCATCGTGAAGACCCGCAAGCCGCTGGCCTTCAAGGACCAGCTCACGCTGCAGGCCTCGGCCGAGGCGATGTACAGCAAGCTGCCCGGCAAGACCGACCCGCAGGTCTCGGGTCTGCTGAACTGGAAGAGCGACGACAAGACCTTCGGCGTGCTGCTGGCCGTGAGCAGCCAGAAGCGCCACATGCGCCGCGACGGCCTGGAGCAGTTCTCCGACGGCAAGTACGACATCAAGGACCAGAACGGCGCGGTGACCAACGCCTACGCCTCCTGGGGCGGCGGCTCGGCCATCTTCCGCCAGGAGCGCGAGCGCACCACCACCAACCTGGCGCTGCAGTTCCAGCCCAACGCGGCCACCGACATCGTCCTGAATCTGATGGATTCGGACATGAAGATGAACAACAACAACCAGAACTACCTCTGGCAGGCCGGCGGCCTGGCGGTGGGCGGCGTCATCAGCGTCACCGACCCGAAGTTCATCTCCACCTCCGACGGCAGCAAGGCGCTCGTCGGCGGCACCGTGGGCCCCAAGACCGGTGTCTCCTTCGAGCCCATCTACCGCCAGAGCTACATCAAGAGCCGCGTGGCGGACCTGGATGGCAGCTACCAGGCCGGCAACCTGCGCCTGCACGGCCAGGTGGGCACCACCAACAGCTCGGGCGGCAGCTCTCACGACCGCCACTTCTGGATGGAGGGCGACACGCGCACCACCATCAGCCTGGGCCCGGACAAGTACGGCGTGAAGTACCTGGACATCAGCCCGCTGGACCCCAAGGCGCTGACGCTCAAGGCCGGTGACGACCGCATCCGCCGCATGGAGGCCAAGGAGAACTACGCGCAGGGCGACGTGACCTGGGACATCGACAACAGCCCCATCACCGCCGTGAAGATCGGCCTCAAGCTGCGCGACAACACGCTGCAGAACTTCCGCACCCAGGGCACGGCCGGGCCGACGTCCGCGGGCTGGCAGTCGTTCACGCTGGCCGACCTGTCCACCGGGCCGTCGCCGCGGCTCAGCCAGCAGGCCGCCACGGCCGACGCGCTGACTCAGTACGCGTGGTTTGACGACGGGCTCGTCGCTGCTAAGGCCATCCCGATGTACGACAAGGCCATGACGTACAAGGACGTGCTGAACGAGACCTACAAGATCAAGGAGCGCATCACGGCCGTCTACGCCAAGGCGGACTTCGCGGTTGACAAGTTCCGCGGCGACTTCGGCCTGCGTTTCGTGCGCACGCAGCAGACGTCCGACGGCTACCTCGGCAACGCGAGCGGCGGCTTCTCGCCCACCAGCGTCGGCAACAACTACACCGACGCGCTGCCCAGCCTGAACGTCGCGTACGACCTCAGCAAGCAGGTCATCGTGCGTGGCTCGGTGTCGCGCGCCATGGCCCGCCAGACCTTCGACCTGCTCAGCCCGGGCATGCGCCGCGACGGCACCGTGCTGACCAAGGGCTATGCCGGCAACCCGCTGCTCAAGCCCGTGCACGCCAACCAGGCCGAGATCGGCGCCGAGTGGTACTACGCCGATGCGGCGTTGGTCTCCGGCACCTTCTTCATCAAGAAGCTGGACACGTTCACCTACAAGGCGTCCAAGTCCGAGCAGGTGGGCAACGAGACGCTGACCATCGAGCGGCCTTACAACGCCGACAACGGCGCCGACATCAAGGGCTTCGAGCTGCAGTGGCAGCAGCCCTTCGGCAACACGGGCTTCGGCACCGTCGTGAACTACACCTTCACCGACGCCAAGGCCGGCGCCGTCAGCGGCCAGCCGCGCCTGAAGGTGCTGGGCAACTCGCGTGACCAGTTCAACTTCAGCGGCTACTACGAGCACGGCCCCATCAGCCTGCGCGTCTCGTACAACTACCGCTCCAAGAGCTACGGCAACGTCGAGATGGGCGGCCAGGTCGTCAACGCCGCCTACGGCCAGTGGGACGCCTCGGCCAGCTGGGATGTGACCAAGCAGGTGACGCTCTACGCCAGCGCGGTGAACCTCAACAACGAGGTCATCAAGTCCAACACGGTGGATGGCATCCCCGTGGGGGTGTACGAGAACGGGTCGCGTTACAGCGTGGGCGTGCGCGCGAAGTTTTAAGCCCCTCGCCCGGTTTCGCCGCGCTGAACGCGGGCGATCCCAGTCGGTCCCCCGAGGGGACGGCGATGCTCGCGGCATTGAGCCGCGAGCACATCGCCCCCGCGGGCCGGCTTGGGGCGGCCCGGCGCTCGTCCCGAAATACTTCGTCGCGCCTCGCGGATCGCTGACCTTCATGCAAACCAAAACCCTCACACCCACCGCAGGCCAGGGCGTGCTGCTGCCCATGCTCTTCATCGGGCTGATGTTCTTCATCCTGGGTTTCGCCACCTGGCTGAACGGCTCGCTGATCCCGTTCCTGAAGATCGTCTGCGCGCTCAACAACTTCCAGGCGCTGTGGGTGGCCTTCGCCTTCTACATCGCCTACACGGTCATGGCGCTGCCGTCGGCAGCCATCCTGGCGCGCATCGGCTACAAGAACGGCATGACGGCCGGGCTGGGCGTCATGGCGCTGGGCGCGCTGTGCTTCATCCCGGCCGCCAAGTCGGGCCTGTACCCGGTGTTCCTGCTCGCGCTGTTCACGCTGGCTAGCGGCATGACGCTGATGCAGACGGCCATCAACCCCTACATCGTCTGCATCGGCCCGCGCGAGAGCGCGGCCATGCGCATCTCCATCATGGGGCTGTTCAACAAGGGCGCTGGCATCGTCGTGCCACTGGTGTTCACGGCACTGATGCTGTCGGGCATGGAGCGCTTTTCCGAGCCCGCGATGGCTGCGCTGGACGCAGCCGGCCGCGAGGCCTTGCGCGCCGAGCTGGCGCAGCGACTGGTGTTCCCCTACGCGGCGATGGCCGCCGGCCTGTTGGCCTTCATGGCGCTGATCCACTTCTCGTCGCTGCGTGAGCCCGAGCTGGAGTCGGCCGACGCGTCGGCTTCAGCGTCCGGCGAGGTCACGCGCTGGGGTGTGTTCCGGCATCCGCAGGTCGTGCTGGGCGCGCTGGCGCTGTTCGGCTACGTGGGCGTGGAAGTCATCGCCGGCGACACCATCGCGCTGTACGGCCAGCAACTGGGCGTGGCGCACTACGGCGTGCTGACGTCTTACACCATGGGCTTCATGGTGCTGGGCTACCTGCTGGGCGTGGCGCTGATCCCGCGCTTCATGTCGCAGCGCGCGGCGCTGCTGTTCTCGGCCGTCACCGGCATCGCCTTCGTGCTGGGCATCGCGCTGTCCTCGCCGACGGCCACCGGTCTGTCGCAGACGCTGCTCGGCTGGGCCGGCGTGCCGGCCGTGCCCGACACCGTGTTCTTCCTCGCACTGCTGGGCCTGTCCAACGCGCTGGTCTGGCCGTCCATCTGGCCGCTGGCGCTGGAGGGGCTGGGCAAGTACACGGCCGCGGGCTCCGCGCTGCTCATCATGGGCATCGCGGGCGGCGCGCTGATCCCCATGCTGTACGGGCACTTCGCCGACGCCTGGACGCCGCAGCGCGGCTACTGGGTCATGTTGCCGTGGTACGGGTTGATCCTGTCCTACGCGCTGTTCGGCAGCCGGTTGAGGCGCTGGTAGGTACTTGTTGGCGCCACGCGCGCTGGGCTCGCCGGACGGGCCCCAGCTTTCGCCGCGCGGGGCGCGCCCAGGCATCTGAACCCGTGGCGTAGCCGCCTCACACGCCCGTCAGCTGCCTGAGGTGCGAGCTGAATGCCGTTGCCATCTGCCCCAGCCGCGCCCTGGCCTGAGGCCCCGTCACAGCCTGCGGCGCCGTCCGCAGCCCCACGGGAAACCGACCCATCCCTGCCAACAGCGCGTACCAGGACGGCCGCAGGTACATCAGCCCCGCGCCGTGGCGCTCCAGTTCGGCCTCGAAGTCGCCGCCACCATCCCACACGGCCAGCAGGCTGGCCAGGCGGTCGGAGAGATGGCGGTTCGCGCGGTTGGCGCGCCAGTAGTCGGTGTCGTGCCGCGTGTTGAGCTGGTAGTGCGCCACGACGTAGTCGCGCACGCCCTCGAACATCGCGTTCACGCGCTCGTTGAACGCCGTCTGCCGCGCGCGGCCGAAGCCGTCGTCTTCGAGCGCGGCGATGAACTGCTCCACGCTGAGCTGGATCAGCATCAGCGCCGTGGCCTCCAGCGGCTCGATGAAGCCCTGCGCCAGGCCGATGGCGACGCAGTTCTGGCGCCAGTGCTGTTTCACGCGGCCCACGCGCATGCGCAGGCGGCGCGCGGGCATGCCCTCGGCTGCCGAGCCCAGGTGCTCGCGCAGTTCGCGCTCGGCCTCGTCGTCGCTGACGAAGTCGCTGCTGTAGACGTAGCCGTTGCCGTAGCGCGCGGTCAGCGGGATCTGCCACGCCCAGCCGTGGCGCAGTGCAGTGGAGACGGTCTCGGACGGGATGTCCTCGCCTTCGGCCAGCGCCGTCGGGATGGCGATGGCGCGGTCGTTGAACAGGTTGTCGCGGTAGGGAAGGAACGGCTCGCCGAGCGTCTCGGTGATGAGCAGGCCCTTGAAGCCGCTGCCGTCGACGAACAGGTCGGCCTCGACGCGGGCGCCGCTGGCCAGGTGCACGGCGGCGATGTCGCCGTTGTCGTGCTGCGACACGCGGGCCACGGTGTCGACGACGTGGCGCACGCCCAGGCCCACGGCGTGCGTGCGCAGGAAGGTGCCGAGCTTGCCGGCGTCGAAGTGGTAGGCGTAGTCGGTGCCTGCGCCGGCGTCGGCCTGCGGGATGGGTGCGCGGCGCTGGCGGGCCAGTTCGGCGGCGAGGAAGAAGTCCTGTGGGTTTGCATCCGCCGCGTGGCCGCGCCGGCGCAGGCAGGCGTTCGTGAAGAACAGGTTGCCCAGCTCGCGATCCGCCTCGCCGAAGAACGGGTGCACGTAGCTCTCGTAGCCCGGCACGGTGCTCCAGCCGGGGAAGCGGATGCCGCATTTGTACGTGGCGTCGCAGGCCGGCATCCAGTCGCGCTCGGCGATGCCCAGTGTGCGGAAGAAGTGCCGCAGGAAGGGCGTGGAGCCCTCGCCGACACCGATGGTGCCGATGTCGGCCGACTCGATCAGCGTGACCGCCACGCCGCGCCGGGCCCAGCGGTGGCGCAGCAGGTTGGCCGCCATCCAGCCGGCGGTGCCGCCGCCGACGATGGCGATGTGTTTCGGGGGATTCATCGGTCAGCCGGCAGGCAAGGCCAGGCGCACTTCAAAGCCGCCCTCGGGGTGGTTGCGAAAGCACACCGCGCCGCCGTGGTCGGCAACGATCTCGCGCACGATGGACAGCCCGAGCCCCAGGCCTTCCTTGCGCATCGCAGCGCCGTGGTCCAGCCGCGTGTAGGGCTGGCCCAGCTTGGCCAGCGCGGCGTCGGGCACGCCGGGGCCGTGGTCGCGCACGGTGACGAGCACGGCGCCGTCGTCGTCGCGGCCCATGCTCACTTCCACCGGCTGCTCGCCCTCGCCGTAGAACATGGCGTTGTCCAGCAGATTGCCGATGGCGCGCTTGAGCGCCAGCGGCTTGCCGAACACGGTCAGCGGTTCGCTGTGCAGCGCCACCTGGTGGCCGCCCATGCTGGCGTCGCGCACCATCTTCTGCAGCACGAGGTCCAGGCGCAGCGGCGCGCGGTTCTCGTGGATGTCGGTGTCCTTCACGATCTGCAGCGCGGTCTTCACCATCATGTCCAGCTCATCGAGGTCCTCGTGGAACTCGTCCTGCACGGCGGTGTCGTCCAGCAGTTCGCTGCGCAGCCGCAGCCGCGTGATGGGCGTGCGCAGGTCGTGCGAGATGGACGCGAAGAGGCGCTCGCGGTCGCCGATGTAGCGGCGGATGCGCTCCTGCATGTCGTTGAAGGCCTCGATGGCCTGACGCACCTCCTGCGTGCCGCTCACGCGCAGCGGCTTGGGCGCCACGCGCCGGCCCACGCGCGCGGCCGCCTGGCTCAGGCCCGCCAGCGGCCGCGTGATGGCGCGCACGGCGATCAGCGTCAGGCCCACGGCCAGGCCCAGTGCCAGCAGTTGCGGTGTCAGGCGCTGCCAGGTGAAGAACTCCAGCTGCTCCAGGAAGTAGGGGTCGGGCAGCGTGCTGCTGAGGTACAGCCACTGGCCCGGCTCGGTCTCGGCCTGGATGACGAGGAAGGGCGCGGGCCGCTCGGCGGCAATCAGCGACGGCTCCACCCAGCTCTCCGGCAGGTCGCTGAGCAGCGCGCCGCCGGGCGACACGGCCAGCCCAACGGGCGACGCCAGCACGACGCGCAGTGGTGTTCCCTTGGGCAGCTGCGCGTTCAACTCGTGCGTGACCTGCTGCTCCAGCATGCGCGCCATCGCCTGGTCGGGCAGGGGGGCGACGGCCACCTCGGCGTTGTTGAAGAAGACGAGAAAGCGCGTACCGCCCATGGTGCGCAGCTGCTCGATGAGCAGCGGCCGGTACGCGGCCGGCAGCTCGCGCAGCGCGCGCACCGCGCCCATGGCGCCGCTGGCCACGTGGTGCGCGGCCAGCTCGGTCTGCCGCCGCACGCGCTGCTCGACCTGGCTGTACCAGACCAGGTTGACCGCCAGCTGCACCAGCGCCAGCCCGCCCAGCATCGCCAGCACGAAGCGGCCCTGCAGACTGTCGAACAGGAAGCTGCTGGCGCGGCCCCGCCAGTTGCGGGCGGGCAGGGCCGGTTCGGCCTCAGGGAGCATGCCGCGCGGTCACCGTCGTGGAGAACACATAGCCCGAGCCGCGCACCGTCTTGATCAGCGCTGGCTGCTTGCCGTCGTCGCGCAGCCGCTGGCGCAGCCGGCTGACCTGCACGTCCAGCGACCGGTCCAGCGGCCCCAGGTCGCGCCCGCGCGTCACCTCGGCCAGGCGGCTGCGGTCCAGCACCTCGCCGGGGTGTTCCACCAGCAGCTTCAGCAGCTGGAAGTCCATGCCCGACAGCGCCGTGGCCGCGCCGTCCGGGTCGATGAGGCTGCGCTCCAGCAGGTCCAGCGTGAAGCCGTTGAACGCGTAGTAGCGCGGCTCCCTCGGCTTGTCCTGCCCGGTGCGGCGCGTGATGGCCTTGATGCGCGCCAGCAGCTCGCGCGGGTTGAAGGGCTTGCCGAGATAGTCGTCGGCGCCCAGCTCCAGGCCGACGATGCGGTCGGTTTCGTCGGCGCTGGCGGTCAGCATGATGACGGGCACCTCGGAGCGGCGGCGCACCGACTGGCACAGCGTGAAGCCCTCGGTGTCGGGCAGCATCACGTCCAGGATGCACAGGCTGATCTCGTCGCGGTGGCGCTCGAACTCGGCCATGAAGCTGGCGCCGTCGTGCGCCAGCAGCACCTCGTACTGGTTCTTCTCGAGGTAGGTCTTCAGCAGCGAGCGGATTTTCTGGTCGTCGTCGACGATGAGGATCTTGCGGGGTGTCATGACGAGGTCTTCTTCGGCGCCAGCGCGCGCAGCAGGCCCTGCAGCTTGCGCTGCGCGGCGGCGGGTGTCTGGGTCGGGTCCAGCGCAAAGCGGTGGACGGTTTCGATGATGGCGTTCTTGCCCACCTCGCTGAACGCCATGCGGTGCACGAGGCTGGGCACGCGCGGCGTGGCGGGGTTGGCGAAGAGGTGGAACGACTGCTGCGCGCAGGGGTCCAGCTCGTCCACCGGCACGTCGCGGCGCACGGGGATGGAGCCCTTGATGCGGTTGTAGCCCAGCTGGGTGGTCGCGCTGCCCAGCAGCTCGGCCATCTTTTCCTGGTCGGCTTGGGCTGAGCCGTTGCCGGCCAGCATGGCCAGCGTGTCGATGCTGTACAGGTGCGCCTGGGCGGTGCCGGGCACGGCGCGGCAGCTGAAGTCGCGATCGCCCTCCAGCCCCATCGCGCCCAGCTCGCCGCGGGCCCAGTCGCCCATGATGAGCATGGCGGCGCGCTCGCCGGCGAAGTCGGCAACGACGTCGGTCCAGGGGCGTTCGCCCGGCGGCGCGGTGGCCCCGGCGGGCTGGGCGAGGTTGCGCCAGTTGCGCAGGCGCTGCAGCGCCCGTGCCAGCGCGGGGTCGTCGAAGGCGGCCAGGTCGCGCTGCTCCAGCATGCGGCGGTACAGGGCAGGGCCGGCCTCGCTGAGCAGCATGGCCTCGAAGACGGTGGCCACCTGCCAGGGCTCGTCGCTGAAGGCCACCGGCGTGACGCCTGCGGCGCGCAGCCGGGCCGCGGCGCGCTCCAGGCCGTCCCAGTCGGTGGGCAGTTCGATGCCGTGTTTCTTGAACAGCGCCTTGTTCAGGTAGAGGTTGTTGATGCGCTGGATGCCCAGCGGCGCGGCGACGACGTGGCCGCGCACCGTCACCTGCGCCATCACCTGCGGAAACATCACCTTGGCCCAGTTGCGCCTGGCGGCCACGCCGTCCAGCTCCAGCAGCAGGCCCATGTCGGCCCACTCGTTCATGGACGCGCCGTTGAGCTGCGCCACCTTGGGCGCCATGCGGCGCAGGATGCGCTCGTTCAGCACCTTGATGGCCGGCCCGCCGCCGCCGCCCGCGACGGCGCCGTCCACCCACTTCAGGCCGTTCTCGGCCATGCGCGCGGCCACGTGGTTGGCCGCGGCGCGCTCGCTGGTGGACGTCCACCAGTGCAGCACGTTCAGCTCGCCCGCGCCCTCGGCCGGCGGCTGCGCAGCCGCGAGCGTGCCGGCCGCCATGGCCGCGCATCCCCAGGGCAACACCGCCAACGCCAGCATGCGGCGCATCTTGCGGGCGGCCCGGCACGGCCCGTCTTGCGTTTTGTACGACTTGCGTAAGGTTGTGTGACTCAAGGGGTGCCGCCTACTGCCGGGAGGGGCGCGATTGTCGGGAGGGGGCGGCTGTCTGGCGATTGGGGCTTGTGCGGCCACAAATCGGGGCGCGGCCGGCCCGTTTCCGTGCGGCGAGCGATCCCCGCGGTACGCCGGCGGTGCGGTGCGCACCTTGACAGGGCTGTCATTGCCCGAAAGCGTGCGCCCGGGGTGGTTCTGCTGGGTGTGACGAAGTGCACGGAGCTGGCACGAGGCTTGCGCTCAGTGCTCTTCGGCTACCTCGATCCCTCACACATCCAACTTGGAGGCTTACCCGATGCTTCGCCGTTCCGCACTTGCCCTGGCCGCTGCTGCCAGCCTGTTTGGCACCCATGCCGCCTTTGCCGCCGACACCATCAAGGTGGGCGTGCTTCATTCCCTGTCCGGCACCATGGCCATCTCCGAGACCGTGCTCAAGGACACGGTGCTGATGGCCATCGACGAGATCAACGCCAAGGGCGGCCTGCTCGGCAAGAAGCTGGAGCCGGTCGTCGTCGACCCGGCCTCCAACTGGCCGCTGTTCGCCGAGAAGGCCAAGCAGCTCATCTCGCAGGACAAGGTCGCCGTCGTGTTCGGCTGCTGGACGTCGGTCAGCCGCAAGTCGGTGCTGCCGGTCTTCGAGCAGACCAACTCGCTGCTGTTCTACCCCGTCCAGTACGAGGGTGAAGAACTCAGCAAGAACGTGTTCTACACGGGCGCCGCACCCAACCAGCAGGCCATTCCCGCCGTGGAGTACCTGATGAGCAAGGACGGCGGCGGCGCCAAGCGCTTCGTGCTGCTGGGCACCGACTACGTCTACCCGCGCACGACGAACAAGATCCTGCGCGCGTTCCTGAAGAGCAAGGGCATCCCCGACGCCGACATCATGGAGGACTACACCCCCTTCGGCCACGCGGACTACCAATCCATCATCGCCAAGATCAAGAAGTTCGCCGCCGAAGGCAAGAAGACCGCCGTCGTGTCGACCATCAACGGTGACTCCAACGTGCCCTTCTACAAGGAACTGGGCAACCAGGGCCTGAAGGCGACGGACGTGCCGGTGGTGGCCTTCTCCGTGGGTGAGGAAGAACTGCGCGGCGTGGACACCAAGCCGCTGCAGGGCCACCTGGCCGCGTGGAACTACTTCATGTCCATCAAGGCGCCTGCCAACGATGACTTCATCAAGAAGTGGAGTGCCTACGCCAAGGCCAAGGGCATCGCCGGCCACAAGGACAAGCCGCTGACCAACGACCCGATGGAAGCCACCTACATCGGCATCAACATGTGGGCGCAGGCCGTCAAGAAGGCCGGCAGCACGGACACCGACAAGGTCATCGCCGCCATGGCCGGCCAGACCTACACGGCACCGTCGGGCATCACGTCCAAGATGGACGAGAAGAACCACCACCTGCACAAGTCGGTCTTCATCGGCGAAGTGAAGGCGGACGGCCAGTTCAACGTGGTCTGGAAGACGCCGGGCCCGGTCAAGGCCCAGCCGTGGTCGCCGTACATCCCGGAAAACAAGGGCAAGAAGGACGAGCCCACCAAATAAGGCTCACCCCCTACCGCAGCAAAGCTGCGGCCCCCTTCAAGGGGGCGCCGCTGGTGGACTGGCAAAGCGCTTTGCGCTTCAGTGAAGGCTCATATCGCGTAGCGATGTGATGCTGCAACTAAAGCCAGATCCACGGCGGCCGCTGGAGGAACGCGCGTGCTTCGCACTGCGCTTGTTTGCGTTCGCTTGGATCTTCATGATCAAACGACTTCTTCTTGGATGCCTGCTGGCGTTGAGTGGCTGGTCGGCTTGGGCGCTTTCGCCCGAACTGGCCAACCGCATCGCCGCGGGTGAGAGCGACGACCGCGTGGCGGCGTTGCAGCAGGCGCTGGCCGCGGGTGATGCGTCGCTCGGCCCCTTCCTGCGGGCGTTGCAGGACGGCCGTGTGCGCGTCAAGGCCGGCCAGGCCATCGTCATTGACGCGGGGGCCGCAGCGCCGGCCGATGCCGAAGAGCCCATGCTCAACAACCGCATGCGCCGCGAGATCGACTCCGCGCTCGCGGGGCTGGACCTGCTGTCCGCCGACCGCGACACGCGGGCCAAGGCGCTGGCGACGCTGCGCGAGGATGCCGACGCGTCCAAGCTGCCGTTGCTGGAGAAGGCGTTCGCCGCCGAGACCGACGCCGGGTTGCGCACCCAACTGAATTCACTGGTGGCCGGCGCCAAGCTGTCGTCCACCGACGCGGCTCAGCGCAAGGCCGCGGCGCTCGACCTGGCCGGCAGTGCCGACCCCGCCACGCGGGCACTGCTGCTGGAAAAGCTGGCCGCTGAGAGCGACGCCGGCGCCAAGTCCGCTATGCAGAAGGCCGTGGCCGACATTGGTGACCGCCTCGCCTGGGGCGAGCGCGCGCAGCTGCTGTTCTCCGGCCTGAGCCTTGGCTCGGTGCTCTTGCTTGTCGCGTTAGGTCTGGCCATCACCTACGGCCTGATGGGCGTCATCAACATGGCCCATGGCGAGCTGCTGATGGTGGGTGCCTACGCGACCTACAGCGTGCAGCAGGCCTTCCGTGCCTGGGCGCCCGGTGCCTTCGACTACTACCTGTGGCTGGCGCTGCCGGCCAGCTTCCTGGCCGCCGCGCTGGTGGGCGCCGCGATGGAGCGCACCGTCATCCGCTGGCTGTACGGCCGGCCGCTGGAAACGCTGCTGGCCACCTGGGGCATCTCGCTGGTGCTGATGCAGGCGGTGCGCACGCTGTTCGGCGCGCAGAACGTGGCGGTGGAGAACCCCGCGTGGCTGTCCGGCGGCTGGGCACTGCTGCCCAACCTGACGCTGCCCTACAACCGCCTGGCCATCCTCGCGTTTGCGGCCCTCGTGCTCGTCGGCATGGCGCTGCTGCTGTCCCGCACGCGCTTGGGTCTGATGGTGCGCGGCGTCACGCAGAACCGCCGCATGGCTGCCTGCGTGGGCGTCAACACCGCTCAGGTGGACACCATGGCCTTTGCGCTCGGTTCCGGCATCGCCGGCCTGGCCGGCTGCGCACTGAGCCAGATCGGCAACGTGGGCCCCGACCTGGGCCAGAGCTACATCGTCGACGCCTTCATGGTGGTCGTGCTCGGCGGTGTGGGCCAACTGGCTGGCACTGTCTACGCGGGCCTGGGCCTGGGCGTGCTGTCCAAGCTGCTGGAAGGCTGGCAGGGCGCAGTGCTCGCCAAGATCGCGCTGCTGCTGCTGCTCGTGCTCGTCATCCAGAAAAAGCCGCAAGGCCTGTTCGCACTGAAGGGCAGGTCGGTCGAATGAAGAAGCCTCTCCTCATCGTCGTGGCCGTGCTGGTGCTGCTCGTGCCCTTCCTGCACCTCGCCTTCCCGGCCGGCCACCCGCTGCACCTCAGCGAGTTCTATGTCGGCCTGCTCGGCAAGTTTCTTTGCTTTGCCATTTGTGCCCTGGCCTTGGACCTCATCTGGGGTTTCGGCGGCATCCTGTCGCTGGGCCATGGGCTCTTCTTTGCCCTCGGGGGCTATGGCATGGGCATGTACCTGATGCGCCAGATCGGCCGCGAAGGGCAGTACCAGTCGGACCTGCCGGACTTCATGGTGTTCCTGAACTGGAAGGAGCTGCCCTGGCACTGGGCGCTCAGCGACTCGCTGGTGGGTCAGATCTTCCTGGCGCTCGCGGTGCCCGGTCTGCTGGCTGCAGTATTCGGCTACTTCGCCTTCCGCTCGCGCATCCAGGGCGTGTACTTCTCCATCATCACGCAGGCGCTGACGGTGGCCGCCATGCTGCTGTTCTTCCGCAATGAGACCGGCTTCGGCGGCAACAACGGCTTCACCGACTTCAAGCGCATTGCCGGCCTGCCGCTGAACACGGCGGGCATGAAGGTGGGCCTGTGCGTCGCCAGCGGCGTCGCGCTGATCGCGTGCTACCTGATCGCCCGCGCGCTGACGCAAAGCCGCTGGGGCCGCATCCTGCAGGCCATCCGCGACGCCGAGGGCCGAGTGCGCTTCCTGGGCTACGACCCGGTCGCGTTCAAGCTCAGCGCCTACGTCATCTCCGCCGTCATGTGCGCGCTGGCCGGCGCGCTGTACGTGCCGCAGGTCGGCATCATCAACCCGGGCGAGATGAGCCCGGCGGCCAGCATCGAGATGGCCATCTGGGCGGCGGTCGGCGGCCGCGGCACGCTGATCGGGCCGGTGCTCGGCGCCTTCTTCGTCAACGGCACCAAGTCGGTCTTCACGGCCGTGTGGCCCGAGGGCTGGCTCTACATCCTCGGCGGCCTCTTCATCGCCGTCACGCTGTTCCTGCCGCAAGGCCTGATGGGGCTGGCGAAGAGGTTCAAGAAATGACACCAGAGTTGCTTGAGGCCGGGTCCGAGGCGCGCTCGCGCGCACTGACCCGCATCGCCACGGCCGGCGAACCCATCTTCAACCAGGGTGTGGCCCTCTACGTCGAAGACCTCAAGGTCGCCTTCGACGGCTTCCAGGCGCTGGGCGGCCTGAGCTTCACCATCGGCGTGGGCGAACTGCGCTGCGTCATCGGCCCCAACGGCGCCGGCAAGACGACGACGATGGACTGCATCACCGGCAAGACCAAGCCCGACAGCGGCCGCGTCTACTTCGGCAGCAACCTCGACCTGCGCCAGATGAACGAGCAGCAGATCGCCCGCGCGGGCATCGGCCGCAAGTTCCAGAAGCCGACGGTCTTTGAGGCGCTGACCGTCACCGAGAACCTGGAGCTGGCGCTGGCTGGCGACCGCCGCGCCCGCTTTGCAATGCGCGCCAAGCTCAGCGGCACGCAGCGCGACCGCCTCGGCGAGTTGCTGAAGACGGTTCACCTCGCCGACGAGCAGCACCGCGTCGCCGGTCTGCTGAGTCACGGCCAGAAGCAGTGGCTGGAGATCGGCATGCTGCTGGCGCAGGACCCCAAGCTGCTGCTGCTGGACGAGCCCGTGGCCGGCATGACCGACGAGGAGACCGAGCGCACCGCCGAGCTGTTCCTGAGCCTGGAAGGCAAGCACTCGCTGGTCGTCGTCGAGCACGACATGAGCTTCGTTGCGACGCTGGCCGGCGCGCACCGCACGGTGACGGTGCTGCACGAAGGCAAGACCTTGGCCGAGGGCACGATGGCCACCGTTCAATCGGACGAAAAAGTGATCGAGGTGTACCTTGGCAGATAACGCAGCCCCCACGCATCCTGCGGATGCTGCCCCCCGAGGGGGCGCTCACCCGCCTTGGGGCGGCCCGGCGGCGGGTGACCTCCTCAAGGTCCAGGACCTGCACAAGCACTACGGCGGCTCGCACATCCTGCGCGGCCTGAGCTTCGACCTGAAGCCGGGCGAGATCACTGTCGTGATGGGCCGCAACGGTGTCGGCAAGACGACGCTGCTGAAGAGCCTGATGGGTGTCGTGCCCGTCACGTCCGGGAGCCTCACGCTGGCCGGCGAGAACATCGACAAGCTGAAGACCCACCAGCGCGTGCGCGCCGGCCTCGGCTATGTGCCGCAGGGCCGCGAGATCTTTGGCCGGTTGACCGTTATCGAGAACCTGCAGATGGGCCTGGCCAGCCAGCCCGCCGGCACGCCGTTGCGCGACGAGCTGTTCCAGCTCTTCCCCGTGCTCGCCAAGATGCGCACGCGCCGCGGTGGCGACCTGTCGGGTGGCCAGCAGCAACAGCTGGCGATTGCCCGCGCACTGGCGCCCAACCCCAAGGTGCTGCTGCTGGACGAGCCGACCGAAGGCATTCAGCCCAACGTCATCCAGGACATCGGCCGCGTCATCAAGCACCTGGCCCACGACAAGGGCCTGTGCGTGGTGCTCGTGGAGCAGTACTACGACTTCTGCGAGGAACTGGCCGACCAGTACCTGCTGATGCAGCGCGGCGAGATCGTCATGCGCGGGCGCGGGGCTGACATGAAGGCGGATGGGGTGAGGGAGCGGCTGGCGATCTGATCAGGTCAGTCGGGGCCATGCCCGGCTGTCATCGCCGATCAGATTCCCACGCGCGAGCGCCCGGTGCTTATTCACTTGTGCCCGCGGAACAGGGCGTCAGTACAGTGCTGCCAGTCAACGCCGGTCAGGGAGAAAGAGCGTGGGGCAATTGCTGTTCGTGGGGTTTTTCCTTGTCTTGTTTGTCGTGGCACCGGTCAAGGCGGCGGCCATCTTCGCCGGGGCCTTCTTGCTAGCCGCCTTGGTGGTGCAGGCGACTGCGAGCAGCGTCTCTCGCACAAGCGTGTCGTTGACGGATTCCTTCAAAGCGCTCGTCTACGCGGTCTTCTTCACACTCGTGGGCGTCTTCACCATCTTCAGCTTCATGGTGGGAGCACCCAAGCAGCTGTTCATGAATCCGGCCGCAGTCTCCGCGGTTGCTGGGCCATTGCTTGCTCTGCAATATGGCTCATATGCGTTGGGATTCAAGATCGCGCTTGGGCTGACCTTCATTCAAGCCGCGATCGTGGCCGTGGCGTCAACGGTCATCACGTCTGGCGCCATGTGGTTCATCGTCAAGCTGGCAGGCAACCCGGGCTGACCTGTACATCGGGTTGCACGATGGCTGCGAGGGGGCGACCTTTATGGCGCTCCGGCCTCCAGCCACAACACCGCAAACCACCCGTTCTCATCCGTCCATACCTTGCCCGGCTTGAAGCCGGCGCGCTGCGCCAGGGCCTGGAAGCCGCTGACGGTGTATTTGTGCGAATGCTCCGTGTGCAGCGTCTCGCCTTCGTTGAAGCCGTAGACCTCGCTCCCGAGCTTGAACTCCAGCGGCCGTGTCGCCCGCAGGTGCATCTCGATGCGCTGGTAGGCCGGGTTGTAGAAGGCCAGGTGCTCAAAGGCATCGGCCGGGAACTCGGCGCCCAGCTGGCACTGTGCGCGCCGCAGCACGTTCAGGTTGAACGCTGCCGTCACCCCAGCCGCGTCGTTGTAGGCCGCGTGCAGCACGCCGTGGTCCTTGACGAGGTCGATGCCGATCAGCAGCCCGCCGCCGGCCAGTTCTGCCGCAGCCAGGCGCAGGAAGGCGTCGGCCTCGGCCGGTGTGAAGTTGCCGATGCTGGAGCCGGGAAAGAAGCCCACACGGCGCGTGCCGCCGGGGCAGGGCGGCAGCGTGTGCGGCCGCGTGAAGTCGGCCACCAGCGGCTGGATGGCGAGGCCGGGGTAGTCGCCGGCCAGCCCGTCGCAGGCCGCCAGCAGGTGCGGGCCGGAGATGTCCACCGGCACGAACTGCACCGCGTCGCGCGGCATCACGTCCAGCAGCAGGCGCACCTTGCGCAGTGCGCCGGCGCCGTATTCCACCAGTTGCACCTGCGGGCCGAACTGCGCCGCCATGTCGGCCGCATGGGCCTGCAGCAGCGCGAGCTCGGTGCGGGTGGGGTAGTACTCGGGCAGGTCGCAGATCTGCTCGAACAACCGGGAGCCGGTCTCGTCGTAGAAGTACTTGGGCGAGATGGCCTTGGGCGTGCGGCTCAGCGCCGCATGCAGGTCGGCGGCGAACTGTTCGTTTTCCGCCGAAGCGCGCGGCTGGTGCCAATCGAGTCCGGGTTTCATCGTGCGAGCCTCACTCCACTGAACTGCCAGCGCGCCGCCGGCGGAAAGAAATTGCGGTAGCTGGGCCGTGCGTGGCCTGGCGGTGTGGCCAGGCTGCCACCGCGCAGCACCTGCTGCCCCACCATGAACTTGCCGTTGTATTCGCCCACCGCGCCGGCGGCCGGCTTGAAACCGGGGTAGGGCGCGTAGCTGGAGCGCGTCCATTGCCAGGCGTGGTCCGCGGCCTGTGCGAAGCCTGGCAAGCGGCATGCGGCCTCCCACTCGAACTCGGTGGGCAGCCGCGCGCCGGCCCATTCGGCAAACGCGCAGGCCTCGTAGAAGCTGAGCTGCGACACGGGCGCGCCCGGGTCCAGTGGCTGCACGCCGTGCAGGCCGAACACGCGGCCATCCTCCAGCCAGTAGGCCGGCCGCTGCCAGCCCTGGGCCTGCACGGTGGCCCAGCCGTCGGACAGCCACAGCAGCGGCTCGCGGTAGCCGCCGGCATCGATGAAGTCGGCGTACTCGCCGCAGGTGACGAGGCGGTTGCTGATCTCGAACGGTGTCACCAGCGCGGCATGGCGCGGGCCCTCGTTGTCGAATGCGAAGCCGTCGCCGGCAGGGCCGCCAAAGCCGATCTGGACGATGCCGCCCGGGTGCTGCAGCCAGGCCTGCGGGGGTGGCGCCGCCGGGGCGGGCGGTGCCTCGTCATAGGCGGGCAGCAGCGGGTTGCACGAGAACGCGTGCAGGATGTCGGTCAGCAGCAGCTCCTGGTGCTGCTGTTCGTGGTGGCAGCCCAGCTCGATGAGCGACTGCGCTTGAGGCGACGCGGCGGGCAGCAGGTCGGCCAGCGCGGCGTCCACATGGCGGCGGTAGGCCTTGACCTCGTCCAGCGACGGCCGGCTCAGCAGGCCGCGCTGCGGGCGCGCGTGGCGCGGGCCGAGGCTTTCGTAGTAGCTGTTGAACAGCCGCGGCCACCGCTCGTCGAAGACGCGGTAGCCCCGCAGATGGGGCATCAGCACCAACGTCTCGAAGAACCAGGTGGTGTGCGCCAGATGCCACTTGGCCGGGCTCGCGTCGGGCATGGATTGCAGCTGGGCATCCTCGTCCGAGAGTGGCGCGGCCAGGGCCAGCGAGTGGGCGCGTGTGGTGCGGAGCAACTCCGGCAGCAGGGCGTTCGACATGGGTTGGCACCGTATCGCAATCTGCTGCCAACGGTATGTCAGTGCAGGGGCATTGACTGTAGGAGGGAGCCCCCTAGTCTGTCGGGCTCATCCGGGTGATCGGCCAGGCGGCCAGCAGCCCCAGCGCGATGCCGATACCGTCGGCCACCACGTCGTGCCAGTCGGCCTCGCGCGGCGGCAGGAAGCTCTGCGCGATCTCGATGCCGACGCCGTAGGCCAGCAGCGCCAGCACCGGCCAGGCCCACTGGCGTGGCTGCGGCCACAGCGCCCAGACGGCGCAGAACGCCAGCGCGCCGAACGCCAGCGCGTGGTTGGCCTTGTCCCAGCCGGTGTTCATCGTCTCGGGCGGCGCAGGCGACAGCGCCAGCCAGGTGATGACGGCGAGCAGCAGTGCGAGCAGTGCGCGCCAGATGGCGCGGCAGGCGGGAGCGGTGAACAGGGACAGCAGCGTTTTCATGGCGGGCGGCATTGTGGCCCGCCCGCATGTCAGCGCTGCTGGCTCATTTCATCTGCAGCAGCCAGCCTCTGGCCTGGCGCAGGTGGGCGTTGAGCTGGGCCTGCGCCGGGCCGACGCTGGCGTCCGTTGCCGGCAGCTTCTCCGTCAGCGCAGCGTCCATGAAACCGCGCGAGGCGGCATTCAGCATCCAGTTCATCGACGGCGGGCGCTGGCCCTGCGTGGCCGGCAGGCGCAGCTCGGCCACCTGGCCGCAGCCGCCCACGCGCTTGATGAGCTCCACCGTCGAGTCCTGGCCGCGGGCGCCGTTGCTGTGCAGGATGCCGCGCGGCGGCGCACCCACCTCGTGCAGCGTCACGTCGCGGGCGCGGTAGCGGCGGCCGTCCTGCGGCAGCGCGTCGGCGGCCTGCGGCGCATCGCGGCACAGCCAGTCGTCCACCTCGGACGGGCCGTTGAACAGCAGCAGCAGGCGCAGCCGCGAGCGGTCCAGGATGCCCTGCGCCGCGCAGTCGTCCTCCGGCTTGCAGACCTTGAGCCGGCCGGCCGCCTCCAGGTCGCGCAGCAGGTCGGACAGCATCAGCGTGGCGCTGCTCTCCACGTAGCCGCCATCACCCAGCCGGTCCCACACGCTGCCGACATCGCCGGCCTCATCGTCCCGGTGGGCCTCCTTGAAGAAGACCGCCGCGGCCGGGCTGATGTAGGGAAAGCGGGCGCTGTTGTGCACGGCCTGCGCCAGCGTCAGGCGCTCCACGTCCAGACCCAGCGACGGGTCCAGCAGGTCCAGCCCGTCGGCGCTGGGCAGCAGGAAGTCGGCCTGGTAGACGCGCTGCCCGCGGGCCAGCGCCGCGGTGTTCAGCGCCAGCAGCGGCAGCCACTGCGCGGGCGTGGCGCGGCCATGCAGTGCGGTCAGCGCGTCGCCCCAGGGGTTGGGCGCTGCAGCGGGGCCGGGCGCGCAGTGGCGGGCCAGGCTGCGGGGCCAGTCGCGGGTCCAGACCTGTTCCAGCGTCAGCGAGCGGTCCAGCGCGGTGATGGGCACGGGCAGCAGCCGCTGCAGCAGGTCGCCGTACAGCAGGCCGCCCACGGGCGCGGCGAGGTGGTCCTGGCCCGTGAAGTCGCGCACCAGTTCCCAGGGCGTGCAGGCCGCGGCATCCAGCGCCTGGCGGCGCGCGTCCACGGCGGCGACGAAGCTGGCCGCTCCCAGCGCGCCGCCGGAGGTGCCGCTGATCGCGAACACGGAATCGGTGAAGTTCGCCCCCTCCTGTTCGCCCAGTTCCTGCAGCCGCGCGAGCGCCGCGCTGCTCCAGTACGCGGCCCGCGACGCGCCGCCGGCCGACGCCACCAGCACCAGCGGCCGCTTGCCATCGGCGCCCACGGTGCGCAGCCAGGCCTGCAGCCAGGCATCCGCCGGCTGGCGGTTGGTGATGGCGCGTGGCGCGCTGCGCTCCGGTGGTGCGACGCGATGGTTGTCGTTCAGCGGCGCGAAGCCGACGAACAGCAGCAGCGGCAGCGCCGTCAGCGGCATGCGGATCAGCGCCTTGGGCACGTAGGTCAGCAGGATGCCGCCGAAGACGATCCAGCTGCCCAGTGCCAGCAGCACCAGCGCCGGCGAGCCGATGGCGCGCGCCGTGGCCTCGGGCCAGGCCAGCAGCGCGGCCAGCAGTGCCCATTGCAGCAGCATCACCAGCGCTACCAGCACGCGCGACGGCGTGGGCATGCGGTCTTCGCGCTCCATCGCGGCGATGGCCTCGCGCCGCACGTCAAGCGCCAGCCAGCGGGCCAGCCATGACGTGGCGCCCAGCCTGAGCAGCCAGGCACGGCGCTTGACGACGAAGACGTACAGCGCCGCCGTGACGGCCAGCAGCGCCACGCCGATCAGGCGCTCGCGCGTCTGCAGCAGGAAGAACAGCGCGATGGGCAGGCCACCGCCCAGTACCAGCGCACGCGGCAGCCAGCGCCGCAGGCCTTCGGCAAAGGTCGGGTGAGTGCATTCGCCCAGCGTGTCGGGCTTGAAGCAGCGGTCCAGCAGCAGCCGGCTGGTGTACCAGGCCAGCAGCAGCCACAGCGCGAAGGCCGCCACCAGCACGGCCGTCTGCATGCTGCCGACCTCCAGCGCCAGCAGCGTCTCGCGGGCCTGTTCCAGGCCCAGCAGCGTGGCCACACCCACGCCGACGATGCCCACCGGGAACAGGCACAGCCACAGCACGCGCAGCAGGTACAGCACGCGGGGAACGTCGCCCTCGGGCGGTGGCGCGGGTTGGTCGGGGCGGGGCGGCGGCGGTGGCGGCTCCGACGTGGGCGGGCCCGGGGGCTGGGGCAGCGGCGAGAACGTCGGCGGCGGCGAGTTGTCGGGAGGCGGGTAGACGACCGGGATCAGCATGGGCCGCACTCTAGTCGTGCCCCGCGCCACCTCCAAGGCGGGCCGGCCATCGGCTGTGCTCGTGGGAAACCCTGGCCGCGCGCCCGGGGCGCGGTAGCACCACTACATTTGCTGACATAACCAAGGGAGAGGTTCATGGATCAAGGCCAATGGCTGATGCTGGTGGGTGGCTTCGTGCTGGGTGGCCTGCTGGCGGCGGGCGGCGTGTACGCCTGGCTGTCCGGTCGCGCCAAGCGCGAGACGCAGCGCCGCCTGCAGCTGGAGCAGGCCTACAACCTCGCGGGCCAGCATGTGACGCAGGCGCGCAAGCAGATCGAGCAGCTGCAGCGCGAGAACCACGAGCTGCGGCTGGCCGTGCGCCCGGCGCCGCGGCCGGCGCCACCCGCTGAGCCCCCGGTGGATGCCGCGGAAGCCACCCGCCGCTACGCCGAAGCGAAGATGCAGCCGCCCGCGCCCAAGGAGGTGCCGAAGGCGTTCAAGGACACCGTGGTGCTCAAGCGCGGCGAGTAGCGCGCCCGGCCTTGTCACTGCCGGGACAAGACGGCGCCGAAACCGCTGCCTAGAATCGAACGATCGTTCTATTTCTGGGCCGGCTGCAGGAGACGCGGCTTGCCCGCCAACCCGAGGTCGTGCCCATGACAGCCCATTACGAAGTTCGCGGCAGCGTCGCCGTGATCACGCTCGACAACCCGCCGGTCAACGGACTGGGTTTCGCCACCCGCGCCGCCACGGCCGCCGGTGTGGAACGCGCCGAGGCCGATCCGGCCGTCACGGCCATCGTCATCACCGGCGCCGGCAAGGCGTTCTCGGGCGGTGCCGACATCAAGGAATTCGGCTCGCCCAAGGCGCTGGCCGAACCCAATCTGCTGAGCCTGATCGGCGTCGTCGAGAACAGCAGCAAGCCCATCGTCGCGGCCATCCACAGCGTGTGCATGGGCGGTGGCCTGGAGCTGAGCCTGGGCTGCCACTACCGCGTGGCGCAGACGGGCACCAAGGTCGCCCTGCCCGAAGTGAAGCTGGGCCTGCTGCCGGGTGCCGGTGGCACGCAGCGCCTGCCGCGCGCTTTAGGCGTGGAGCCCGCGCTGAACATGATCGTCAGCGGCGAGCCGGTCGAGGCGCAGATGCTGGCGATGGTCCCGGGCCAGAAGCTGTTCGACAAGATCGTCGATGCGGATGTCGTGGACGCCGCCGTGACCTTCGCCGCCGAGGTGGCCGACAAGCGCCCGCTGCCCAAGGTCCGTGACCTGAAGGCCCGCCACCCTAACGCCGAGGCCTACTTCCAGTTCGCCCGCAACATGGTGGGCGGCATGAGCAAGAACTACCCGGCACCGCTGCAGTGCCTGGAAGCCGTGGCCGGCGCCGTCAAGCTGAAGTTCGACGACGGCATGCGTGCCGAGCGCGAGGGCTTCGCGGCACTGATGCAGACGCCCGAATCCAAGGCGCTGCGCCACCTGTTCTTCGCCGAGCGCGTGGCCAGCAAGATCGCCGACGTGCCCGAGGGCACGCCGCTGCGCACTATCGCCAAGGTGGGCGTCATCGGCGCCGGCACCATGGGAGGCGGCATCTCGATGAACTTCCTGAACGCGGGCATCCCGGTCACCATCCTGGAGACCAAGCAGGAAGCGCTGGACCGCGGCGTCGCGACGATCAAGAAGAACTACGAAGCCCAGGTCAAGAAGGGCAAGCTGAAGGAAGACAAGTACGCGGCCCGCATGGCGCTGCTGTCCACCACGCTGAGCTACGACGATCTGAAGGACTGCGACCTCATCATCGAGGCCGTGTTCGAGGAGATCGGCGTCAAGGAAGCCGTGTTCAAGCAGCTGGACGCGGTCGCCAAGCCCGGCGCCATCCTGGCGTCGAACACCTCCACGCTGGACGTCGACAAGATCGCCTCGTTCACGAAGCGCCCGCAGGACGTCGTGGGCATGCACTTCTTCAGCCCGGCCAACGTGATGAAGCTGCTGGAAGTCGTGCGTGGCAAGGAAACCGCCAAGGACGTGTTGGCCACCGTCATGGCCATTGGCAAGAAGATCAAGAAGACCGCGGTCGTGTCGGGCGTCTGCGATGGCTTCATCGGCAATCGCATGATCGAGCAGTACAGCCGCCAGGCCGGTTTCCTGCTGGATGAAGGCTGCACGCCGCAGCAGGTGGACAAGGCCGTCGAGAAGTTCGGCTTCGCGATGGGCCCGTTCCGCATGGGCGACCTGGCCGGCAACGACATCGGCTGGGCCATCCGCAAGCGCCGCGCCGTGGAG
This sequence comes from Roseateles sp. GW823-FHT07B05, assembly GCF_058794515.1. NCBI lineage: Bacteria > Pseudomonadati > Pseudomonadota > Betaproteobacteria > Burkholderiales > Sphaerotilaceae > Roseateles > Roseateles sp. GW823-FHT07B05. Next base: position 194,868 of record NZ_JBXAGX010000009.1, read on the forward strand.
CGCGCCAACATGAAGTACTCGGCCAGCGCCGACCGCCTGTGCGAGCTGGGCCGCTTCGGCCAGAAGACCGGCGCTGGCTGGTACGACTACCTGCCCGGCAAGCGCGACGCGATCCCGTCGCCGGTCGTCGACGAGATGCTGGCCAAGCACCGCGAAGCCATCGGCGCGAAGAAGCGCGACATCAGCGACGAAGAGATCGTGCACCGTCTGGTGTTCTCGCTCGTCAACGAGGCCGCCCACCTGCTGGAAGAGGGCATCGCCCAGCGTGCCTCGGACGTGGACATGGTCTACCTGACTGGCTACGGCTTCCCCATCTTCCGCGGTGGCCCGATGTGCTACGCCGACACGGTGGGCCTGTTCAACGTCGTGCAGGCGATGAACCGATTCGCCAAGAACCCGATGGACGACGGCGCGTTCTGGACGCCGGCGCCGCTGCTGGCCCGGCTGGTCGCTGAAGGCAAGTCCTTCACTTGAACGTCGGCCAATCTGAACGCTTTGCGTGCCAGACCGATCGAGCGAAGCGAGTAGCTCTGGCACCAACTGATTAAGGACAAGACATGAGCAACGCACTGATCGTCTCCACCGCCCGCACGCCGCTCGCCAAGAGCTGGAAGGGCGCGTTCAACATGACCCACGGCGCCACGCTGGGCGGCCATGCCGTCAAGTCGGCCGTCGAGCGCGCCGGCATCGAGGGTGGCGCCATCGAGGACGTGCTGATGGGCTGCGCCACGCCCGAAGGTGCCACCGGCAGCAACATCGCGCGCCAGATCGCGCTGAAGGCCGGCCTGCCCATCACTGTGAGCGGCGTCACCATCAACCGTTTCTGCTCCAGCGGCCTGCAGACCATCGCCATGGCCGCGCAGCGCATCATCGCGGGCGAGGGTGACGTCTACATCGCCGGCGGCGTGGAGAGCATCTCCTGCGTGCAGCAGGAGGCCAACAAGCACATGCTCGTCGACCCGGCGCTGATGAAGCTCAAGCCCGAGATCTACTGGAACATGCTGCAGACCGCCGAGAACGTGGCCAAGCGCTACAACATCTCGCGCGAGCGCATGGACCACTACGGTGCCGGCAGCCAGCAGAAGGCCTGCGCCGCCCAGGCCGCCGGCAAGTTCGCCGACGAGCTGATCTCCGTGACCACGACCATGGGCGTGGCCGACAAGGTCATGGGGCTGATGAGCAAGGAAGTCACCATCAGCGCCGACGAAGGCCTGCGCGAAGGCACGACCTACGAGGGCATCAAGGACCTGCGTTCCGCCGTCCCCGGCGGCCTGATCTCGGCCGGCAACGCCAGCCAGTTCAGCGACGGCGCCGGCGCCTGCGCGCTGGTGTCAGAGCAGTACGCATCCACGCACAACCTCGAGCCGCTGGGCCGCTTCCTCGGCTTCGCCGTGGCCGGTTGCGAACCCGACGAGATGGGCATCGGCCCCGTGTTCGCGGTGCCGAAGGTGCTGAAGAAGCTGGGCCTGACCGTCGCCGACATCGACCTGTGGGAGCTGAACGAAGCCTTCGCCGTGCAGGTGCTGTATTGCGCCGACACGCTGGGCATCCCGATGGACAAGCTCAACGTCAACGGCGGCGCCATCGCCGTGGGCCACCCCTACGGCGTGTCGGGCCAGCGCCTGACGGGCCACGCCCTCATCGAAGGCAAGCGCCGTGGTGCCAAGCGTGTCTGCGTGACGATGTGCATCGGCGGCGGCATGGGCGCTGCCGGCGTGTTCGAAGTCCTCTGACGCCATGAGTGTCTCGCCCGAAGTCTTTCTGGCGATGGGGCGAGACATCCTCGCCCAGCAGTCCTTCAGCCGTCTGCTGGGCACGGAGCTCGCCGCACTGGCGCCGGGTCAGGTCGAACTGCAGCTGCCGCTGCGCGACGACCTGCTGCAACAGAACGGCTTCGCGCATGGCGGCGTCGTCAGCTACCTGGCCGACAACGCGCTGACCTACGCCGGCGGCACCGCGATGCAGGTGCCGGTCGTGACCTCCGAGTTCAAGATCAACTATGTCCGGCCCGCGGTGGGCGAGCGGCTGATCGCCCGCGCCGAGGCCCAGGCCGTGAGCAAGACGCAGGCGGTCTGCCGCTGCGAAGTGTTTGCGGTCAAGGACGGCAGCGAGAAGCTCTGCGCGCTGGCTCAGGGCACCATCGTCCGCCTGGCCCAGGACTGACGGGTACTGCGATGGCCGGGGTCGCGTCATGGGGGTGTGACTCCCGTCCTGGCGCGCGGGATGCTGGCACAGTGCAGCGATCCTCACCCCCCGTTGCACGGAGCCTGCTGATGAAACTGCTTGCCCTTCCCCTGGCCGCCTCGGCGCTGCTGGCCATCTGCGGCTCCGTCGCCGCGCAAACGACGCCGGCTGCCGACACCGCGGCCATCGTGAAGGCGATCGAGGCCAAGGACTGCGCGTCGGCCGCCCGCGCGCTGAACGGCGCACTCGAGAAGCCGTCGCCCGCCGTGCTGGTGCTGGCCGGCTCGATGTTCGAGCAGGGGCTGTGCCTCAAGCCCAGCGCCGAACGCGCCGCGCGCTTCTACCTGCGTGCGCAGGAGCAGCCTGGTGTGCCGGCGCGGCTGGCGGCGCTGTACGCGTCGCCCGCGGCCGGGCCGGACAAGGGCCTGGCGCTGTGGTGGGGCCAGCGGGCCGAACTGCCGCTGCCGCGCGACTGCGAGGTCGCGCCCGAGGCCCGCCAGGACGTCGACCGCTTCAGCGCCGCGCTGGGCGGTTGGAGTGCCGCCAAGTTGGACAGCTGCGTGCACGTCGTCGGCGTGCTGGCCTCGGTGGGCGCCGAGTTCGTCACCGCCCGTACGGGCGAGGGCCTGGCGGCGCTGTTCGTGCCGGCCAGCGGCCAGTTGACGCTGGCGACGGACCAGCTGACGCAGGAGGCCATGGACGCCGGCGTTGGTGCCGGCGCCATCCGCGGCTCGGCACCGGGCTTCCAGCGCGCCGAATCGTGGTCGCAGCCGGACACCAGCAAGGCCCGCGCCCGCGAGGAACTGAAAGCGCTGGCACCGCGCGTCGACCGCCTGGCCGCCGACGCGCTGAAGCGCTACCCGCGCCCCGACGGGCTGGACCCCGCCTGGCGGCTGAACTTCATCATCACATCGCAAAGAAGCTGAGGCATGCGACAGACCCTGGACTTCCTGCTGTTCGACTGGCTCAAGGCTGGTGACCTGACCGCGCGCGAGCGCTTCGCCGAACATTCGTCGGAGACCTTCTCTGCGGTGCTTGACACCTGCGAGAAGATCGCCCGCGAGAAGTTCGCGCCGTTCAACCGGCTGGCCGATACGCAGGAGCCGCATTTCGATGGCGAACGCGTGCACCTGCCACAGGCCACGCACGACGCGACGCGGGCATATGCCGAGTCCGGCATGCTGGCCGCGGCGCAGGACTATGACGTGGGCGGCATGCAGCTGCCCTGCGTCATCGAGATGGCCGGCAACGCCTTCTTCAGCAAGGCCAGCGTGGCGATGGGCGGCTACGCGATGCTGACCTCGGGCAATGCCAGCCTGCTGATGGCGCACGGCACGCCGCTGCAGCGCGAGGTGTTTGCGAAGAACGAGTTCGCCGGCCGCTGGTTCGGCACCATGTGCCTGTCGGAGCCGCAGGCCGGCTCGTCGCTGTCCGACATCGCCACCCGCGCCGAGCTGGAGGATGAGGCCGACGCGCTCGGTCCGCGCTACCGGCTCACGGGCAACAAGATGTGGATCTCCGGCGGCGAGCACGAGATCACCGAGAACATCGTTCACCTGGTGCTGGCCAAGGTGCCGGGTCCGGATGGCAAGCTGATCCCGGGTACCAAGGGCATCTCGCTGTTCATCGTGCCCAAGAAGCTGGTGAACGAGCGGGCCGAGCTGACCGGCGAGCGCAACGACGTGAGCCTGGCCGGCCTCAACCACAAGCTGGGCTACCGCGGCACCACCAACTGCCTGCTGAACTTTGGCGAGGGCCGCTTCACGCCCGGCGGCCGCAAGGGCGCCATCGGCTACCTCGTCGGCAAGCCGGGCGAGGGGCTGCGCGCGATGTTCCACATGATGAACGAGGCCCGCATCGGCGTGGGCCTGGGCGCGGTGATGCTGGGCTATGCCGGCTACGAGGCCAGCCTGGACTACGCCAAGCAGCGCCCGCAGGGCCGGCCCATGACGGCCGCCGGCAAGGACGCCGCCAGCCCGCAGCGGCCCATCATCGAACACGCCGACGTGCGCCGCATGCTGCTTGCACAGAAGAGTTATGTCGAAGGCGGCCTGGCGCTGGAGTTGTACTGTGCGCGCCTCGTGGACGAACTCGCGACGGGCGACGACCGGGCCGGCGCCCAGGCGCTGCTGGACGTGCTGATCCCCATCGCCAAGAGCTGGCCCAGCGAGTGGTGCCTGGAGTCCAACTCACTGGCCATTCAGGTGCTGGGTGGCTACGGCTACACGCGCGACTTCCCGGTCGAGCAGTACTGGCGCGACCAGCGCCTGAACATGATCCACGAGGGCACGCACGGCATCCAGGCGCTGGACCTGCTGGGCCGCAAGGTCGTGCAGCAGGGTGGGGCGTCGCTGGCGGCACTGGCGGCGCGCGTGCAGCAGACGATCGAGCGCGCCATCCAGACCGACTGGGCGCCGCAGGCCAACCAACTCGCCGCGGCGCTCGCGCAGGTCGGCGGCGCCACGAAGAAGGCCTGGAGCACCGGCCAGCCCGAGGATGCGCTGGCCAACGCGGTGCCCTACCTGCAGGCCTTCGGCCACACGGTACTGGCCTGGCTGTGGCTGGACGTGGCGCTGGCCGTGGGCGACAACAGCGACTTCGCCCAGGGCAAGCGCGCCGCAGCCCGCTATTTCTTTGCCTACGAACTGCCCAAGATCGGCGCGTGGCTGGACGTCGTCGCCCGCCGCGAGCCGCTGTGCCGCGACATCCAACCCGAACACTTTTGAGAGACAAGATCATGAGCACCAAAGTCCAAGACCTGTTCGACCTCACCGGCCAGGTGGCCCTCGTCACTGGCGGCTCGCGCGGCCTGGGCCTGCAGATCGCCGAAGCGCTGGGTGAAGCCGGCGCCAAGATCATGCTGACCTCGCGCAAGGCAGCCGACCTGGAAGAAGCCGCCGCCCACCTGCAGGCTCGCGGCATCGATGCCCGCTGGATCGCGGCGGATGCCGCCAAGCCGGAGGACGCGCAGCGCGTCGTGGCCGAGACGATGGAGCGGCTGGGCCAGATCGACATCCTCGTCAACAACGCCGGCGCCAGCTGGGGCGCGCCGGCCGAGGAGCACCCGATCGAGGCCTGGGACAAGGTCATGGACCTGAACATCCGCAGCCTGTTCGTGTTCGCGCAGGCGGTGGCCAAGGCCAGCATGATCCCGCGCAAGTCGGGCCGCATCATCAACGTGGCGTCCATCGCCGGCCTGTCGGGCAACTCGGGCGTCATGAAGACCATTGCCTACAACACCAGCAAGGGCGCGGCCGTGAACTTCACGCGCGCGCTGGCGGGTGAGTGGGGCGCCCACGGCATCACCGTCAACGCGCTGGCGCCGGGCTTCTTCCCGAGCAAGATGACCAAGGGGCTGCTCGCCGCCGTGGGCGAGGACAAGATGGCTGCGCACGCGCCACTGAACCGGATCGGCGACGACGACGACCTCAAGGGCGCCGCGCTGCTGTTCGCGTCCAAGGCCGGCAAGCACATCACCGGCCAGATCCTGGCGGTGGATGGCGGCGTGAGCGCCGTCCACGGCGGCTGACCCGCTGACAATTCGCACATGACGCGCCCCTCGCCCCCGCTCCACTTCCCTGTGCACATTCCCTTCGTGCAGCAGCTCGGCTTCGAGTTGCACAGCCTGGGCCACGGGGAGGCCGAGATCCGGGTGGACCTGCAGGAAGGCCATCTCAACTCCTGGGAGGTGGCGCACGGTGGCGTGCTGATGACGCTGCTGGACGTGGCCATGGCCCACGCCGCGCGCAGCATCCACCGCGACCAGCCCGGCATGGGCCCGGGCGTCGTGACCATCGAGATGAAGACCAGCTTCATGCGCCCCGGCGAGGGCGAGCTGCGCTGCCACGCCAAACTGCTGCACCGCTCCACCACCATGGCCTTCTGCGAGGGCTCGGTGTTTGGCGGTGACGGCAAACTCTGCGCGCACGCCACCGGCACCTTCAAGTACCTGAAGGCGCTGCCCACGCAGGGGCGGCGGCTCAACAAGCTGACGCCGGCGGAGGCCGGCGGCGCGACCGGACCGGGCTGACCCCGCGCCGCCCTCGGGATTGGCCGGTTTTCTGAAACGACGTTCCAATAGCGGGCACAATCGCGGCAGCGTCAGCATCCCGGCCACGGGGTGCGCGGTTGGCCAGGGGCTTGCCGGACCATGCAGTCCGGGCGCCCTGATCGGGAATCCCCTGGCACGACGGCCCGCGTTCACGGCCCCCTGGCCCGAGCCGCACGGCCCCCGCCCTCGTCCAGATTCGCCCAGAAAGCCCCCGCCATGAAGATCGCCCTCATCATCGAGAACAGCCAGGCCGCCAAGTCCGAGATCGTCCACAACGCGCTCAAGACCGTCGCCGAGCCGCTGGGCCACCAAGTCCACCACTACGGCATGTACGCGCCGGAAGACAAGGCCTCGCTGACCTACGTCATGAACGGCCTGCTGGCCGGCATCCTGCTGAACAGCAAGGCCGCCGACTTCGTCATCACCGGCTGCGGCACCGGCATGGGTTCCATGCTGGCCTGCAACAGCATGCCCGGCGTGTTCTGCGGCCTGGTCATCGACCCGACCGACGCCTTCCTGTTCGGCCAGATCAACGACGGCAACGCCATGTCCATGCCCTACGCCAAGGGCTTCGGCTGGGCCGCCGAGCTCAACCTGCAGGACTGCTACCGCAAGCTGCTCGAGAACGAGCGCGGCGCCGGCTACCCCAAGGAACGCGCGGCCATCATGGCCAAGAACCGCGGCATCCTGAAGGACCTGAAGGCCGCCTCCTGCAAGGACATGCTGACGACGCTGAAGGCCGTCGACCAGGACCTGCTGAAGGCCGCCGTGTCGGGCGAGAAGTTCCAGGAACTGTTCTTCACGAACTGCCAGGACGACGCCATCGCCGCTCATATCCAGGGTGTGTTGAAGGGCTGACCTCCACGGCCGGCGAGACGGCGCCAATCACAATGGCGCATGGGAACGAAAACCAGTGCGGCCGGTGTGGCCGCCGTCATCGTCGTGGCCTCGACGGCCTGGGTGCTGAGCTCGGGCGTTGAGCAGCCTGACCAGGGCGCCGCGGACCTGGCTGCTGCAATCCAGCCCGGCCCCTCGGACGGTGCTGCCAGCGCGCCGGCGCGGCCGCCAGCCCATCTGGCGTCCACGTCCATTGGCGCAGGCCCCGACAAGGCTGTCGCCGCCCGCTCCACCACGCCGGCCATCGTCCCGCCTATCGATTGGGCCCGCTATCCCGGCACCCTCCACACCCAGGTGCAGCAGGCGCTGCAGGCACGCGACGGTGTCATGGCCGCCGACCTGGCGCGCAAGCTGAGGGAGTGCGAGGCGATCTCCGGCCAGATGCAGCCGGACATGATTCAGAGGCATTCGGCGGACGGTGTTGGTGCGGCGGTACAGGCGGTCCGCAAAGAGCAGCTGCAGAGCTACCAGCGCGTCCTCGCCAACTGCCAGACGGTGCCGGATTGGCGGCCTGCGCAGGTGGCGCTGCTGGATACGGCCGTGGAACAGCGGGTGATCGGTGCTGCGGTGCAAAGCCTTCATCTTTTTCAGCGCAGCCCCAAGGTTCTGCAAGGCGTGTTGCGCGACGCCATCGCTGGAGACGTGTCGTCGTTGGTGGTGGCGGCGTCCCACCAGGCTTCGACACTCGGCATGTCCAACGACTTGCAGCGCAGCCTGCGCTACGCCCTTGAACTGGCTGCCACAGATCCGGATGTCGGCGCTCTGGTGCGGCGTTTAGTCTCCATCGCCGAATCTGTCGCCATACAGCTGGGGAGCGAGAGGCAACCCCGCTTTAGCCATGATGGCCTGACGGAGGCTCAGCGCGCCCAGGCCCGCGACATCGCACGCCGGTTGGTGCAGCGCGTGAAGGAGCCCAGGGACGACGTGGCCAAGGTCGACTGAGTGGACCGCGCCGCACCTCACCTCACGCTGCGCACGCTGACGCGCGGCGATGGCCTGCTGGGCCTGCGCCCGCGTGGGGCCCTCGGCCCGCGCGGCGAGCAGGTGACGGTGGCGACGCTGGCGCGGCGGGATGCCGACGCCGAGCAAGCGCTTCTCAAGCTGGGCCTCATCGCCCTCGATCCCGCGCTGCTGCAGTGGCGCGGCACGCCGCCGTCGCTGGGCGGCGAATCGCTGTGGACGCTGGTGCAGGAAGAGTTCTTCGGTGACTTCCACGCCGAGGCCGTGCCCGAGCTGCAGGCCCGGGGCTGGCAGGTCACGACCGAGCCCGGCTTCGCCCACCACAGCCAGTTCGTCAGCGGCTGGCAGCTGGGGCTGACGGAAGACACCGAACAAGAGGCGCCGAAGCCCAGCCGCCGCGTCGAAGGCCTGGCGCTGGAGCGCCGCACGGGCGCGTGGCTCGTCAGCCTCGGCATGGAGGTCGACGGCAAGACGTTGGACCTGGCGCCGCTGATCGCCAACCTGCTGCGCCGAGACAAGCGCTGGCTGGACGCCGTGGCCATTGCCGCCATCGAGGACGACGCCATCGTGTCGCTGCGCGCACCGGGCGGGCGGCGCTATCACGCCGTCGCCGCGCCGCTGAAGGCCATGATGCTGGCGCTGCTGGACCTGCTCAAACCCGCCGAGCTGGAGAAGGGCAAGCCGCTCAAGCTGAACGAATGGGACGCGGATCGCCTCCGTGTCATCGAGGACGAATCGCGCGGCCGCTGGCAGATCCACGGCGACGCGGGCCTGAAGGTGCTGGGCCGGCGGCTGCTGGCGGCGGGCGCACCGACTGCCTTTGAACAGCCACCCGGCCTGGGCCTGCAACTGAGGCCTTACCAGCTCCACGGGCTGGCCTGGCTGCAATACCTGCGTGCACAGAACCTCGCCGGCATCCTGGCCGATGACATGGGCCTGGGCAAGACGGCACAGGCGCTGGCCCACGTCTGGGCCGAGAAGCAGGCCGGCCGGCTGGACCGCCCGGCGCTGGTCGTCGTGCCCACGTCGCTGCTATTCAACTGGCAGCAGGAGGCTGCGCGCGTCGCGCCGGGGCTGGGGGTCAAGACCTGGCACGGCGCCGACCGCGCAGCGCTGGACCTCGGCGGTGCCGATGTCGTGCTGACAACCTACAACCTCGTCTGGCGCGACCTGCGCGCGCTGTCGGCCCGGCCCTGGCATTTGCTCATCCTGGACGAAGCCCAGTCGGTGAAGAACGCGCAGGCCCGTGCGGCGCGGGCGCTGCGCCGGCTGGACGCGCGGCACCTGCTGGCGCTGACCGGCACGCCGCTGGAGAACCACCTGGGCGAGCTGTGGTCGCTGTTCGACCTGCTGATGCCCGGCTTCCTGGGCGACTCGCGCACGTTCGCGCGCCACTGGCGCAAGCCCATCGAGGTCAACCGCGACGGCCCGCGCGCGCGGCTGCTGGCGGCGCGCGTGCGGCCCTTCATCCTGCGCCGGCTCAAGACCGAGGTGGCCACCGAGCTGCCGCCGCTGACCGAGCTGGTGAAGCGCGTGCCGCTCGTTGGCCAGCAGAAGCAGCTGTACGAGAGCGTGCGCGTCGCCGCCGACCATATGGTGCGCCGCATCCTGCAGCGCGACGGCTTCACGCCCACCAGCCTCATCAGCGTGCTGGACGCGATGCTGAAGCTGCGCCAGGTGTGCTGCGACCCGCGCCTCGTCAAGGGCGTGGAGATGGCGCCGCACACCGAGCGCGCCAAGCTCGAATGGCTGCGCGAGCACCTGCCCGACCTCGTCGCGCAGGGCCGGCGCGTGCTGGTGTTTTCGCAGTTCACGGAGATGCTGGACCTGATCGCCGCCGAGGTGCCCGTGCCGCACCTGCGGCTGACCGGCGCCACGCCGGCCGCGCAGCGCGGCGACATCGTGCGGCGCTTCCAGGCGCGCGAGGTGCCCATGCTGCTGGCCAGCCTCAAGGCCGGCGGCGTGGGTCTGAACCTGACGGCCGCCGACACCGTCATCCACGTGGACCCTTGGTGGAACCCGGCCGTGCAGGCGCAGGCCAGCGCACGCGCCCACCGCATCGGGCAGGACCAGCCGGTCTTCGCCTACCAGCTGGTGGCCCAGGGCAGCATCGAGGAGCGCATGCTGGAGCTGCAGGCGCGCAAGAAGGCGCTGGCCGACGGCCTGCTGGGCAGCGATGACGGCTCGCTGCTGACCAAGTTCAGCGCGCCCGAGTTGAACCTGCTGCTGGCGCCGCTGGAAGAGGATTGACGGGCGTCAGCCCGCGAGCCCGTCGAACGTCGTGCCGTTCACCCACTCGATGATCTGTGCGTGGGTGTACTGCCCCGAGTCCTTCAGCAGCGCGACGACCGGGTCGCAGGCGCGCGCGAACAGCGTGTAGAGCACCAGCTCCGCCGGCACGTCCGATTTGAGCTGGCCGCCGGTCTGGGCCTCGGCGATCCAGATGCTCAGGCGGTTGCTCAGCGAGATGAGCCGGTCCATGTAGTCGTCGTTGGCCTGCAGCGCCGCGCTGAGGCTGGAGTTCTGCGCCGGCAGCGACGGCATCTCGCCCTCCAGCTGCGTCTGCATGGCCCAGCCGGTCACGGCCTTGAGCTGGTCCAGCGGCGTCAGCGGCTCGGTCTCGGCGCGAGTGCGCAGGTCGTCGACGAAGGCCAGCGCCCGGTCCAGCACGCCCACCATGGCCGCGCCGGCCAGCTCTTCCTTAGACGTGAACAGCTTGTACAGGCTGGCCTTGGCGAGCCCGGCTTCGGCGGCCACCTCGTCCACTGTCATCGCGTCGTAGCCCTTGCGGGCCAGCAGGCGGTTCACGGCGGTGACGATGGCGTCCTCACGCACGCGCTGCATCTGCTCTCGGATCGACGGACGGGCTCCCATGCCGGGATTCTAGGTGGAGTCGGGGTGGGGAAAACTATTTGGTGCAATTTTTGAACTGCTGAGTTATTGTGTGAACTGATGAGTTCAAGTTTTGATCTCGCTAGTTCAAAGGGTAAGCCCATGCAGCGCATCGCCGTCATCGGATCGGGAATCGCCGGACTCGCCGCCGCCTGGCGGCTGACCACGTCGCCCGGCGGGCCGCGCGTCACGCTGTTCGAGGCGGGCAGCCATTTCGGCGGCCATGCGCACACGGTGGACCTGTGCCTGGACGGCGTCAGCCATGGCGTGGACACCGGCTTCCTCGTCTACAACGAGCGCACCTATCCGCTGCTGACCCGGCTGTTCGCCGAGCAGGGCGTGGAGGTGGCCGACTCGGACATGTCGTTCTCCGTGCAGGCGCCGCGTGCCGGTGGCGGCGGGCTGGAGTGGAGCGGCAGCTCGCTGGCCACCGTGTTTGCGCAGAAGCGCAACCTGCTGAACCCGCGCTTCCTGCACATGCTGGCCGAGATCCTGCGATTCAACCGGCTGACCACGGCGCTGGCGACCGGGCAGGGCGGTGCGATGGCGCAGGGCAGCGTGCGCGAATTCCTGGACGGCCACCGCTTCGGCGCGGGCTTTCGCGACGGCTACCTGCTGCCGATGATCGGCTGCATCTGGTCCTGCCCCACGGAGCAGATGCTGGACTTCCCCATCGAGACGCTGATCCGTTTCTGCCACAACCACGGGCTGATCCAGGTCAGCGACCGGCCGCAGTGGCGCACGGTGCGGGGCGGCTCGCGCCAGTACGTGCGCCGGCTGGTGGCGCAGCTGCCCGACGTGCGGCTGGACACGCCGGTGCTGGGCCTGCAGCGCGCCGGCTCGCACGTGCTGCTGCGCACCGCGGCGGGCAGCGAGGCCTTCGACGGCGTCGTGCTGGCCTGCCACAGCGACCAGGCCCTGGCGCTGCTGGGCGACGGCGCCAGCGCCGACGAGCGCGCGGTGCTGGGTGCCATCCGCTACCAGCCCAACGTCGCCGTGCTGCACACCGACACCGGCGTGCTGCCCAAGCGCCAGGCCGCCTGGGCCGCGTGGAACTACGAGCGCGCCACCGATGCCGGCCGCGAGCAGGCGCAGGTCTGCCTGCACTACCTGATCAACCGGCTGCAGCCGCTGCCGTGGCAGCAGCCGGTCATCGTTTCGCTGAACCCGGTGCGCGACATCGACGAGCGCCACGTGCACCGCCGCATCGAGTACGCCCACCCCGTGTTCGACCTGGCCGCGCTGCAGGCCCAGCAGCGCGTGGGCGGGCTGCAGGGGCAGCAGCGCACCTGGTTCTGCGGCGCGTGGTGTGGCTATGGCTTCCACGAGGACGGCCTGCGCGCCGGCTTCGAGGCGGCCGACGGCGTGCTGGCCCGCCTGGCCGCGCGCCCGGCCGCCGAGCGGGGGGCCGCGTGAGCGACGCCGCGCCGCTGATCGGCTTCGGCCCGGTCTGGCACCGGCGGCTGCGGCCCGTGGCGCACGAGTTCCGCTACGGCGGCTGCTTCCTGTTGCTGCCGCTGCGCCGGCTGCGCGGCCAGCCCTGCGCCGCGCTGAAGCGCAACGGCCGCGGCTGGCTGAGTTTTCATGACCGCGACCACGGCGACGGCGGCCCCGACGCGTTGGCCTGGTTCGACGAGCTGCTGGCGCGCGAAGGCATCACCGACGCCGACGGCGAGGTCTGGCTGCACACCTTCCCGCGCATGCTGGGCTATGCGTTCAAGCCGGTGAGCTTCTGGTACGCCCACCGCGCCGACGGCTCGCTGGCTGCGGCGCTGGCCGAGGTCAACAACACCTTCGGCGAGCGGCACGTCTATCTGCTGGCAGGCCCGGACCTGGCCTTCGGCGTCGAGCAGCAGGCGACCAAGGTCTTCCACGTGTCGCCGTTCTGCAGCACGCAGGGCCAGTACCGCTTCCGCTTCGAGCGCACGGCCGAGCGCACGCTGGTGCGCGTGGATCTGCACGACGCGCAGGGCCCGCTGCTGCAGACCAGCGTGGGCGGCGTGCTGCAGCCGCTGACGCCGGCCAGCGCCCGGCTCGCCGTGTGGCGCATGCCCTTCATGACGATGGGCGTCGTCGCCCGCATTCACTGGCAGGCGCTGCGGCTGTGGGCCCGGCGCGTGCCGTTCTTCAGCAAGCCCCAGGCCCCCGATCACCTCGTGAGTCGCTGACATGACCCAAGCCACCACTCTCGCCCGTCCCCAGACCCTGCCCGCCACGGCGCCCGCCGCCGCGCACCGGCTGCTGCGCCTGCTCGAACGCCTGCCGCACGGCCGGCTGGACCTGCAGCTGCCCGACGGCCGCCAGCTCAGCCTCGGTAGCGGCGACGGCGAGCGCGCGGCGCTGAGCGTGCACCGCTGGGCGCTGTTCGAGCGCGTGCTCAAGGCCGGCGACATCGGCCTTGCCGAGAGCTTCATCGACGGCGATTGGGACACGCCCGACCTCGCCGGCCTGCTGCGCCTGTGCCTGGCCAACCGCGAGCACATCGAGGGCCTGATCTACGGCCGCTGGTGGGGGCGCCTCGCCTACCGGCTGCGCCACCTGCTGCGCCGCAACTCGCGCGCCGGCAGCGCCAAGAACATCCATGCCCACTACGACCTGGGCAACGACTTCTACCGCCTGTGGCTGGACCCCGGCATGAGCTACAGCTCGGCCTGGTTCGAGGGCCGCGACCCGCGCGACGTGGGCCTGGTCGAGGCGCAGGATGCCAAGGTACGCCGCGCGCTGCGCGAGGCCGGCGTGAAGCCGGGCGACCGCGTGCTGGAGATCGGCTGCGGCTGGGGGGGGCTGGCCGAGATGGCGGCGCGCGAGTTCGGCGCCCGCGTGACCGGCGTGACGCTGTCCCGCGAGCAGCTGCAGTGGGGCCAGGCGCGCATGCGCAACGCCGGGCTGCAGGAGGCGGTCGAGCTGCGCTACCAGGACTACCGCGACTTGCCGAAGCAGCATGCCGCCGAGCCGTTCGACGCCGTCGTGTCCATCGAGATGTTCGAGGCCGTCGGCCACGAGTACTGGCGCGGCTATTTCGAAACGCTGAACGCCTGCCTCAAGCCCGGTGGCCGTGCCTGCATCCAGAGCATCACCATCCGTGATGACCTGTTCCCGCGCTACCTGCGCTCGACGGACTTCATCCAGCAGTACATCTTCCCCGGCGGCCTGCTGCCCAGCCCCAGCGCGTTCGAGGCCGAGGCGCGCCGCGCCGGCTTCGTCGTGGAACACACCCTGGCCTTCGGGCGCGACTACGCCGAGACGCTGCGCCGCTGGCGTGACGCTTTCCTGAAGGACAGCGAGGCGGTGCTGCGCCAGGGCTTCGATGCGCGCTTCCAGCGCATCTGGACCTTCTACCTGGCCTACTGCGAGGCTGCGTTCGACGCCGGCAGCACCGACGTCATGCAGTTCACGCTGCGCAAGTCGGGCGGTGCCACGCCATGAAGACCACCCGCCGCGCCGCCGTCGTCGCCCTTGCCCTGCCCGCCATGACCGAACTCCTCGCCGACACCGCTCCCCCCGCCGAACTGCAGTCGGCACTGCCGCAGGCTCGCCTGCAGGGCACCGGCGTGCTGCGCTTCTTCGGGCTGCGTGTCTACGAGGCGCGGCTGTGGGTCAAGCCCGGCTTCGTGCCGGACGACTACGCCCGCCAGCCGCTGGGGCTGGAGCTCACCTACGACCGCAAGCTGGAAGGCGCTGCCATCGCCGAGCGCTCGGTGGCGGAGATGCGGCGCGTCGGCAAGTTCGAAGAGGCCCAGGCCAAGCGCTGGCTGGCGCTGATGAAGCAGGCCTTCCCGGACGTGGTGGCCAAGGATCGGCTGCTGGGCCTGCACGACGGCGAGGGCGAGGTGCGCTTCTTCCACAACGGCCGCCAGACCGCCGCGGTGAATGACGCCGAGTACGCGCGCCTGTTCTTCGGCATCTGGCTGGCGCCGCAGACCTCGGCAGCCGCGCTGCGCGAGTCGCTGCTGGGGCTGGCGCGCTGACGAGGCCGGCATGCCGGACACCACTGCCATCAGTCTGCCCTGGCCGCGTGGCCTGGCCTATGCGGGCCTGGCCGTGCCGCTGGCGTTCGTGTCGCTGCCGCTGTACGTGAACCTGCCTTACCACTACGCCACCGCCTTCGGCATGCCGCTGGCGGCGCTGGGCGGCGTGGTGCTGGCGGTGCGGGCGCTGGATGCGGTCATCGACCCCGCGCTGGGCCGGCTGGCTGACAGGCTGTTCGAGCGCGGCCGTGCCTGGTCCGTGGCGGCGCTGGGCGCGCTGGTGATGGCGCTGGCCTTCGCCGCGCTGTGGTGGCCGCCGCAGGGCGGCCCGGCCGCGGTGCTGCCCTGGCTGGCGGTGGCGTTGCTGCTGTGCACGCTGGCCTACAGCGGCGTGGGCATCGTGCACCAGAGCTGGGGCACGCGCTGGGGCGGCGGGCCGGAGCTGCGCGCCCGCGTGGCCGGCTGGCGCGAGGCCGGCACGCTGGCCGGCGTGCTGCTGGCCAGCGCACTGCCGGCACTGGCGGGCTGGGGCGTCACCAGCGCGGTGCTGGCCGGGCTGCTGGCGCTGGGGCTGCTGGGCCTGCGCGGCCTGCCGGCGCCGGCGGTTTCGACCACGGGCGAGGGCGATGACGCACGGCCGTGGCGCCAGCCGGCGTTCCGGCGCCTGGCCGTCGTTTTCATGCTCAACGGCATCGCCACGGCTATCCCGGCCACGCTGCTGCCGTTCTTCATCGCCGACCGACTGCAGGCGCCGGACCTGCAGCCCGTGCTGCTGCTGGCCTATTTCGGCGCCGCCGTGCTGGGCCTGCCGCTGTGGGTGAAGGCCGGCGCGCGCTGGGGCCTGGCGCCGGCCTGGCGCGCGGGCATGGCGGCGGCGGTGGCGGCCTTTGCCGTGACGCCGCTGCTGGGTGCAGGCGACGTCTGGGCCTTTGGCATCGTCTGCGCCGCCAGCGGCCTGATGCTGGGCGCCGACCTGGCGCTGCCCGGCGCGCTGCTGACCGGCGTCATCCAGGCGGCTGGCGACGGCCAGCGCGGCGAGGGTCGCTACCTCGGCTGGTGGGCCTGCATGACCAAGCTCAACCTCGCGCTGGCCGCCGGCCTGGCGCTGCCACTGCTGGCGCTGGCCGGCTACACGCCGGGCCAGCGCGACACCACGGGCCTGCAGGCGCTGACCTGGGCCTACGGCGGTCTGCCCTGCCTGCTCAAGATCGCCGCAGCCGGCTGGCTGTGGCGTGCCGAACGCCGCCACATCGACTGGAAGGAACGCGAATGAAGCGCCGTCAATTCACCCCCACGCTGCTGGCCGCGGGCGCCGCGCTGGCGCTGGCCGGCTGCGCCGGCCCGCAGGTGCAGGACTACGCCCGCGAGACGCCGCCCATCAACCTGCGCGAGTACCTCAGCGGCCCGCTGACGGCGCACGGCATGTTCACCGACCGCTCGGGCCGCGTCGTCAAGCGCTTCACCGTCACGATGACCGGCACCTGGCAGGGCGACAGCGGCACGCTGGACGAGCACTTCACGTACAGCGACGGCAGCAAGCAGCGCCGCGTCTGGCACCTCAAGGACCTGGGCAACGGGCGCTTCAGCGGCCGGGCCGACGATGTCGTCGGCGAGGCGCTGGGCGAGAGCGCGGGCAACGCCTTCCGCTGGACCTACACGCTGGCGCTGCCGGTGGACGGCCGCGTCTGGAACGTCACGATGGACGACTGGATGTACCGCATGGATGCGCGCACGGTGCTCAACCGCACGGCCATGAGCAAGTTCGGCGTCCACCTGGGCGACGTGACGCTGGCCTTCACGAAGGACTGACCGTGTCGCTGAACCCCCCGCTGACCGACTGGCAGGGCCGTTGGGCCTGGATCATCGGCGCCTCCACCGGCATCGGCCGCGCTACGGCGGCCGCACTGCACGCGCGCGGCGCACGCGTCATCGTGTCGGCGCGCGACGCCAACGCGCTGGGCGCCTTCGTCGGCACCCACCCGGGCTGCCACGCGCTGCCGCTGGACGTGACCGACGCCGACGCGATGGCGCAGGCCGTGCAGTCGGTGCACGCGCTGGCGGGCCAGGTGCCGGCGCTGGTGGTGTACTGCGCCGGCCACTACCGGCCCGTTGGCGCCAAGGACTTCGACCTCGCCGAGATGCAGCGCCACCTGGCGGTGAACTACACCGGTGCGCTGTACCTGCTGCAGGGCCTGCTGCCGCGCATGCTGGCGTCGGGGCAGGGCCACCTCAGCCTGGTGGGCAGCGTGGCGGGCTACCGCGGGCTGCCGCTGTCGCTGGCCTACGGGCCCACCAAGGCGGCGCTGAACAACCTGGCCGAGAGCCTGTACCTGGAGCTGCACCCGCGGGGGCTGGGCGTGTCCATCGTGAACCCGGGCTTCGTCGATACGCCGCTGACGGCGCAGAACGGCTTCAAGATGCCGGCGCTCATCACGCCGGACGAGGCGGCGAGCGCGATGCTGGCCGGCTGGGCGCGCGGCCGCTTCGAGATGAATTTCCCGCGGCGTTTCACGGCGTGGATGCGACTGCTGCGCTGCCTGCCCGATGCCTGGTACTTCGCCGCCGTGCGGCACACCACGGGGGCCTGACCGGATGACCCCCGTCACCACCGATCCGCGCGTCGCCGCGCTGGCCGCCGCCTACACGGCGCTGACCCGTGCCAGCCTGCCCGCGCTGCTGGCGCTGTACGCGCCCGCGGCGCGCTTCAAGGACCCGTTCAACGAGGTCGAGGGCCGCGCCGCCATCGAGCGCGTGTTCACGCACATGTTCGACACGCTGCACGAGGCCCGCTTCGTCGTCGCGACGACCGTGTGCCAGGGCCACGACGCATTCCTGACCTGGGAGTTCCACTGCCGCGGCCAGGCGAGCGCACCGGCCATGGTCATCCGCGGCGCCAGCCATCTGGTGTTCGACGAGGCCGGCCTCGTCACGCTGCACCGCGACTACTGGGACGCCGCGGAGGAGCTCTACGCCAAGCTGCCCGTGCTGGGTGCGCTAGCACGCTGGGCGCAGCGGCGGCTGCGCGCGCCACAGCCCTGAGCGCTCAGCGTCGCGGCGCGAGGAAGCCGTTGACGTCCAGCCAGCGCAGGAACACCGGGAACCAGCCGTTGGCCGTCTTGCCAGGGTAGCCCAGGCCGAAGCCGTGGCCGCCGTTCTGGTACAGGTGGAACTCGACCGGCCGGCCGGCGTCGAACCAGGCCTTGACGACGCCGAACTGGCCCTTGAACAGGAAGTCGTCGCTCGCGATGACATTGAACATCGGCGGCGCGTCCTTGGGCACCGTGACCGGGCCCATGCCGCCGTAGATGGGGCCGATGAAGGCCAGCTTCATGGTCTTGGAGTTCAGCGTGGCGTGCATCGTCAGCCCGGCGCCGGCCGAGAAGCCGACCATGCCCAGGCGCTGCGGGTCCACACCCCACTCCTTGGCGCGCGACAGGATGAGCGCATGCGCGGCCTCGGCGTCGGCGAGCTGGTTGGCCAGGTCGGGCAGCAGCGCGCGCGGGTTGGTGTCGCTGCTGCCGGCGGCCGAGAACATGCGGTCCATCGAGTCCTTGAAGCCCGCCACCGACTCGGGCGTGGGTTGCAGCCGGTACTTGAGCACGAAGGCGGCGATGCCCTGGTCGGCCAGCGCCTGGGCGACCTGCCAGCCCTCGTGATTGATCGCCAGCCAGCGGAAGCCCCCGCCCGGCGCCACCAGCACGGCCGCGCCGTTGGCCTTGCCCGGCGCGGGCAGGAAGGGCGTTAGCGTGGCCGCGCTGACGTTGCGCACCATGGGCTGGCCCCACTGGTGGAACCAGCTCTCGGCGGCGGGCTGCTGGTCCACGCCGCCGGTGCCCAGCGGGATGGCGGGCGGCTGCTGCGGTGCGGGGATGGGGCGGATGGTGCCGTCCTGGGCGAAGGCGCCCGTGCAGGCGATGAGCAGGGCGAACAGCGTAGAGCGGAGAGGGCGCATGGGGCAGGGCCTTTCAGAGGTGGGGCCGCGCTCAGCGCGGCAACAGTTGCTGGCGGGGCAGCGTGAACGTGGCGGCCTGGACTGGCGCGCCGGTGTCGGGCTGGCCGCCACCCACGCTGAGGCGGTAGCTGCCGGGCATGACCTGGCGAGCGCCGTCGCGGTCCACGAAGCTGAGGTCGCGTGCCGACAGCCGGTAGCTCAGCTCGCGCCGCTCGCCGGCCTTCAGGTGCAGGCGCTGGAAGCCGCGCAGCGCCAGCCGCGGGCTGCCGTCGAAGGCGGGCGGGGTCAGGTACAGCTGTGCCACCTCGTCGCCGTCGCGGCTGCTGGTGTTGGTGATGGCGGTGTGCACCTGCAGCGCGATGTCCCGGCCGTCGTCGAGCACCTCGACGCGCGCCGGCTCGTAGCGGAAACTCGAGTAGCTCAGGCCGTGGCCGAAGGGGTAGACCACCGGCTTGTCGAAGAAGCGGTAGGTGCGGCCGGCCATGCGGTAGTCGTCGAAGGGCGGCAGGTCGTCCGCGCTGCGGTAGAACGTGACCGGCAGCCGGCCCGCCGGGTTGGCGGCGCCCGACAGCACCTGCGCGATGGCCTGGCCGCCGCCTTCGCCCGGGTACCAGGCCTGCAGCACGGCCGCCGCGTGGGAGTGCGCCCAGGACAGGTCCACCGCGCTGCCGCTGAGGTTCACGATCACCAGCGGCTTGCCCAGCTTCGCGGCCGCCTGCAGGTAGGCGCGCTGGTCAGCCGGCAACTGCAGGTGGGTGCGGTCCCCGCCCGAGAAGCCGTCGATCTTGACGGGCATCTCCTCGCCCTCCAGGTCCGACGTCAGACCCACGGCGGCGACGATGACGTCGGCCTCGCGCGCGGCGGAGGCCAGCTCCGCCAGCGGCTGGCGCGACACGCGCTTCCACACCATGCCGGGCGGCATCGAGACGCCCGACTCGGTCTCGAAGCGCAGCGCGACGCGCTGGCCCTGCTTGAGATCGACCTGGGTCAGGGCGACGGGCTCGGCCCACTGCGTGGGATGGCGTGCCAGCACGACATCGCGCGGGCCGATGCGCAGCTGCCCGCGCATGCCCGCCAGGCCGAGGCGGTAGCTGCCGGTCTCGGGCGCGATGAACTGGCCGGTCCAGACCGTGCGCGTCACGTCGCCGGCCTGCGGAAAGTCGCGCGGGCGCGATTCCAGCGCCGGCACGTCGTGGCTGGCGAAGGGGCGCGCCTCGAAGCGGCGCTGGCCGGGCGCCCGGGGCGAGCCGGCGGCGAGATTGAAGTAGCTGGCGCGCAGGCCCGGCTGGCCATCGGGGCCGATGAAGGCGCTGGCCGGCACGGGGTCGCCGTCGGTGATGGACGGGCTGAAGGGCAGCAGCGCCACCTTCGCGGCCGGGAACTGCTGGCGCAGCGCCTCGTGGACGCTCAGCGTCGGCCCGGTCTGCGCCGACGAGTAGTTGCCCCGCATCACGCGCCGCGCGTCGGCCAGCGGCCCGACGACAGCGATGCGTGTGGCGGCCGGCAACGGCAGCGTGCCGTCGTTCTTCAGCAGCACCAGGCTCTGCACGGCGGCCTTCAGCGCCAGCGCGCGGTGCTCGGCCGCGTTTATGACGCTGGCCGGTGGCGCCTGGCGCTCGGCCAGGCCCGGCAGGTCACCGGTGCGCAGCCGTGCCGAGAACAAGCGCACCAGTGCCTGGTCGATGTCGGCCGCGCGCAGATAGCCGCGCTGCAGCGCCTGCCGGTAGCGTTCGCCCAGGCCTGGCGTGTGCGACAGCGTGGCGCCGTTGCACTCGTTGTCCACGCCGGCCTTCAGCGCGGCGGCGGCGCCGGCCACGGCATCGGGCGCGACCTTGTGGTGGGCGTGGATGTCGACGACGGCGTCGCAGTCCGAGACGACGTAGCCCTTGAACTGCCAATCCTCGCGCAGCGTCTTCACCAGCAGGCTGTGGCTGGCGCAGGCGGGCTCGCCGTTGACGCGGTTGTAGGCGCACATGAGGGAGCCCGCCTGGGCGTCCACCATGGCCGCGCGGAATGCGGGCAGGTAGGTGTCCTCCAGGTCCTGCAGCGACACCCACACGTCCGCCGAATGGCGCGTGGACTCCGGGCCGCTGTGCACGGCGAAATGCTTGGGGCTGGCGATGACGCGCGGCCGACCGGGCTCCGGGCCCTGCATGCCGCGCACGAAGGCCTTGCCCAGCTCGCCGGTCAGGAAGGGGTCTTCGCCATAGGTCTCCTGGCCGCGGCCCCAGCGCGGGTCACGAAAGATGTTGATGTTGGGCGACCAGGTGTTCAGCGCGCCGCCGATGCGGTTTGGGTTGTCCTTGCCACGGCCCAGCGCATGCACGGCCTGCACCTCGGCCGAGATGCCGGCCGCCACGTCCTGCATCAGCGCCGCGTCGAACGTGGCGGCCAGGCCGATGGGCTGCGGGAAATTGGTCGTCGGCCCCGGGCCGAACGCGCCGTGCAGCGACTCCGTCCACCAGTTGTAGGCCGGGATGCCCAGCCGCGGGATGGCCGGCGCACCGTTGAGCAGCTGTTCCACCTTCTCGTCCGGCGTGAGCCGGGCGACGATGTCCCGGGCTTGCGCGTCGGCATCGGCCGCAGGGGCCGCCGCCGCCAGGCCCGCCAGCGCCACACCGCAGGCCAGGTCCATGAGGGCATGCATCTTCAAAGCGCGTCTCCTTGGTTGTGGCGCGCATTGTGTGGTAGCGCAATCAATTTGGGTGGTTGCAATGCTCCCGAGGCGCCCCGTGGCGCAAATTTCATCGATGAGGTGTTGCGGAGGTGGGCGGGCCCAGGGGGGCGCCAGACCCTGCCTAGGGGTGCGACGAGCGCGAGCGCAGTCCCCAGTTCCAGAGCTTCTCGCTGGGCAGCGGCAGCACCATGAACCAGTGCTCCAGCAGTGCCAGGCTCAGCAGCGTGGCGACGAAACTGCAGGCGGTGGCCTGGAAGGCGTCGCTGCCCAGCGTGACGGCGCTGTGCCAGGCGGCGGCCGAAAGGGCCGTCACGAGGATGACGCTGACGGGGAACAGCGCGTTGCTGGCACGCTGGCGGAAGTAGCTGTGCATGTAGCGCAGGTGCTCGGGCAGGAACTGCTCGTTCAGGTTGCGCACGCCCAGGAACACGTTCAGCTTGGCCGACAGCCGCATCAGCCACAGCACGCCGAAGGTCCAGGCGCCGAGCTGGTTGGGCTGCCGCCAGGTCAGCGCCAGGATGGCGCTGCCGAGCACGATCAGCGCCAGCTCGTGATACAGGATGGCCATCACCGCATGCCCTGCACGGCGCCAGCCGCGTGCGTCAGGCGGGCAGGCGCGGCGGCGCGGGCCGGTCACGTAGCCCAGCAGGAAACCCACCTCCTGCCAGGCCCAGACCATCAGCGCCGCGGTGACTCGCGTGTCAGACGCCGACACGGCCACGCCCAGGTCGCGCTGATGGTGCGCCGGCTGGAGCAGCGGCTGGTGGAGGCCACGTGCACCGAGGGCGACTGGCGCTACGCGCTGTTCCGCAACCCGCGCACGCTGCTGCAGCCGCTGGAGGCCACCGGCGCCGCGCTGTTCTGCGAGGGCGAGGTGCTGACCACCGGCGAGGCGCCGACCACGCCCGAGCTGCGCGCGCTGCTGGCCTGGGTGCAACAGCAGCCGCCGCGCGGCGACGAGCCCTTCGCCTGCGCGTCGGTGGGTCAGGCCAACCCGGCGCTGGCCAGCCTCACGCCCATGGCCAGCGGCGTGCTGGCGGTGCGGCTGTCCACCAACAGCCCGGACTGGCTGATCTGGTTCCGCAAGGAGCAGCTGCAAAGCATCACCTGGGCGGGCGACCCGGCCAAGCCCATGGTGGCCAACAACCCGCTGGAGCTGTCGCCGCGGCGCTCGTTCGCGGCGTGGTCGGAGATCGTGCGCGGCACCGCGGTGCCGTGGAGCACCACCGAGGTGGCGCTGGCGCGCGGCATCGGCGTGGCGCTGGTGGACATCATCGTGCAGGTGCAGGCGGTGCGGCTGCTGATCGCCGAGCACCAGTTGGTGCAGATCCGCGGCGCCGTCGCGGGCTCGCGCGAGCCGGTGCTGGTGGCCAACGCGCAGGGCGGGGCGGTGTTCGCCAACGAGGCCTTGCTCGCCCTGCGCGGCGCGCCGGTCGACAAGGGCAGCCCCATCGAGGCCCTGTTCGCCGCCGCCGCGCCCGTGCAGCAGGCGCTGGCGCAGATGCGCGACGCCCGGCACGGCTGGCGGCATGAGCTGGAGCTGCTGACCCAGGACGGTGGCGTGGTGCCGATGGCCGTTCACGCGGAACCGGTGAGCGGGCGCGACGGTGCGCTGCTGGGATTCGTGCTGACGCTGATCGACCTGCGCGAAGCCCGCCGTGCCGACACCGCGCGGCTGAACCTCGAAAGCACGCTGCGCATCGCGGCGCAAGGCGGCTCGGTGGAGGCAGACGAGGTCATCTCGGCCATCCTCACCAACGCCAGCCTGGCTGCGATGGACATTGCCGATGCGCGGGGCGGTCCGCCCGTGGCGCCGCTGCTGCAGGAGCTGGAAACCTCGACCGGCCGCGCCGCGGGGCTGTACGTGCAGATCCGGAGTTTTACGGCTTAGGCCTGCAGTTCATCGAAGAGCTGCTGGTGCCGGCGGAAGGCTTCGCAGGCCTCGGCCACCAGCGCGTCGGCTTGCGGCTCGGTCAGCTGCAGCGCATCCAGCCCGGCGCGGAAATCCTGCCTCAGCGCCTCGACCCGGGCCGGCTCGCCAAACGCATAGAAGGCCGTCGCGTCCACGCCGTCCAGCCAGGCCTGTTGGCGGATCAGGCGGGCGAGCATCTGCCCGCCGTGCAGGTCGCCCAGATAGCGCAGATAGGCGTGGGCCAGCAGCAGCGTGGGCTCGGTCTGCGCCAGTTCGCGCAACCGTGCGGCGTAGGCGGCCGCCGCGGGCGCCAGCGGGGCCTGGTTGCGCCAGGCGCCGGGATGCAGCGCGTCGAGATCCTGTTCAAGCGCCGGCAACCGGCGCAGCTCCGCTCGCCAGAGCCGCCCATCCGGCGGCTGGCTGTCCAACCCCGCTTCCAGCGCCGCATAGATCGCGTGAAGGTTGCGCAGCAGCGCGCAGTAGCCGCCCCTGCCGAGGCGGCCGTGCAGCAGGTCCGCCATGGCGCCGCTGCGCTCAGCCAAAGCGTGAAGCTGCCGTGTCTCCGCCTTCAACCAGGCGGCCAAGCCGTTCTGCGTTGCCGTGTTCATCGGCGCATGATGCAGCAGCCGCCGGGGCGTGAGCCGCAGCGCTCACCTCGACTGCCGCTCGAAGAAGGCCCAGATCAGGGCCGGCCCGTTGGGCTCCATGGGGGAGGGGCCCAGCAGGCGGGGGCGGTGCGCCCAGGGCTGGGGCAGCCCGTGCCCGGCGCCGTGCAGGGTCACCAGCTCGACCTCGGTGCGGCCGTCGGCCGCTTGCCAGCGTGCGTGCTCGACGCGGGGGCTGTGCGCCGTCGGCGTCAGGCTGACCTGAGGCGGGGCGGCGATGGCGTTGCGGTCGGCAAAGTACTGCGCCGACGCCGTGGAGGAGATGACTTGCCCACCCTTGTAGAACAGCCCCAGCAGGTTGATCTCGCCGCCGGCATAGGGCACCAGCGGGTCTGCCGTGCCGTTCAGGATCATGACCGACGGCGTCTGCGTGGCTGGTCGGCACTGGAAGTTCTGCGGCGCCGGCACGTTGGCCGCAGAGGCAGCGACCGCGCGGTAGCGCTTCGGGTGCTCCAGCGCCAGGCGCAGGGCCATCGAGCCGCCGTTGGACACCCCGGCCGCGAACACGCGCTGCGGGTCGACGCCGATCTCGGCGACCAGCTTGTCCACCAGCGCAGCCAGGAAGCCGGCGTCGTCGGCGCGCACGCCGTCGACGGCCGTGTCGCCAATCGAGCTGCAATCGTTCCAGTCGAAACCGAATGACTTCGGGTAGACGACGGCGAAGCCATGCTCGTCGGCCAGGCGCTCGAAGCCGTAGCCGGTGCCCTCGCGAATGGCCTGCGGGCCCTCGCCCGAGCCGTGCATCACCAGCACCAGCGGCGCCCCCTTGGGCAAGCCCCTGGGCACATAGGTCCGATAGCTGCGCTGCAGGCCCGCCACTTCCATGGAGGCCTTGCTGAGCGCGCCGGAGAGCTGCGGCAACTCAGGCTCGGGGGTGTAGAGGAAATAGGCCAGCAGGCCGGCCACCAGCACCACCAGGGCCAGCAGGCTCAACAGGCTGATCAGCAGAAAGCGGCGAATTCTTGTCATGGCGGTGCGGTGAAGGCGGTGAGGGCTGCCACTGTGCCCCGTGGCCACCGGCCACGGGATTTCACCCGATCAGGCACGCGGCCGTGTTGACGAGTCACGCCAGGCGCGGACCAACGACGCCCGGCCGCCCTCGGCGTCACTCGTCCCGGCCCGCCGTGCTTCGGAACCGGCAGGGCGTGGCCGGTCGGAGAGGCCCTGTGCGCCGCCGGGCGGCCCAAAACAATGGCGGCGTCGCTGACAAGTTCAAGCCGCAACAACCCGCCCAGAAAGCCATCCGCACATGAAAACTCCGCTCATCCGCCGCAGCCGTTGGATCGCCGCCGTCCTGGCCGCAGGCGCCTCGCTGGGCAGCGCCCAGGCCGCCGTCTTCAGGGACGCCCAACTGGAGGCACTGCACGAGGCCGCCAGGTTCGTCGACCTCGAACAGCTGGCCCAGGCCCGGCTGAAGGCCAACCCCGCCGATGTCGAGGCCCGCGCCGCGCTGGCCCTGGGCCTGAGCCTGGCGGACCCCGCCGACGCCAGGCGCCTGGAGGCCGGTGCCCAGCAGGCCAGGCTCTGCACCGAACAGTACCCGAACGCGGCCGTCTGCCACCTGGCGGCCGCTCAGAACCTCGGCCTGCAAATGCTCAACATGGGCATGACCCAGGCCCTGCGCAACGTGGGCAGCCTGAAGGACCTCTGGATTCGCACGCTGGAGCTGGAGCCCACGAGCTTCACCGCCCGCGTGCAACTGGCCAAGCTCTATGTGACCGTGCCCGGCATGATGGGCGGCAGCACGTCAAAGGCCAAGGCGCTGGAGGCCGCCGTGCGCAGCAGCCAGCCCGAGACGGCGCGCATCATCCGGGTGCACATCGCTGCTGAGGCCCGGCAGTGGGCCGAGATGGAAGCCGAGTTGCTTGCTCTCAAGCCCACGCAGGACGCCGCGATGCTCGAAGAAGTGCGCGAGGCCACCATGCAGCTCGCTCTCGTCTACCTGAAGGACGGCAAGGACCTGGCCAAGGCCAAGAGCCTGTACGAGTCGCTGCAGCGCGCGCAGCCCGGCCAGGCCGCCGGCCACTACGGCGCGGCACGCGTGCAGGCCGCGCTGGGCCAGCCGGATGAAGCCATTCGCCTGTTCGAGCGCGCCAGGGGTCTGGCGGGTGCCAACGACTTCCCCATCGACCAGCGCCTGGGCGACGCCCTGCTGGCCAGGGGCGACAAGTCGCAGGCCAGGGCGGTCTACGAGCGCTTCATCGCCAACAAGCGCGCCAAGCCGGCCAACGTCGACGAAGTGCGCAAGAGCCTGGCCAGGCTCGGCTGAACCGCATCCCGCAACCCATGACCGAGACAACGCCCATGAATGACGTTCCCCTGTGGCGCCTGCATCTGCTACGCGCCTTCTACCTGCTGGTCACCGTGGGGCTGGCCGTCAACTTCGGCCCCGCCATGTTTCAACACAGCGACCAGTGGGCCCAGCGCAAGGGCGAGACGGCGGCGCTGCTGAGTGGCCTGGCCATCCTCAGCATCTGGGGCCTGCGCTACCCGCTGCAGATGTTGCCGCTGTTGATCTTCGAGCTGATCTGGAAGACGGTCTGGCTCGCGGCGATTGCGTATCCGCTCTGGCTGAACGACGCGATCACGCCCGCCGTGCAGGGCACTGCCGAAGCCTGCCTGATGGGGCTGGTGCTCACGCCCCTGGTGCTGCCCTGGCGCCATATCCGGCATCACTACTTCCGCAAGCCCGCCGAGCGCTTTCGCTAGTGCCGCTGACCTCCGCCTATCCTTCGCCATGAGCTCCAGCCCCTACGCCCAACTTAACGCACCGGCCACGCCCACCGGCTGGAGCGCCGTGCTCGGCTGGCGGCGCGTGCGCACCGTCGCCATCGTCTGCGCGCTGTTCGTCCTGCTGTTCAGCTTTGGCTGGGACGCCCCGATGTGGCGTCTGGTGGCGCGGGTGTACGGCGTGGGCTTCGCGCTGCTGCTGGCCTTCGGGTTGTTCGAGCAATGGCCGCGCCGCCTGCCGCCCTGGATGGCGCGCTGGGCCCTGCAGGTGGTGGCCGTGGGCGTGACGGTGCCGCTGGCCTTCTTCGTGGCCTTCTTGTTGGCCACCGCCGCCGACGCGCCGCCGTTCTGGAAGACCCCGCGCCTGGAAAGCTTCATGACCTTCACCTTCCTGGGCATGCTGGTGGCGCCGTGGACGGCGCTGGCCGCCTTGCTGCGCCACCGCGAGGCCAAGGTGGAGAAGCAGGCGATCGCCTTCGAGCTGGAGCGCAGCGAGATGGCCCGCCAGGCGCTCGACGCCCGCATGCGCCTGCTTACCGCACAGGCGCAGCCGCACTTCCTCTTCAACACGCTGGCCAACGTGCAGGCCCTGGTGGAAGCCGGCTCGCCGCGGGCCCCGCAGCTGCTGCAGAGCCTGACCGCCTACCTGCGCGCCGCCGTGCCGCGGCTGGATGGGTCGGCCAACACCCTGGGGCAGGAGCTGGAGCTGGTGCGCGCCTACCTCGAGCTGATGCAGATGCGCATGCCCGACCGGCTGGCCTTCGCGTTGCACGCCGACCCCGCGCTCAACCGGGTTCGTTGCCCGCCGATGACGCTGCTGACGCTGGTGGAGAACGCCGTGCAGCATGGCATCGACCCCAGCGAGGAGGGCGGCCGCATCGACGTGCATGCCGAGGCCCTGGGCGGCGGGCGCTGCCGGCTGCGCGTGGCAGACACCGGCGTGGGCCTGCAGGCCAGCGGCGGCGGCCTGGGCACCGGGCTGGCCGCGCTGCGCGAGCGGCTGCTGTGGGCTTATGGTGGCGGCGCCACCCTGAGCCTGTCCGAGGTCACGCCGCACGGCGTGCAGGCGACGATCGAGTTCTGCGAGACCCCATGACCCCCACCGCCCTCATTGCCGACGACGAGCCGCTGCTGCGGGAGATCCTGGAAGCCCGCCTGGCCGCCGCCTGGCCGGAACTGCAGATCGTCGCCCAGGCCCGCAACGGCCGCCAGGCCGTGGAGCTGTTCGAGCAGCACCAGCCCAGCATCTGCTTCCTGGACGTGCACATGCCGGGCCTGAGCGGCGTGGAGGTGGCGCGGCACGTGGGCAAGCGCGCGCACCTGGTCTTCGTCACCGCGTTCGACCAGTACGCGCTCGAAGCCTTCGAGCACGGCGCGCTGGACTACCTCGTCAAGCCCGTCACCGCCGCCCGCCTGGCCGAGACGGTGGAGCGCCTGAAGGCCCGGGTGCAGCAGGCCCAGCCGGCCGTGCACAGCGAGCAGCTGCTGGCGCAGCTGGCCGCGCGCCTCAAGCTGGACCAGCCGAAGGCCCTGGCGTGGATCCGGGCCACCGTGGGCGCATCCCTGCGCATGATCCCGGTGGACGACATCGACTTCCTCAAGAGCGACACCAAGTACACCCTGGTGGCCTACCGCGACGAGGGGCAGCCCGCCGAGGCGCTGATCCGCACGCCGCTCAAGGAGCTGCTGGCCCAGCTGGATGCGGCCCACTTCGCCCAGGTGCACCGCTCGGTGGTGATCAACCTGCGCTCGATCCGGTGCGTCACGCGCGGCGAGAACGAGACCGCCGACATCGAGCTCAAGGGCCGCGCCGAGCGCCTGCCGGTGAGCCGCAGCTACCTGCACCTGTTCAAGGAAATGTAGGCGCCGACCGTGCCGCGCCACTCCCTTGCGACGCCGCCGGCAAGCCCCCGTGGCTCCCGCTTCCCTGGCCGCTCGCTTTGCGCGGGCAGGGCATCGCTTTGTCTTCTTCGTCCCTCGGGTTCCATGATGTCCGCCATGGCTGTTCTCCTTGGGGCGATACAGACGAAGAAAAGCTCCGATCCGCAGTCGCGGAATGGGGTGTGGGCCGGTTGGTTGTGGATAGATGAATAGGGCTCGCTTGTTGCTTCCAAGCTGTTCACGGGTGTGCCAGCCGCAGTCGTCGCGGATTAGTTCACGCTGATCGAGGCGGCAGTGCGGAAGTCGTGTGTGCGACTAACTAGAGTTCCCAGCGAAGTTGCCCGCTACGGGCATGTTCAAGAAGGCACACCCGCGCGAAAGCCGGGGTCGCAAAGCTTCCGGTCTTGGCTCTGTCGCTCAACCCGACAGGGATGACAGCGGGGTTGCACAGGGCTCGCCCCATTGGGGGCATAGCGAGCCGCGCGATCCGGCTGTCGGGAGACGGCAGGTCAGCGCCCCTCGAAGACGGCATCGCATGGGCCAAGGCAACGAAGGGGAGCGGATGAACGAGAACACATCGCCGAAACCGGCGCCATCGCTTGCGTCCAGTGGCTCGACTGGTTCTGCGAGAGCGCAGGACTACCGTCGCTTTTGTACGCAATGCCGAGCACACGTGTCGGCAGGTGATCGCTTTTGCAGCCGCTGCGGGCACGCGGGGGACGCGACTGGGGATAGCGTCCGCGCGAGCGCTGCTAACCAGGGGGCGCGATCACCGGGCCGACCTGTGTTCACACCCGCGCTGAAGACGCCTGAAGGGATGGCAGTGGCCGCAGCCATTGATGCGCGTCGCACACGTTTGACGCGCATCGCGCAGATCTCGGTCTCCGTGGCGATCAGCGTAGGCATAGCGGCCTACTTGTCGACTGCACATGCTGCCTCCTTGTGGCCTCACGCGTTCGGCATATGGGCTTGTGGCACTGCATTCGCGACCACGCTCGCATGGGTCGCCCTTGACATGCGTGCTTGGAGTGAGCGCGACTACTACTCCGTGCCCGGTTCCCGCGATGAGCAAGGTGAGCATCGTTGCATCGTCTGCGGCCACAGGGGGATCTACCGGCACGGAAAGTACAAGTCAGACGCTGAGTACGCCGACTGCGCCAAGTGCAAGACGACGTTATGGGTCGGTACCAAGTGATTCTGGCGTTCGGTGTGGGCCCGGTGGGATCTGGCCCGGCGGTGCAGCGTTGGTCAGCAACCACGGCACACAGTCGTCATCCACACCGTCAAGCCTGCTTCGCGGCAGCACTGATCAAGTTGATTCGTCAGGGCGAGCTGTTGACGCTATTCGCATGAAGTCGAGCTTGAGCCCGGCCTATGGGCGCAGAGTGTGCATCGTCATTCAGAAGAGGAGAGGAAATGAAGACAGTCACTGGAAGCCATGCCACCGTGGGTGCAACGTTTCTGCAAACCCTGGTTCTGCCCCTGCTGACCAGCGCACTGCTGCTGGCCAGCTCCGCTGCACAGGCCGGTTGGGACGAAGGGGTGGCGGCACATAGGGCCAAGAACTATGCACTGGTGAATCGCCCCGGCTTCCGCGGAGGCCCGTTGGTTTAAGTCAGACGGTCGCGGCCTGACCAGCGCGTTGTCGATGGT
>NZ_JBXAGX010000010.1:0-211233 GCF_058794515.1 Roseateles sp. GW823-FHT07B05
GGCGGCGGTCCGCGCCTTGCCCCGCATCCGGCAAAGACCTCGCCGCGGCCCGCAGGGGTTTTGCAGACCCTCCCTAGGGCCCACCCACCCGAAGGAGGTAGCCCGCGACGCCACGCGCCGGCATGGTGGCAAGTTAACCTCGCGGGCCATGCCCGACGCCAACGCCCGCGACATCCTCGTCCTCGCTGCCCACCCCGACCTGGGCCGCTCCCACGCCACCCGCGCCCTGCTGGACGCGCTGCGCGCGTCACCTGCCGCAGACCGCGTGGAGCTGCGCGACCTCTACCGCCTCTACCCCGACTTCCACATCCACGTCGAGGCCGAACAGCGCGCGCTGCAAGCCGCCCGCCTCGTCGTCATGCTGCATCCCATCTACTGGTACAGCATGCCGGCGCTGCAGAAGCTGTGGTGGGACGAGGTGCCACGCCTGGGCTGGGCCTACGGCCCGGGCGGTACGGCGCTGCACGGCAAGGACTGCTGGCTGGTAGCCTCCACCGGCGGCGGCGCCGAGGCCTACGCGCCGGGTGGGCACAACCACCACCCCATCGGCGATTTCCTGCTGCCCTACCAGCAGTCGGCCCGGACCTGCGGCATGAACTGGCTGCACCCGCAGATCCTGCATGCCGCGCACCGGGCGAGCGACGTCGACATCCAGGCCCATGCCGAGCTGTTCGTGAAGCGGCTGCGGCACTTCCCGGACTGGTGCGACGCCGCCGTAGAACGCGGCGTCGGCGACGAGGAGACCGTGGCACTGGATGAACGCCCCGCGCTGTTCTCGACGCTGGGAGGTACCCAATGAGCCATGGCGCCTGGCTGCAGCTGCCTCTTGTCTTCCTCGCGGCCGCTGTGCTGGCCGTGCCGCTGGCCCGCTATCTGCGGCTGGGGTCCATCCTCGGCTACCTCGTCGCCGGGTTGCTCATCGGCCCGGCCGTGCTGGGTCTCATCCCCGAGTCCAGCGCCATCCCTGAGGTGGCCGAACTGGGCGTGGTGCTGATGCTGTTCCTCGTCGGCCTGGAGCTGGAGCCCAAGCGGCTGTGGGCGATGCGCCGGCCCATCTTCGGCTGGGGCAGCGTGCAGCTGCTCGGCTGCGCCGCGGCGCTGACGGCCGTGGGCCTGGCGCTGGGCACGCCGTGGCGGCTGGCGGTCGTTGTCAGCCTGGGCCTGGCGATGTCGTCCACCGCCGTCGCGCTGGCCGTGCTGGCCGAGCGCAACCTGGGGCGCACGACGGCGGGCGAGAGCATCCTGTCCGTCGCGCTGCTGCAGGACATCGCCGCCATCCCGGTGCTGGCACTGGTGCCCGTGCTGGCGCTCAGCGGCGCGCACGACGATGGCGACGGCAAGACCTGGCTGGCCGCAGCCAAGGCCATCGGCGCCATCGTCGTCATCGTGTTCGGCGGCCGCCTGCTGCTGCGCCCGGCGCTGCGCTGGATCGCCCACAGCAAGACGCCCGAGATCTTCACCGCCGCGGCGCTGCTGCTGGTGCTGGGCACCGCGGCGCTGATGCAGCTGGTGGGCCTGTCGATGGCGCTGGGCGCCTTCCTGGCCGGCGTGCTGCTGGCCGAGAGCGAGTACCGCCGCGAGCTGGAGACCGACCTGGAACCCTTCAAGGGCCTGCTGCTGGGCCTGTTCTTCATCGCCGTCGGCATGGGGCTGGATCTGAAGGCCGTCGCTGCCCAGCCGGGCTTCGTGGCCGCCCTGGTGCTGGCCCTGCTGGGCTGCAAGATCGTCGTGCTGGCACTGATGGCCAAGGCGATGAAGATCCCACTCGTCGAACGACCGGCCTTCGTCATCCTGCTGGCCCAGGGTGGCGAGTTCGGCTTCGTCGTGTTCCAGCTCGCGCAGAGCGAAGGGATGATCAATGCGGCGCAGAACTCGGCGCTGGTGGCAGCCGTGGCGCTGTCGCTGGCGCTGACGCCGCTGCTGCTGACGGGCGGGGACCGGCTGATGTCGCAGAAGCTCGCGCGGCGCGGCCTGAAGAAGCGCGCCGAGGCCGCACCGCCGCCGCCCTCGCCCATCATCATTGCAGGCAGCGGCCGCTACGGCCAGGTGGTGGCCCGCATGCTGCGCGCCAACGACATCGAAGCCACGGTGCTGGACCACGACTCCGAGGCCATCGAAAGCCTGCGCCGGTTCGGTTGGACCGTCTACTACGGCGACGCGACGCGGCTGGACATGCTCAAGACAGCCGGCGCAGCCACCGCCCGCATCCTCGTCATCGCCATTGACGACATCGCGCAGAGCGTAGAGATCGCCGAGCTGGCGCGCGAGCACTTCCCGCAGCTCACCGTCGTGGCCCGCGCACGCAACGTACAACACTACTACCAGCTGCACGAGGCCGGCGTGCGCCACATCGAGCGCGAGACCTTCGACGCCGCTCTGATGAGCGCCCGCAGCGTGCTGGAGCTGACCGGCATGGAACCGCACGCCGCGCGCCGCCAGGCCATGCGTTTCCGCCGCCACAACATCGAGGTGCTGAACCAGATGGTGCCGCTGCAGGGCGACGAGAACGCGCTGATCGCCGCCGCCAAGCTGGGCCGGCAGCAGTTCGAGCAGCAGATGGCTGCCGAGCGCGAGGCC
The DNA here is from genome assembly GCF_058794515.1 of Roseateles sp. GW823-FHT07B05. NCBI lineage: Bacteria > Pseudomonadati > Pseudomonadota > Betaproteobacteria > Burkholderiales > Sphaerotilaceae > Roseateles > Roseateles sp. GW823-FHT07B05. The sequence goes on from NZ_JBXAGX010000010.1 coordinate 2,578, forward strand.
GAGGAAGCCCACCGCCGCGCCCAGCGGGGTGGCTGGGATCGGCAGGACAGCTGAGGCCGCTGCCGCATGGCCGACCTGACCACTCTGCTGCAGGCTGCACGCGATGGCGACGCCACGGCGGCCGAGGCCGTCTGGCCGCTGATCTACCCCGAGCTTCGGCGCATCGCCCGTGCCCGGCTGCGCGGCCCGGGGGCGCCCAGCCTGGCCACCGAGGAGCTGCTGCACGAGGGTTTTTTGCGCCTCGCCCAGTCGCCAGCCGCACCGCTGGTGGACCGGCGCCACTTCTACGCGCTGGCCGCCAAGGCGATGCGCCACATCGTCATCGACCACCTGCGCCGCCGCCACGCCCAGGCGCGCGGCGGCGACTGGCAGGCGCTGAGCTGGGACACGGCGCTGGTGGATGCTGCCACGCCCGAGGCCGATGCCGAGCGGCTGCTGGCGCTGGACACCGCGCTGGACGCGCTGGCCGCGCTGGAGCCGCAGCTGGCCCACCTCGTGGAGCTGCGCTTCTACGGCGGTTACACCGAGGCCGAGACAGGCGAGGCGCTGGGCCTGGCCGAGCGGACAGTGCGCCGCCATTGGGCCAAGGCACGTGCCTTCCTGCTGGTGCAGCTGAATGGCAGCGCCGATTGACCCGGCCCTGTGGCCACGGCTGTCGGCTGCGTTCGACGCCGCGCTGGATATCGCGGCCGAACAGCGAGACGCCTGGCTGGCCGCCCAGCCTGAAGACATCGCCACGCCGCTGCGCGCGCTGCTGCGGGCCCATGACGGCGCGGCGGAGCTGCCGGCCATCGTGGCGCCCTCCCTGGCGCAGCCCGGCCAGCGCATCGGCCCCTACCGCCTCATCGAGCGCATCGGCGCGGGCGGCATGGCCGAAGTCTGGGGTGCGGCCCAGGTCATCGGGCCCATGGCCGGCCGGCATGTCGCGCTGAAGCTGCCCCACCCGGGCCAGCGGCTGGGCGAGCGGCTGCGCGACGAGCAGGCGCTGCTGCTGGGCATGGAGCACCCGCACATCGCGCGGCTGTACGACGCCGGCGAGGACGGCGGCCAGCCCTGGCTGGCGCTAGAGTGGATCAACGGCCGGCCCATCCACGAGGCGCTGGCAGGGCGGCCGCTGCGCGAGCGGCTGATCGCCTTCCTGCAGGTGCTGGACGCCGTGCGCCACGCCCACGCGCGACTGGTGCTGCATGCTGACCTCAAGCCCGCCAACATCCTGGTCGGCGACGACGGCCGCGTGAAGCTGCTGGACTTCGGCATCGCCCGCCTGCTGCACAGTGCCGGGCCGCGCGCGTTCACGCCCGGCGCCGCAGCGCCGGAGCAGCAGCGCGGCGAGGCGCTGACCGTGGCCACCGACGTCTGGGGCCTGGGCGGCGTGCTGGCCGCACTGGTGCCCGAGCGCCACCGGGCGCTGCATGCCGTCATCGCCCGCGCCCAGGCCGCCGACCCGGCCGACCGCCATGCCGACGTCGAGGCCCTCGCCGCCGACATCCACGGCGTGCTGGACCACCGCCCCGTCAGCGCGCTGCCGCGCTCACCCGGCTACCGGCTGGCCTGCTTCGTGCGCCGCCAGCGCTGGCCGCTGCTGGGTGCAGCGGCGCTTCTGCTGGGCACTGCTGCCGCGGTCTGGCAGGCCGACAGCGCACGCCGCGAGGCCCGCCGCGCGGAGGCCGCCAACAGCTATCTGCTGGACCTGTTCAAGACGCTGGATCGTCGCGCACCCGACGCCGTCCAGCCAGAAGCCGCACTGCGCCGCCTGCTGGACGAGCGAGCCCGCCGCATCGACGCACTGCTGCCCACCGACCCCGACACCGCCGACGAGCTGCTGCGCATCACCGCCACGCTGCACGACTACCTCGGCGACGCCCGCCGCAGCCGCGCGCTGGGCGAGCGCCGCTACAGCCTGCTGAAGAGCCGCCTGGGGCTGCGCGACGAGCGCACACAGGCCGCCGGCCTCAGCCTCGCATGGCCGCTGCTGGCTGCCAAGGACATACCTGCGGCGAGCGCACTGCTGGCCGACCTGGACGGTGCGCTGCCAGCGCGTGGGCTGCTGCGCGCCGAATGGTGGCTGGCCCGCCATGACCTGCGCGCGCTGCAGGGCGCCACGCCCGCCGAACGCGAACCGCTGCTGCGCCAGGCGCTGGCGCGCTACGCGGCCGATGCGCCGCGAGACAGCGGCCATGCCGCCACGTGGCTCGCGCTCAGCGAACTGCAGGCCGCGGGCGGTCGGCGCGACGACGCGCTGGCGTCGGTGGACCGCGCGCTGGCGCTGGTCGTCAACGCGCAGCCCTACATCGCCAGCGACCACGCCCGCCAACTGCTGCACCGCGCCAGCCTCGTTGACGCGCCCGCCGACGAGGCACAGGCACTGCAGCTGCTGCGCGGCAGCACCGGGCTGCGCGCGGCCTTCCTGCGGCAGCCGCTGCGGGCGCTGATCGCCCGGCGCTGCGCGGTGGATGCCACGGCCGCGCAGGCGCTGGCCAGCGAGGCCGGACTGCCCGGCTGTGCGGCGCCGCGCTAGCTGATCAGACCTTGGACCGCGCCGCGGTCGGCAGCTCGCCGGTCCAGCGCTTGAAGGCTCGCCGGAACGAGCGCGCGTCGGCATAGCCCACCGCCTGGGCCACCTCGGCGATGGTCAGGTCGGTGTTGGCCAGCAGGTCGCGGGCGCGGGCCAGGCGGGTGTTGTCGCGCAGTTCGCGGAAGCTGGTTTCGCGCTGCGCCAGCCGCCGCCGCAGCGTGCGATCGCTGACGTTGATCTGCCCGGCCATCTCACCCTGGCGCGGCGTCTCGTGCAGGCCGTGGCGCAGGCGGCTGGCCACCGACTCCAGCAGATCGTCCTGGCCGATGGGGATGGTCAGCAGCTGGTTGAGCTGCTGGCGCACCAGGTCGCTGGTGATGCGGTCGTAGCCGGGCAGCCGCACCTGCAGCCACCGGGTCTCGATGGTCAGCCGGTGCTCGTCGGCCTGGAAGCGCACCGGGCAGCGGAAGAAGCGCTCGTGCAGGCGCCGGTGCCCCTCGTCGACATAGGCTAGGTCCACCTGCACCGGCCGGAAGCTCGGGCCCACCATGGCGCGCACCACGGCCACCGCGCCGGCGAAGGTCTCCTCGACGAGGAAGGCCTCGGTTTCCAGGTCGAACACCTGCGGCGTCACCATCAGGTGGGCACGCGGGCCGTCGAAGACGAGCCGGTGCTCCAGCATCGTGCCGGCCTCCGTCTGCCGCTCCAGCCCGTAGTGCACCGCCTCGCCCAGCGTCTCGCAGGTGAGCATGGCCAGGCCGGCCAGGCCCCAGGAGATCGGGGTCTCGCGCGCGCCCACCGCCAGGCCCAGCGAGGGCTCATCCAGCATGCGCTGGGCGCGCAGGATGAGCGCGCGGGTCTGCTGGTGCGACACCAGCGTGTCCGGCTGGGTCAGGCCGTGGGCGCTCAGCCCCAGGCCCCGGCACAGGCGCTCGGCAGGCAGACCGCGGTCCTCGGCAAGCGCCAGCAGCGCGCGCGCGACGCTGGGCACCAGGTTGGCCTGGTGCCGGCGGTCAGGGGTGGCAGTGGGATCGTTCATGGGAGCGGTGTCGATGCGTGGCCAGTCCAGCCCCAGCGGTATTCCTCAGCGCCGGCAGTGATCCAGGACAGCACCACGGCGGGAGAGCCGGAGAGATGGGCGTCGCCAGTACATCACGGGTCATCCGCCTGTCACGCATTGCGAGCCGCAGGGCGTCCAGAAATGTACCCAAAGTGGCCGAATCTGTTCCCTCCTGAGGGAACCTCGGTCCCTAGAGTGCCGCTCCATCGCAACCCCGGCCGTCGCCCGGACCCGCCATGCCCACAAATCGCCCAACCTCCTTTGCCTGTCGTCCCGCCACCATCGCCCTCACCGTCGCCGTGCTCGGCACCGCCGTGTTGCTGGCGGCCTGCAGCCCTGCCGAGCCGCCGGCTACGGCTGCATCGCCCCGCCCCGTGCTGGTCGCCCACGTACAACAGGCGCCACTCGGGGGCCTGCCCTTCGCCGGTGAGGTGCGTGCCCGCGAGCGGGCCGAACTGGCCTTCGCGGTGCCCGGCGTGGTGCGCGAAGTGCTGGTGGACGTGGGCGCCACCGTGCGCCGCGGCGAACTGCTGGCACGCATCGACGCCGCCCCCCAACAGGCCCAGCTCGCCAGCATCGAAGCCGACGGCCGCCGCCTGCAGGCCCTGCTGGACGAAGCCCGCCGCCGCGAGCAGCGCCTGCAGGCCGCACGCGACAGCGGCGCGGCCACCGAGGCCGAATGGACGGCCGTGCAGGCTGAGGTCAAGGCCGCGCAGGAAGCACTCGCCGCCGCCCAGGCCCAGCGCACGGCCGCCGCATGGAACCAGGGCCAGACCGAGCTGCGCTCGCCCTTCGATGGCCGTGTCTCGCTGCGCCAGCTCGAAGTGGGCCAGGCGGTGGGCGCCGGCACGGTGGTGGTCGGGCTGGAGGGCCGCGGCCGCGAGCTCTGGCTGACCGTGCCGGGCTCGCTGCCGCTGTCGACCGGCCAGACGCTGGCCCTGCAGGGACCGTCCGGCAGCGCCGAGTCCCGCGTGCTGCAGTTGTCGTCACGGCTGGAAGCCGGTGGCAGCCGCCGCGTGCTGGTGAGCGCGCCCGAGACCTGGCCCACCGGTGAGGCGGTGTCGGTGCAGCTGTGGCCCCGCGACCCGGCGGCCCTGACCCTGCTGGTGCCGCTCCGCGCGGTGCAGATGGACGCGACCCGCCCCAGCCAAGGGCAGGTGCTGCGACTGCCGGCCAACAGCACCATGCCGGAGCGGGTCGCCGTGACGCTGGGCGCGCTGCAGGGCGATCAAGTCGAAGTGCGCAGCGGCCTGAAGGCGGGGGACCAGGTCGTGCTCGCCGGTGCCCAGTCGCTGGTGGCTGGCCAGGCGGTCAGGCCCGTGAGCCGTCTGCGCTGAAGGAGGCCCCATGAGCATCACCGTCTACGCCCTGAAGCGACCGCGCTTCGCCTTTCTCGCCGCCCTCTTGCTGGTGCTGTCCGGCCTGTGGCTGGTGCTGGACTTCCCGTCCACCGAAGAGCCCCAGATCACCATCCGCACCGCCACCGTTCTCACGCTGGTGCCGGGCGCCTCGGTCGAGCGCATGGAGCAACTCGTCGCCCGCCCGGCCGAAGAGGCCATCCAGACCCTGCCCGAGGTCAAGTGCGTCAAGACGACCGTGCGCCCCGGCTTCGCTTTCAGCTATGTGGAACTGGAGCCCACGGTCAGCCCGCAAGCCCTGCCTGCCGTGTGGCAACGCCTGCGCAACCGGCTGGCCGAGGTGCAACCGCGCCTGCCGCAAGGCGCCGTCGGCCCGCTGGTCGATGACGAGTTCGGCCGCGTGGCCGTGCTCACCGTGGGCCTGACCGGCACCGGCTACACGCCCGGCGAGCTGCGCGAGCAAGCCCGCCTGATGCGCGACCGCCTCTACCACGTGCCGGGGGTGGAGCGCGTGACCCTGCACGGCCTGCGTGACGAGCAGGTGCAGGTCAGCCTCGACCTGCCGGCGCTGGCCGCGCAAGGCCTGGCCCCCAGCGCCGTGGCCGACGCCCTGACCCGCCGCAACATCGTGGCGCCGGCCGGCTTCGTGCAGGCCGGCGGTGCCCAGCTCTCGCTGCAGGTCAGTGGTGATGCGGCCAGCCTCAAGGCCCTGGCGCAGACGCCCGTGGCCCTGCCCAAGGGCGGCTGGATGCCCCTGGGCCAACTCGCCCGCGTCGAACGTCTGCCGCTGGACCCGGCCAGCACGGGCGCCTTCGTCGACGGCCAGTCGGCCGCGGTGCTCGCGGTCTCGATGGATGCCGGGCTCAACGTCATCAGCTTCGCCGACCGGCTGCGCGACGAGATCACAAAGCTGGAAAGCCAGCTGCCGGCCGGCATGGCCCTGGTGCCCATCACCGACCAGGCCCAGGTCGTCGGCAAGCAGCTCAAGCAGGTGGGCCAGGTGTTCCTGGAGACCACCGTCATCGTGATGGGCATCGTGGTGCTGTTCCTGGGCCTGCGCACCGGCCTCATCGTCGGCGCCATCGTGCCCACCACGGTGCTCGGCAGTCTGGTGGTGATGAAGCTGCTGTCCATCGACCTGCACATCATCTCCATCGGCGCCATCATCATTGCGCTGGGCCTGTTCGTGGACAACGCCATCGTCGTGGCCGAGGACATGGAGCGCCGCCTGGCGCTGGGCGAACCGCGCGAGCAGGCAGCCGCCGAGGCCGGCCGCACGATGTTCGTGCCGCTGCTGGTGTCGTCGCTGGCCATCATCCTGACCTTCCTGCCGCTGGTGCTCAGCCAGACCGAGACCGGCGAGTACCTGCGCAGCATGGGCATCGTCATGGCGATTGCGCTGCTGCTGTCGCTGCTGCTGGCGGTCACCGTCACGCCGCTGCTGTGCCAGCGCTTTGCCCACCACCATGCCGAACTGAGCCGCACAGCCCGCGCCGTCGAGGCGCTGACCGGCTGGTACCGCGGCAAGGTGCGCTGGGTGCTGGGCCACAAGACGGTCTACATCGGCAGCATGGTGGCCTTGCTGGCGGCGGCCGGCTGGCTGTTCGGCCATGTGCCGTCGGAGCTGATGCCGGCCTCCGAGCGCCGCCAGCTGCAGATGGGCATCGAGCTCGCGCCCGACAGCAGCGGCAACACCACGCTGGCCACCGCCGGCCGCATCTCGGCCGCGCTGGCCGACAAGCAGCGCTTCCCCGAGATCCAGAGCCAGGCGGTCTATGTGGGCGACGGCGGCCCGCGCTTCATCCTGGCGCTCAACCCGCCCACGCCGGCGGCGCACCGCGCCTATGCCGTGCTCAGCCTGGCCCCTGGCGTCAGCCATGACGAGGCGCTCACCAAGCTGCGCACCGAGCTGCCGCGCCTGTTCCCGGAGGTGCGCTTCGAGCCCAAGCGCTTCTCGATGGGCTCGGCCGAGTCGGGCCTGGCGGTGTTCCGCCTGTCCAGCGCCGATGGCCAGTCGCACCACACCGCGGCGGCCAAGCTCACCGAGGCGCTGCGCCAGCTGCCCGACATCGTCGAGCTGAGCAGCGACGCCGAGCGAGCCATCCCGCAGCTGCTCGTGCAGGTGGACCCGTTCAAGGCTGCCGCGGCCGGGCTGTCCAGCGCCGACATCGCGGCCCAGCTGGACCTGCTGCTGGCGGGTCAGGCCGTCACCCAGTTCCGCGAGGGCGACACCCTGCTTCCGGTGGTGGTGCGCGGCGGTGCCGAGGCCCACGACCGCGTGGAGCGGCTGCGCGCCGCGACGCTGCAGCGCGCCGACGGCCGCGGCACGGTGCCCCTCGGCCAGGTGGCCGATGTGCAGCTCGCAGCCCAGCCCTCGGTGCTGCAGCGCTTCAACCAGGAGCGCACGGTCACCATCACCGCCAAGCACGCCCGCTGGACAGCCCAGACCCTGGCCGACGCCGTCGCCACCGAGACCTCGGCGCTGCAGCAAGGCGGCAAGGTGCGCATCGCGCTGGGCGGCGAGATCGAAGAGAACGCCAGCGCCAATGGCGCGATCTCGGCGCTGCTGCCGGCCTGCGTGGTGGCGATGCTCCTGCTGTTCGTGTGGCAGTTCGAGAGCCTGCGCAAGAGCCTCATCGTGCTGGCCAGCATTCCCTTCGTCAGCATCGGCGCGGCCATCGCGCTCAAGCTCACCGGCACCACGCTGACCTTCGTCGGCACGCTGGGCCTGCTGGCCCTGGCCGGCATCATCGTGAACAACGCGGTGCTGCTGCTGGACGCCATCGACGAGGCCAGGGCCAGCGGCATGCCGGCCCTGGACGCCATCGAAGACGCGGCGGCCAAGCGCCTGCGTCCCATCGTCATGACCAAGATGGTCTGCATCCTGGGCCTGGTGCCGCTGTACCTGTTCGGCGGTGCGGTCTGGACCAGCCTGGCCGTCGTGATGATGGGTGGCCTGGCCCTGGGCACGCTGATCACGCTGGGCCTCATCCCCGCCCTCTATGCCGTCGCCTACCGCGTGCCCGCGCCCGGCCGCACCAACCTCCCCACGACGGCCTGAACCCGGACACCCCTCATGAACGCAAGCCTTCACCGCCGCGTCTTCACGCTCTCCGCCCTCGCGCTGGCCCTCGCACTCAGCGGTTGCGCCGCCGTCACCCCCGGCACTCAACTGCCCACGCTGCAGGCCCGCCATGACGGTGCGCTGCCCGCCGCCGCGGGGCGCGCCCTCAGCCCCGACGCCGCCGGCCGCCCCTGGTGGCGCGACCTGCGCGACCCGGCGCTGGACGCCCTGGTCGCCCAGGCCGAGGCCCGCAACCTGGACCTGCAGGCCGCGCTGGCCACCGTGCGCGAAGCCCGCGCCCGCGCCGGCGCCGTGCAGGCCGAGGCCCGACCGCAGGGCAGCCTGGGTGTGCAAGCCCAGGCCACCCGGCCCGCGCTGACCGAAGTCGATCCCTATCGCCAGGGCGGGCCCCGCCCGCCGGAACAGCGCCTGGTCACGCTGGGCCAGGTGCTGAGCTGGGAGATCGACCTGTTCGGCCGCGCCGGCACTGCACAAGCTGCGGCCGAGCGTGACGCGGACGCCGCAGCCGCCGATGCCCGCGGCGCGCAGGCCCTGGTGCAGGCCGAGGTGGTGAGCCGCTACGTGGCGCTGCGCCACGCCCAGCAGGCCCGACAGCTCGCGGCCGAACAGCAGGCGGTGGCCGAACGGCGCCTGGCTCAACTGCAGGCCCGCGCCCGCGCCGGCCTGGCCGACCCGCGCGAGGCCGATGCCGCCTCCGCCGAACTGGCCCAGCTGCGGGCGGCACAGGCAGGTTGGGCTGCACAGGCCTCGGTGGATTGGGCCGCGCTGGCGGTGCTGGTGGGCGAGTCTCCCGCCAGGCCGGGCGCCGCGCTGCAGGCCTTGCAGGCCAGCGCCCCGCTGCCTGCCGTGCCGGACGACGCCACGCTGACCCTGCCCGCCGACCTGCTGGCCCGTCGGCCGGACGTGGCCCGCGCCGATGCCCTGCTGCGCGCCGGCCTCGGCCAGCAGGTGCTGGCCGAACGTGCCCACCTGCCGCGCCTGTCACTGGCCGCCACGCTCGGCCTGCAGCAGACCGCCGGCAACCTCGGCCGGGCCAACGCCCTGCGCTACGCCGCCGGGCCGATGCTGCAGTGGGACTGGCTGGACAGCGGCCGCCGCGCAGCCCAGACCGCCGCCGTGCAGGCCGGCAACGAACGCGCCTGGGCCCAGTTCGAGAAGACGGTACTGACCGCACTCGCCGAAGGCGAGACCGCCCTGCGCGGCTGGCAGGCGCAGTGGCAGACCTGGCAGCAGGCCCAGGCAGCGCTGCAGGCGGCGGACCAGGCGCTGCGCTACACCCAGCGGCGCGAAGCCGTCGGCCTGGAGCCTTCCACCACCGCCCTGGCCTCGCGCCGGCAACAGCTCACAGCCGCCCAGCAGCAGCTCGACCAGCAGGCCCGCACGCTGGGCGCCTATGCGCAGGTGCAGCTGGCGCTGGCAGCCTGGCAGCCGCCAGCGCCGTGATGCAGACATCACGCGCCCGACGACCGCAGAGGGCTTGTGTTGCCTGGCGTCACGTCGCCGCAGGGCCGAGCGTTGATGATGGCGGCAGGAACCGAGCGAAATGAGGACGTGATGGGGTCGTGGAAGAGCTGGGGCGCGAGTTGCGGGGGTGCGCTGGCGCTGGTGCTGTTGACGGGTTGTTCCAGCTACCGGCCGTGGGTCAATCCGCCGCTGCCGAGCGCCGCCCCCGGAGAGACCGAATTGCGGCCACTCACGCCGCCTGCGAGCCAGCCGGTGATGATGGCCGTCACGCTGTCCGGCGGCGGCGCTCGCGCAGCGGCCTTCGGCCTGGGCGTGCTGCGTGAACTGAAAGCCACCACGTTCACGCTGGACGGCCAGCCGACCACGCTGCTGGACCAGACAGCCATGATCAGCGGCGTGTCAGGCGGCAGCATCCTGGCCGCGCATTTCGCGGCCTTCGGTGACAAGACGCTCGACCGGTTCGAGCCCGACTTCCTGCTCGTGCCTTTCGAAAGCCGCCTCATTCGGGAAGCCCTGTGGCCCGAACGGCTCTACAAGCTCACGTCCCCCTGGTACGGGCGCAGCCAGATCCTCGCCCAACGTTTCGAGGAGCTGTTCGAGGGCCGCACCTTCGCCGACGTGCGCAGGCGCCCCGGCGCGCCCGAGCTGATGATCACCGCCACCGACCTCACCAGCGGCTCCGCCTTCGACTTCACGGCGGAGCAGTTCAGGCGCATCTGCTCCGATCTGGACGCCACACCGCTGAGCTTTGCCGTGGCCGCTTCATCGGCCGTGCCGCTGCTGCTGTCGCCGGTCACCGTGCACAACTACGCCGATGCCTGCACACACCCCGCGCCGACGACGCATCCGGTGGCCAACCCCGACGGGCAGGACTACCGCAGCCGCATGCTCCAGCGCAGCGCCGAGGCGTACCGCAACGCCAAGGACAAGCCTTTCATCCATCTCGTGGACGGCGGCGTGACCGACAACCTCGGCGTGCGGCTGATGCTGGACCGCATGGTGGCGCTGGGTTCGATGAGCGCAAACTTCGTCGACGCGAAGCCGGGCACCATCCGGCGGCTGGTGTTGGTGACGGTCAATTCCGAGCGTGGCCTGAACGAGCGCGTGGACAACAGCGACCGGGTGCCGACGACCGGCCAGGTACTGGAAACGCTGATCTTCGGCGCCGGCTCACGCGAGACCGAGGTGACACTGGCCCTGCTGAACGATGACACCCGGCGCTGGCGGGCCGAGATCGAACGCGCGCGCGGCCAGCCGGGCAGCCCGTTCGCGGCCGATGCGGAGATCCACGTGATCAGCGTCAGCCTGCACGACGTGCCGGACGACAAGATGCGCCACTCGCTGCTGCGCGTGCCCACCGCCTTCACCATCGAAGCCCGGGACGTGGTGGACCTGCAGGAGGCCGGCGCGCAGGCGCTGCGCGCGGCGCCCGCCTACCGCGCCCTGCAGGCGTCGCTGCAGCGGCTGGGCCCGGCGGCGGCGTCGACGCCGACCACCCCCTAACTTGAGATGGCCGGTTTCGCCGGCCGATTGCGTGTGTCCAGATGCGCTGCTGTTGGCGCTGATCCAGGACCCACCCATGCCTGCCCGACTTGCCCTGCTGCTTGCCAGCGCCCTCGCCGCGGCGTCCGCCACGGCCCAGACCGGTGCGGTGACCGGCCTTTTCAACACCGGGGTCGACGCCACCGGCGCACCGCTGGCCGGCTACGCGGCGGACCCGCACTACGCCATCGTCGGCAACACCGTGTTCTCGACCGCCTACGCCTCGCGCCTGGGGGACGGCTCTCCCATCGACACCAGCGCCTGGGTGCCGGACACGGCCGTCAGCAGCTGGATCAACCCGGTCATCGGCACCGGCTTCGTCGACCAGCCTGGCATCACCGACGCACTGCGCTACGAGACCCACTTCCAGGTGCAGGCCGGCTTCGAAGCCCAGATCCAGCTGCAAGGTCGCTGGGCGGCGGACGACGGCGGCCTGCGCATCTGGCTGAACGGCGTGCCCGTGGCGGCCGTGCCGGTGGCCCAGGCCGACACCTGGCACAGCTTCAGCATCGCCAGCGGCTTCGTGGCGGGCGACAACGTACTGGCCTTCGACACCCTCAGCACCCAGAGCCCCACCGGGCTGCGCGTGGAGGTGGCCGCCGTGCCCGAGCCCGGCAGCGTGGCGCTGATGCTGGGCGGCGGCCTGCTGCTGACGCTGCGCCTGCGGAGGCGCGCATGAGAGCCGCCGCCAGCGCGTTCTGCGCCGCCCTGCTGCTGGCCGTCGGCTTGCCCGCCCGGGCGATCGACAGCCAGCTCAACGCGAACTTGCTCGTCAACACGACCGCGTTCTATCCCGTGTCCGGCGTCGATAGCGACGCCCCCAACCTGGATCTGCGGGACGACCCGCGCCTGCGCCAGCTGCAGACGCTGGACACCAGCGCCGCCTTCGGAGGCGGCACCGCCAGCGCCCATTTCGCGGGCCGCATGGGCCTGCTGCGTGCGTCCGTCGAGTCCAGCTTCCCGTACTGCTGCGATGCGACCGGCCACCGCGTGGTGCAGGGCTATTCCAACGCCACCGTGCAGGGTCGCTTCTACGACAGCATCGCCGTCACCGGCGCCGGGCTCGCCGCAGGAACCCCGGTCAGCTACACGGTGAACTTCAGCATCACCGGCGAGCTGTCCAACCCCAGCTTCGAGTCCGGCGGCTTCCTGACGGCGTACGGTGTGGCCGAGGTGCGGCTGCGCGACATGAGCAGCTTCGCCGAGGTCAACAAGAACTGGGACGCCAGCCGCGACGCGACGGGCGTGTTCAGCCTGACGCTGGACACCTTCGTCGGCCGCACGATCTCGCTCAGCGGCATGCTGGCCGTGGGCGCCTCGGTCAGCGACTACGCCCGGCTGGGCCGCACCGCCTGGGCCGACTTCGGGCACTCGGCCGGCTACCAGCTGCTGCCGTCGGTGGCGGGGCTCAACACCACGGGAGCCAGCGGCTACGACTTCTCCGCCGCCCCGGTGCCCGAGCCCGGCACATGGCTGTTGCTGGCCGCCGGCCTGGCCCTGCTGGCCTGGCGGCGACAATCGCGGCCATGTTTGCCCCGTCCCAGCTCGAAGTCCGGCGCTTCTTCTGCGCCACCTACCGCAAATGGCGTGATGGCGCCCCGCTGATCCCGATGGAGGCGCTGGCCGCCGACTGGATCGCCGAGCACCCGGAGTACCACGCCGACCTGGCCGACGAGGCCGCGGCGCTGGAGAAGGTCTACACGGTGGAGGAAGGGCGCACCAACCCCTTCCTGCACCTGTCCATGCACCTGACGATCACGGAGCAGCACGCCATCGACCAGCCGTCCGGCATCCGCCAGGCGGTGGACCTGCTGAGCGCGAAGCGCAACTCGCGCCACGAGGCCCACCATGTGGCAATGGACGCGCTGGGCGAGATGATCTGGGCCTCGCAGCGCAGCGGCCTGCCGCCGGACGGGCACGCCTACCTCGACAAGGTGCGCCAGGCGGCGACGCGCTGAGGCGAACGCCAGAAAGCAAAAAAGCCACCCGCGGGTGGCTTTTTCTATCCAGAAGGCGGTTCAGGCCGTGAAGCTGCCGCCGCCCAGGCTGCGCCGCTCGGCCTTGCCACCGGCGCCGTACAGGCCGGTGGGCTCGCTGGGGATCAGCACGTCCAGCGCACGGTCCAGCGACGCGTTGCCGCGCGCCAGCGTCTCGCGCTGCGCGGCCAGCAGCCCACCGGCGCGCACCAGCCGGTTGCGCAGCGCTGCGGGCACACCTCCGCTGCGGGCGGCCTCACCGAAGCTCTGCACGGCGCGGGCCAGGTGCTGGTGGAGTTCGGCGGCATGCTGCTCGATGGCCGCGGCATCGCGGCGGGTCAGCGCGTCGCCCAGCTGGTTCAGCGCCGCTTCGACGGCCAGCAGCGGCGTTTCCAGCTCGGCGCTGAGGACTTGGGGCGAAACGGTGGCGGTCATGGCTTAGTGTTTGTTGGCGCGCGCGCTCAGCAATTCTTGCGCATTTGCAACCAGCTTGTCCGCGATGGCATTGGCGTTGACCGTGAACTTGCCCTCGCTGATGGCCTTGGAGATGCGGTCGACCTTGGCGGCGTCGAAGCTGCCGTCGTCACCACCGGCGCTGGCCGCCAGCTTGGCGGCGCTGGAGATGGCCACCTGAGCGCTGGGCGCCGGCGCTGCAGCGGCCGGACGGGCGGCATCGGTCGTGGCCGTGCTCTCCGGCTTTCGCGCGGCGGGGCGCTGCTCGGCTTTCGCCGGGGCGCCACTGTCAGGGCTGTTACCGATCTTCATGGGCTTCTCCAGGGTGCGGGGTCAGGCCCCGCCGGGGCATTGCAGGGGAGTTTCCCCTTGTATCGGCCCCGGGCCTAGAAACTTGAGCGGGAATTGGCGGGTTTTTCCGGCCAGTTCGGGCCTTCACCCCGGGGATGTGTGGCGCATTGCTCACAACAGCAGCTCCACGCGGCGCTCGCCGACGGCGCGACCGGCGGCGATGCGACCGCTGTCGAAGCGCACGCGCACGTCCTGCCCCTCGATGCCGGCGGACAGCGCCTGCGCCTCGGACGCCACCGAAAAACCGGGGCCGACGGCCAGCACCTGCACCGTCTCACCCGCGGCAAACCACTGCCGCGACTTCAACGCCGGCGCGCGCAGCGCCTCGGCCGCGCCGAGCGGGCGGGCCAGCGTGCGGCCGATGAGCTGGGCGGGGTCGGTGAACACGGCGCCGGGTTCGGCAGCAATGTCGATATCGGCCAGCGCCAGATGTTCTTGAGACAAATTCACGCCGGCCGGCAGTGGGCCGCTGGCGACGACGGCCCGACCGAACACGGCCACGCGCACCGGCAGCGTCACGTTCCAGCGCGCCACGCCGTCGGTGCAGCGCAGCCCGATGCGGCTCCTGCCCCAGGCGGCCATGCCGGGCGGCAGATAGGGTTGCACCTGGCGGCACGGCGCCAGGCGCAGGCGCGGGTCCAGCTGGCCGGTCTCCACGGCCACGCGGGTGCCGGGCGGCGCGGTGGCGCGGGCGGCCGTCTCGGCCAGCTGGCGCACGCGCTCGACGAGCGCCGGGTCCAGCACGGCCTGCGCCTGCGCGGCCAGCGCGGCGGTCAGCAGACAAAACAGGGACGCGGTTCGACGCAGCATGGCCGCCACTCTAGAGAGGCTGTCGGCGCTCCCTAGGCCGGAATTGGCCGGCTTTGGCCTTGCTAATCCCGCTCATGTTTTCGGGGCTGGTTCAGACAATTTGCGCAAGGAGCTTGTCCCGCTTCGTTTCCTCGAAAGAGGGCCCCAGATGTTGAACCGACTCACCGACTCGCTGAACTTCCAGACCCAGGCGCTCTCGCTGCGGGCGGAGCGCCAGCGCCTGCTCGCCAGCAACATCGCCAACGCCGACACGCCGGGCTACCAGGCCCGCGACATCAATTTCGCCAAGGCGCTGCGCGAAGCCACCGGCGAGATCGGCACGCCGGGCGCCATGGCCACGACGCAGCGCGGCCACATCGCACCGCTGGCCGGTGCGCGCGGCGAGAGCGGCAAGGACTACGCGCTGCAAAGCCAGACCAGCCTGGACAGCAACGGCGTGGACATGGACCGCGAACGCGCCAGCTTCGCCGACAACACGGTGAAGTACGAGGCCACGCTGCGCTTCATCAACGGCTCCGTGCGCACGACGCTGGACGCGATGAAGTCGCACAACCAGGGCTGAGGAGCTGAACCATGTCGATGTTCCAGATCTTCAATGTCTCCGGCAGCGCGGTCAGCGCGCAGAGCCAGCGGCTCAACGTGGTGGCCAGCAACCTGGCCAACGCCGACACGGTGGCCGGCCCGGACGGACAGGCCTACAAGGCGCGGCAGGTCGTGTTCCAGACGGCACTGATGGGCGCGGGCAACGACAGCGGCAACGCCGGCGTGCGCGTGACCAACATCACCGAGGACCAGACGCCCGGCCGCCGCGTGCACGACCCCAAGCACCCGCAGGCCGACGCCGACGGCTACGTGACCTACTCCAACGTGAACCCGGTGGAGGAGATGGTCAACATGATCTCGGCGTCGCGCTCATACCAGAACAACATCGAAGTCATGAGCACGGCCAAGAGCCTGCTGCTCAAGACGCTGCAACTCGGTCAGTCCTGACCGCTGAGGAACCGCCATGGACGTCACCGCGCTGAACAACAGCACCACCAAGACGCCGACGACCTCGGCCAAGAACGCGGCCGAGACGCAGGACCGCTTCCTGAAGCTGCTCGTCGCGCAGATGAACAACCAGGACCCGCTGAACCCGATGGACAACGCGCAGGTGACGAGCCAGATGGCGCAGATCCAGCAGGTCACCAGCCTGTCGACGCTGGACACCAGCATCAAGAGCCTGGGCGGCCAGCTGGGGCAGATGCAGGCGCTGCAGTCCATCTCGCTGGTGGGCCGCGAGGTCAGCGTGCCCAGCGACAAGATCCAGGTGGTCAAGGGCGAGGACGGCAGCCTCGCCGCCGAAGGCAGCTACGAGCTGGACGGCGCGGCCAAGAACGTGAAGCTGGAGATCCTCAACGGCGCCGGCGCCGTCATCGACACGGTCCAACTGGGCGCCCAGGGCTCGGGCCGCCAGACCTTCTCCTGGGACGCCGGCACCAAGGCCGCCGAAGGGATGGAGGTCAAGTACCGCATCACCGCCACCAACGGCACTGCCGCCGTCCCGTCGACGACCTATGCCTACGACAAGGTCAATGCCGTCTACAGCGAGAACGGCAGCCTCAAGCTGAACCTCGACCGGCTTGGCCCGGTGGACTACACGGCCGTCTCGTCCGTCAACTGAACCCTTACCGCACGACTGCAAGGACTCCCCCATGGCATTCCAGCAAGGCCTCTCCGGGCTCAACGCCGCGTCCAAGAACCTGGACGTCATCGGCAACAACATCGCCAACTCTGGCACCTACGGGGCGAAGGGTTCGCGTGCGGAGTTCGCCGACGTGTACGCCGCCGCGCTGAACGGCGCCGGCCAGAGCCAGATCGGCATCGGCACCACGCTGCAGTCGGTGGCGCAGCAGTTCACGCAGGGCAACATCACGACGACCGAGAACCCCATGGACCTCGCCATCAACGGCGGCGGCTTCTTCCAGGTCAGCGACGGCGTGAACCCGACGCGCTACACGCGCAACGGCCAGTTCAAGGTCAGCAAGGACGGCTTCGTCGTCAACAACGACGGCCTGAAGCTGATGGGCTACCCGGCCAACGGCTCCGGCGTCATCCAGCCCGGCACGGCGACGCCGTTGCAGCTGCCCACCAGCGGCATCCCGCCGGCGGTGACGTCCGAGGTCTCGATGGAGTTCAACCTCGACTCCCGGCTGAAGACCACCGCGCCCGGCGGCGGCCTGGGCACCACCATCGACCTCAAGGACAGCACGACGTACAACAACGCGACGTCCATGACCGTGTACGACGCCAAGGGCCAGGACGTGGCCGTGACGTTCTACTTCCAGCGCGCGGCCGACCCCAGCGGCGCCACGCCGCCCAACGATGTCTGGAACGTCTACGTGACGGCGAACGGTTCCCCGGTGACCGTGGACGCCACCAACGCCGCCATCACGCTGGACGCGAACAACAACCCCACCACGCCCTACACGACGATCACCTTCCCGCCCACGGGCGGCAACCCCGCCACCATCCTGGGCAGCACGCCGGTGCCGCCGGCCACCACCAGCCCGATCAACCTGATCATCCCGGCCGGTACCAGCTCGCGCGGCAACGCCACGCTGCCGATCGGCGACTCGACGACGACGCCGCCCACGGGCATCCAGATCGACCTGACCAAGATCAGCGAGAACGGCAGCAGCTTCGCCGTGACCGACATCAAGCAGGACGGCTACGCACCCGGCCAACTGACCGGCATTACCGTGGCCAGCAACGGCATCGTGCAGGCCCGCTACTCCAACGGCCAGAGCAAGCCCGCCGGCCAGGTCGAGCTGGCGACGTTCCGCAACCCGCAGGGCCTGCAGACCATGGGCGGCAACGTGTGGATCCGCACCGTCGCCTCGGGCGACGCCGTGGTGGGCGTGCCCGGCGACGGCAACATGGGCGCGCTGCAGGCCGGCGCACTGGAGGAAAGCAACGTCGACCTGACCGCCGAGCTCGTCAACATGGTGACGGCCCAGCGCGCCTACCAGGCCAACGCGCAGACGATCAAGACGCAGGACCAGGTCCTGCAGACCATCGTGAATCTGCGCTGATCTCGACACAGGCTGAGGGCGCGCGATGGACCGCATGATCTACCTCTCGATGGCCGGCGCCAAGGCGGCCATGCAGCGGCAGGACGTGCTCTC
This sequence comes from Roseateles sp. GW823-FHT07B05, assembly GCF_058794515.1. NCBI lineage: Bacteria > Pseudomonadati > Pseudomonadota > Betaproteobacteria > Burkholderiales > Sphaerotilaceae > Roseateles > Roseateles sp. GW823-FHT07B05. Next base: position 20,359 of record NZ_JBXAGX010000010.1, read on the forward strand.
GCACAACCTCGCCAACGTCACGACCAACGGCTTCCGCGCGGAGCTGCAGGCGTTTCGTGCCGTGCCGGTGCGCGGCGACGGCGCGTCCACGCGTGCGTTCGCGCTGGAAACCACCATCGGCTACAACGATGCGCCCGGCACGCTGACCCCCACCGGCCGCAACATGGACGTGGCCATGCAAGGCAAGGCCTGGCTGGCCGTGCAGGCCAATGACGGCACCGAGGCTTACACCCGCGCCGGCTCGCTGGACGTCAACGCCGAAGGCCTGCTGGTCATGCGCAACGGCATGCCGGTGTTGGGCGACGGCGGTCCGATCAACATCCCGCAGAACAGCGAGGTGTCCATCGGCAGCGACGGCACCATCAGCGCCAAGTCGCCGAATCAGAAGCCGACGACGGTGGGCCGGCTCAAGCTCGTGACGCCCGAGGCCACGGCGCAGCTGACGCGCGGCGACGATGGCCTGTTCCGCGCCGCTGACGGCGACCTGCCCGCCGACCCGGCCGCCCGGCTGCAGGACGGCGCGCTGGAAGGCTCCAACGTCAGCGCCGTCGAGACCATGGTGGCCATGATCGCCGCCGGCCGCCAGTTCGAGCAGCAGATGAAGCTGATGCAGATCGCCCAGACCCAGGGCCAACAGTCCGCCAAGCTGCTTGGCAGTACCTGAGCAGTAGGAAGGAACCCCCACCATGATGCGCTCGCTCTGGATCGCCAAGACCGGCATGGAAGCCCAGCAGACCCAGCTGGACAACATCTCGCACAACCTCGCCAACGTGGCCACCAACGGCTACAAGCGCTCGCACGCGGTGTTCGAGGACCTGATTTACCAGAACATGCGCCAGGCCGGCGCCAACAGCACCGAGCAGACGACGCTGCCCACCGGCCTGCAGGTGGGCCTGGGCGTGCGCCCGGTGGCCACCGCCCGCATCTACACGCAGGGCAACCTGCAGCAAACCAGCAACAACCTGGATCTGGCCATCAAGGGCGACGGCTTCTTCCAGATCCAGATGCCCGACGGCACGACCAACTACACCCGCGACGGCAGCTTCCAGCTCAACGCCAACGGCCAGATGGTCACGAGCAACGGCTACACGGTGCTGCCCGGCATCACGATCCCTCAGAACGCGCAGACGCTAACCATCGGCAACGACGGCACCGTCAGCGTCACGCTGCCCGGCCAGGCCGCTGCACAGACGGTGGGCCAGATCCAGCTGGCCAACTTCGTGAACCCGGCCGGCCTGGACCCCAAGGGTCAGAACCTGTTCGCCGAAACCGCCTCCAGCGGCACACCCAACACCGGCGCGCCCAGCAACAACGGCATGGGTGCGCTGCAGCAGGGTTTCGTGGAGACGTCCAACGTCAACGTCGTCGAGGAACTGGTGCAGATGATCCAGACGCAGCGCGCCTACGAGCTGAACTCCAAGGCCGTGCAGACGTCCGACCAGATGCTGCAGAAGCTCGCCCAGATCTAGCTCCCCCCGTAGCGCTCACGCGCTCCCCCCAGGGGGCGCAGCCGATGGCCCGGCAAAGCCGGCTCCATGGCTGCCGCTGGAGAAGCGGCCAGCTGCGCGGCCTGATGAATGGAGAAATCGTCATGAAGTTTGTTTGCTCCACCACTGTCGTCATCGCTGCGGCATTGCTTGCCGGCTGCGCCACGCCCTACCCCGAGCCGCGCGTGGAGCTGGCGTCCACGCCGGTCGTCAACCTGCCGCAGGTGCAGCCCGTCGCGGCCAGCAACGGCGCCATCTACCAAGGCGCCAGCTACCGGCCGCTGTTCGAGGACCACCGCGCGCGCCTCGTCGGCGACACGCTGACGATCAACATCACCGAGCGCGTGTCGGCGTCGCAGACCAGCACCAGCGAGCTGAGCAAGTCCGGCAGCCTGTCTGCGGGCGTCAGCGCGCTGCCGCTGGTCTCGGGCAACTCCTTCGGCCGCGCCAGCGCCGGCGCCACGTCCGCCAACGACAACAAGGGCAAGGGCAGCAACCAGAACACCAACGAGTTCACCGGCGCCATCACGGCGGTCGTGACCGGCGTGCTGCCCAACGGCCACCTGATGATCAGCGGCGAGAAGCAGATCGGCGTGAACCGCAATGTGGACGTGCTGCGCTTCTCCGGCCAGGTGGACCCACGGTCCATCGGCCAGGGCAACGCGGTGGCGTCCACGGCGGTGGCCAACGTCCGCATCGAGCAACGCGGCCGCGGCGCGACGTCCGACGCTCACGCGGTGGGCTGGCTGTCGCGCTTCTTCCTGAACATCGCGCCGAGCTGATCCGACATTGCTAGCGCTTTCAAGAGCGCGGGCAATGCAGATGCCGACTTCGGCACTGCAGCGGCTGCTGTCGATCGCTTCTTCGAATTCGACGCCCCAAAGCGGGCGTTCAACGTTGGCGCTCAGCGTACGGCGAAGCCGTCCGCTGCGGCAACCGGTTAAGCGGAACTGGTGCTAACTGCATAAGTTGTATGTGTTGACTTGCTTGGCAGCCAACGAGCACTCAAACACGATGGTGACACCCTCTGCGTCGCCGCCGCGGCCCCAGAGTGTGAAGCCCAGTCCATGCGGTGGGGGAACCAGAATGACAAGTTCGCTAGGTTGCTCGGCGGGAAGGTTTGGTGCGTGACGCGAAAAAGACTCCCAGTCCTCCTGCACTGTAGATTGCACGTCAAGGGGATAGTACGGAAGTAGTTCCGGGAAGCCTGCGTATGGCCATGAGTCCGAAGCCTCATTCGGCTCAATGTGCTGAATCACGATTGACTCGCGTGAGAACTCGTACTGAAGCGAGCCACCGGAGTAACGCATTGGGTGCAGGAGCGGAAGATCCCAAATGTAGCGAGGGGGCGCCAAGCACTTGAGGTTGTTGTGGTTGAGCCATGCAATTTGATGCAACGGTCTCGGCAGGCTCAAACCCTTCACCGGCAATTCAAGTGGCCCGCCAAACGTAGAAAACCCGTGCTCAATCGCACGGCCGAATGCGAACGTTTCACCGTGATGGTGGGCGAGGAGGAGGTGAGCTGCCATGCTTCACGTGCCGCTTAATGTTCAAGGTCAGCGGACGGCGAAGCCGTCCGCTGCAGTGACGGGTTGGCCGGCATGAACCACCCGGTGGCTACCCCGTTCCGGGCGACGACAACTACGCCGCTGAACTCACGGTCGGCGATTCGGATATCGCCTTCACCAATGTGTGCAACAGCGAACGCCACGGCTTCTTGAACCGGCAGCAACGCACCCAGCTTGCGATGGACCTCCACCAATACTTCCGGCGAACGGATGTATGCAGCCACGAGGGCTTCCAGCTGAAGGCTGTTGGCCACGACCGCCCACTCCCGCGTCGCATGTTCGATCGGCGGAAAGCGCTGCGTCATGAGTTCGTGGATGCGGCGCGTATTCATGCAGGCCACCGTGCAAGCTCAGCGGACGGCGAAGCCGTCCGATGCAGCAAAAGGTTAAAGCGCAGAGCCGTAAGCACTGCCACTGCTACCAAAGCACAGGAGGTTTGCCTGCTGCACTGTAGCCAGCGAGAAGGAAGCCGAGCGGTACCAACAGCAACCAGAGGAGCCCCGCCCCGAGCGCCATCGCGATAGCGCCGACGGTCGCGCCGAGACCCGCCCCGAGAAGCGCGCGCCGCCAACCGAAAGGATGCCCGTTCCGCGGGAGCACGGCTATGGAGGGAAGCTCTTCAGGCGGAAAGAACCTATGACGGGAATTCCGTGCCATTGCGCTTTAACGTTCGACGTAAGGGGCTGGCCGCAGGCCAGCCCCCTTGACGGAGGGGTTAGACCCCAGGGCGGGTGAAGAAGGCATCGAAGGCTTTTGGCAGTTGCTGCAACGTGACGGCCGCCTTTGCCGCAGAACTGGGGGCTTTGACTTCAATGAATCCAACACGCGTCTCGACATCGTATTCGCCCAGGGCTTGATCGAGGAGGAGGTAGGCGACAGCCATGTAAGTCTTGCGTTGCGCTTCAGTACAGCCTGGGATGAGTACCGTCAGGCCTGCCTTTGCACCGTCTGCCTGGATGAGGACGGTTACGGCATTGGCCTTTACGGAAATGCCCCCGTACTCAAGATCGAACGGATCGCGCCGTGGACGGAACTTGATGACTGTCCACTTAGGAAGAGGTGGTGCTGCCGCAAAGAGGCCTTCGACCTTCGGAAATGCTTCCCGAATGCCGTCGGCGCTGATGATGAACTCCCTCTTGCCGCCCTGGATGGGGCCAAACTCAAATGTGAGGCTCGGATGAACCTTCTGCATTTGCACGGCCAACAGATCAAATGTTCTTTCCTGATCCGCTTCGAAGTTGAAGAGCATCTGCTGGTTCTGCTGGAACCACTTCCAGAAGTCAGATTCAGGCGTCGCTTGTGCCCTCCCGCCGAAAAGACCAAGGATCGCGGTCAGCACTGCTAGCGTTGCGTGTCTGAATTTCATGGGGTCTAACGTGTTGTAGACCGCAGGTCGGCGCGGCCTATCACGGCGACCCGCGCAGTAACAGGTCGCCTTGCAAGCGATCCAAGTGCTTGTCGGGCCTGGCCTTTCATTTCATTTGACTGTTCATTCATACAGTACTAAATTCCCCATCAAAAGCCGCGTCCGTTACAAACTTGCTTGGCCGGTTTGCGGCCCCGCCAAGCGGAGGCTGCCATGTTGCCTGCCGTCGTGCGTCCAGCCATTCCTCGCGCGGCCTTGCGCCCGAGCACGTCTGTCAATTTACCGCCGTTGCGCGCCGTTAGGCTGCTCGACCAATTGCGTTAGCGCGTGCGGATGTTGCACTACAGCAGGCGCACCGAGCAGGCGTACTTGTACTGGTCGCGCGCATTCATCCGGTTCCACGGCCTGCGCCATCCGGCAGAGATGGGTGGCCCCGAGGTCGAGGCTTACCTGACCTATTCGGCATCAGACCGCGGGCTGTCTCCGTCCAGCCATCGTCAGGCCTTGTCTGCACTCCTGTTTCTCTACGGCAAGGTGCTGGGCCTCCAGTTGCCCTGGATGCAGGAGATCGGTCGTCCGGTGCCCAAGCGGCGCTTGCCCGTTGTGCTCAGTGTCGATGAGGTGTTGTCGGTGCTGGCCAGGTTGCAGGGTGAGCATCAACTGCTCGCGCGACTGCTGTACGGCACCGGGTTGCGCATCACCGAGGCCATAAGCCTGCGGGTCAAGGACATCGACTTTGCGCAACGCGCGATCTACGTGCGTCAAGGCAAGGGAGGCAAGGACCGCGTGGTGATGCTGCCGCAATCCTTGGTCTCCCCACTGCGAGAGCAGCTGGGTCGGGTTCGCCAGATTTGGGTGGCCGACGTGGAGTCAGGGCATGCCGGGGTGGAGCTGCCGCATGCGCTGGAGCGCAAGTACCCGCGGGCCGGTGTCAGCTGGGGATGGTTCTGGGTCTTCCCTCAGGACCATCATTCCACTGATCCCCGCAGCGGCGTCTTTCGCCGGCACCATCTCTACGACGAGACCTTTCAGCGCGCGTTCAAGCGCGCGGTTCACGCTGCCGCCATCGACAAACCGGCGACGCCGCACACGCTGCGGCACTGTTTTGCGACCCATCTGCTTCAGGCAGGAAGCGACATCCGCACCGTGCAGGAGTTGCTCGGGCATGCCGACGTGGCGACGACCATGATCTACACCCATGTGCTCAAGATGGGCGGCGGCGCCGTGCGCAGCCCGCTGGATTGCCTGCCAACTACCGAACTGCCGCAAGGCGGACCTTGGTGAACTTCCGCAATCAGCCTATTGAGGCCACTCAGCCCTTGATCGATCCCAGGTAATCCACCGCTAGGTTGGCCAGCGCCCGCACCCCCACCTCCAGCCCGCGCTCGTCGACGACGAAGCGCGGCGAATGGTTGGAGTAGGCCTTGCTCGGCTCGATCTCGGGCGGCGTCACGCCGACGAAGAAGAACAGGCCCGGGATCAGGCGCTGGAAGAACGAGAAGTCCTCCGCGCCGGTGGCCTTGGGCACGACTTCGATGCCCATGGGCCGCGGGCCAGTGGATGCCACGCGCGTCAACGTGGGCACCATGGCTTCGGTCAGCACCGGGTCATTGCGCGTGACGGGGTAGTTCTTCGTGATGCAGACCTGGCAGGTCGCCCGCGACGCGGTGGAGATGCCCTCGGCCAGCGTCGTGATGCGCTCGTGGATGGCGTCGCGCATGCCCTCGTCGAAGCTGCGGATGGTGCCGCGCATCTCCACCGAGTCCGGGATGATGTTCTCGCGCACGCCGCCCTTGATGGCGCCGATGGTGACGACCGCCGGCTCGCGGTTCAGGTCCAGCGTGCGGCTGACGATGGTCTGCAGGCCCAGCACGATCTGCGCCGACGTGACGATGGGGTCCACCCCCAGCCACGGCGCCGCGCCGTGCGTCTGCTTGCCGCGCACGGTGATCTTGAGCTTGTCGCTGCTGGCCATCGTCGGGCCGGGCCGGTAGCCGATGACGCCGGCAGGCTGGCGCGACGTGACATGCAGGCCGAAGATCGCGCCGGGCGTGGGGCGCTCCAGCACGCCCTCCTTGATCATCAGCGCCGCGCCGCCCTCCTCGCCCTCGGGCGGCATTTCCTCGGCGGGCTGGAAGATGAACTTCACGCTGCCGGGGATGTCGTCGCGCAGCCCGGCCAGGATGCTGGCCACGCCCATCAGGATGGCCACATGGCAGTCGTGCCCGCAGGCATGCATGACGCCCACCTCCTCGCCGTTCCACACCGCGCGGGCCTTGGATGCAAACGGCAGCTCCACCTCCTCGGTGACGGGCAGCGCGTCCATGTCGGCCCGCAGCGCTACCACGCCCCCTGGCTTGCCGCCCTTGAGCAGCCCGACGACGCCGGTGTGCGCCACGCCGGTCTTGACGTCGTCGAAGCCCAGCGCGCGCAGGTGCTCGGCGACGAGGGCGGCGGTGCGGAACTCGCGGTTGCCCAGCTCGGGGTGGGCATGCAGGTCTCGCCGCCAGGCGATGACCTGGGCTTCCAGGGCCGCGGAGGCGGCGTCGATGCGGTCAGCAAGGGTCATGCGAGGGCTCGGGCGCAATGCACTGCGGCCAGTATGGCGTCAGGCGCGCGGCACGAGGCGGTTCAGGTCTTGCCTGGCCCAGGCGCGTTGCGCGGCCACCGCAAAAACCAGCGCCAGGGCCAGCTCGGCCACCAGCAGGACCGCCCCGCGCTGCAGCGCCAGGCCCAACACCCGCGCCAGCCCCGCCAGCAGCACGGCGGCCACGCCGAGGCTCAGGCTGCCCAGCCCCTGGCGCCAGCTGCTGTTGCGCTCGCCACGCAACCAAAGCGACCACGCCATGGCCAGCAGCACGTCGCCCATCACCGGAGCCCAGGCGCTGAGCTGCACGGCGCGCAGATCCGGCTTGCTGACGGCCATGCTGATCGCCAGCGCGACGGAAACGCAGACCGCCGCGTTGAGCAGCGAGCCCACCACCATGCGCCGCGCCCAGCGGCCGGCCGACAGCCCGCCCGGCGCCAACCGCGCCCGCCAATGCAGCGGCGGACCGATGACCGCTGTGTGGACGAACACGCCCAGCACCAGAATCCACAGGCCGGCAAAGGCGATGTCCCAGCCACTCGCGTAGGCCGCTCCCCACGCATGGAAACGCCAGTGTGCGGCCTGCACCAGCGCCTGCGGCACCAGCAGGCAGGCCACCCACAGGGCGCCGCTGGGGTGGCGCAGGTCGACTTGCTGCCAGGTCGGCACCGAGCGCCAGCGCCACCACCCGCCGTGCCAGCGCCAGGTCGGCCTGGCCCGCACCCGGGTGCCTGCCGGCGAGGCCCACCTGCGATGCAGCCGCTCACCCAGCACCGCCCCCGCCAGCACGGTGGCGGCCACGGCCAGCAGCACGCCAGCGGCCATCGCCAGCAGGTCCCACCCCGGCTGCAGCCACGCCAGCCCGATCAGCATCAGCAGCGGTCCCACGATGCCGCGGGCAGCCAGTTGCCCCAGCAGCCGGTTGGACGCCCGGCGCACCCGCTGCAGCGCCGCCGACGGCGCCACACGCCGCCGCCAACGCGCCGACGCCGCGGCATGCACGCCGCTGATGACGGCCGCGCCCGACAGCATCAACAGCGCCTGCAGCACCATGACGATGCCCAGCAACACCACGCTGCGCACGCCGGCCCAGGCCAGTGCCCAGCCCAGCAGAGCCGCCAGGAACGACAGCAGGCTGGGCAGCAGCAGCGTGGCGCCGAGCCGGACTTCCTCGACCTGCGCGAGCCGGTGGGTGGCGGCGGTCATGAGTTCAGCAGCTCCAGCAGGTCTTCCATGCCCAGCGCCGGCGAGGCCGCCGCAGCTGGGTGCTGGCGGGCATCCACCAGCAGCTGCCCGCTGGCCCAGTGCAGCTCGCCCGGCTGCAACTGCGCCGGGCGCTCGGGGCTGGGCAGGCAGCGCAGGTGCTCGACCGCCTCGTCCCACTCGACGAACAGCTGCAGCCGGCCCTCGCGCAGGAACATCACGTGGCTGACGACGCGCTCCAGGTCGCTCAGCAGGTGGCTGGACACCAGCACCGTGCGCGGCGCGGGCTTGTGGCGCATCGCGAACAGCGCGCGCATGAAGTCGCGGCGCGAGATCGGGTCCAGGCTGGCCACCGGCTCGTCCAGCAGCAGCAGGTCGGGGTCGTGCGCCAGCGCCAGCACGACGGCCAGCTTCTGCTGGTCGCCCAGCGACAGCGACGCGGCGCGCTGGCCCAGGCTCAGGTCCAGCCGCGCGGCCAGCGTGGCGGCGTCGCGCAGGTTCATGCCGGGGTAGACGGCGGCCATCTCGTCCAGGTGCTCCAGGCCCGTCAGGCGCGGGAACAGGTCCGGCGTCTGCGCCGCGTAGCCGAGACGTTCGAGCAGGGCGTCGGGCAGCGCGCGGCTGGGCGCGCCGAGCAGCCAGGACTCGCCCGCGCTGGGCGTCGTCAGGCCCAGCAGGCAGCGCATCAGCGTGCTCTTGCCGGCGCCGTTGCGGCCCACCAGGCCCACGACGGCGCCCTCGGGGATGGCGAAGCTGATACCGTCCAGCAGCCGGGGCCGCGCCGCGCTCCAGGCGCCGTCGTCGCAGTCCAGGCCGAGCTGGCGGGCTTCCAGGGCATGGCTCATGGGTTGTTCTCCTCGGGAATGTCTTGCAACGCGCGCTCGAAAGCCGCCAGCGCCACCGCCGGCGTGATGCCCAGCTGGGCCGCCTGCCGCGCCGCGTTAGCCAGTGCCGGCGCGAGCAGCGCCATGCGGTCGGCCGACGCGCCGGCGGCCTGCACGCCGGCCGCCACCACCATGCCGACGCCACGGCGGCGCTCCAGCAGGCCCTCGGCCTCCAGCAGGCTGTAGGCCTTGCTGACAGTCATGGGGTTGATGGCATGGCGCTCGGCAACGGCGCGTACGCTGGGCAGCTCGTCGCCCGGCCCCAACTGCCCGCCGGCCACGAGGCGCTGCACCTGCTCCACCACCTGCCGGTAGATTGGCGTGGCGAGCTGCGGCTGGATGTCGAAGAAGGCCGAGGGGCTGGGCATGCGTATCAGTGTATTACTTACACAATACACATGACAAGCCTATCGCGCGCTACCCGCCGGTGAGTCGCCTCAGCCGGCGCTTGAAGTCCAGCCACTGCTTGCCGCGGGAGCGGTCGATGCGCTTCACGTCGATGAGCGTGAAGGCGCCGCAGCCCGTCAGCGTGTGCAGGCCGGCGGTGTGCGTGGTGCTGGCGAGGTCGCCGGTCAGGCGCTCGGCGCCCGCCTCGATGACGACGCGCTCGGGTGTCAGCTGCAGCAGGCGCAGCAGCCGGGTGGCGCTGCCATAGCCGGCGGCACAGTCCTGCACGGGCAACGTCAGCACGCCGTCGCGCGCGATGAACGGCCGGCCGGCCGGCCGCGCGCCGTCGCGGGCCACGCGCACCGGGTTGCCGGCCAGCGGCGTCCACGGGCCGGTGATCGCGGGCGCATGCGCCACGTGCAACTCGCGCTGGTCGCGCGCCTGCGGGCCCACCAGCGTGTAGAACATCCACCAGCGGCCGTCGTGCTCGACGAGCGACGCATCGGCGATGGGCCCGGCCAGCAGCTGGCCGTGGCGCTCCCAGCGGTCCAGCGACGCGTCGGTGGCGCGGTACAGCGCCACCTCACCAGCCTGGAAGCTCTCCGGCACCATCCAGGTCTCGCCGCCATGCTCGAAGACCTGCGGGTAGGACAGGTGGAACGGCAGGTCCAGCACCGTCGAGCGGCCGCGCCAGTGCAGGTCGGCCAGCGCGAACTCGTGGCGCTCGATGTGGGCACGCTTGATGCGGTAATCGAACGCCTCGACGAACACATGCAGCGCGTCGCCGCGCGCCAGGCCGAAGGGGTCGGCCAGGTAGCGCCAGCGGCCGGCGTCGGGCAGCCAGGTGATGCGGTCACGCACGGCGCTCAGCGCGCGGGCGTCGATGTCTTCAACGGGGATGGGAACGATGCCGACCTGCCAGAAGTCGGTGCGGGGTCGTTTGAACATCAAACGATGATCGCTTCTTCTTCGTCCTCGAAGTGTTGAGCCTGGGCGGCACGGTGGGCGATGACGTCACGGTAGAAGCCCAACGTGCGGTTCACCGCATTGCCGCGGTCATAGGCCGCCGTGGCGTAGCTGACGCCGCGCGACGCGATCGGTAGGTTGCGCAGCACCCGCAGTTCTTCGGCGATGGCGATGCCGAGCAGGTCGGCGTTGCCCACCGGCACGAGGCGGGCCGGCTGTCCGGCCAGCATCTCCTGCGGGCCCTGCGTGGCCGTGGACAGCACCGGACGGCCGGCGCGCATGGCTTCGAGAATGGCCAGCGGGAAAGCTTCCTCCCGCGACGGCGACACGAACAGGTCGAAGGACTTGAGTGCCTGGTCGACATCGCTGCGGTAGCCCAGCAGGCGGATGCGCTCGTCGCCGGCGGCCAGCGCCTTCAGCTGCGCCACGTCCGGGCCCTCGCCCAGGATGGCCAGCACGGCGTCGACGGGCGCGTGGGCCCTGAAACCCTGGATCAGGAGGTCCATGCCCTTGCTGACATGCAGGCGGCCGACGCTACCCACCAGCAATTGCTGGGGCACCAGGCCCAGTTCGGCGCGCAGGTCGGTGCGGCGGGCGGCGGGCGCAGCATCGCGCTCAGGCGCCCAGTTGTAGATGACGCTCGCCAGTGCCGCACCCTTGGGCAGACTTTCGTGCTGGGCACGGTTCACGCAGACGAGGCCATCAAGCCGCGCATGGTGGTGGGCCTTGTAGCCCACGTGCAGCGTGCCGATGCGGGCCGACCGGCGGGCATGAGCGGCGGCCTTGCAGGCCGGGCCCAGGTGGCCGTGGACGACATCGGCGCCCAACCGGTGCGCCAGCGCGGCGACGCGCCAGCCGCGCAACAGCGGCAGCTTCAGCCCGTGGAAGGTCACGCCCCGGGCCAGTGCGCCGGCGACGGCGGAGCCCGCCGAACCGATGACGTGGACACGGTGGCCCAGCGCCGCCTGGGCGTTGGCAAGGTCGATGCAATGGCGCTCACCACCCGCGATACGGGACGAGAACACGACATGAACCAGGGTCAGCGGTTCGGGAAACGGGGGCATGGCAGGTCTTGCGCGGATGCAACGGAAGTCGGTACGCAAAACTTTACCGATCTACACATTCAGAAACCTGTCCCGCCATCCCCCCTACTTCGGCGGGCATATGAGAGGAAACCCGCCCAAATCGCGCGATATCACCGTGATCAATCAAAATCGATCACCGCGCGATCACCGATCGGCGGCGGACGGACGGGCCATGAGCCGGCGCTGCCCTGTGGCGGATGTGCCGTGTAGGGGTTGACAGAATGTCACGCGACCTTGCCGCCAACCTGAACCCAAGCTTGCGCGGCGCTGAGCGTCAGCCCATCCCGGGCGCCGGCCCGGCTGGGAAATGCGGGGCGGTCCACGCCCTTTTCCGCGGCTTCGCGGGCTCAAGCCTCCGCAGAATCGGTCGAGTGAAGTTCCTGCAAGCCCTCCTCCTCAGCCTGGCCCTCGTGCTGGCGCCCTTCTCCCATGCCGCGCGCATCAAGGAAGTCGCCTCCGTGGCCGGGGTCCGCTCCAACCCGTTGACGGGCTACGGTCTGGTCGTCGGCCTGGACGGCACGGGCGACCAGACCACGCAGGCGCCGTTCACCGGCCAGAGCCTGACGGCCATGCTGCAGCAGTTCGGCGTGCTGCTGCCCCAGGGCATCACCATGCAGCCGCGCAACATCGCCGCCGTCATGGTGACGGCCTCGCTGCCGCCGTTCGCGCAGCCGGGCCAGCAGCTGGACATCAACGTCTCCTCCATCGGCAATGCCAAGAGCCTGCGCGGCGGCACGCTGATCGCGACGCCGCTGCGTGGCGCGGACGGCCAGATCTACGCCATCGCGCAGGGCAACCTGGTGGTCGGCGGCGCCGGCGCGTCGGCCGGCGGCTCCAAGGTGCAGATCAACCACCTCAGCGCCGGCCGCATCCCGGCGGGCGCCCTCGTCGAGCGCTCGGTGCCCACGCCGCTGGCCAACGGCGACGCCATCCAGCTCGACCTGAACAGCAGCGATTACGCCACCGCCCGCGCCGTCGCGCAGGCCATCAACAAGCTCAAGGGCGCCGGCACCGCGCAGGCGCTGGACGGCCGCGTCGTGCGCGTGAAGGCGCCCACCGCGCCAGACGACCGCGTCGCCTTCCTGGCCGACGTCGAGAACCTGCCCGTCGACCTCGCGCCGGCCGCCGCGCGCGTGGTCATCAACGCCCGCACCGGCTCCATCGTCATGAACCAGGCCGTCACGCTGTCGTCCTGCGCCGTGGCGCACGGCAGCCTGTCGGTCACGATCAGTTCCACACCCATCATCAGCCAGCCCAACGCGCTGTCCGGCGGGCAGACGACGGTGGCCGAGAAGGCCGACATCGCCATCCGCCAGGAGCCGGGCAGCCTCATCCAGCTGCCGGCCGGTGCGCGGTTGTCAGACGTCGTCAAGGCGCTGAACTCGCTCGGCGCCACGCCCCAGGACTTGCTCGCCATCCTGCAGGCCATGAAGAGCGCGGGCGCCCTCAACGCGGAACTTGAGGTGATCTGATGTCCTCGTCCTTCCAGTCCATCTCCGGCCAAAGCCTCGGTGGCGTCGACGCCCTGAACGGGCTGAAGGCGCAGGCCTCGCGCGACCCCAAGGCGAGCATCCGCGAGACGGCCAAGCAGTTCGAGTCGCTGTTCATGCAGGAAGTCATGAAGAGCATGCGCGCATCCACGCTGTCCAGCGGCATGCTGGACAACAGCGCCACGCAGCTGGGCACCGAGATGCTGGACACCCAGTTCGCCGGCAAGATGTCTGGCCTGCCCGGCGGCCTGTCCGACGCCATCCAGAAGCAGCTGCAGCGCCAGATGGGCGTGCAGGACCTGTCGCCCGAGAACATCCAGAAGAACAGCCAGACGACGCTGGCCCAGGCCCTGCCGGCGCTGGTCACCAAGGGCATTCCGAACCACGTGCAGAGCTTCATCCAGAAGCACGACGCCTCGGCCAAGGCAGCGTCGGCCGCCACTGGCATCCCGGCCAGCTTCATGGTGGCGCAGGCCGCCCACGAGAGCGGCTGGGGCAAGCGCGAGATCACCGGCGCCGACGGCAGCAAGAGCCACAACATCTTCGGCATCAAGGCCACGCCGGGCTGGACGGGCAAGACCGTGGACGTCAAGACCACCGAGGTCATCAACGGCCAGGCCGTCAAGGTGACGGCGAAGTTCCGCGCCTACGGCAGCTACGACGAGGCGTTCAAGGACTACGCGCGGCTGATCAGCAGCAACGACCGCTACGCCAAGGTCGTCGCCCAGGCCCAGAGCGGCAACGCCGCCGGCTTCGCGCGCGGCCTGCAGCAGGCCGGCTACGCGACCGACCCGGCCTACGCCGAGAAGATCGCCCGGACGATTCAAACCACCCAGCGTGTGCAAAGCACGCTGACGGCGTGAGGAACTGAGCCATGGCAGGCCTGCTGACGCTCGGCGCCCGCGCAATGTTCGCCAACCAGGCGGCATTGCAGACCATCGGCCAGAACATCGCCAACGCAAACACCCCGGGCTACTCGCGCCAGTCCGTGGTGCTGACGACCTCGCCGGGGCAATTCACCGGCGCCGGCTTCTTCGGCAAGGGTGTGGACGTGGAAACCGTCGTGCGCTCGCACAACGCGTTCCTGACCAAGGAAGCAGCCACCAGCAAGGCCGCCGCGTCGGCCGACGCGACGCGCGCCGAGCAGCTGTCGCGCATGGAGAAACTGTTCCCGCCCGGCACCGACGGCCTGGGCTACGCGGCCAGCCAGTTCCTGAACGCGATGGTGGACGTCACCAGCCGGCCCAGCGACCCGTCGGCCCGCCAGGTGGCGCTGGGCCGCGCCAACGAGCTGGCCGTGCGCTTCGCCAATGCCGGCCAGCAGCTGACCGACCTGCAGTCCGGCGTCGTCAGCGACCTGAGGGCCTCGGTCACCACGGTCAACCAGCTGGCGCAGCAGATCGCCAATGTGAACGAGCAGATTGCCAAGGTGCGCGGCAGCGGCCACACCCCCAACGACCTGCTGGACCAGCGCGAGCGCCTGATCTCCAACCTCAGCGATTACGTCGCGGTCACGACGCTGCCCGCCGATGACGACACCGTGGGCGTGTTCATCGGCGGCGGCCAGCGGCTGGTGCTGGGCAGTACCGCGTCGACGCTGCAGGTGACCGCCGACCCGTACGACCCCCAACGCGCCCAGCTCTCGCTCGCCGAGGGCGGCCTCACCCGCGCACTGGATGAAAGCGTGCTGACGGGCGGCTCGATGACCGCGCTGCTGGGCTTCCAGAACCGCGACCTGCAGGACGCCCGCAACATGCTCGGCCAGCTGGCGGCAGCCTTCGGCACGCGCATCAACGAGCAGAACGCGCTGGGGCTGGACCTGTCCAACCCGCCGGGCGCGGGCGGCAAGATCTTCAACGTCGCTGCGCCCCGCGTGCTGGCCGCCGGCACAAACGCGCGCGACGCGACGGGCGCCTTCACCAGCGGCGTGGCGGCCACCATCAGCGACGCCTCACAGCTGCAGGCCAGCACCTACACGCTGACCTCGCGCACTGCCGGCAGCTACCAGCTGACGCGGCTCTCCGACGGCCTCGTGCGCGACATCGCCGACGGCGACGTGGTCGACGGTGTGAAGTTCAGCTTCACGCCGGCGCCGCCGCAGCCGGGCGAGAGCTTCCGCATCGAGCCCGTCGGCTCGGCCGCGGTCGAGATGCGCCGCGTGATGGACGACCCCAACGGCATCGCCGCCGCCTCGCCGGTGACGGCCACGGCGGCCATCACCAACAACGGCACGCTGAGCATCGGCAGCATCTACGCCGTGGACCAGGCCCGCATCACCGGCCTGCTGACCCCGGACCCGGCGGACCCGAAGCTGCAGCTCAAGCTGCCCATGGACATCGTCTTCGGTGCCCAGGAGCTCGACGGGGCCGGGCAGCCCACCGGCGGCGTGCTCTACACCATGACGCAGCGGGACGGCACCGCCCTGAACGGCGTCTGGAAGCAGGGGCAGCCCCTCGGCAACGACACCGGCGTCGAGCTCGGCTTCGAGCTGCGCACCAACGGCGTGCCGCGCGCCGGCGACAAGGTCACGGTCGGCAAGACTGTCTACACGGCCACCAACAACGGCAACGCCAAGGCCTACCTCAACATCCAGACGGAGCCCATCGTCGGCGCCCGGACGATCACGAACGCGGACGGCAGCACCACCGACGTTCCCGGCGTCACGATCAACGACGCCTATGCCGCCACGATCAGCGACGTCGGCGCCCGCGTGCAGAGCGCCAGGTACCTGTCGGGCGTGTCCACCTCGGTCGCCAGCGACGCCGAGGCCAACCGCTCGGGCGAGTCGGGCGTCAACCTGGACGAGGAAGCCTCGCGGCTCATGCAATACCAGCAGGCCTACCAGGCCGCCGCCAAGGTGCTGCAGACGGCCCAGTCGCTGTTCGACGAACTGATGCAACTCGCGCGATGACCGCACCACTGACTGAACCCGCGCCCACCGTACGAGGCCACCCATGAGACTCGCCACCGCCAACCTCTTCGATGCCTCCATCGCCAACCTGCAGCGCCGCCAGAACGCCCTCCAGCAGCAGCAGCAGCAACTGACGTCCGGCAAGCGCGTGGCCATGGCCAGCGACGACCCCACCGGCGCCGCGCGCGCCGAGCGCGCGCTGGTGTCCATCGGCCGCGTCGAGGCCAACCAGCGGGCGCTGGAGGCCAGCCGCAACAGCATGACGCTGGCCGAGTCCGCGTTGGGCGACGCCAACGAGCTGCTGCAGCAGGCACGCGAAACCATGGTCGCCGCCGGCAACGCCAGCTATTCCGACGCGGAGCGCGCCGGCCTGGCCACCAAGCTCAAGGGCCTGCGCGACCAGTTGCTGTCCATCGCCAACCGGCCCGACGGCGCGGGCGGCTACCTGTTCTCGGGCCAGGGCGCGTCCACCCCGCCGTTCCTGGACCAGCCGGCCGGCGTCAGCTACATCGGCGTGTCCGGCACCATCCAGACCGGCAACCTCGACGACTTCCAGCTCACCGTGGACGGGCGCAGCGCCTGGGAACAGGCCGGCAGCGGCAACGGCAGCTTCGTCACCGCGCCCAGCGCCATCGTGTCGGACCCCGTCACGGGCAAGACGTCGGTGCAGCTCATCGACCCGGGCGCCACGGCGGCCAACGGCGGCGTGCCCGTCGCCCTGGTCAATGCGACCACCGGCAAGCCGGCCTCGGGCTGGATCGACAACGGTCGCGTCGTCGACCCCGCACAGCTCACCGGTCACAACTACCGCATCGACATCGCCGGCGCCGCGCCCAGCCAGACCTACACGCTGACCGACCAGGACGCCGGCACCGCCGTCAGCGGCACCTTCGAGCCCGGCAAGGCCATCACGGCGGACGGCATGTCGTTCACCATCTCCGGCGCCCCCATCGACGGCGACGCCTTCGCCATCGCCGGGTCCACGACCAACCTCAAGCTCTTCGACACCCTGGACAAGGCCATCGTCGACCTCAACACGCCGCTGCGCAGCCGCAACCAGGTCACGCAGGGCAACGCGCTGGCCGTGCGCGACCTCGACGCCGTCATTGGCAACCTGCAGAGCGCGCGCAGCCAGGTCGGCGAGCGCCTCAACAACCTGGACGGCACCGAAGGCCGCCTCGCCGCGCTCAAGCAGTACAGCGAGCAGGAGCGCAGCGCCGCCGAGGACCTGGACATGGTGCAGGGCATCTCCGACTTCCAGAACCAGCAGACCGGCTACGACACGGCGCTGAAGACCTACGCGATGGTCCAGCGCATGTCGCTGTTCCAGTACCTGCAGGGCTGATTTCGACGCCGCCTGCGGCGGCGCGTGCACCTGTCACGATTTGACGGCACGTCCCCTGGATGGCCGTGGCAGACTGCCGCATCCCACGCCCCCCGCGCCGCGCCATGTCCGACAACACCCCCGCCGCCCTCGACCACGCCATCCTGCCCGGCGTCGCGCTGGGCTACTCACCGGTCATCGATCGCCAGCATGCCGTCGCCGGCACGCGGCTGACACTGGTGCCGCTGCGCCCCGACGCCAAGGTCGACCACGCCGAACTGCTGGCCGCGCTGTCCGCCACCTTCCCCAAGGGCGGCGTCGTCGTCAGCGCGCAGGGCGAGGCGCTGCTCGGCGCGCTGCTGGCCCAGCCGCCGGCCGAGGCCAGCACCATCGAGGTGCCGGCCTTCATCGCCTCCGATGCGGCGCACGCCGACGCCATCGCCGCGCTCAAGGGCGCCGGCCACCGTGGCCTGCTCAAGGGCCTGCCCAGCGCGCCGCTGCCCACCGGCGTCGCCGCCGTCTTCAAGCAGGTGGCGCTGGAGCCCGGCCAGGCCGCGCCGGCCGGCACCGAGCTCGTCTGCAGCGGACTGCGCGGCGCCGAGGCCGTCGAAGACGCCTTCAAGGGTGGCGCCACCGCCGTCATCGGCTGGCCCATGGACGGCCCCTACGAAGCCCAGCCCGGCGCCAAGACCGAGATCGCCGCCGACCTGCAGGTCATCATGGAGCTGATGTCGCGCGTCGACGAGGGCGAGGATGTCGAGCGCCTGGAGCAGACGCTCAAGCGCGACCCGAGCCTGGCCTTCAAGCTGCTGCGCTACATGAACTCCGCCGCCTTCGGCCTGCCGGTGGAGGTGTCCAGCTTCCGTCACGCCATCATGCTGCTGGGCTATGCGCGCCTGAAGCGCTGGCTGGCGCTGCTGCTGACGACCGCCAGCAAGGACCACAGCATGCGCCCCATCATGTATGGCGCCGTGCGCCGCGGGCTCATCATGGAAGAGCTGGCCGCCGGCATGGACGACCGCGAGCAGCGCGACGAGATGTTCATCTGCGGCCTGTTCTCGCTGCTGGACCACATGCTCAAGGCACCGTTCGACAAGCTGCTGCAGAGCATCCCCGTGCCCGAGCGCGTGCGCCAGGCGCTGGTGGAGAACACCGGCCCTTTCCTGCCCTATCTGCAGCTGGTGCAGGCCATCGAGGCCGAGAGCGTGTTCGACTACCGCGAACGCGCCGACGCGCTGATGATCGGCGCCGGCGAGGTCAACGCCTGCATGCTGCGCGCGCTGCACAAGGCTGCTCAACTCGAATGAGATGGAACCCCTCGCCCAATCTCGCGCCGCTGAACGCGGGCGAGCCTGGTCGGTCTTGCAGACCGCGCTGCGGCTCGCGCCGCAGCTCTTCGGCAGGCACATCACGCCCACTGGGCGCGATGTGTCCGGCCTCAGCCCCCGAGGGGACGAGGCTGCCCGCGGCATCGAGCCGCGTGCCGCCTCGAGCGGGCCGGCTTGGGGCGGCCCGGCGCTCGGCCCGGAATCCTGCGCCACCTGGGTTGGCTGACGTGCTCCACGCCGCAGGCTGAACGATGTTCAGCCCGCCCGCCTCCGCCGCGCTGCTGGAACTCATCGGCGACCCGGTGCTGACGTTGCGCGCCGACCTGTCCGCGCTGCGCGCCAACCCGGCCGCACGCGAGTGGCTGGGGGGGGACGCCATCCAGGGCTGGCGGCTGCTGCGCCAGGCCGCCGGCAGCCGGCTGGAGACCTGGCTGCGCGACGCGACCCATGCCGTGGACACAGGCCGCCAGCCGCCACCGGCGCCGCCGCTGAAGCTGGCCGATGGCCAGCGCGTCTCGCTGCACCTGCTGCGCGACCGCCCCAACTGGCTGCTGCACGCGCGGCTCAGCACCTCGGACGTCGGCGAGCCGCCGCTGGTGGAGTGGCTGGCGCTGTCACCGCAGCCCGCCGCGCTGGCCGACGCCG
The DNA here is from genome assembly GCF_058794515.1 of Roseateles sp. GW823-FHT07B05. Classification (NCBI taxonomy): domain Bacteria; kingdom Pseudomonadati; phylum Pseudomonadota; class Betaproteobacteria; order Burkholderiales; family Sphaerotilaceae; genus Roseateles; species Roseateles sp. GW823-FHT07B05. The sequence continues at coordinate 39,590 of NZ_JBXAGX010000010.1, forward strand.
GCAGCGGCGCACTGCTGCGCCGCAACGCCGCGTTCGACGCGCTGTGCCCGGGCTCGCCGCGCCACCTCAACGATCTGCCCGACCTGCTGCAGGCACTGCTGGGCTGGCACCGCGGCGCGCCGCTGCCGGCGCTGGCCGCGCAGCGGCTGCAGGACCCGCCGCTGCTGACCGAGGCCGAGTTCGTCGACCCGCTGGGCCGCCACCGCTGGCTGCAGGCGCGGCTGCGGCTGTGGCGGCACGACGGACGCGCGCTGCTGCTGGTGCTGCTGGAAGACCACAGCATCGAGCACGAGCGCGACCTCGCCCACCACCAGCTCGACGCGCTGATGGACACCGCCGCCGTCGGCCTGGCCACCTTCCAGCCGGAGGCCGGCTGGCTCAAGACCCACGCGCGCAAGGGCTCGCCGTTCAAGGCAGGGCCGAAGCAGCCGGTCGCGTCGCTGCAGGGCATCAGCCGCGACATCGTCGAGCCCGCGTCGCTGCCCGAGTTCGAGCGCCTGCAGCGCGCGCTGAAGAAAGGCGACGTCGTCGAGGTGCGCTACGCCGTGCGCCACCCCGAGCTGGGCAGGCGCTGGCTGCTGACGCGCGTGGCGCCGGGGCTGCTGGCCGGCGGGCGGCGCTCGACGTCGGTCGTCACGCTGGACGTCACCGCCCAGGCCCAGGCCGAGAACGCGCTGCTGCTGCGCGCCGAGAGCGAACGCGCCGTGCTCGACTCGGTGCTGGTGGGCATCGTCACCGTAGGGCCGGACGGAATCGAGTGGATGAACCGCTCGGCGCGGCGCATGTTCGGCTGCGAGCTGGAGGACGTGCTGGGCCGGCCCATGGGCGTGCTGGCGCCGGACGATGACGATCACGCCTTCCACGCCGAACCCGGCAGCGACGTCTTCGAATGCCGGCTGCGCGGGCGCGACGGGCGCGAGTTCTGGGTCATCGGCAACGCCGTGCAGACGCCGCGCGAGGACGGTCCGGGCGTCACGAACTGGCAGACGACCTACGCGCTGCTGGACATCGACCGCCGCCGCCAGGCTGAGGCGCAGAGCCGGCTGGCGCAGGCTTCGCTGGCGCGCATCATCGAAGGCGCGCCGCTGGCCATCACCCTGCATGAGGCGCAGAGCCTGCGCATCGTCAAGCTCAACCAGGCCGCCACCGCGCTGGCCGGCCGGCCCGAGAACGCGCTGCTGGGCGGCACGCCATCCCAGCTGTTCGGTGACGAGCAGGGCGCGCGCGTCGTGGCCGACATGCGCGAGGCGCTGGAATCGCAGGCCGTCGTGCAGCGCGAGTACCACGTGCCGGCCGGCGGCACCACGCGCATCTGGGACACCCGGCTGCTGCACCTCGCCGGCGTCGGCGGCGACGACACACCAGAACTGCTGCTGCTGGTCGCCAGCGACGTCACCGAGCAGCGCGCCGCAGAGCAGGCGCGGCTGCAGGCCGCCATCTCGCAGCGCGAGCTGCTGGTGCGCGAGGTGCACCACCGCATCAAGAACAACCTGCAGGGCGTGGCCGGGCTGCTGCAGCAGATCGCCGTGCGCCGGCCCGAGGTCGCGCCGGTACTCAAGGAGGCCGTGGGCCAGGTGCAGGCCATCGCGCAGGTCTACGGCCTGCAGGTGGGCGCGACCGGCCCGCTGGTGCTCAAGCGCGTGTTCGACGCAATCGTCGGCTCCGTGCAACGCATGCAGGGCCGCGTCATCACGACGGCTGCCGAGGGCGGTGCGCTGCTGGAGGACTGGTGCCTGCCCGAGGCCGAGGCCATCCCCATAGCGTTGAGCCTGAACGAGCTGCTGGGCAACGCGCTGCGCCACAGCCACGACGCGCAGGTGCGCTGCCAGCTCATCTGCGACACCGCCGGCGTGACGGTGGAGATCGTCAACCCCGGGCAGCTGCCGGATGGCTTCCTGCTGCAGAGCGTGAAGAGCGGCGTGTCGGGCCTGGGCTTGGTGCGCGCGCTGCTGCCGCGGCGCAGCGCCATCCTCAGCCTGGAGCAGCAGGGCGGCGACGTCGTTTGCCGTCTGGAATTGATTCCGCCAAGCGTGGTTCACAATCCGGCCATAAAACCAAGTTCTTAATGGTCGAACGAGGGGCGCGGTGAGCAAGGGCAAGATCCTGGTCGTCGATGACGACCGACTGGTATTGGCGACGCTGAGCTACGGGCTCACGCAGGCCGGCTTTGAGGTCATCGACGCCGACAACGGCGACGACGCCATCCTGCTGGCCCGGGAACACCGGCCCGAGCTCGCGCTGCTGGACATCCGCATGGAAGGCCTGACCGGCTTCGACGTGGCGGCCTACCTGCGCGAATACCTGCAGACGCCGTTCATGTTCCTGTCCGCGTTCGCCGACGAGGCGACGGTAGCCAAGGTCAAGGAGCTCGGCGCCGTCGCCTACCTCGTCAAGCCGCTGGACATCTCGCAGATCGTGCCAGCCGTGGAGGCCGCATTTGCACGGGCCGGCGCCACCGCGCCGGTGCCCGCGCCGGCGCCGGCCGCCGCCGCGCCTTCCGAGCTGCCGCACGCGCTGGACCCGACCGCACTGGCCGTGGGCGTGCTGATGCACCGCTACTCGCTGCCGCGCGATGAGGCGCTGACGCGGCTGATGAGCCTGGCCGCCGCCGACGGCCACAGCCTGCCGGAGCAGGCGCGGCGCATCGTCGACGCCGTGGAGTTGCTGGCTCGCCCCGGCGCCAGATAGGCCCCTCGCCCAGTCCTGCGCCGCTGAACGCGGGCAGGCCTGGTCGGCCCCCCGAGGGGACGGCGATGCTTGCGGCATCGAGCCGCAAGCACATCGCCATGGCGGGCCGGCTTGGGAGCGGCCCGGCGCTCGGCCCGCGACTCAGGCGTCAGCCCAAGGTGAAATAGAAGCGGGAACCCTCGCCGACCGCGGACTCGGCCCAGATGTCGCCACCGTGGCGACGCACGATGCGGCGCACCAGCGCCAGGCCGACGCCGGTGCCCTGGAAGTCGCTGGCGCTGTGCAGGCGCTGGAACACGCCGAACAGCCGCTCGGCAAAGCGCATGTCGAAGCCGGCGCCGTTGTCCGACACGACGAAGGCACGCCGCCCTCCCTGCTCGCAGCTCGCGAAGCGGATGCGCGCGCAGTCGACCTTGGCGCTGTACTTCCACGCATTGCCCAGCAGGTTCTCCAGCACCATGCGCAGCAGCGTCGGGTCGCCCTGCACCACCAGGTCGGGCTCGATGTCCAGTTCCAGCTCTCGCTGCGGCATACCGCGGCGCAGTTCTTCCATCACATAGCCCGCCTGCTGAGACAGGTTGACCGGCTGGCAGGCCAGCGGTCGCGTGGACAGCTGGCTCAGCGACAGCAGCGCGTCGATCATGCTGTTCATGCGCGCCGCGGCACTCATGACGCGGTCCAGGTGGTCGTTGCCGACGCGGTCCAGCCGCGCGCCGTAGTCTTCCTTCAGGATGCGGGCGAAACCCTCGACGACGCGCAGCGGGGCACGCAGGTCGTGCGACACCGTGTAGCTGAAGGACTCCTGCTCGACCGCCAGATCCTGCGGCGCCGGAGCCGCTGCCGGTGCAGCCACCTCATCAGGCCGCGCGGTACCGACATAGCCGGCGAAATGCCCCTGCGAATCGATGCAAGGCAGCCCGCGCAGCCGCCAGCGCGTGGTGCCGTCGACGGCGGGGACGAGCAATTCGGTGAACGGCTGTTGGGCCTGCACGCGCTCGCGCAGCTCCTGCCCCGGCTCGGTCGGCGCAAAACGCTCCCACAGCAGCTGCGTGTTCAGGCTGGCGCCCACCCAGCTGGACGCCGGCCCGCCCTGCGGCGCCTGCCAGCGCACCAGGCGGTGCGTCGCGTCGGTGGCCCATTGCCAGTCGCGCTGCAGCTGCGCCTGCATCAGCAGTTGCTGGCGCGCCTCGCGCAGCGGTTCGGCCAGGCGCTGGCGAGTCAGCCGCACGCCGGCATGCCAGCCAAGCGCCGCCGCCACGAGCACCATGACACCGGTGAAGAATGCCGTCAGCACGAGAGCCGCATGCACGAGGCCGACCTCGCCGCCCCACACCCGCATCAGCGCCAGCACCACCAGCGCGCCGAGCACCAGCATCAGCAGCGCGGCACCGGCCAGCCCCGCCACCACCAGCCGCATCGACGGTCGCCTCTCCAGGCGGCGCGATAGCGCGCTGTGGTCGCTCAGGCTGTTCATGCGAGAGATTGTAGGCAGCGGCCCGCCACGCCCGTGTGCATATGCACCACGGTGTTTGCCCCGCCGAATCTGTGCATTCCTTCGCGTCGCCCCCCCCACCTGCCCGCGATACATTTGCGGGATACCCCGTGTCCAGTTCCCCATGACCGCCCAACCACCCGCAGCCCTGCTCGATCCCGAGGCGATACGACGCCTTCGCGAGCTCGACCCGAGCGGCGGCAACAAGCTGCTGGAACGCGTCGTGGCCGCCTTCGGCAGCTCGCTGGAACGGCTGCTGCCCGACCTGGCCCGGGCGCGCGAGGGCGACGTGCTGGATCTCGTCGCCATCCGCCACGTCAGCCACACCCTGAAGTCGTCGTCCGCCAGCCTCGGCGCGATGGCACTGTCGGCGCGTTGCGCTGACATTGAAACCCTGGCCCGCGAAGGCCGCAGCGAGGGCATGCAGGAACAGTTGGACGCTATGCTCCAGGACATCCAACAGGTACGTGCGGCCCTCGCCGCGCTGCTTTGACACCCAGCCTCATGCTGCCCACCGGTCAAGCCCTCGACGATCTGCCGTCAAGCCCGCGCGTGCTGCTGGTGGATGACGACGAGGTCAACCTGCTGCTGACAGCTGCCGCGCTGCGCGAGCGCGGTTTCGAAGTGACCGAGGCAGCGAGCGGCAGCGCGGCACTGGCCCAGCTGTCCGTGCGTGCGCCCGACGTCGTCGTGCTGGACGCGCTGATGCCCGAGCTGGACGGCTTCGAGACCTGCTCGCTGCTGCGCGCCACGCCCGGCTTCGAATCCCTGCCCGTGCTGATGCTGACCGGCCTGGACGACGAGGCCTCCATCAACCGTGCCTACCAGGCCGGTGCCACGGACTTCTTCGTCAAGTCGTCGCAATGGAGCCTGCTGGACGGACGGCTGCGCTACCTGCTGCGCAGCTCGCGCACCCGTCACGAGCTGGAGCGCAGCAAGGCCAAGCTGGCCCGTGCGCAGGATCTGGCGCGCATGGGCAGCTTCGAATGGCGCCGCGACGTGCCCGGCAGCTTCGCAATCTCCGCCGAGGGCCTGCGCGTGTTCGGCCGCGGCCCGCAGGACCGGCTGGACTTCCTCAGCGTGCTGCGCATGGTGCCGTCGGACGACCGCCATGTGTTCCTGCGCCTGCTGCGCGACGTCATCGCCCACACCTCGGTCCTCATCACCGACCTGCCGCTGACGCTGCCCGATGGCCGCCAGCGCGTCGTGCACATCGAGGCCGAGCCCGAGTTCAGCGATCAGGGCGTCGTCAGCGGCTACACCGGCATCCTGCAGGACGTGACCGACCGCCGCCAGGCCGAGGACCGCATCCGCCAGCTGGCGCACTTCGACGCCCTCACCGGCCTGCCCAACCGCCGCCAGCTGATCTGGCGCGTCGAGCGCGCCATCGAGAGCGCGCGCCGCGGCGGCCACGAGGTGGGGCTGCTGCTGATCGACCTGGACCGCTTCAAGGTCATCAACGACACGCTGGGCCATGCGGCCGGCGACGAGCTGCTGATCGAGGTCGGCCGGCGCCTGCGCAGCTGCGTGCGCCACTCCGACCAGATCATGGAAGGCGTGCTCGAAGGCCTGGGCAACCGCAGCCACCGCGGCCTGGAGGCCGTCGGCCGGCTGGGCGGCGACGAGTTCGTCGCGCTGCTGCCCGAAGTGACCGACGAGCGCGATGCCGAGCGCGTCGCCCAGCGCGTGCTGGATGCCCTGCGCGAACCCATCTTCGTCGGCGGCCAGGAATGCTTCGTCACGGCCAGCGTCGGCATCGCCATCTACCCGCGCGACGGCCAGACCATGGCCGACCTGCTGCGCAACTCCGACGTGGCGATGTACGCGGTCAAGAGCCAGGGCCGCAATGCCTCTGCCGTCTACTCGCCGCAGCTTGCCGGCCACGGCAAGCAGAAGCTGGAGCTGGAGTCGGCGCTGCACAAGGCGCTGGAACGCAACGAGATCGTGCTGCACTACCAGCCCAAGATCGACGTGCGCGCCGCCCGCATGGTGGGCGCCGAGGCACTGATGCGCTGGCAGCGCGGCAACGTGCTGGTGCCGCCGGCCGACTTCATCCCGCTGGCGGAAGAGACCGGCCTCATCGTGCCGCTGTCCGAATGGGCACTGAAGGAAGCCGCGCGCCAGGCCAAGCTGTGGTCGCTGCAGTTCGGCTTTGCCGACTCCATCGCCGTCAACCTGCCCAGCCGGCTGTTCGAGCGCACCGATCTCGTCGAGCACATCCACCAGTGCGTCAGCGCCTACGGCGTGCCGCACCGGTCCATCCAGCTCGAGATCACCGAGAACAACCTGATGAAAGACCTGCAGAACGTCATCCCGTCTCTGCACCGCCTGAACGAAGTGGGTGTCGAGATCTCCATCGACGACTTCGGCACCGGCTATTCATCGCTGGCCTACCTGACCACGCTGCCCATCTCCGAGGTCAAGGTGGACCGCACCTTCGTGCGCGACCTGGGCATCACGCCGCAGAGTTCGGCCGTCGTCACGGCCATCATCGCGCTGGCACGGGCTCTGGGGCTGCGCGTCATCGCCGAGGGCGTGGAGACGCTGCGCCAGATGGAAGTGCTGCACCGCCTGGGCTGCTCGCTGATGCAGGGCTTCCTGTTCAGCAAGGCCCTGCCCGCCGACGAGCTGGAGCGCTGGATCGCCCAGACCGTGCTGCCACGCAAGGCACCCTGGATCACACAGGCCGACGGCACCGCGGACATCGCCCGCGGCCAACGCTAACAAAACCCCGACTCACCGATGCGCTCTACCCTTGCGCCAGCCCAGCTCGCCAAGGCGGCGCTGCAACGCCTGGCCCAGGCCCGGCTGGAACCCACGCCCGAGAACTACGCCCGCGCCTACGCCATCGAGGCCGGCGGCGAACCCGCCGCGCCCACCAACGGCGCGGTGCCAGAGAAGCTGCAGCAGCTGATGTTCCGGCTCATCAGCCTGGCGCTGCCGTCCGGCGCCACGCGCCAGGAACTGCAGACGGCGCTGCGCGAGCAGCGGCTGGACGAGCTGCAACGCCAGGTCGACCGGCTGCTGGACACGGCGGGCCCCGGCGCGCAGGCGGAGGCGCTGGCGCAGGCCATCGAACGCCTCGTGCGCGGGCTGGAGCGCGGCGGCCGGCACTGGACGCTGGCGCGCAAGAAGGACGGCATCAACCGCGTGCTGGAGCTCAGCCGCGCCGACAGCAGCAAGCTCGTCAAGCGCCTGTCGCAGCTCATCGCCAGCTGGGACAAGGACGGCGACGGCAGCGAGGTCGAGACCGATGACGACGGCGGCACGCCCAGCCAGCTGTTCGCCGACAGCGCGTTCATGGACTCGGACTTCCGCGACAGCGGCGGCCTGAGCGAGCCCGGCCGCCCCGCCACGCCTGACATGCCTGCCGCCGACTTCGGCCCCTGGCGCGAGGTCAGCGGGGAGCTCAACGGCACCGTGCGGCATGCGCTGCGCTCGGCGCAGACCGAGGCCACGCCGGCCGACACGCTGATGCGCGACCTGGAGGCCGCGCAGGAGGAAATCCGGCGCGACGGCGCCAGCCCCGAGCGCGCCGCGCAGATGGCCGCGCTGTGCCTGCGCGCCCGCCACCTGCTGGACCATCGCCGCCACCTGTTCGACGAGCTGGGTGGCCTGTGCCGCGAGCTGTCGTCCAGCCTCGTGGACCTGGCCGAGGACGACTCCTGGGCACGCGGCCAGGCCGAGGCCATGAACAACACGCTGACCCAGGGCCTGTCGGGCCGCGGCGTGCGCACCGTGTCCGAACTGCTGGCCGGCACGCGCGACCGCCAGCGCACCCTGCGCGACGAGCGCTCCAAGGCGCGCGATGCGCTCAAGGGCCTGATCCAGCGCATGCTGTCCGAGCTGGGCGAGCTGGGCCAGCACACCGACCGCTTCCAGAACAGCGTGGGCCGCTACGCCGACGCCATCGAGCGGGCGGACTCGCTGGAGAGCCTGGCCGGCACCGTGCGCGAAATGGTGGAAGAAAGCCGCAGCGTGCAGGGCCTCGTCGCCCAGACGCAGCAGCGGCTGACGCTGGAGCATGACCGCGCCACTGCGCTAACGCAGCGCGTCGAAGAGCTGGAAGGCGAGCTGCGCCGGCTGTCCAACGAGGTGCACACCGACCAGCTCACGCAGGTGGCCAACCGCCGCGGCCTGATCCAGGCCTTCGGCATCGTGCAGGCCAAGGCCGAGCGCGAGGCCACGCGCGTGGCGCTGGCGCTGCTGGACATCGACAACTTCAAGAAGCTCAACGACAGCCTGGGCCACCACGCCGGCGACATCGCGCTGAAGTCGCTGGCCGAGCGCACCCAGGCCTCGCTGCGCCCCGGCGACATGGTGGCGCGCTACGGCGGCGAGGAGTTCGTGCTGATGCTGCCCAACACGCCGCTGGACGAAGCGCAGGCAGTGCTGGTGCGGCTGCAGCGCTCGCTGTCGTCGGCGCTGTTCAACCACGACGGCAAGGACGTGTTCGTGACCTTCTCGGCCGGCGTCACGCTGTACCGGCCCGGCGAGACGCTGGAAGCCGCGCTGGACCGCGCCGACGCGGCGCTGTACGAAGCCAAGCACACGGGCAAGAACCGGGCTTGCATCGCCGAATGACACGCGGCGGGCCAGGCTGGCTGCAGCCCGCCGGCCTGCTGGCCGCGCTGCTGACGATGCCGGGCGCCGCGCACGCCCAGGCCGCCGCGGCCACGGTGCCACTGTGCTTCACCGATTTCCCGCCCTACGTCAGCGCCGACCTGCCGGACGGCGGCAGCCTGGGCGCGCTGGCGCGGCGCGCCTTCACGGCCGCGGGGCTGGCGGTACAGGCCATCAAGGCGCCCTGGGCGCGCGCCTACACGATGGCTCGCAACGGCGAATGCCTGCTGATGGCCGTGTGGCGCAATGACGAGCGGGATGCGCTGCTGCGCTACTCGCTGCCGGTGGCGCGCATGCAGCTGGGCTTCTTCGTGCGCGCCGATCGCGGCACCGAGCCGCTGGCCGCGGACGCGCAGGTCGCCGTGGAACGAGGCTCCTACCTGCCGCCCGAGCTGACCACCGGCAGCTACCGGCTCAACCCCGTCGTCGACCGGCGTCCGGCACTGCAGATGCTGAAGCTGGGCCGCGTCGACGCCGTGTTCTCCGAGCGCGCGTCCTTCGAGTACCTGCTGGCAGGCGACGCCGTGACCGAGGTGCGCTGGCTGGCGCCGGCGGTGGAGCTGAAGACGACCTACATGGCCCTCAGCAAGGCCCATCCGCAGGCGGATGCGTGGCTGGAACTGTTGAACCGCGAGATCAGGCTGTCGGTGAAGAACTGAGCGTCAGAAGTTGAACGCCAGCCGCAGCCCGCCCCAATGCCGGCCATTGACCAGGATGGGTGCCGTCGCCTCCTTGAGCACGACGAAGCGGCCGCCGCCCATGTCGCGGCGATAGGTCTGCAGCAGGAAGGGCCGGGTGTTGCGCGCCGAGGCCAGGCCGGTGCGGTCGTTGAAGATGCGGCGGTAGCGGCTGTTGGCCGTGTTCCACACCGTGTCGCCCGGGCGCTGGGGCTGGCAGTACTTGCGGTTGTGGGTGGCGATGTAGCCGTTGCGGTCGGCCGCGATGCAGAAAACGATCTTGTCGCTGAAGCCCAGCGCCTTCTCCTGCACGGCCGGGAACAGCTTGTCACCGAGCTGGCAGAAGCGCGTCGTGTGCTGCTGCGGGTTGGTGCCTTCTATGGGGCGGTATTGCTCGTCGAAGAGGTCGGCCTCGCTGATCTGGCCGCCGCGCAGCGCGTCTTCCAGCAGCGCGCCGATCTCGGCCGCAGCCGACTGCGCGGTGCGGATGAAGGGCATGTCGTCGACCTCGACGCCGCTCTCGGCGATCTGCTCGATGAGCTCCTCGGACATGCGCAGGAAGCGGTCGCTGCCGTCGAACGCGACCTTGAGGCCATGGGTGGCTTCGGACACCTCGCGCTCCAGTTCGTGTGCGCGCTCGTTGAGCAGGCCCATCTGCTGGCCGCTTTCGGCGGCGGACGCCGAAATGCGCTGCACGTCCTGCTCCACCTCGCTGAACGCGGCGTGGATCTGGCTGGGCTTGGCCGCGTTCTCGGTCAGCTCGGTGCTGAAACGGTCGATGCGGTCCTGCAGCGTCGCGATGGCGGTGACGATGGCCTTGGACGACGACTCCACCTGACCAGCCAGCGCCTTGACGGCCTCGGCGACGACGGCGAAGCCGCGGCCGGCATCGCCCGCATGCTTGGCCTCGACGGCCGCGTTGAACGCGACAAGGCGCGTCTGCAAGGAAATCTTGGTGATCTCGGCCGCGGCGTCCGACACCTGCACCAGCGTGGCCGACATGCCCACCACCTCGCCGCCAACGACGCCCAGCGCACCGCGCGCGCGCTGCACAGCCGCCGCGCTCTGGGCGGTGGCGGTGGCGATGGAGCGTTGCGCTTCGCCGATCTGGTTGAGCTGCAGGGCCAGCGCCTGCATGGCCTGGCTCTGGGCCTGCACAACACGCTGTGTGTCTTCGAGCGCACCGCGCACCTCGGCGGCATCCTTGCCCACCGTGGAGATTGACCGGGCCAGGCGCTTGACGACGTTCAGCGCGGCACCATCCTCGCGCCGGGTCGGCTCTTCACGCGACGCGGCGGCAGTCGCAGCGGTCGCCACCGTCGGATACCCGGCCTTCTTCCATCCGAACATGCGCTTGTCCCCTGCTTATGAGCTGGGGCAGCTGCCGTCGGCGTGCCCCGCGATTTACCAGTCGCGCAGCTTAACGCGCAACCTTGCGATGGACTGACTGTGCAGTTGACAGACGCGCGACTCCGTGACCTTGAGCACGGCCGCAATCTCCTTGAGATTCATGTCGTGCTCGTAGTACATGCTCATCACAAACTGCTCGCGCTCGGGCAGGTTCTTGATGGCGGCCACCAGCGCCTCGCGCATGCGGTGGTCCTGCAGCAGCGCGACGGGGTTGCTGGCCTCGTCGGCCACATGGCGGTCGAGGTAGTCCTCGTCGCCCTCGTCGCCGGACATGTCTTCCAGGTAGACCAGCTGCGTGCCACGCACCTTGCCCAGCAGCTCCTGGTACTCGGCCAACGGCAGGCCCATCTCGGCAGCGATCTCGGCCTCGTGGGGCGCTCGGCCCAGGCGCTGCTCGACCTTGTGCACCGCCGCCTCGATCTCGCGCTGCTGGCGGCGCGTGCCGCGGCTCATCCAGTCGCCGCCGCGCAGCTCGTCGAGCATGGCGCCGCGGATGCGCTGCGTCGCGAAGGTCTCGAACTGCACGCCCTGCCCTGCGTCAAAGCGCGACAGCGCGTCGGTCAGGCCGATGAGGCCAACCTGGATGAGGTCATCCACCTCGACGTTGGCCGGCAGCTTGGCAATCATCTGGTGCGCCAGGCGTCGCACCAGCGGGCTGTACTGCTTGATCAGCGTGCTGTTGTCGAGGCGGCCTTTGGGCGTGTACATGGTGAACTCCGGCGAGATCAATGCGCGTGGACCTGAGAAAAGGCTCCCTTGCGCGCCGGGCGCAGCGGGGTCGCGTCGGAGGCGGCGTCCAGCGCCGCGCCGGGCGGCGCGGCCAGCAGCAGCTCGCGCGCCAGGTGACGCAGCTCTGGGGTCAGCGGCGCATGCTGGGAGGCGCGGGGGTCGAGGCAGGCCCAGTCGCGCAGCACCGCGCCGAGGAAGCCGTCGGCGCAGGAATGAAGCTGTTGCGCGATGCGAGTGGCCACGCGCAGCTGGGGGTGGCAGGCCATCAGCAGACTGTAGACCATCAGCCCGGCGCGTTGCGTGAGCCATTTCATGCCCGCATACGCTTCGGTGACGCTCAGCGGGTCGGTGTCGGCCAGCAGCAGAGGCCGCACCTCGCGCGACGCGACGACGCGGGCCAGTTCGGATGCCGGCGCATGCAGCAGGATGACGTCGGCCTCGGGCGCCGCGGCGGCCACCGCTTCCAGGAAGGCCGCTGCCGAGCCCTGCGCATTGATGTGACGCAGCGGCAGGCCGCGCGCCGCCAGGTACGAGACCCGAGGAGACAGCCGCTCGATGCAGTTGGACAAGTCCACCTGCGCCAGCTCCGAAGGCGTCGGCGAATGCTCGCCCGCGTCGACCACCAGCGTTTGCAGATTGAGCTCGGCGAAGGCTGCGCACAGGCCTTCCAGCAGCACGCCGGCGCCCATCACGCGCGGGTTGCTGACAACCGGCACGAAGCGCGTCTTGGAGGCCGCGAACAGGCGGCGCAAACCGTGGGCTTGGTCTTGCAGCATCAGTGGATGGCCCTCATGCCGTCGGTCAGCGGTGCGCCGGCGAAGATCAGGTTGACGTCGGTGTTGTCCATGCGCCAGGCGCCGGAAGCCGCGCCCTTCAGCGCGCGCTGCACGAGGGCGACGCTGGGCAGGCGGTGCCAGTCTTCCGGCACGCGCTGGCCGTTGGCCACGCCCAGCACCTTGAGCTTGTGGCGGATCAGCGTGTCCAGCGCCGGGGCCAGTTTGACGGCCTCGTCGATCTTGCTGAGCACGACGCCCTCGCAGGCCGCGCCCTTCCAGGCGCCGACGACGTCCTCGATGGTCTCGCCCTGCTGCGCGGCGTTGATCACCAGCAGCTTCTTGATGCTGGGGTGGGCCAGCATCTCCAGTAGCTCCTGGGTGCGGCTATCGCGCTGGGCCATGCCGGCGGTGTCGATCAGCACCAGCTTCTTGCTGGACAGCAGGTCCAGCAGGTCGTCCAGCGACGCGCGGTCGTGCGCGGTGTGCACCGGCACGCCGAGGATGCGGCCGTAGGCGCGCAGCTGTTCGTGGGCGCCGACGCGGTAGGCGTCCAGCGTGATCAGGCCCAACTGGCTGGCACCGTACTTGGTGGCGAAGTGGGCGGCCAGCTTGGCGGTGGTGGTGGTCTTGCCGACGCCGGTGGAGCCGATCAGCGCGAACACGCCGCCGCGGTCCTCGATGGCCGGGGCGGCCTCGTCAGTCTGCAGGTTGCGCGACAGCACGTGGGCGGCCCAGGCTGTCTCGTCGGCGGGGTCATGAGGCGAGCCGGCCTTGAAGTCGGACGGGCAGCTCTCGGCAAGCTTGCGCACCAGCGCAGGCGAAAAGCCCAGCTCCAGAAGCTTCTGCGTCAGCCGCGCCTGCACGGGCTGGCGCTGCAGCTTCTCCATGAAGGCCAGCGAAGAGAAGCGCTCCTCGATGAGGCCGCGCATCTGGCGCAGCTCGGCGGCCATGTCCATCTGGTTGCGCTGCGAGGCGCTGGGCTGGCCCGGCAGCGGCAGGGGGTCCGTGCCGACGCTGTTGCCGATGTCGCCGAGCTGGGGCACGGCGCGCTGCGTCGCGGGCATGGCGGCGGTGGGAATGCGGATCTCGTCGCGCAGCACCGGCGGCATCGGACGGGGCTGGGCCGGCGCGGGCCGGCGCGGGGCCAGCGCGGCCATGGCTTCGGCGGCACGGCGCTCACGCTGAGCACGCGCGGCGTCCAGCGACACCGCCGGCGGCTGCTGCGGCGCGGGGGCCGGCCGCGCCAGCACGGGATCGGGCTGGCCGGCCATCTCGGCCTGACGGCGGCGCAACACGCGCTCGCGCACGTAGTCCTGGAAGCTCAGCGTGCTCATGGCGAGTTGCTCGACGTCGTTGCGCACCTCGGGCGCACCGAAGCTGGGCTCCTGGCGCGAGCGCTCGGCGAAGCTGGCACGCTGCGGCGGCTGGCCGGCCGGCGGCTGCGCGGCCGGGCGGGTTGCGGCGCGCGGGGCGGTCTGGGCCATCTGCTCGATCTGGCCCATGCCTTCCGGCGCCATCGCCAGCACCTCGACGCCTTCCGGCACCGTTTTGTTGGAAAGCACCACCGCGTCTGCGCCGAAGGCTTGCTTAACCAGCGCGAGTGCTTCGCGCGAGGTTCTTGCCGTGAATTTGCGAACGTTCATGCTGTGCCTCCGATGATGGAGCCGATGCGGATGGTGTGGGTCTCAGGGATCTCGCTGTGGCCCAGCACCTTGAGCCGCGGCGCGGCGCGCTTGAGCAGGCGGGCCATGGGCGCGCGGATCAGGTCGGGCACCAGCAGCGTGGCGGGCACGCCGCGGTCTTCCTGCTTCTGAGCCGTCTCGGCGGCGCTGCGGGCCAGCGTGTCGGCCACACCGGGGTCCAGTGCGGCGCCGTGCGGCGAATTGAGAGCCTGCGTGACGAGGCGCTCCAGCTCGGGCTCCAGCGCGATGACGTCCAGCTCTTTGGTGCTGCCGTAGATCTGCTGCACGATGGCCGGCGCGATGTGGGTGCGGATGCGACGGGCCAGTTCCTGCGGGTCGGTGACCGCGGCGGCGTTCTCGGCCAAGCATTCGACGATGGAGCGCATGTCGCGCACATGCACGCCCTCTTCCAGCAGCAGCTGGAGGACTCGTTGCAGGGTGGCGATGCTGACCATCTTGGGAATCACGTCTTCAATCAATTGCGGCGCCTGCTTGGTGAGGTGTTCCACCAGGGCCTGCGTCTCCACGCGGCCCAACAGCTTGGCCGCGTGCACTTGCATCAAGTGTGAAAGGTGGGTGGCCACGACAGTCGAGCAATCAACGACCGTAAACCCGCTCATTTGGGCCATCTCCTTCTGCCGCTCGTCGATCCACACGGCCGGCAGGCCGAAGGCGGGGTCGGTCGTGGCGGTGCCGATGAGCTTCTGCGTGGCGTGGCCCGGGTTGATGGCCAGCCACATGCCGGGGAAGGCTTCGGCCTCGCCGACGACGGCGCCGCGCAGCGAGATGCGGTACTGGCTGGGCCGCAGCTCCAGGTTGTCGCGGATGTGCACCGGCGGCGGCAGGAAGCCGACCTCCTGCGCGAACTTGCGGCGCACGCCCTTGATGCGGCTGAGCAGGTCGCCCTCGCGGGTCTTGTCCACCAGCGTGATGAGGCGGTAGCCCACCTCCAGGCCCAGCGTGTCCACCGGCACCAGGTCTTCCCAACTGGCCTCGCCGCTACCCTCGCTGGGCGGCATGATGGGCTTCACGGCCTTGGCCGCCTCGGCCGCCTGCTCCGTGCTGCGCAGCCACCAGGCGAGATACCCGAGGCCGGCGGCGATCAGCAGGAAGACGACGTGCGGCATGCCCGGGATCAGGCCCAACGCGCCGATGACACCGGCCGTGATGGCGATGCTCTTGGCCGAGCCGAACACCTGCTTGCCGATCTGGCTGCCGATGTCCTTGTCCGTGCCCACACGCGACACCACCATGGCTGCCGCCACCGAGATCAGCAGCGCCGGCACCTGCGCCACCAGCGCGTCGCCCACCGCCAGCAGGATGTAGCTGTTGGCGGCGTCGCTGGCGCTCAGCCCGTGCTGGGCGATGCCGATGATGAAGCCGCCGACGATGTTGATCGCCAGGATCAGCATGCCGGCCACGGCGTCGCCACGCACGAACTTGCTGGCACCGTCCATGGAACCGAAGAAGTCCGCCTCGTCGCCCAGCTCGGCACGGCGGCGCTTGGCCTCGGCCTCGTTGATGAGGCCGGCGTTCAGGTCGGCGTCCACGGCCATCTGCTTGCCGGGCATCGCGTCCAGCGTGAAGCGCGCGCCGACCTCGGCGATGCGCTCGGCACCCTTGGTCACCACGATGAAGTTGATGACGACGAGGATGGCGAACACGATCAGGCCGACCGCGAAGTTGCCGCCGATCAAGAAGTGGCCGAAGGCCTCGATGACCTTGCCGGCCGCGCCGGTGCCGGTGTGGCCCTCCAGCAGCACGACGCGGGTGGACGCAACGTTCAGCGACAGCCGCATCAGCGTCGTCAGCAACAGCACGGTCGGGAAGGCCGCAAAGTCCAGCGGCCTGACCATGTGCGCCGCCACCATCATCACCATCACGGCCATCGCGATGTTGAAAGTGAACAGCAGGTCCAGCGCGAACGGCGGCAGCGGCAGCACCATCATCGACAGCACCAGCAGCACGGCGATCGGTGCGCCCAAAGCGGCGATGACGCCGGAGCGCGGGCCGAGCAGGGTCTGGAGTTTGGCGGTGAGCTGGTTCATGCGGCGCGTCGGGTCTCGGCCACATTCTTCGCCGCGAGGCGCAAAACTTGAGGCGGAGTAGCGGCAGGAAAGCCGCCCTGTTCCGGCGCCACGGGGTGTGGCTTATTCCGCGAAGTCCTCGTCCGGCTCGGGCTGCCAGCCCGGCTTGTTGTGCGGGTCCAACTCAGGCGGCACATGCGGCTTGGGCATGTCCGGCCGGGCGACGTTGCGCGAGGCCAGTGCGGCGCGCAGCTGGTACACATAGGCCAGCACCTGCGCCACGGCGCCGAACAGCGCGGCGGGAATCTCGTGGTCGACCTTGGCGTGGGCGTACAGCGCACGGGCCAGTACCGGCTGCTGCAGCACCGGCACCTTGCTCTCCTTGGCCAGGTCGCGGATCTTCATGGCCAGCAGGTCGGCACCCTTGGCCACCACCTTGGGCGCGGCCATGCGGCCTTCCTCGTACTTCAGCGCGACGGCGTAGTGGGTCGGGTTCATGACCACCAGGTCAGCCTGCGGCACCGCGGACAGCATGCGGCGCTTGGCCATCTCGCGCATGAGGGCGCGCATCTTGGCCTTGACCTCGACGTTGCCCTCGACTTCCTTCATCTCCTGCTTCGCCTCCTCGCGCGTCATGCGAAGGCGGCGCATCCACAGCTGGCGCTGCAGCGGCACGTCGATGGCGGCGAACACCGCCAGCGCAACCGCCAGCAGCGCCAGCCCGCCCATCAGCTGCTGGCCCGCGTAGGCCAGCGCCGAAGGCAACGGCACGGACATGATGCTGACGTAGGCTGCCAGCCGGTTCTTCAGCACCAGGGCCCCCACGATGCCCAGGACCAGCGCCAGCAGCACCGCCTTCAGCGCCGTGCCCAGGCCCTGGCCGGTGAACAGCCGCTTGAGCCCGCCAAGCGGGTTCAGGTGATTGAACTTGGGGGCCAGCGGCTTCATCGTCCAGTTCCAGCCGCCGCTGGCGAGGTTGCTGGCGATGCCCACCAGCACCAGCAGCGCAGCGATGGGCCCCATGACCAGCGCGAAATCCAGCGTCATCTCCAACAGCCGCTCGCTCATGAAGCCGGGCCGGGCCAGCAGCCGGGCGTCGAAGTGCAGGCCATGGATCAGCGTCTGGCGCAGTTTCTCGACGATCTGCGGCCCGCCGATCGCCAGCACCGCGCCGCCAGCCACCATCATGGCGAAGTGCGGCAGGTCGCGCGAACGCGGCAACTGCCCCTCGGCCCGAGATTTCTGGATCTTCTTGGGCGAGGCAGGTAGGTTGCGGTCTTGTGCGTCTTGGTCGGCCATGTCGGGATTCACCCCATGCGGGGCGCTGACCCGATTGTTCGAGGCCAGCCGGAAAACCTGAGCGGAAAAAGCGGGGCGCTCACCCGCCTGTTCCGCACCGACATCCGCCGGCAAGCCGTGAAGGATTGCCGCCGCCACGGCAGCGGCCAGTCAGCACAGGGCGTTACGCTTTTGCCCATGGTCTGCCTGCGATTGCGCCCGCTCGCCCTGCTGGCCGCCCTGCTGGCCGGCAGCGCCTGGGCGCAGCCGTCGCTGACCATCGAGTACCGCGACAAGCCGCCCTACAGCTACACGGACGCCGGCAAGCCTCTGGGCTTCCTCATCGAGCGCTCGGCGCGGCTGCTCAAGCGCGCCGGCATCGAGGCGCACTACGTCGAGGTGCCCATACGGCGCACGCTGCAGCACTTGCAGGCCAACCAGGGCGCGCTGTGCTCGCCGGGCCTCTACAGAAACCCCGAACGGGAGGCCTTCGCGCGCTTCTCGCTGCCCATTCACCGTGACCGGCCGCATGTCGTGCTGGCCCATGCCAGCGTGGCGGCGCAGATCCGCGCCATGCCCAGGGTCGCGCAGCTGTTCGCCGACGCGTCGCTGCAGCCCGGCCTGATGGACGGCGTGTCCTATGGCCAGCAGCTGGACCAGCACCTCGCCAACGCCGCCCGCACGCCCGTGCGCGCCCAGCTGGCGCCGCTGCAGCTCGCCCGCATGGTGGGTGCGCGGCGTGTGGACTACATGCTCATCGACGAGGAGGACCTGGGCTGGCTGCGCCGCAACCCGGACTTCACCCACCTGCCACTGGTGCGCATCGAGTTCCCTGACATGCCGCGCGGCGAGCTGCGCTACCTGGCCTGCTCGCAGCAGGTCCCGCCGCAGACGATGGAGCGACTCAACCAGTCCATCCGGGAGCTGGTGCCCGAGGCGCAGCCGGACTGAGCATGAAAAAAGCCGGCGCGAGGGCCGGCTTCGTCGGGGTGGCGAACCTCAGAACCCGAGGCTGGCCAGCAGGTCGTCGACCTCGCCCTGGTTGGTCACGACGTCGGTGCGTCCTTCGGCGTTGACGACCGGGCCCTGCAGGATGGTCGGGTCGACCTTCTCGCGCTGCTCGGGCGGCACCACCTGCACCAGCAGCTTGACGAGGCTGTCTTCCAGATCGTTGGCCAGGTTCACAACCTTGGCGACGACCTGACCGGTCAGGTCATGGAAATCCTGCGCCAGCATGATGTCGGTCAGGTGGTTGTCGATGCTCGTCGTGCGGCTCTCGACATCCTTGACGAAGTTCATCACCGCACCGCTGGCAACGGCCCGCACGGGGTCGGCCACGATGGCAGCGGCCAGCTCCTGCGTCGCCTTGCTGATGCCCGCGTGCTCGGCCTTGGCCTGGTCGACCGAATTCAGCACCTTCTCGGCCGCAGCGGCCGTCTTGGTGGCGATGTAGCTCAGGCGGCTGCGTGCATCGGGCAGGCCGTCCGTGGCCACCTGCAGCTTGGGCATGACGCCCAGGCGCTGCATCGTGTCATGCAGCGTGCGGGTGATGGTGCCGAGCTGCTGAAAGACCTCGGGCGAGACGAGCAGCGGCTCCTGAGCCTTGGCCAATTGGTCCAACTGATCCATCGACATGGCAGTCCCCTTTGGTTTTGTTGTCAGGCGGCGGCAGCCAGCTTCTGCATGATCTTGAGGACTTTTTCCTCCAGCGTCGCCTTGGTGAAGGGCTTGACGATGTAGCCGGCCGCGCCGGACTGCGCTGCCAGCACGATGTCTTCCTTGCGGGCTTCGGCCGTGACCATCAGCACCGGCAGGTGCTTGAGGTTGGGGTCTTCCTTGATGGCCTTCAGCAACTCGAAGCCCGTCATGTTGGGCATGTTGATGTCGCTGACGACGAAGTCGAACTTGGCGCCCTTGAGCATGTTCAGCGCTTCGACGCCGTCTTCGGCCTCTTCGCAGTTGTTGTAGCCGATCTCTTTCAGCAGGCCGCGAACGATGCGGCGCATGGTGGAGAAGTCGTCAACGACCAGGAATTTCATGTCAGCGCTCATGGCGATCCTCTCTGTAGGCAGGCGGGGATTTCAGGGGTCAGCCCGCAGTCTAGTTTCTAGCGGGCCGGCGCCACAGGCTGAGTTTGCGGCATTTTGCCGGTCTCGGCCGCTGGCGTGTCGGCCTCGGGTTCTTCCACCACATTCTTCAGCACGGCGTCCTCGGCATCGCGGTTCATGACGATGATGCTGATGCGCCGGTTCAGCGCGCCGTTGGGGTCCTTGGCATCCAGCAGCTTGCTGGCAGCCAGGCCCTGCACGCGCAGCATGCGCGCCTCGGACAGCCCGCCTGCCACCAGCTCGCGCCGCGACGCATTCGCGCGGTCGGCTGACAGCTCCCAGTTGCTGTAGCCCTTGTCGCCCCCCGGGAAGGGCTGGGCATCGGTGTGGCCCTCCACCGTCAGGCGGTTGGGCACCTCGGTCAGCACGTTGCCGAGCTCGCGCAGCAGCTCGCGCATGTAGGGCTTCACGACGGCGCTGCCGCTGTCGAACATGGGCCGGTTGCCTTCGTCGACGATCTGGATGCGCAGGCCTTCGCGCGTCATGTCCAGGCGGATCTGGCCGCCCAGCGCCGCAAGCTTGGGGTTCTCGGCCAGCACCTCCTCGACCTTGGTCTTGAGCTGCTCCAGGCGCGACTTCTCGGCCTTGCGCTGCTCCTCCTTCAGCGCGCGCAGCGTGTAGCTGGCGCGCTTGGCTTCGCTCTGGCCTTCCTTGACCTGGCCGGTCTCGCGCGTCAGGTCCTTGCCGCCGCCGCGCACGACGCTGGACGAGTCGCCCGAGCCGGAGCCGCCCAGCATGGCCACCTTCAGCGGCGACTGGAAGAACTCGGCGATGCCCTTCTTGTCGCCCTCGGTCGTGGAGCCCAGCAGCCACATCAGCAGGAAGAAGGCCATCATGGCCGTGACGAAGTCAGCGTAGGCAATCTTCCACGCGCCGCCATGCGCCGCATGGCCGCCCTTCTTCACCTTCTTGATGATGATGGGCTGGAGCTTTTTCGCGTCACCAGCCATTCACGGCTCCCGCGAAACCACGCTGCGTTGCCAGGGCGACCGCCACGTCACTTCTTCTTCACGTGGGATTCGAGCTCGGAGAAGCTCGGCCGGTCGCCCGAGAACAGCACCTTGCGGCCGAACTCGATGGCCACCTGCGGCGCGTAGCCCTGCATGCTGGCCAGCAGCGTCGTCTTGATGCACTGGAATTCCTTGCCGGCGTCCTCGACCTTCTGCTCCAGCAGGCCGGCCAGCGGCTCGGCGAAGCCGTAGGCCAGCAGAATGCCCAGGAAGGTGCCGACCAGCGCCGAGCCGATCATGCCGCCCAGCACCGCCGGCGGCTGGCCGACCGAGCCCATGGTGTTCACGACGCCCAGCACGGCCGCCACGATGCCGAAGGCCGGCAGGCCGCCCGCCAGGCGCTGCAGTGCGGCCACGGCGGCGTGCTCTTCCTGGTGGTGGGTCTCGATCTCGCTGTCCATCAGCGATTCGATCTCGTGCGCGTTCAGGTTGCCCGACACCATCATGCGCAGGTAGTCGGTGATGAATTCGGTGACATGGTGGTCGTTGCCCACGACCGGGTACTTCTGGAACAGCGGGCTGGAATGCGGATCCTCGACGTCCTTCTCGATGGACATCAGGCCTTCCTTGCGCGCCTTCTGCAGGATGTCGTACATGAGCGCCAGCAGCTCCATGTAGCGCGCCTTGCTGTACTTGCTGCCCTTGAAGCACAAACCCAGGCCGGCAGCCGTGGCCTTGACGACCTTCATCTGGTTGTTGGCCAGGAAGGCGCCGATGGCGGCACCGAAGATGGTGATCATCTCGAAGGGCAGCGCGTGCAGGATGACGCCGATGTTCCCGCCGTGGGCGATGAACACGCCGAAGATGCAGGCCATGGAGACGGCCCAGCCGATGATGACGAACATGCTTGGTCGGGTTGAGGGTGTTCAGGCCATATCGGCCCGATGCCGGGGGGCTTGAGAAAGTATGCCGAAACGGCGCCGGCGTGAATGCATCAATTGGGCGGCTTTGACGCCACAGTCCGCTGCGGGCGGTAAAGCCACACGAACTGGCCGTTGCCAAGTTGCCAGCTCGCCACCGGCGCGACATCGGGCACGGCGAAGTCCAGGCTGACCAGCCAGGCGCCCGGCGCCATCTCGGCGCAGGCCTTGGCCCAGGCCCGCGGCATGGACTCGGGGCGCTGGAACAGGTAGACCAGCGCGAACGGTGCCCAGTCATCGGCCCACAGGTCGCCCCGGCGCACGGTGGCGCCGCGCACACGCCAGCGCGCAGCCAGCGCGAGTGGCCGGCTCCATTCCACGCCCTCCACGCGGGCCTCGGGGTAGGCCTGCACCAGCTCGCGCAGGCCGTCGCCCACGCCGCAGCCGGCGTCCAGCACGCGGGCGCCGGGCGGCAGCGGCGCGTGGGCGGGCAGCTCCGCCAGCGCGCCGGCGGGTGTGGGGAACAGCGGCGCCTCGCTCCAGCTGCGCCGCGGGTACAGCCACCACAGCAGCCACAGCGGCAGCAGCCACAGCAGCGGCGGCGCGCCGCCCTGCCAGCCCAGCATCAGCGCCGACAGCGGGAAGCCCAGCGCCGCGATGAGCCGGCGCCAGCGCGCCGCGTACAGCAACGCCAGCGCGCCACCCAGCAGTGCGCCGGCGACGACGGCCACCTCGCGCCCCGCGCCCAGCAGCAGCGCGTGGGTGGCCCAGGCCGCCAGCCAGACCAGCAGCGCCGACAGCGGCCAGGCGCCAACGAGCCGCCTCATGCCGACGCGGTCATGGCCATGGGTGGGCGGCCCGCACGGCGGCGGCCTCGGCCTCGCGGCCGGTT
Source organism: Roseateles sp. GW823-FHT07B05 (assembly GCF_058794515.1). NCBI lineage: Bacteria > Pseudomonadati > Pseudomonadota > Betaproteobacteria > Burkholderiales > Sphaerotilaceae > Roseateles > Roseateles sp. GW823-FHT07B05. The sequence continues at coordinate 61,842 of NZ_JBXAGX010000010.1, forward strand.
CCGTCCAGCACGACGGCCAGGTTGTGCGCGGCCAGCCAGCTGCCCCGCCCCGCAACGGCGCCCGGCTGCTCGGGGTGCTCCCCCAGCGCCAGGCACTGCCGCCAGGCGGCTTCGGCCATGGGCAGGGCGTCGGCGGCCTGCGCGGGCTGGGACGCGGCCAGGTCCAGCAGCACGTCGCCCACCGTGAAGAAGAAGTCGGGCGAGCCATCGCCCACGAGCATCTGCGTCTGCGCGAAGTCCACCGCGTCGCCATGGCGGCCCAGGCACTTCAGCGCAAACAGCCGCCGCGAGACCAGGTCCAGCCACCACGGGGCGGCGGCCGCGTCGGGCAGCGCGCAGGCACGCTCGAAGGCGGCTTCCGCGGCGGAGTGCTCGTCATAGACGGCGCAGTCCTTGCCCAGCTGGTACCAGAGGTAGGCATCGCCCGGCGCCTCCGCCAGCGCCCGCTCCAGCAAGCGGCGGTTGCGGCCGCGCTTGTCCGCCAGCCGCTCGCTGACATAGCCGTCATGCCCCACCACCAGCGGCAGCCGGCGCACCGGCAGCGCGTGCTGCGGCTGCTCGTGAACGCGACCGGCATAGCGAACCGGGCCAGGCAGCACGCGGCTGAGCCAGGCAATAGCCTCGGCCTGCCGGCCGGGCGCCTGGTCGAAGCGGTCGCGCAGCTGCAGCGCGCCGACGAAGCCGGGCACCGTGTCGCGCAGCGCCTGCAGCGCCTCACCGCCGTCGATCAGCCATTCGTCGGCATCCAGCACCAGGTGCCAGTCAGCCCCGGCCAGCGCCAGCGCCTGGTTGCGGGCGGCGGAAAAGTCGTCGCACCACGCAAACGCCTGCACGCGGGCACCGTGCGCACGCGCGACGTGCACGGTGTCGTCCCGCGAGCCGGTGTCCAGCACCAGCATCTCGTCCACCCAAGGGCGCACGCTGTCCAGCAGCCGGCCGATGCGAGCCGCCTCGTCTCGGGCGATGACGACAAGGGCCAGGCGGCGGCGCGGGGGGGCGGTCATGCACGCATTGTGTTCACGCGCACCGGGGCAATGGGGCATTTCAGGGCCGGATTTCCCCTGTTCCACCGGGTTTCGCCCCGGGGCAGGCCGGCCTAGAGTGGCAGTTCTTCCACCGTCCGCGAGGCTTCCGATGATCCCCCGCACCCTGCACGTGATCTGGGTGGGCGACGAATCCAAGCGCCCCGACAACTGCATAGACACCTGGCGCCAGCACAACCCCGACTGGACCGTGCGCGTCTGGGGCAATGACGACCTCGCAAGCTACGGCTGGGTCAACGCCGCGCACATGCGCCAGATGGCCGGCCGGGAGCTCAACGGCGTGGCCGACTTGATGCGCTGGGAGATCCTGTACCACGAGGGCGGCTTCGTCGTCGACGCCGACAGCATCTGCAAGCGCCCGCTGGAGCCCTGGCTGTTCGAGGGCGAGGCCTGCGCCTGCTGGGAGAACGAGCTGATCCGCCCCGGGCTGATCGCCGCCGGCTACGTGGCCTCCGTGCCCGAGAACCCCTTCTTCGGCCAGATCATCCTGGACCTGCAGAAGGAACCCACCGTCGTCGACCGCATGGCCTGGCAGAGCGTGGGCCCGCTGTTCCTGACCGAGCAGGTGCGCCTGCAGCGCTACGCGGGCCTGACGATCTGGCCCAGCCACTTCTTCATCCCGCGGCATTTCACCGGCCACGAGTACACCGGCGGTGGCGCCGTGTTCGCCGCGCAGGAATGGGGCAGCACGCTGGGCAAGTACGACGAACTGCACAAGAGGAAAGTGGCATGACCCCTCCCGCACTCGCAGCAGAACGCGCACCCGTGGACGACCTCCCCGTCTCGCCGCTGGAATACGCACACCAGAAGTACTTCGTGCAGAAGGTCAAGGTCGGCGAAGACTTCGTCGGCGTGCCGCGGCTGGACGCCTTCGTCGCGCTGTGCGCCGAGAAACGCGTGCTGCACGTCGGCTGCGTCGACTGGCCCATCACCGACCTGAAGCGCTCGCTGCACCTGCAGCTGGACGAGCACTGCGCGCTGGACGGCTTCGACATCCACGGCGAGGCCTTCGAGCTGATGCGCCCGCACCTGAAGGGCCGGCTGTTCAGCAACTGGGCCGACGTGACCGACCGCTACGACACCGTGCTGGTGCCCGAGGTCATGGAGCACGTACCCGACGTGCAGGGCTTCCTGCAGCAGCTCGACGCGCTGGGCGCCGACCAGTACATCATCACCGTGCCCGACGCGTACTCGTGCTTTCGCCGGCACTTCGACTACAACAGCGGCGCGCAGACTTTCGTCGAGGTGGTGCACCCCGACCACAACTGCTGGTACACGCCGTTCACGCTGAGCAACGTGATCCGCAAGTACACGCCGTGGCAGGTGGACGGCATGTTCTTCTTCAACGGCATGTCGCTGCTGGCCGTGGCCAGCCGGCCGCAGCCCGAGTGACGACGCCCGCAGCCCTGCGCAGCGAGGCCGAGGCACTGCGCCACGCCGGCCGCGCCGTCGAGGCCATCGACCTGCTGATGCAGGCGCTGGCGCTTGCGCCCACCGACGTCGACACCTATCTGCAGCTGGGCTTCGCGCTACAGGCATTGGGCCTGCACAGCCAGGCCGCCGAGGCCCTGCGCACGGCGGCCATCCTGGCGCCGCACAGCGTGATGGCTCAGGGCTACCTGATCCACGCGACGCAGAAGGCGGCCGACTGGCGCAGCTTCGACGCGGACCTCGCCGCGCTGCGTGCCGCGCTGCAGGCCAGCCCCGACGACGAGTTCGGCATGCCGTTCGCCTTCGTGGGCCTGCCGCACACGCGGGCAGAGCTGAAGCGTGCCGCGACCATGGCCAGCCGACATGTGACACGGGGCCTCAAGTCGCTGTCGCCGCGGCCGATACGCGCACGCGAGCGCGTGCGGGTGGGATATCTGTCGGCCGACTTCCACGCCCACGCCACCGCCGCGCTGATGGCCGAGCTGCTGGAGCGCCACGACCGCGCGCGCTTCGACATCCGGCTGTACTCGCACGGGCCCGATGACGGCTCGCCGATGCGCCAGCGCCTCGTGGCCGCAACCGAGACCTTCATCGACGTGACGCCGCTGAGCCTGACCACGCTGGCCGAGCGGCTGCGCGCTGACGAGCTGGACATCCTCGTGGACCTCAAAGGCCACACTGCCGGCAGCCGCATGGCCGCCCTCGCCTACCGGCCGGCGCCGGTGCAGGTGAGCTGGCTGGGCTTTCCGGGCACCAGCGGCGCGGACTTCATCGACTACGTCATCGGCGACCCGGTCGTGACGCCGCTAGACCATGCCACCGACTACAGCGAGTGCATCGCCCAGCTGCCGCACTGCTACCAGCCGCAGGACGGCCGCCGTACGCCGGGCCCCGCGCCATCACGCGCGTCCATGGGACTGCGCGACGACGCGCTGGTGCTGCTGGGGGCCAACGCCGTCTACAAGATCACACCGCCGCTGTGGGCAGCCTGGATGGACGTGCTGCGCTGCCTGCCCGGCGCGCAGCTGTGGCAGCTCAGTGGCGGCGAGCAGGCCGACGCGCAACTGCGCGCCGCCGCCGGCCCGCTGGCGGACCGCCTCGTCTTTGCGCCCCCGGTGGACATGGACGCGCATCTGGCGCGGCTGCAGGTGGCCGACCTGGCGCTGGACAGCTGGCCCTGCAACGGCCACACGACCACCAGCGATGCACTGGCGGCCGGCGTGCCGGTGGTGACGCTGATGAACGACAGCTTCCCGGGCCGCGTGGCAGCCAGCATCCTGGCGGCGGCCGGGCTGGAGCACTGCATCACGCAGGATCCGGCGAGCTATGTGGACAAGGTGTGCGAGCTGGGCCGCGACGCCGCGGCTCGCCAGGCGCTGCGTGAGCAGATCGCCACGCGGCCGGCCGGCCTGTACGACATGGCGCGCTTCGCGCGCGATCTCGAGTCGCTCTACCGACGCATGTGGGAACGCGCGCTGGCGGGCTTGTCACCCGCGCCGCTCGGCGCCTGAGGCTGCACGGGGGCTGGCGCCCCACGTGATCAGTGCATCTGGATGGAGCCCTGGGCGCGGCCCTTGCCGGCGCGTGCCGGTGGGTTGCACAGGCCACAGACGTAGTGGCGGGCCACTTCATGCGGGTGGGTGACGAAATGACCGTTGCACTTGGAGCACTTGGTCAGCGTCAGCATGCCGTTGTCGACGAACTTCACCAGGCGCCAGGCGCGGGTGACCGACAGCATGGCTTCCAGGCCTTGCGCCTGCGTCTGCTCCTGGTACAGCTGGTAGGCCTTGATGACGGTGTCGATCTCGTCCATCTCGGCGGCCTTGTTCAGGTACTCGTGGATGTTCAGGAACAGGCTGGCATGGATGTTGGGCTGCCAGGTCATGAACCAGTCGGTCGAGAACGGCAGCTGGCCCTTGGACGGGGACTTGCCGCTCACCTCCTTGTACAGGCGCAGCAGGCGCTCGTAGGACAGGTCGGTCTCCGACTCCAGCACCTGCAGGCGCGCACCGAGGTGAATCAGCTGAACGGCACGTTCGATCTGCTTGGCTTCGGTCAGGATGCTCTTGACGCGCATGGTGGGCTCCGGAATCTATGAACTGTTTGGCAGCGAGGCGGACGACGGGTCAGGCGTGCTCGTGGCGGCCGGCCATCAGGATGGAGGCGTGCAGGCGGCTGACGCTTTCGTTCGCACCCGGCTTGCTGTGGTTGGTCAGCAGGCCCCACACCAGGTCGTCGCTCATGCGGAAGGCGCACAGCAGCGTGTTACCGGCGGCGATCTTCATGATCTGCGCGGGGCTCAGCGTGCCGATCAGCGTCGCCGTCTCCTCGCTGATGCCCAGGCGGTACAGCGCCTGTTCACGGTCCGCGCGGATGAGGCTCTGGGCCAGCATCAGGTAGGACAGGTTGGCTTCACGGATCTCGGCGAGCATTTGGTCGGCGTTCATGGCGGGTTTCCGTTTCAGAGCTAGAGGGGTGTTCGGGATCAGTGAAACGGATTGTGTTGAAGCCTCTTTTCCGGCGATATCAGGCTGCGTCGGTGGCCGGCGTCACCCTGGCAGGAAGCGCCTGTCAGGCAAATTCCTACAACCGCGTCAGGCCTGAAAACACCGAGGCCCCGCAGCTTTCGCTGCGGGGCCTCGGTGTTGGGCGTCGGGGTGTACTGTGGGCAGGGGGTCAACGCATTCTGCGCAGTCGCTCCAGCTCGATCATCGCGACGGGCACCAGTTCCGGCGCCTCGGCCTGCAGGCTGTCCCGGCCGGCCCCGTGCTGCAGTTCGGTCAGCACGCCGATGGCGCGGTCCACCTCGCCGCGGCCGGACAGCGAGAACGCCAGCGTGTAGAGGCTGGGGCCGTGCAGCGGGCAGGCCTGCAGTGCACGGTCGGCGTAGGCGCCGGCATGCTCCAGCTTGCCGGCGGCCAGCAGCAACGCCGCCATGTCCGAGAGCAGGTCGTGGCTCATGGGCTCGTCCTGCAGCGCGTCATACAGCATGCCCAGGCCACCGCCCACATTGCCCTTGGCCGCCTCGGCAAACGCCGCGTTGCGGGCGCGCGCCAGCAGCAGCTTGGGATCGTTGCTGGGGACGGCGACGGGGCGGTGGGCGTTCTTGCGTGACGACGAAGACAGGGCTCGCATTGCGGGACTCCAGGGCCGGCGCAGGGTTCGGCCGGGATGTGCCGCACTTTAGGAACGGGTCACCGCGCCGATCCACTGAAAAGCCCCGGCTTTCCGGCGCGCTTTTCGCGCCCGGGGTCGATCCGAAGAACAGGCTGTTGCAGCACCTTTTATTCAAAAGATCACGCTCTTGACAAATCGAGCTAAAGAAACTTGTCCGCCACACCGATAGCCAATCCAACGGCGCTGCAAACAGTTCCGTGGTCCGGCTGGAAGGCCGAGAAGTTGTGACATTGCCCCCTGGGCGGTGACATGACCTGTCGGTTGACCGGCGCCGGGCGTCGCCACAGCGGTGGGTCGCAAGTCCTGCCATTGGGGCAGCACGGGTGCCGCACCCGGGCACCTGGGTCTTCGTCCGGCGCTATTGCCGGGTTCTCTCTAGCTGAAAAGGAAGCGCATCATGGCCTCGGTCATCAACACCAATCTGCTGTCGCTCAACGCGCAGCGCAACGCGTCCACGTCACAGGCCTCCATGTCCGTGGCAATGCAGCGCCTGTCATCGGGCCTGCGAGTCAACTCTGCCAAGGACGACGCCGCCGGCCTCGCCATCTCGGAGCGCCTGAACGCCCAGGTGCGCGGCTCCAACGTGGCCATCCGCAACGCCAACGACGGCATCTCCCTGGCGCAGACCGCCGACGGCGCACTGTCCAAGGTGAACGACTCGCTGCAGCGCATGCGTGAACTGTCGGTGCAGGCGCGCAACGCCACGAACACCAGCGCCGACAAGGACTCCCTGCAGAAGGAATTCGGCGAGCTGCAGAAGGAAATCCAGCGCGTGCTGGGCGGCACGACCTTCAACGGCCGCGCCATCCTGGCCACCAGCGCCGCGGGCACGCAGACCTTCCAGGTCGGCGCCAACACCACCGACAACGACCGCATCGACGTGGCCACCACGGACATGACGACCGCGACGGAAGTCACGGACGTGACCGGCACCGCCGCCCTGATCGACAACACCGCCAACGGCACCGCCATCGACACGGTGATCAACAACATCGACAAGGCGATCGACAAGGTCAACGGTGAGCGCGCCACGCTGGGTGCATCGCAGAACCGCCTGGACGCCGTCATCTCCAACCTGCAGATCTCGGTGGAGAACCAGAGCGCTGCGAAGAGCCGCATCACCGACGCGGACTTCGCACAGGAAACCGCCAACCTGTCGCGGGCCAACATCCTGCAGCAGGCCGGCAACGCAATGATTGCCCAGGCGAACCAGATTCCGTCGCAGGTCCTGTCCTTGCTTCGATGACGCCGGGCCAGCACCGCTGGCCCTGAGTGAAACGTCCACGCTGAAGACGGAAGTCCTCACGCCACCAGCACAAGCACCTTGAACGCCGCTCCGCCCCCAGCGGGCGGCGCTTTTAGGGCCACGTGCAAAAAGGATTCAAGTCAATCCATCGTCACGACGATAAGCATCTCAACGGGTTCGCGATTCATTCGAGGACTACGTACCAGACGCCTCGTCACGAAAGGATTGAACCATGCCTCAAGTCATCAACACCAACCTCGCTTCGGTCAACGCCCAACGCAACACGGCGATGTCGCAGTCGTCGCTGTCGGTGTCCATGCAGCGTCTGTCCTCCGGCCTGCGTGTGAACTCGGCCAAGGACGACGCTGCCGGCCTGGCGATTGCCGAGCGCATGAATGCGCAGGTGCGCGGCATGAACGTCGCCGTGCGCAACGCCAACGACGGCATCTCGCTCGCGCAGACCGCCGAAGGCGCGCTGTCCAAGGTGGGGGACGCTCTGCAGCGCATGCGTGAGCTGGCCGTGCAGGCCCGCAACGCGACCAACACCAGCGCCGACAAGGACTCGCTGAACAAGGAGTTCGCCGAACTGCAGAAGGAAATCCAGCGCGTGCTGGCAGGAACCACCTTCAACGGCCTGGCCATCCTCGCCGGCAACTCGGGCTCGCAGACCTTCCAGGTCGGCGCCAACACCACCGACAACGACCGCATCGACGTGGCCACCACGGACATGACGACCGCGACGGAAATCACGGACGTGACCGGCACCGCCGCCGTCATCGACAACACCGCCATCGGCACCGCCATCGACACGGTGGTCAACAACATCGACAAGGCGCTGGACAAGGTCAACGGCGAGCGCGCCACGCTGGGTGCGTCGCAGAACCGGTTCGACGCAGTGATCTCCAACCTGCAGATCTCGGTGGAGAACCAGAGCGCCGCGCGGAGCCGCATCATGGATGCCGACTTCGCCGTTGAAACGGCCAACCTGAGTCGGGCGCAGATCCTGCAGCAGGCCGGCAACACGATGATCGCGCAGGCCAACCAGCTGCCGCAGCAAGTGCTGGCCCTGCTGCGCAGCTGAGCGCGGAAAACCAGGGCGGCAACGCCCTTGACGACGAGGCACCGGCCGCGGTGCCGGCCCGGCCGGGCACCGCGGCGGCACCCAACTCCCCTGCCCTGACGCTGGCCCGCAGAGGCCTGGAATAGCCGTGGTTTGGCCCGTTGATCGGGCTTTTGCCGGCGGCACGCACTTTCAGAATTCAGCCCATCGGATCGACGCTTCATGCGGTCCGGACTGATATCCGAGGAGTGCGTCAATGCCCCAGACCATCAACACCAACATCGTCTCGCTGAATGCGCAGCGGAACCTGAACGCGTCGCAGTCGTCGTTGTCGACGTCGATGCAACGCCTGTCTTCCGGCCTGCGCGTGAACTCGGCCAAGGACGATGCTGCCGGCCTGGCCATCGCGGAGCGCATGAACACCCAGGTGCGCGGCATGAACGTCGCCATCCGCAACGCGAACGACGGCATCTCGCTGGCGCAGACGGCGGAAGGCTCGCTCGGCAAGGTCGGCGACATGCTGCAGCGCATGCGTGAGCTGGCCGTGCAAGCTTCCAACGGCACCAACAACACCCAGGACCGGGCCGCGCTGAACAACGAGTTCACGCAGCTGCAGACCGAGGTGGGGCGCCTGATGCGCAACACCAACTTCAACGGCTCGCCCATCCTGACCGGCTTTGCCGGCGGCACCAGCGCCTCGTTCAGCTTCCAGTGCGGCGCCAACGCGACCGCCGACGACCAGATCGTCATCACGCAGAGCGACATCCTGGGCACCACGCTGGGCACCACGGGCACCCCCACCGGCAACGACGGTGCGCTGGAAGCCGCGGTCAACAAGACCAAGATCAACATCCTGGGCTCGGCCGGCAGCAGCAACGCCGGATTGCCGCCGACCGCCGCGGTGGACTTTGCCGCCGCCACGCTGCCCGCCCCGGGCGGCGCCGCCGGCGACGAGGGCGACCCGCTGGTGGCCGTGCAGTTCCTGGACTTCGCGCTGGCGCAGGTCAACCTGGCCCGCTCCACCTTCGGTGCCACGCAGAACCGCTTCGACGCCGTCATCTCCAACCTGCAGGTGGCCGTCGAGAACCAGACCTCGGCCCGATCCCGCATCATGGACGCCGACTTCGCGCAGGAAACGTCCAACATGAGCCGGGCGCAGATCCTGCAGCAGGCCGGCAACGCGATGGTGGCCCAGGCCAACCAGCTGCCGCAGCAGGTGCTGTCGCTGCTGCAACGCTGAAAAAGTTTTCGTCCGGGCCTAAAGTTCCGGAAACACCGGCCGATATCGCCTTGGCATATCGGCTTTTTTCATTGGTGAAACACGCCCGCACCCCCGACACTTGCGGGCAACATTCCTGATCTTCCATACAGCATGGCAACCATCAGCTCGGCCGGCCTCGGCAGTGGACTCAATGTTGACGACATCGTCAGCAAGCTGGTCGCGCTCGAGCGCACGCCCATCACGCAGATCAGCAAGAGGGTCGACGGGCTCAAGACCGAGCTGTCGTCGTATGGCAAGGTGCAGAGCGCACTGTCGACGCTGCGGGATGCCGCCTCCAAGCTCACCAACCCGACCACTTGGAGCGGCACGCTCGCGACGTCCAGCGACCCCACGTCCGTGACGGTGTCGGCCGGCGCCGGCGCGGCCACCGGCAGCGTGTCCGTCACGGCGCAGGCGCTGGCCCAGTCGCAGACGCTGGTCAGCGGCACACCCTACGCCAGCTCGACCACCACCGTGGGCCAGGGCAGCCTGACCATCACGCTGGGCAAATGGACGACCGACGGCGGCACACCCCCGACGTACACCGATTTCACCGACAAGGCCGGCGCCACGCCCATCACGATCAACATCGGCGAAGGTCAGGACACGCTGGCCGGCATCCGCGACGCCATCAACGGCGCCAATGCCGGTGTGACCGCCTCCATCATCAACGACGCCAACGGCGCCCGGCTGACGCTGCGCTCCACCGCCAGCGGCGAGACCAACGCCTTCCGCATCGATGCCGGCGGCGGTCTGGCCGACCTGGGCTACGACCCGCGCATCGGCGTCACGTCGCTGATCCAGACGCTTCCGGCGCAGAACGCCCGCGCGCTGATCAACGGCATCGAGGTCAGCTCCGAGACCAATTCGTTGAAGGAGGCCATCGACGGCCTCAACATCACGCTGCTGAAGACGTCCACCATCCCGGCCAGCATCGCCGTCAGCCAGGACAAGGACTCGATCAAGAAGCTCATCACCGACTTCACGACCGCCTACAACGCCGTCAACGCGCTGCTGCGCGACCAGACCAAGTACGACTCCAGCAGCAAGACGGCCGGCCCGCTGCAGGGCGACTCCACCGCCGTCGGCCTGCAGAGCCAGCTGCGCAGCATCATCGGCGGCACCACGTCGCTGGCCGGCAGCCTCAGCCGGCTGGCGCAGATCGGCCTGGAGGCCGGCACCGACGGCAACCTCAAGGTCACCGACGCCAAGCTCAACACCGCGCTGAGCGACATCGACACGGTGAAGAAGCTGTTCATGGGTCTGGATGGCAGCAACAGCAGCAACGACGGTTTCGCGCAGCGCATCCGCAGCTATGTCGACGGCGCGCTGAGCACCGATGGCCGCGTCAGCACCAAGCAGGCCGGCCTGCAGAAGCTCATCGACAGCAACAACAAGAGCATCGACAAGCTTGAAGACCGCGTCGCGCTGACCGAGAAGCGCCTGCGTGCGCGCTACACCGCGCTGGACACGCAGATGAGCCAGCTCAACGGCCTGTCCAGCTACGTGACGACGCAAATGAACAAGCTCAACAACAGCAGTTCGTGACCCGCGCGCATGGCGCCCTGCCATTCACGGCGGCCTCCGGGCCGCCGTTGTCATTTCCGGCTCACCCCAAGCCGCCGAATAGGCGCCAAGTCCGGCACATGTTCCGGTGAAGACCCCCTCAAGTTCCCCCCGGCGGAGGCCGAAAAACAGTCAACACGACGCCACCTCCGCGAGACCCCATGTACGGCAACATGTCCTCCCCCTTCGCAGCCCGCAACCAGAGCGCCACCTTCTACGCCAAGGTCGGCCTGGAGACCGACGTGCAGGCCGCCAGCCCGCACCGCCTGGTCGCCATGCTGTTCGACGGCGTCTTCGATGCGATGACCCAGGCCACGCAGGCCATCCAGGCCGGCAACGTCGAGCTCAAGGGCCGCGCTCTCGGCCGCGCGGTGCGCATCCTGGACGAAGGCCTGCGCGCCGGTCTGGACCTGTCGGCCGGCCAGCTGGCCAACGACCTGCGCGACCTGTACGGCTACGTCTGCACCCGGCTGACGCAGGCCAACCTGCGCAGCGACATCGCCGCCATCGAGGAGTGCCAGCGCCTGCTGAGTCCGGTGCGTGAAGCCTGGGCCGCCATCAGCCAGACCCCCGCCGCCCTGGGCAGCACCGCCCGCGCCGCGTGAGCGTCTCGTCCCTGCCCACTTCCGGTGACCCCGCAATGAATTCCGACCTGCTGAACTACTACGAAGCCATCGAGCAAGCCAGCGCCGACATGCTGTCTGCGGCCCGCACCGGCAACTGGGACGAAGTCGTCAAGCTCGAAGGCGCTTGCGTGCTGCTGATCTCCCAGCTCAAGGCCGCAGCCCACCAGAACCAGCTCAGCGCCGGCGAGTCGCAGCTCAAGACGCGCATCATGCAGCGCATCCTGCTGAACGACGCCGAGATCCGCCACCTGGCCGAGCCGTGGCTGGAAGACCTGGATCATGTGCTGAAGGGCAAGAGCCGGATGGTTCACTGACGCCCCTCGTCTGGCTCGCACCGGCTGAACGCCGGCGAGCCAGACGGACCGGCTTGGGGCGGCCCGGCGCTCGGCCCGCAAATCCGTCGGCGAGACCGTGAACGGATGCCGGCCGCACACTGTCCCGCGACTGGCGCCGCGACTACCATCTCCCGCATGAGCGCCCCTGAAGCCGCCCCTGAAGAATTCCGCGTCGCTGCGCCGGCCGAGATCGCCGGCTATCTGCAGCAGCTGCAGCGCGACAACGCCACCGTGCTGCTGAGCGGCCCGCCGGGCCAGAGCCTGGCCGGCCACATCGCCACGCTGGACACCGCCGCCGGCGTGCTGGGACTGGAGCTGGGCGCCGACCCCGATGGCATCAGCCAGGCGCTGGTGGCCAGCGGCGAGATCACGGCCGTGGCCTACCTGGGTGCCGTCAAGCTGCAGTTTGAGCTGGACGACGCCGTCCTCGTCAGCGGCGAACAGGGCGCCGTGCTGCGCAGCAGCCTGCCCGAGCGGCTGTATCGCTTCCAGCGCCGCCAGTCCTTCCGCGTGCAGCCGGCCGGCAGCATCTACCCGCGTGTCGTGCTGCCCGGCGGCGCTCAGCCCGGCCGCGCGCTGCGCGTGCTGGACATCAGCATCGGCGGCCTCGCGCTGGCCCTGCCGGCCGACGCACCCGCACTGCCCGCAGGGCAACCGACCGCCGGCCCGGTGCTGGAGCTGGACCGCATCACCGCGCTGCGCGTGACGCTGCTGCCCCACCACGCCAGCGCCATCGCAGGCGACGTGCACGGCACCCGGCAGCTGGGCTGCTCCTTCGTCGACCTGGACGCCGCCGCCAGCCGCTCGCTGCAGGTCTACGTGGACCAGACGCAGAAGCGACGCCGGCTGCTCAAGCTGGACCTATGACGCTGCGGCGCCGGCGGGGCTTCACGCTGATCGAGGCCGTCTTCGTCATGGCCGTGCTGGCCATCATCCTGTCGGCCGCGGTGCCCAGCTATGCGAGCTACGTCGCACGCCAGCGCCTGCGCCATGTCGCCGAGCTGCTGGAGATGGACCTGCGCCGCGCCCGCGCGCTGAGCGTGGACGAGCGACGTGACATCCACGTGAGCTTCCACAGCGGCCCGCAATGGTGCTGGGGCTCCAGCCGGGCGACGGCCTGCGACTGTGCCACCGCCACGCCGCGCTGCGAGCTGGGCAGCGTGTCGTCGCGCGATCACAAGGGCACGCTGCTGCAGTCCGGCCAGGGAGTCGCCTTCCAGGCGGGCATCGGCACGGCGCTGGACTGGACGCGCATCGGCATCTCCAACGACCGCAACCAGCAGCTCTACATCGACCTGAACCCGCTGGGCCGCCCCTCCATCTGCGGCACCGACGCCCGCAAGGGAAACTGCTGAAGGTGGCGTCTTAGGGCCGAGCGCCGGGCCGCCCCAAGCCGGCCCCGCGGGCGATGTGCTTGCGGCTCGATGCCGCAAGCATCGCCGTCCCCTCGGGGGCTTCGGCAGGCACATTGAGCCCAGTGGGCTCAATGTGCCTGCCGAAGCGCAGCTGCCGCTGGCCGCTGCGCGGTCCCGATCAGGGTCACCCGCGTACAGCGCGGCGAGCCTGGTCGAGGGGCGCCCGCTCACACCTGCATGTTCATGATCTCGGAATACGCCGAGACCAGCCGGTTGCGCACCTGCAGCGTCGCCTGGAAGCCGATCTGCGCCTTCTGCATGGCGACCATGGTCTCTTCGAGGCTGACGGTGGGGTTGTCCAGCTGCACCTCGCGCTGCAGTCGCGTCGCCTCGCTTTGCTGGGCGCTGACGTTCTTCAGCGCCTGCGTCATCGCGTCGCCGAAACTGGCACCGGCCGTGGCGGCCGGCTTGGGCGCGAGCGGTGTGCCGTTGACCGCCAGCCCCGCCCGGGCGGCGGCCTGGGCGAAGTCGAAGGGGCGCAGCTTCATGTCCATGGGGCAGCACTGTGGCAGCAAGCCGCCTGCGCGAAGCACCGAGATACGCGGGTGGGGTCGGCTACTTCGGCGCTTTCTTGAGGGGGCCCGGCCCAAATAATTTGCGCCATCGCCGGATCCCCCGGCCCCGCCGTACCCGCCCACCCGATGGACAACGCCCTGAGCGCCAACGCTGCCACCGCACCGGCCCTGATCACGCCGGTCGAGCCGCCCAACTTCGCACAGCGACTGAACGGCCTGCCCCTGCGCAGCAAGCTCACGATGGGCGCCGGCCTGCTGGCGCTCGCCGGCGCGGTGCTGGCCATCACGCTGTGGTCCAGCCAGGGAGACTTCCGACCGCTGTTCACGGGCCTGTCGGACAAGGACGGCGGCGCCGTCATCGGCCAGCTGTCGGCGCTGAACGTGCCCTACAAGCACGAGGCCGGCGGCACCATCCTCGTGCCCGCGGGCCAGGTGTACGAACTGCGCATGAAGCTCGCCGCACAGGGGCTGCCCAAGGGCGGCGGCGCCGGCAACGCGGTGGGCTTCGAGCTGATGGACAAGTCCTCCATCGGCCAGACCCAGTTCGCCGAGCGGCTGAACTTCCAGCGCGGGCTGGAGGGCGAGCTGGCGCACTCGATCAAGACGACCAACGACGTCGCCGACGCGCGCGTTCACCTGGCCATCCCGCAGCAGAACGGCTTCTTCCGCGAGCAGCAGAAGCCCAGCGCCTCGGTCGTGCTGACGCTGCGCGGCGGCCGCACGCTGGACCGCAGCCAGGTGGCTGGCATCGTGCACCTCGTCTCCAACGCCGTGCCCGAGCTGAACCCCAAGGCCGTCAGCGTGCTGGACCAGACCGGCGCGCTGATTTCCCAGACCGGCTCCGATGCGGCGACCGGGCTGGACACGCAGCAGCTGCTCTACAAGCAGCAGGTCGAGGCCGGCTACAACAAGCGCATCTTCGAACTGCTGGAGCCGGTGGTGGGCCGCGAGAACCTGCGCGCCAGCGTGACGGCTGATGTGGACTTCTCGCAGACCGAGGCCACCGCCGAGGAATACCGCCCCAACCAGGGCCCCAACGCGCAGGCCTCGGTGCGCTCCAGCCAGAACAGCGAGAGCACCAACGCCAACGCCGCACCGCCCACCGGCGTGCCTGGCGCGGCCACCAACCAGCCGCCCGTGCCGGCCACGGCACCCGTCAACGGCGCTAGCGCGCCGCTGCAGGCCGCCCAGGGCGGCGCCGGCCAGAACAGCAGCCGCAAGGAACAGGTCACCAACTACGAGGTCGACAAGACAGTGCGCGTCACGCGCGGCGCGGTCGGCAACGTGAAGCGGCTGAACGCGGCCATCGTCGTCAACCATCGCTCGGTGACCGACGCCAAGGGCAAGACGACGCAGCAGCCGGTGCCCGCCGAGGAGATCACGCGGCTGACCGACCTCGTCAAGGAAGCCATGGGCTTCAACGCCGACCGGGGCGACTCGGTCAAGATCGTCAGCGCGCCCTTCGTCGTCGACAAGACCGAGCCCGTCGACGTGCCGATCTGGAAGCAGCCCTGGCTGCTGGACATCGCCCGCAGCGCCATCGTGCCGCTGGCGTTCGTGGCCATCGCGCTGATCGCCGTGTTCGGCATGATCCGCCCCGCCATCAAGGCCGCCGCACCGCTGCCGCCGGAGGAAAAGCCCGAGACCGTCGACGAGGTCGTGGACGACACCGAGCTGCTGCCGGGCGCCGACGGCATGCCCAGGCTGGAGGCGCCGCTGCACAACGACAAGCTCGACCGCGCCCGGGCGCTGGCGCGCGACAATCCGGTGGCGGTCGCGAACATCATGCGCGACTGGATGGAAGGACAGACAGCATGAGCCCCTCGTCCAGTCTTGCCACGCTGAACGCGGGCAAGCCTGGCCGGTCCCCCGAGGGGACGGCGATGCATTCGGCATTGAGCCGAATGCACATCGCCCGCGGGCCGGCTTGGGGCGGCCCGGCGCTCGGCCCGAAGGGGCACTACGCTTCGGGCGGTTAAGGTGGCGAGATGGACGACAAAGGCTTAGAGAACGCTGCAATCCTGTTGATGTCGCTGGGCGAGGAAGAGGCCAGCGAGGTCTTCAAGCATCTGTCGCCCAAGGAAGTGCAGGCGCTGGGCGAGACCATTGCCAAGCTCAAGGTCATCAAGCGCGCCCAGGTCGAGCAGGTGCTGGAGAAGTTCGACGCGGTGGCCGAGACGCAGAGCACGCTGGTGACCGACACCGACGAGTACGTGCGCGCCGTGCTGCGCAAGGCGCTGGGCGAGGACAAGGCCAACCTGCTGCTGGACCGCATCCTGCAGGGCAGCGACGTGTCGTCCATCGAGAGCCTGAAGTGGATGGACGCCACCAGCGTCGGCGAGCTGCTGCGCAACGAGCATCCGCAGATCATTGCGGCCATCCTGGCCCACCTGGACTTCGACCAGACCAGCTCGGTGCTGAAGACCTTCACCGAACGCGGCCGCAACGAGGTGCTGATCCGCATCGCCACGCTGGACGGCATCCAGCCCACCGCGCTGAAGGACCTCAACGAGGTCATGAGCCAGATCCTGGCCGGCGGCGAGCGCATGAAGAAGAGCTCGCTGGGCGGCGCCAAGACGGCGGCCGAGATCATCAACATGATGGGCTCCAGCGTGGAGGCCTCGGTGCTGGACTACATCCGCGAGGCCGACGCCGACCTGGCGCAGAAGATCATGGACAACATGTTCACGTTCGACGACGTGAACAAGATCGACGACAAGGGCATCCAGGCCGTGCTCAAGGAAGTTCAGAGCGAGAGCCTCATCGTCGCGCTCAAGGGCGCCAGCGCCGACCTGCGCGAGAAGATCTTTCGCAACATGTCCAGCCGCGCCGCCGAGACGCTGCGCGAAGACCTCGAGACCCGCGGCCCGGTGCGGCTGTCGGAGGTGGAGGCGGAGCAGAAGGAAATGCTCAAGATCGTGCGCCGCCTGGTGGACGAGGGCCAGATCGTGCTGGCCGGCGGCGGCGACGACCAGTTCGTTTAAGGTCGCGCCATGGTCACGCGACAACCACCCCGGCAAGTTCCCCCGCCCGACCGCCGCGAAGGCGAGCGGCGCGGCAGCTACGCGCGCTTCATTCCCGGCGAGGAAGTCCAGGGTGCCAAGGCCTGGAGCCTGGACAGTCTGGGCGACTCGGCGCCCTCACCGTTCGCGCCGATGCGCCCCGGGGTCGCGGCCCCGCCGCCGCCGGCCGCTGCGCCGGTGCAGCCCCCTCCTCCGCCCGAGCCCAGCGTGCATGAACAGCTGCACGCCGCCCGCCAGAGCGGCTACCAGGACGGCTACCGCGACGGCATGGCCGCGCTGGACGCCTTCAAGCACAGCTTCGCGCAGCAGATCAGCGCGCAGGTCGGCGTGGTCGTGAAGAACTTCGATGACGAGCTGCAGGCGCTGGAGGGCGAGATGGCCCAGTCCGTCGCCCGCATCGCCGTGGAACTGGCCCGCCAGGTCGTGCGCAGTGAGCTCACGCAGCGGCCGGAACTGATCGCCCGCGTCGCACACGATGCCGTCGAGGCGCTGCAGCTCTCCGCGCGCCATGTGCGCGTGCGCGTGCATCCCGATGACTTCCCGCTGGTGCAGGACGGCGCCGGCCAGGAGCTGCAGGCCCGCGAGGCCCAGCTCATCCCCGACGTCGACGTGGCGCGCGGCGGCGTCAAGGTGGACGCCGACATCGCCAGCGTCGACGCCACCATCGCGGCGCGCTGGCAGCAGGCCGTGTCGGCCATCGGCCAGCAGTCCATCTGGGAAGACCGCCGGGCGGAGGACGAATGACGTCCGCGCGTACCGAGCGCTGGCAGCGCTACCTGGCCGACCTCGAAACGCTGGCCGGCAACGCCGCGCCGCTGGAGTCGCAGGGCAAGCTGGTGCGCGTGGCCGGCCTGGTGCTGGAAGCCACCGGCATCAAGGTGCCGCTGGGGTCGGTATGCCGCATCCAGATGCCAAGCTCCGGCAACTCGCCGCGCCGCGGCCTCGCGCCGGTGAACGCCGAGGTGGTCGGCTTCTCGGGTGACCGCGCCTACCTGATGCCCACCGACGAGGTGCAGGGCCTGTCCAGCGGCGCCACCGTCGTGCCGCGCCACCTGCCGCCGCTGGCGCCTCAGCTGGGCCAGCCTCTGCACCCCTGGCGCCGCGGCGAGGACCGCGGCCTGCACCTGCCCATGGGCGACGGCCTGCTGGGCCGCGTGGTGGACCCGCACGGCCACCCGCTGGACCGCGGCGGCGAGCTCAGCGCCATCCACAACGAGCCCATGGTGCGCCGTCCCATCAACGCGATGGACCGCGACCCCGTGCGCACGCCGCTGGACACCGGTGTGCGCGCCATCAACGCGCTGCTCACCGTCGGGCGCGGCCAGCGCCTGGGGCTGTTCGCCGGCACCGGCGTCGGCAAATCGGTGCTGCTGGGCATGATGGCCCGCTACACGCAGGCCGACGTCATCGTCGTGGGCCTCATCGGCGAGCGCGGCCGCGAGGTGAAGGAGTTCATCGAGGACATCCTGGGCGAGCACGGCCTGCGCCGCAGCGTCGTCGTCGCCGCGCCGGCCGATGCGCCGCCGCTGATGCGCATGCAGGGTGCGCACTACGCCACGGCCATCGCCGAATACTTCCGCGACCAGGGCCGCCACGTGCTGCTGCTGATGGACTCGCTGACCCGCTACGCGATGGCCCAGCGCGAGATCGCGCTGGC
The DNA here is from genome assembly GCF_058794515.1 of Roseateles sp. GW823-FHT07B05. NCBI lineage: Bacteria > Pseudomonadati > Pseudomonadota > Betaproteobacteria > Burkholderiales > Sphaerotilaceae > Roseateles > Roseateles sp. GW823-FHT07B05. Next base: position 80,197 of record NZ_JBXAGX010000010.1, read on the forward strand.
CATCGGCGAGCCGCCGGCCACCAAGGGCTACCCGCCCAGCTGCTTCGCCAAGCTGCCACAGCTGGTGGAGCGCAGCGGCAACGGCCTGCCCGGCGAGGGCTCCATCACCGCGTTCTACACGGTGCTGACCGAGGGCGACGACCCGCAGGACCCGATTGCCGACGCGGCGCGCGGCATCCTGGACGGCCACATCGTGCTCTCCCGCGAGCTGGCCGAGGCGGGTCACTACCCGGCCATCGACATCGAGCGTAGCGTTTCGCGGGTGATGACCAGTGTTGCACCCCAAAACCAGGTCGATTCCGCGCGTCGGTTTCGCCAGCTTCTGGCGAAATACAACAAGGCCCGCGACCTGATCCAGCTCGGTGCCTACGCCCCGGGCGCGGACCCCGAGCTGGACATGGCCGTGCGCCTGCATGCCGACATGACGCGGCTGCTGCAGCAGGACATGCACAGCCCGGCACTTCTTCACGCCAGCGTCAACCAGCTGCAGGCTGTGGTCCAGGGCGCCTAAACCTCCGGGTGGCGCCCGCCGATAACGACAGAGCGTCGGGCCGCCGTGCCGGGCGCAGCGCTGGAGCCCCCGATGAGTGCCACTGCCACCGATACCCTGAGCCTGCTGCTGGAACGCGCCGAAGGCGAGCGCGATGCCGCGGCCCGCGCGCTGCACACCGCCAGCACGCAGGCCGATGCCGCCCGCGCGCAGCACGGCGAACTGGCCGGCTACCGACAGGACTACCAGCAGCGCTGGACGCAGAGCTTCTCGCAGGGCACGACGATGAGCCTCGTCGGCTGCTACCAGAGCTTCGGCCAGCGGCTGAACCAGGCCGTCGACACCCAGGGCCACGTCGCCAACCACGCCGACCAGCGCGTGCAGCGCGCCCGCGAGGCTTTGCGCCAGGCCGAACTGCGTGTGGCCGCGCTGCGCCAGCTGATCGCCCGACGCCGGGCCGAGGCCGACAAGCAGGCCCAGCGCCGCGAACAGCGCGCCACCGACGAGTTCGCCGCCCGCGCCCACCTGCGCCGCACCGCCCACGCCTGACGCCATGCTTGCCCAGAACATCGCCCCCAAGCCCGCCGCGCTGCCGCCGACCGCCCCGGCCAGCGCCCAGCCGCCACAGTCCGCCGGCCCGAGCTTCGCGCAGTTCCTGACCAGCCAGGCCCCGCCACCCGCCCCGCCAGAAGCCGATACCGCGGCGGACGAGGCGCGCTCGGCGCAGGCCGCCGCCCGGCGCCGCCCGGCACAGCCCGCCAAGCCCGCTCAGCAGCGCCCAGCAGAGGCCGCTCCCAAAGCCGAGGCCAAGGCACCGGCCGACAAGACCGACGCCGAAACCGCCACCGACGCCGTGGCGGCCAGCGCCGACGAGGACGACGCCACCGACACGCCGGAGCTGAAGGAGTTCACGCAGTTGCTCGGCATGACGGCCGCACAGCCCGAGGCCCTCGCGAGGAACGATACGCACCGCAGCCGCAACGCGGCCGCCAGCGACGACGACGCGCCCACCGGCCGCACCGGCACGCGCGGCGTGGCCGCCGACGGTGGCCGCAGCCCGGTCGAAGCCGCCGCTGCCGCGCCGGCCCGGGCCGGCGACCTTCGCGCCGATGCCGGCAAGGCCGCACGCGCCGACACGGACGCGCTGCAGACGGCCGCCGCATCACAGCCTGCCAGCGAGCCCGCACCCGCCGCGCCGGCCCCGGCCTCGCCCAGCTTCGCCGCGGTGCTGGCGCAGGCGCTGCCTACGCCCAACGCGGCGGCCGGCGCCGCTCCCGCCACCACCTACGCCGGCGTGCAGGCCCCCGTGCAGAGCCACGCGTTCGCGCCGGAGCTGGGCGCCCGCGTCAGCCTGCTGGCCGTGGACGGCGTGCAGCAAGCGCAGCTGCAGCTCAACCCGGCCGACATGGGCCCGGTGACGGTGCAGATTACCGTCGACGGCAGCCAGGCCCAGGTGTCCTTCCACGCCGCGCAGGCCGAGACCCGCCAGGCGCTGGAGCAGAGCCTGCCCGACCTGGCCGCCGCGCTGCAGGGCCAGGGCCTCACACTCGCCGGCGGCGGCGTGTTCCAGCAGGCTTCGCGTGACGCAAATCACGAGGGCGAGCGGGACGACGACCGCGGCACGGCCCGCGGCTCACGCAGCGGCGACGACCGCGTCGGTGCCGCAGCCACCCCCGGCGCGCCGCCAGCACGCCGCAGCGTGGGCCTGCTCGACACCTTCGCCTGAGCCTGAAGTGGAAATAGCCACGGCAGGCGCCACCTAATTGAGGCTTGCCAGGCCGGGCCGACGTCAATAATCGGCCATAGAAACGTCCACCGCGTGCCGTGGGCGTGCTGTTCAAGGAGTTCTCATGGCGACTGCGCCGGCTGCCGAAGAGGCCGCGCCCAAGGGCGGCGGCAGCAAAAAGCTGATCATCATCCTGGCGGCCGTGCTCGTGCTGGTGCTGGGCGGCGGTGGCGCGGCCTTCATGCTGCTGAAGAAAAAGCCCGCCGAGGACGGCGAGGAGGGCGATGTCGCCGCCGAGGACCACGCCCCCAAGGCCAAGCCCAAGCCCAAGAGCGACCACCCGCCCACGTTCGTGCCGCTGGACCCGTTCACGGTCAACCTGGCCGACAAGGACGTGGACCGCTTCGCGCAGATCGGCATCACGCTGGAGGTCGAGGACCCCAAGTTCGCCGAGCAGATCAAGGCCTACATGCCGGCCATCCGCAGCAACGTGCTGATGGTGCTGGCGCACAAGACCGCCGTCGAACTGCTGACGCGCGAGGGCAAGGAAAAGCTGGCCAAGGACATCATGCGCGAGTCGGTGCGCCCCATGGGCATCGAGCTCGAGGACGAGGACGAGGAACCGCCGGCCGACGCGCCGAAAAAGAAGAAGAAGAAAAAGAAGGCGGCCGTCGAGAGCCCCATCACGCAGGTGCTCTTCTCCAACTTCATCGTGCAGTGACCGCGGATTCACCATGAATCAGCAGATCCTTTCCCAAGACGAAGTCGATGCACTGCTCCAGGGCATCACCGGCGAGAGCCAGAAGCTCGAGCAGGAGGAGGAGCAGGTCGGCGGCATACGCGAGTACAACCTCGCGAGCCAGGAACGCATCGTCCGTGGGCGCATGCCCACGATGGAGATCATCAATGAGCGGTTCGCGCGCAACATCCGCGTGGGCCTGTTCAACTTCATCCGCAAGAGCCCGGAAGTCGCCATCGGCGGCATCAAGGTGCAGAAGTACAGCGCCTTCCTGCGCGAGATCGTCGTCCCGACCAACTTCAACATCGTGTCGGTGAAGCCGCTGCGCGGCAGCGGGCTCATCGTCTGCGACCCGACCCTGGTGTTCGCCGTCATCGACAGCCTGTTCGGCGGCATCGGCAAGTTCCACGCCCGCATCGAAGGCCGCGACTTCTCGCCCACCGAGCAGCGCGTCATCACGCGCATCGTGGAAGTGATCCTGCAGGAGTACCACAAGGCCTGGAAAGGCATCTACCCGCTGGAGCTGGAATACCAGCGCTCGGAGATGCAGCCCCAGTTCGCCAACATCGCCACGCCCAGCGAGATCGTCGTGTCGACCTCGTTCACGCTGGAGATCGGCGAGACCAGCGGCACGATCTACTTCTGCATCCCGTACTCGACGCTGGAGCCCATCCGCGACGTGCTGTATTCCACGACGGTGGGCGACTCCTCCGAGCCCGACCGCCGCTGGATCAACCTGATGAAGACGCAGATCCAGGCCGCCGAGGTGGAGCTGGTGGCCGAGCTGGGCACGGCGCCGGCGACGGTGGAGCAGCTGCTCGCGTTCAAGCCCGGCGACTTCATCGAGCTGGACCTGGACCCGCTGATCCAGACCAAGGTGGATGGCGTGCCCGTCTTCCAGTGCCACTACGGCACGTCCAACGGGCGCTACGCCCTCAAGATCGACAAGATGCTGACCGGCTCTCAAGAGAGCTGGCTGGGAGCCAAACATGACACCTGATTCACCCAGCCAAGAAGAACAGGACGCAATGGCGGCTGAATGGGCGGCGGCGCTGGCCGAAGCCTCGTCCGCCGCGCCTGCGTCTACCGAGGTCGTGGCCGAAGTTCCCGAGCAGGTCTCCACGCCCAGCTTCGCCAACTTCACGCCCACCACGGCGGGCGGCCCGGCGGGCGACATCAACATGATCCTGGACATCCCCGTCCAGCTGACCGTGGAACTGGGCCGCACGCGCATCCCGATCAAGAACATCCTGCAGCTGGCCCAGGGCTCCGTCGTCGAGCTGGACGCGCTGGCTGGCGAGCCGATGGACGTGCTGGTCAACGGCTACCTGATCGCGCAGGGCGAGGTGGTGGTTGTGAACGACAAGTTCGGCATCCGGCTGACCGACATCGTCACGCCGTCCGAGCGCATGCGCCGGTTGTCCAAGGCCGCATAGACGGCCCACCCCGTACCGGCTTCGCCGGCCCCCTCAAGGGGGCAACGCCAGCTGACCGGCAAAGCCGGATCAGCGGCTGCCTTGATGTCGCCGCGCCTTCGGCGGCGGCGGTCGTCGGACTAGCGCAGGTTTGGCCGGCCATTTAGGCGGTTCGGGGGCTCAAGTCGCTCCGCAGAATGCCGAGGCATGAACGCTTCCGGCCTGCTCCCCTTCCTGTGGTTCCTCGGGATCATCGCGCTGATCCCCGTCGCGCTGTGGCTGCTCAAGCGCACGCCGATGGGCGGCGCGGCGGCGGCGGGCGTGCTGCGCGTCGTCGCGCAGCTGCCCACGTCGCCCAACCAGCGTCTGCTGGTCGTCGAGGTGGGCCAGGGCGAGGACCGCCGCTGGCTGGTGCTGGGCGCGACAGCCCAGAGCATCACGACGCTGCACACGCTGCCACCGCAGGCCGAGCCCCCGGCACCGGCCACGTTCGCCACGCTGCTCAAGAAGGAGCGCGGCAATGCGGCCTAAGCACCTGATCGGCCTGGCGCTGCTCGCCGCAGGCAGCGCCATCGCGCAGACGCAGAGCCCGCCAGCAACGCTGCCGCTGCTGGTCGGCCAGGGCGCCGGTGGCAGCAGCTACTCGGTGCCCATCCAGACGCTGCTGTTCTTCACCGCCTTGGGCTTCCTGCCCGCGGTGCTGCTGATGATGACGGCGTTCACGCGCATCGCCATCGTGCTGAGCCTGACCCGCCAGGCGCTGGGCACGCAGGCCTCGCCGCCCAACCAGGTCATCGTGGGCCTGTCGCTGTTCCTGACCTTCTTCGTCATGAGCCCGACGCTGGACAAGGTCTACGCCGAGGCCTGGCAGCCCTACAGCGCCGGCACCATCCAGTTCGACGAAGCCCTCAAGCGGGCCGAGGTGCCCATGCGCGGCTTCATGCTCAAGCAGACGCGCCAGGCGGACGTCGCGCTGTTCGCGCGGCTGGCCAAGCTGGACAACGGCATCAAGCCCGAGGACGTGCCCTTCAAGGTGCTGGTGCCGGCCTTCGTGACCAGCGAGCTGAAGAGCGCCTTCCAGATCGCGTTCCTGATCTTCATCCCGTTCCTGGTCATCGACATGATCGTGGCCAGCGTGCTGATGAGCCTGGGCATGATGATGCTGTCGCCCGTGCTCGTGTCGCTGCCCTTCAAGCTGATGCTGTTCGTGCTGGCGGACGGCTGGAACCTGCTGCTGGGCTCACTCGCCGCCAGCTTCGTCACCTGAAGCAACTGAATCTGCGGGACAGACCGCCCGAGCGAAGCGAGCAGCTCTGTCCCCAACTGACTGAGATTTATGGACGCACAACAAGTCTTCACCTTCGGCCAGCAGGGCCTGTACATGCTGATGCTGGTGTCCGCACCCATCCTCATCGTCGTGCTGCTGGTGGGCGTGGTCATCAGCGTGATCCAGGCCGCGACGCAGATCAACGAGGCGACGCTGTCCTTCGTGCCCAAGGTCATCGCCGCCGTGCTGACGCTGGCTGCCGCCGGGCCGTGGATGGTCACGCAGCTGGTGGATTACATCCAGCGCACGCTGATGACGATCCCGAACGTCGTCGGCTGAGCGCGCCCTTCCTCCGATGTTCAGCGTCACCGAAGCCCAGCTGCTGGCGTGGCTGAACCCGCTGCTGTGGCCCTTCATCCGCACGCTGGCGCTGTTCGCCGGCATGCCCACGTTCAGCCAGCGCAACGTGCCGCTGCGGCTGCGCATCGGCCTGTCGCTGTTCATCGCCGTGGCGGCCCAGCCGTCGCTGCCCGACATCCCGCCCACACCGCTGGACTCGCTGCCGATGCTGACGCTGCTGATCGCGCAGCAACTGCTGATCGGCCTGGCCATGGGCTTCGCAGTGCGCATCGTGTTCGCGGCGCTTGAGTTCGCCGGTGAAATCATCGGCCTGCAGATGGGCCTGAACTTCGCCGGTTTCTTCGACCCCGGCACCGGCGCCCAGGGCACCGCCAGCGCGCGCTTCTTCGGCAGCATGGTGGCGTTCCTGTTCATCGCCATCAACGGCCACCTGCTGCTCATCAACGCGCTGGTGCAGAGCTTCCACGCCTTCCCGGTCGGCGCCGAGCCGTTCGCCTTCCTGCGAATGGCCCAGCCGCACAAATGGGGCGGCGAGATCTTCAATATCGGCCTGTGGATCGCGCTGCCGCTCATCACGATGCTGATGTTCGTCAACCTCGTGCTGGGCGTGATCTCTCGCGTGGCACCGCAGATCGGCGTGTTCTCGGTGGGCTTCCCGCTGACCGTCAGCGTCGGGCTGATCGGCATGGTGGCCACGCTGCCGCTGATGCAGACGCCGTTCACGGTGGCGCTGGAGCGGCTGCTGGCGGCGTTCACCTGAGGCGCCGCTTCAAGGTCTCCGGTAGACGTTCACGGACTGCCCCGGAGAGGCTGCCATGAGGCGCACACCCCAGTCCTGCGGTGCCATGGCGACGGGCAGAACGCGATGGACAGTCTCGCCCAGCGACGCCCAGTTGGGCGAGTCCTCGGAGACCTCCAGCCAGCGCTCACCCGGTCCCTGGAACGACAGGCAGAGGCAGTCGCCGATGTACGCATCCCGCCGGTAGGCTTCAACGCGCTGGACGTCATCCCAGACAAGGCGGTCGTCGCCACTGCCGATGTCATCGGCATCGACAACAACCGCCGCCAGTGCGGGGCGCTGGCCTTGCAGACGCGCCAGCAAGCGCTTGAAGTAGCGAGTCATCATGCCCACCGGGACATTGTCATCGGGTCATGAATCTTGCTGCGCATGCCACGTCGGTCAGCACCCACAGGGCTTCGGCGTCAGGATGCACGCCCGGTCGGCGCATCATGCTGCCACCGCGCCGCCGCCCGGCAGGCTTACGTCGCGCGGCGGCGCAGCGCCGCCAGCGCCGCCAGCGCCAGCAGTCCCGCCGCCAGCATCGCGTAGCTGCTCGGCTCCGGCACCGCACTGACCGTCAGGCCCGACAGCGTGCCGTTGTAGGTGCCGATCAGCGTTGCCGCACCGGTGCCCAGGTTGACGCGGTAGATGCCCGTGGCCAGCGACGTGCCGGCGTCCACGTTCAGGGCTGCATAGGCCTCGCCGTTGCCCAGCACCTCGAAGCCGTTGGCCTTCAGCGCGTCCACGCCCAGAGCGCCGACGGTGGTGATGGTGGGCGTGTTGAACGCCGAGGGCGCCATCGCCAGCGTGTCGGTGGCCGCGTCGATGTAGTACAGCGCCGTGCTCGCCGGCGCCGCGGTGGGCATCAGCGTCGAGTTCGTGTAGGCCACGCCCGTGAAGCCAGCAGCGATCTTGTTCGCCGCATTGCCAACCGCGCCCGTCGCGGCGTTGATCGCGAAGTTGTCGCCGGCCGAACTGACCAGCCGCAGCGACGCGCCGGTGCCGAAGTCCGCCACCGGATTGAAGTCGATGCCGTAGCCCAGGTTGGCCTGCACCACCGGGGCGCTCAGGGCGGCCACCCAGGTTGCGGCGCCTGTCGTCTCGTTGATGGTGTAGATCTGGTTCAGCGTGCTGACGCCGTAGACCTTGCCGTCCTTGGGCCGCGTGTCGATCCCCACGAGGCGATCCCCCGCCATCAGGCCGGAGATGTCGGTGTTGGTGGCGCCGGCGATGTTGGCCGTGTCGATGCGGCTGATCTGGCCCTGGCTGTTCAGGCCGACCAGCGTGACCGCCTGGGCCGAGGCCGCCATCAGCAGCGCTGCCGTGGCGAGCGCCGTGCGAGAAAAGAACGTCATGGGAAGTGCTCCTGGTGAAGGTGAGGTACGGGAACGTCTTCACCTACGACCAGGTACCGGCGCCAGATGCGCGCCGACCGCCCTTCTCCCTAACTTGAGCTCAGGCCTCCCGCAACGCCGTCGTCACCGGCAGGCTGGCGGCTCGCACGGCCGGGAACAGCCCGCCGACGAAGCCGATGGCCAGCGCCCACTTGATGCCTTCCCACAGCAGCTGCGGCGACACGGCGAGGTTGAAGCTCAGCTTGCCGACCGCCCCGGCCGACATCGTCGACGCCTCGAAGCCGTTGAACAGCAGCCACGCGACGAAGCCGCCGATCGCGCCGCCCAGCAACGCCAGCAGCGTCGTCTCCAGCATCACCGCCACCACCACCGGCAGACCGCGGAAGCCGATGGCGCGCAGCGTCGCGATCTCGCGGGCCCGGCTGGCGACGGCGGCAAACATCGTGTTGAGCGCACCGAACACCGCGCCCACGGCCATGATGGCGCCCACCGTGATGCCGATGATGCGCAGGATTTGCGTCATGCGCTCGGCCTGCTTGGAGAAGAATTCCAGCGTCGTCGTTGCCTTGACCTTGAGCTGCGGGTTGCCCTCCAGCGCCTCGCTGAAGGCCTTGATGGCCGCCGGATTCTCCAGCTTCACCGTCGCCGAGTTGCGGCCGCCGCCACGCCGGTAGGCGTCGTTGACAACGTTCGCATCGCCCCACAGCTCCGACTCCATCGCGTCGCCCGACGCGAAGACGCCCACCACGGTCCACGGCTGGTTGCCCAGCTTCAGCGTCGCGCCGACGGTGAGGCCGTCGAACTGCCGCACCGCCCCCTTGCCGACGATGAGCTCGCGCAGGCCGGCCTGGAAGCTGCGGCCTTCGACGATCTTCACCTGGGGCCGCACCGCAAAGGCTGCGTCGCTGACGCCGCGCACCTGGGCACTGCCCGTGTCGCCGGTCTTGCTGCCCTTGACGGGCAGGTTGGCGGCGGCCACGGTCTCGGCCGAAAGGATGGGCTCGCCCTTGGCGTTGCGGGCGACGCCGGGCGCCTGCTCGATCTGCACGATGTCCTCGCGGCTCAGCGACGACGACACCTCGTTGGCCGACGCGCCGCGCATGACGATGGCGGTGTCCAGGCTGCCCGAGTTGCGCTGCGTGCGCGCATAGCCTTCGGCCATCGCCAGCAGCGACACCAGCACGCCCACGACTCCGGCGATGCCCACGACGATGACGGCCGATGAGCCCAGCCGCTGCGTCAGCGTGCTGAGGCCCACAGACGCCACCGAGCGCGCCTGCGCACCGGTGCGGAACAGGAACATCCACGCCGCCAGCAGCACCGCCAGCGCAAGCGCGCCCCACCAGGGCAACGCCACCCAGCCGGCCAGCAGCACGGCCATCAACAGCACAAGGCCGAGGTTCTTCAGGAGCTTCATGGTCAGGCCCTCCCGGCCAGTGCATCGGTGATGTTCACGCGCATCGCCCTCAAGGCCGGGAATGCGCCCACCAGCAGGCCGAACAGCAGCGCCAGGCCCACGCCCACCAGCCAGCTGGTCAGGCCGGCGGCCGGCAGGTTCAGCGCGCCGCCGCTGCCCGCGCTGACGGCGGGACCGATGACGCTGGCCAGCAGCAGGCCCACGCCGCCGCCGATCAGCAGCAGCAGCACCGACTCGGCCAGCACCATGGCCAGCACGCTGCCGCCGGAGAAGCCCAGCGTTTTCAGCACGGCAATCTCGCCGGTGCGCTCGCGCACCGCCTGCATCATCGTGTTGCCCGCCAGCAGCAGCAGCGTGAAGAACACGGCGCCCATGATGGAGGTGACGATGAGGTTGATGTCGGCCAGCTGCCGCATCCACGCAGACATCGCAGCCTGCTCGGTCTGCGTGCGGGTCTCGTGGTCGGAGTTCGCCGAGATCTCGTCGATGGCCTTGAGCACGCGGTCGGCCTGGTTGACGTCCTTCACGCGCGTCACGTACCAGCCCACCTGGCCCTGGTTCCACGGCGTCGTGTCGTCGAAGTACTTCCAGTTCAGCAGCAGCATCTGGTCGTAGAACGCGCCGCTCTTCTTGTCCGGCACCTTGATGAGGCCGGCGATCTTGAACGGCCAGTTCTGGCTGCCGTTGCGGTCCGGAAAGATGGTGGATTGCATCGGGATCTGGTCGCCCACCTTCCAGCCGAACTTCTTGGCCAGCCCCTCGCCGACGAGCACGCCGTCCTTGGTTTCGGCGAACGCCTTGCGGTGCTCGGCCGAAACGTCCATCTCGGGGTAGACGTCCAGGTAGTTGGGCGACACGGCGAAGCTGAACACCTGGTTCTCGGGCTTCTGGTACGCGCCGCCGAACCAGTTGGCGAAGGCCACGTCCTTGACGCCGTCGATCTGCCCGATGCGCGCGCCCAGCGACATTGGCAGCAGCTGGATGAAGCTGAGCCTGGCACCGGTCTGCAACCGTTGCGCCCCGTTTGCACTTTTCCCGGCCTGGTCGAAGCCCACGCGCACCGCGTCCAGCAGCCCGAACAGCAGGAAGGCCGTGATGATGGACACCAGCGTCAGGAAGGTGCGCCCCTTGCGCCTGAACAGCGCAGCCCAGATGAGGTGGAGGTATTTCATGGCGTCACCTCGCTGGCTCAGGCCATGGCCTCGGCTTCGCTCACCAGCGTGCCCTTGTCCAGATGCAGCGTATGGCTGGCGCGCGCTGCCGCGCGCGGGTCATGCGTGACCATGACGATGGTCTTGCCATGCTCGCGGTTGAGCGCCTGCAGCAGCGTCAACACGTCCTCAGCGGACTGGCGGTCCAGGTCGCCGGTGGGTTCGTCGCAGACAAGCAGAGTGGGGTCGGACACGATGGCCCGCGCGATGGACACGCGCTGCTGCTGACCGCCCGACAGCTCGGTGGGCTTGTGCGACGCGCGGTCCGCCAGGCCCACCAGCTGCAGCGCGATGGCCGCACGCTTGCGACGCTCGGCGGCCGACAGCTTGGTCAGCAGCAGCGGCAGCTCCACGTTCTTCTGCGCCGACAACGTGGGCATCAGGTTGTAGAACTGGAACACGAAGCCCACACGCGACGCCCGCCACCGGGCCAGCGCAGCACCCGAGAGCTTGTCGATGCGCTCGCCACCCACGCTGATGGCGCCACCGCTGGGCGCGTCCAGCCCGCCCATCAGGTTCAGCAGCGTCGTCTTGCCCGAACCCGACGGGCCCATCAGCGCGAGGAAATCACCCTGCGCCACGTCGAGGTTGATGCCGTGCAGCACCTCCACGGTCTGCTTGCCGCGGGCGTAGGCCTTGGACAGGTCACGGACTTCGATCAAAGCGCTCATGCTCATTCCTTGTTGGAGACGGTTGAACCACTCTTGAGTTCGGCGGGCGGCGACACGACAACCGTCTCCCCGGCCTTCACACCCTCGGTGACGAGGTGGAACTTGCCCACGTTGGCACCCTGCTTGAACGTGCGCTGCTGCGCGCGGCCGTCAGCCACGACGAACACCACCGGCATGCCGTCCCGTTCGGTGACCGCGTCCGGCGGCACCAGCACGCCCGGCACCGGCTTCGCATCCACCGGCGCCTTGGCCGCCAGGAAGCTCACGCGCACGCCCATGTCGGGCACCACGCGCTCGTCCTTCTGCTCCAGTGCCACGCGCACCTTGACCGTGGCCTTGCCGCGGTCGGCGCTCGGGATGACGGCGACGACATGGGCCGGGATCCTCCAGTCCGGGTAGGCGTCCAGCACCGCCTCGCAGGGCATGTCGGCCTTGACCTGGGCGATGTAGGCCTCGTTGACGTCCACGCTGACCTCCAGCGAGTCCATGTCGACGATGGTGCCCACGCCGGTGCGCGTGAAGCCACCACCGGCGGACAGCGGCGAGATGATCTCGCCCACCTGCGCCGCGCGCGCCGTGACGATGCCGTCGAATGGCGCACGCACCGTGGCGTAGTCATAGTTCACGCGCGAGGCCCGCGCCTGCGCCTGTGCTGCCTCGACCTGGCGCTGCGCCGCCTCCAGCTGCGCCGCCACCGTCTTCACGGCCGTCGCTGCCTGCTCGCGCGACTGCCGCGTCGTCATGCCGGCGGCGTTCAGCTCGGCCTGGCGGCGCTCATCGGCCTGGGCCTGCGCGAGCTGGGCGCGGAGCTGCCCCAGGTTGGCCTCGGCGGTGCGCACCTGCGCCTCGGCCGCGGCCAGCCCGGCCTTCAGGCCGGTGTCGTCCAGCCGCGCCAGCACCTGGCCCTTCTTGACCTTGAAGCCCTCGTCGATGAGCACCTCGGTCAGCGTGCCGGTGATCTGCGCCGACACGGTGGCCATGCGGCGCGCCGTCACGTAGCCGGTGGCCTGCAGCACCGCGTTGGGCGAGACGCCCTGGCCGTTGGCCTTCACGGCGACGGTCTGCACCGGCACGGCCCTGTTGGCGTTGAGATACCACCAGGCGCCGCCGCCCGCTGCTACCAGCAGCACGGCAGCGCCGGCCAGCCCCCACACCCACTTCGGCGTGCCACCGCCGTGATCCTCACGCTGCGCACCGTCGATGCGCAGCTCCTTCAGCATTCCGGTATCGATGACGCACTCCTGGAAGAAGGTTCACCGGGCCGGCCAACGCCGCACCCGCTCGAAAACGGGCAAATTCTGCACAGAGAGCGCTACCAGCGCCCAGGCTTTCGACCAACGGTCGCCCGGAGTGGCGAATCGACAGCCAGCCGGGATGAGTGGCGGCTGGCCAGGGCGAACGGCTGCTAGCTAGCTGGCCACCAGGCCGTTGCGGATCGCGTAGACCGTCAGTTCGGAGTTGTTCGTCAGACCCAGCTTCTCCAGCACGCGGGCGCGGTAGACACTGACGGTCTTGGGGCTGAGCATCAGCTCCTCGGCGATGTCCGACAGGCGCTTGCCCGACGCGATCATCACCAGCGTCTGCAGCTCGCGGTCCGACAGCTTCTGGTGCGCCAGCTCGGTGACCGGCGCCGTCAGGCTCTCCACCAGCATCTGCGCGATCTCGGGCGTCACGTACTTGCGGCCCTGCGCCACCGTGCGCACGGCCTGCACCAGCGTCGCCGGGTCGCCGCCCTTGTTCACGTAGCCATAGGCGCCCGCCTTCAGCGCGCGGATGGCGTACTGGTCCTCCGGGTACATCGACACGATCAGCGCGCGCAGCGGCGAGCCCTCATCCTTGAGCACGTGCAGCACGTCCAGGCCCGAGCGGCCGGGCATGTTGATGTCCAGCACCAGCACATCGCAGGGGTTGTCCTGGCCCAGCTTGTGCAGCAGGCCGCGCAGCTCCGTGTAGTCGCCGGCCTCGCCCACCACCTCGATGTCGTCAGCATCGGCCAGCGTGTCGCGGATGCCGCGGCGGATCAGACCGTGGTCGTCACAAAGGATGACGCGAATCACAGTCGCCCCCAGATGGATTGGCCGACATCGTCGCGGCCGAAGTCGGTGGTGTCGTCCAGCGCGTCGATGGCGTCGGCGTCCAGCGGCACGGTCAGGATGAGGCTGGTGCCCTGCCCCGGCGTGCTGGACAGGTCCACCCAGCCGCCCACCGTCGCCGCCCGCTCGTGCAGGCCGCGGATGCCGAAGGAGCGCTCCTTGGCCAGGTCTTGCGCCGCCACGCCGCGGCCGTTGTCGCGGATCTCCAGCGTCAGCACGCCGGAGTCCAGGCTCAGCTCCAGGTCCACCCGCGTCGCGCCGGCGTGCTTGGACACGTTGGTCAGCGCCTCCTGCGCTGTGCGGTAGGCCACCAGCGGCACGCCGGGCGGCAGGGCCAGGCGCGCCTCGCCGATACGCAGCCCGGCCTCGATGCCCGTCCGGCGCTCGAAGCGCGCCGTCATCCACTGCAGCGCGGCCACCAGGCCCTGCTCCAGGATGGCCGGCCGCAGGTTGTGCATGATGCGCTGGCTGGCGTCGATGGCCGAACTGACCGTCTCCAGCGCTGCCGCCACGCGGGCACGCACCTCGGGCTCCTGCGCATGGCGGTCTATCCAGGCAAGGTCGAACTTGATGGCCGTCAGCGAGCCGCCCACATCGTCATGGATCTCGCGCGCGATGGCTGCGCGCTCCAGCTCCACGCTGGTCTGAAGGTGGCCAGCCAACTGGTGCAGGCGCTGCTTGGAGCGCACCAGCTCGTCCTCCGACGCGCGCCGCGCACGCTCGCTGTCGGCCGCGTCGATGGCGTGCAGCAGCGCCGGCACCAGCCGGGCCAGGTTGTTCTTGAGCAGGTAGTCGGACGCACCGTTGCGCATCGCTGCCACCGCGGCGTCCTCGCCGATCTCACCGGACACCAGCAGGAACGGCATCAGCAGTTGGCGGTCCTTGACGGCCTCCAGCACCTGCAGGCCCGTGAAGCCGGGCAGGTTGTAGTCGGAAATGATGGCGTCCCAGGGGCGGTCCAGCGCCGCCAGCACGGCCGGCAGCACATCCAGCCGCTCCATCTCCAGGCTCAGACCGGCGCGCGCGAGCTGCGCGAGGATGAGATGGTGGTCGAGGTCGGAGTCCTCGACATGCAGCACGCGCAGGACTCTGCCGGCCTGTTCGACACCTGGAATCGTCATGGGCCCGCAGTATGCCCCGCCCGGCAACGGCGCCACGGCACCACGCTCAACGCCTGCCAGACCGGTAATACCGCTCGTTCTCACAACATCTCAAGGTCGACAGCTGCCGAAAATGCGGTGAACATGCAATGATTGATTTGCCCTGATCGAACTCACAGGGCCATGGGACAAGAAGCAGCATCCCCTCGCGGAGACACGATGCAGACAGACACCTTCAACGCAGCCGAAATCGACGAAGCCGTGGCCGCCATGCCACTGCTGGCGGCTGCGGAACTGCAGGATCACCTGATGACGGTGACCAATGACCTTGAGCGCCTGCAGCGCCTGCTCGACGACGCTGGCGAGGCCTTGTCCACGCACTTCTACAGCGCGTCCAACCAGACCATGTCGCTGCTCAGCGGCAGCGATGGCGGCCCCGCGTCGGAGGGCCTCAAGCAGATCATGCAGGACATCGCCGGCGCCATCACCGCGCTGCAGTTCCAGGACATGGCCACGCAGCTGATCGCCCACACCAGCCAGCGGCTGCGCAACTGCGCCGACCAGCTGGCCCGCGACACCTTCGGCATGGACGACGAGGACGGCGCGGCCGTCGTCGAGATCGCGCCGCTGCGGCCCAACCCGGTCACGCAGGACGAGATGGACGCCGGCTCCATCGAACTTTTCTGAACCCCCCGGTCAAATTCAGCCCCAGGCAACCACGCTCTCTCGGAGAAAACTCAAATGCACTCAATCCTTGCTGTCGACGATTCGGCCTCGATGCGCCAGATGGTGGCCTTCACGCTCAAGAACGCCGGCTTCAACGTGGTGGAAGCAGTGGACGGGCAGGACGCCTGGGAAAAGTCCGGCCAGCGCGATTTCGACCTCGTGCTGACCGACCAGAACATGCCCCGCATGGACGGCATCAGCCTGACCAAGAAGCTGCGCGAGAACCCCAAGTTCAAGACCACGCCCATCCTGATCCTGACCACCGAGTCCAGCGACGCGATGAAGCAGGCCGGCCGCGCCGCCGGCGCCACGGGCTGGCTCGTCAAGCCTTTCGACCCGGCCAAGCTGATCGAGGTGATCGGCAAGGTCATCCGCTGATTCCGGTTCCAGGGGAGCACCAGCCATGGGTGACATGACCACCGAAGGCGCCAGCATCAGTGCTGGCATCGACCTCAGCCAGTTCTATCAGGTCTTCTTCGAAGAAGCCGGCGAGAACCTCGACAACATGGAGCAGTTGCTGCTCAACGTGAATGTCGAGGCGGCCGACGACGAAGAGCTGAACGCGATCTTCCGCTGCGCGCACTCCATCAAGGGTGGCGCGGCGACCTTCGGCTTTTCCGACGTCGCCGAACTGACCCACCAGATGGAGACGCTGCTGGACAAGCTGCGCCGCCACGAACTGCAGCCCAACGCCGCGATGGTGGACGTGCTGCTGCAATCCGGCGACGCGCTGCGCGCGCAGCTGGGCCGCCACCAGGGCTCGGGCGCCGATCCGTTCGACACGACCGACCTGCTGGTCAGCATCAAGAGCTTCGTCGAGGGCGGCGCTGCCCCCGCGGCCGCGGCGCCGGCACCCGCTCCCAAGGCGGCGCCTGCGCCCGCCCCGGCTGCCGCGCCCGCTGCCACGGCCGCCAAGCCCGGCACGCGCCTGCTGGAGCTGCAGGTCGGCCCGTTGACCGACCTGACGCTGGCCGAGAACCTCGTCGAGCTGTTCAAGGAAATCACCGACCTCGGCACCATCGAGCCGCTGGACGCCGGCCAGAGCTCCGACGGCATGCGCCGCTTCAAGGTGCTGACCAGCTCCACCGACAACGACCTGCTGGATCTCTTCACCTTCCACGTCGCGCGCGAGCAGGTCAAGCTGATGCCGCTGACCACGGGCTTCGGTTTCTACGACGGCGCGCCCGGCGCACCGCCGGCCGAGGCACCGTCCGCCGATCCCGGCTACGGCTTCTTCGACGACGCCCCCGGCGTGCCCGCCGGTGCGGCCCCCGAGGCGGCGCCTGCGCCCGCCGAGGCAGCGCCCGCGCCTGCGGCCATCGTGCCCGCCCGCCCCGCCACGCCGGCCAAGACCGAGTCCAAGCCCGCCGCCGGCGGCATGGACCAGACGACGCTGCGCGTGTCCATCGAGAAGGTCGACCAGCTCATCAACCTCGTTGGCGAGCTCGTCATCACGCAGGCCATGCTGGCCCAGAACAGTCGCGAGCTCGACCCGGCGCTGTACCAGCAGCTGACGTCAGGTCTTGCCGACCTGGAGCGCAACACGCGCGACCTGCAAGAGTCGGTCATGTCGATCCGGATGATTCCGATGTCGACCGTGTTCAACCGCTTCCCGCGCATGCTGCGCGACCTGGCCGCCAAGCTGGGCAAGAAGGTCGAGCTGGTCACGCAGGGTGAAGCCACCGAGCTGGACAAGAGCCTGGTCGAGAAGATCACCGACCCGCTGACCCACCTGGTGCGCAACAGCTGCGACCACGGCATCGAGATGCCCGCGGACCGCGTCGCCAGGGGCAAGTCCGAGCAGGGCACGATCACGCTGGTCGCGTCCCACCAGGGCGGCAGCATCGTCATCGAGGTGCGCGACGACGGCCGCGGCCTGAACCGCGAGAAGCTCATCAAGAAGGCCCGCGAGAAGGGCATCGACGCGCCGGACACGATGACCGACGCCGAGTGCTGGAACCTCATCTTCGCGCCCGGCTTCTCCACCGCCGAGCAGGTCACCGACGTGTCCGGCCGCGGTGTCGGCATGGACGTGGTCAAGAAGAACATCACGTCGCTGGGCGGCACGGTCGAGATCGACTCCGCCGAGGGCTACGGCATGAAGGTGTCCGTGCGCCTGCCGCTGACGCTGGCCATCATGGACGGCATGAGCGTGGGCGTGGGCGACGAGTGCTACATCCTGCCGCTGAGCAGCGTCGTCGAATCCTTCCAGGTGCAGTCCGACACCATCAAGACCGTCGCCGGCTCCGGCCGCGTCGTCGAGGTGCGTGACGAGTACATGCCGGTCATCGAGCTGGAGAAGGTGTTCGACGTGCCGCGCTTCGACTTCGAGCATGTCAGCTCCATCATGGTCGTCGTGGAAGCCGAAGGCGGCCGCGTCGCACTGCTGGTGGACGAGCTCCTCGGCCAGCAGCAGGTCGTCGTGAAGAACCTGGAAGCCAACTACCGCAAGGTCAACGACGTGTCCGGCGCCACCATCATGGGCGACGGCCGCGTGGCCCTGATCCTGGACGTCGGCAGCCTCGTGCGCCGGTCTCGCCACTAACAATCCACCAACGACAGAGAGGTCCGCATGGAAGCCAGCAACGTCCCCGCCCTGCGCCAGCAAGGCGCCGTCACTGCCAAGTCCCATGGCCCCGCCAGCGGCGAATACCTGACCTTCCGGCTCGGCTCCGAGGAATACGGCATCGACATCCTGAAAGTTCAGGAAATCCGCTCCTACGAGCAGCCCACCCGCATCGCCAACGCGCCGGACTTCATCAAGGGCGTCGTCAACCTGCGCGGCGTCATCGTCCCCATCGTGGACCTGCGCCTGAAGCTGAACTGCCCGACGGCCGAGTACAACAGCTTCACGGTCGTGATCGTGCTGAACGTGAAGAACCGCGTCGTCGGCGCCGTCGTCGACTCGGTGTCGGACGTGCTGGAACTGAACCGCGACGCGATCAAGCCGGCCCCCGAGCTGAGCTCGGCGTCGGTGGACACCAGCTTCATCACCGGCATCGGCTCGGTGGGCGAGCGCATGCTGATCCTGATGGACATCGAGGGCCTGATGAGCAGCGCCGAGATGGGCCTGATGGACGCCGCCATCGCCGCCTGAGAGCGCGGCACACCTGGGCGCAACCCGCGAGGCGGGGAGACATTCAAGATTCAACGGGCTGGGCGCCATCAGCGCCCGGCCCTCTTTCTTGATTAGTCGGGCAAGCTGCTCATCCGAAGCAGCCACCTGACTCTGTACGGTCTTTCAACAAAGAAGTTCAAGAGGTGTGCGCATGCGCCAACCCGTTCAATCGGTTGCACGACAGGTCTCGCTGTCGGGCGCCGCCGCCGTCGCGGTGATCTTGCTGGTGGTCAGCCTCATCGTGGGCACCATGCTCAAACGCACATCGCAAGACCAGGTGAACACCTGGGTGGGCGACAAGGCCCAGTCCCTGATCGACGCCATGCAGGCGATGGACGAGGTGGCCGCCAAGCAGACCCAACGCACCTTCGGCTCCTTCCGCCAGGAGTTCGGCCCCAGCTTCACGCTGGACGAGGCCACCGGCGAGCTGCGCGACTGGGGCCCCAAGCTGAACGGCAACTTCAGCCAGGTCGACAAGTTCGCGGCCGTCAACGGCGGCGTGGCCACGGTGTTCGCGGCCAAGGGCGCTGACTTCGAGCGCATCACGACGTCGCTGAAGAACGAGAAGGGCGAGCGCGCCATGGGCACGCTGCTGGACAAGCAGGGCGCCCCCTACGCCGCCATCACGGCTGGCAAGGCCTACACGGGCCGCGCGCTGCTGTTCGGGCGCGCCTACATGACGCACTACGAGCCGATCAAGAACGATGCCGGCAAGATCATCGGCATCCTCTTCGTCGGCTACGACCTCGACTCTTTCGAGCAGGCCATGGACCGCATGGCCGCAGCCGCCCGCTTCTTCGAGCATGGCGGCACCTACATCGTCGCCGTGCCCAAGGACCCGACCAAGGCGCAGCTGGCCGCCCACCCCACGGCCAAGGGCAAGCTGCTCTCCAGCGTGGCGCCGGGCTTCGAGAAGGTGCTGGCGGAGCAGACCGCGACGGCGGTGACGCTGAACGACGCGCCCGATGTGCTGGGCAACGGCGTCAGCGACAACTTCGCCGTCGCCCGCAAGAGCGACAAGACCGGCTACTGGGTCATCGCCCAGGTGTCCCGCAGCGAGGCGCAGGCCGCCGGCCGCACGACGCTGTTCTTCTTCTGGGGCGCCTTGGCGCTCACGACGGTGGGCCTGGGCTTCGGCCTCATGTGGATGATGCGCCGCTGGGTGGCGCGGCCACTGGCCTCGCTCCACAAGGCGGTCGGCGCCATCGCTGACGGCGACCTCACCCAGTCGGTCAGCAGCAGCCGCCACGACGAGATCGGTGCGCTGATCCAGGACACCGAGGGCATGCGCCAGCGCCTCGCCGCCACCATCGGCACGGTGCGCGCGTCCGTCGACAGCATCGGCACGGCCAGCACCGAGATCGCGACCGGCAACCTGGACCTCAGCCAGCGCACGGAACAAACCGCCAGCAACCTGCAGAACGCCGCGTCATCGATGGCCGAGCTGACCGGCACCGTCCGCCAGACGGCCGACTCGGCCCGCACGGCCAACCAGCTGGTGCAGTCCGCCGTCGGCGCCGCCACGCGCGGCGGCGAGGTGGTGGGCCAGGTGGTCACGACGATGGACGAGATCAACATTGCCAGCAAGAAGATCGCCGACATCATCGGCACCATCGACGGCATTGCCTTCCAGACCAACATCCTGGCGCTGAACGCCGCCGTCGAAGCGGCGCGCGCCGGCGAGCAGGGCCGCGGCTTTGCCGTCGTGGCCGGCGAGGTGCGCTCGCTGGCCGGCCGCAGTGCCGAGGCCGCCAAGGAGATCAAGACCCTGATCGGCAACAGCGTGGAGCGCGTGGAGAACGGCGCCCGCCTGGTGCAGACGGCGGGCACGACGATGGGCGAGATCGTCGCCAGTGTGCAGCGCGTGCAGGACATCATCGGCGAGATCAGCTCGGCCGCCACCGAGCAGAGCGAGGGCATCGCGTCGGTCAACACCTCGGTCGTGCAGCTGGACCAGATGACGCAGCAGAACGCGGCGCTGGTGGAGGAATCCGCCGCCGCGGCCGAGAGCCTGAAGGAGCAGGCGCAGCGGCTGGTGGAGGCCGTGGCCGTGTTCCGCGTGGCCGGCGGCGAGCCGCCGCGCCGGGCCAGCACCCCCGTGCCGGCACGGGCGCCTGCGCCCGCGGTGCCGGTGAAGGCAGCAGCTCCCAAGGCCGCGGCGCCCAAGGCTGCAGCTGCGGCGAAGGCCTCGCCGCCGTCCAAGCCCGCGGCCCGTCCCGCTCCGGCGACCCCAGCGCCCCGCCCTGCCCCGGCGGCCGACGACGGCGACTGGGAAACCTTCTAGCCCGCACCGGCGCAAGAAAGCAAAAGGCCCGCGATCTGCGGGCCTTGTTCATGGCGCGGCGCGCGCCGCTTACAGGCGCTCGGCCACCCAGCCGGCCACGCTGTTGAGCGCCGCCGCCACACCGGCCGGCTGCGTGCCACCGGCCATCGCCAGATCGGGCTTGCCGCCGCCCTTGCCGCCCACCTGCTGCGCGACGAAGTTGACCAGCTCGCCGGCCTTGACCTTGCCCGTGCTGTCGGCCGTCACGCCGGCCGCCAGCTGGACCTTGTCGCCGTCCACGGCCGCAAGCACGATGGCCGCCGTCTTGAGCTTGTCCTTGAGCTTGTCCATGGTCTCGCGCAGCGTCTTGGCGTCGGCGCCTTCGAGCTTGGCGGCCAGCACCTTCAGGCCCTTGACGTCCACGGCCTGGGCCAGCAGCTCGTCGCCCTGGGCAGAAGCCAGCTTGCTCTTGGCGGCGGTCAGCTCCTTCTCCAGCTGGCGCACCTGCTCCAGCACGGCATGCAGGCGGGAGCCCAGCTCGTGCGGCGTGGTCTTCAGCGTCATCGCGGCACCCTGCACCGTGGTTTCCAGCGACTGCAGATAGGTCAGCGCGTTGTCGCCGGTAACGGCCTCGACGCGGCGGATGCCGGCCGCGACACCCGACTCGGCGACGATCTTGAACAGGCCGATGTCACCCGTGGCCTTCACGTGCGTGCCGCCGCACAGTTCCTTGGAGCTGCCGATACTCAGCACACGCACGGTCTCACCGTACTTCTCGCCGAACAGCATCATCGCGCCGGACTTCTGCGCGTCCTCCAGCGCCATGACCTGCGCCGAGACGCCGGCATTGGCCAGGATCTCGGCGTTGACGAGGGCTTCCACTTCGCGGATTTCCTCGGCCGTCATCGGTGCGTTGTGCGCGAAGTCGAAGCGGGTGCGCTCGGCGTTCACGAGCGAGCCCTTCTGTTGCACGTGCGCGCCCAGCACCTCGCGCAGTGCCTTGTGCATCAGGTGGGTGGCGCTGTGATTGCGCACGGTCTTGGCGCGGCGCTCGGCGTCGACCTTGGCGGTGAACACGTCGCCCACCTTGACCGAGCCTTCGACGACCTGGCCATGGTGGCCGAACACGTCGGCCTGGATCTTCAGCGTGTCGGCCACGACGACGCGCGTCGTGCCGTTGCGCAGGTCGCCGGCATCGCCGACCTGACCGCCGCTCTCGGCGTAGAAAGGCGTGTGGTCCAGCACGATGACGGCGTCGTCACCGGCCTGGGCCTCGTTCACTGGCGCACCGTCGATGTAGATGGCCGTGACCTTGCTCGTCTCGCAGACCAGGTGCTCGTACCCGTGGAACTGGGTGGCCGCACCGCTGTAGGCCAGGCCCTGGGCCATCTTGAACTTGCCGGCAGCGCGGGCGCGGTTCTTCTGCTCTTCCAGCAGCTCGTTGAAGCGGACCTCATCCACCGTCACGTCGCGCTCGCGGCAGACGTCGGCGGTCAGGTCGACCGGGAAGCCGTAGGTGTCGTGCAGTTTGAAGGCGGTGTCACCGTCGACGTTGCCCTTGGCCAGCGCACCTTCGAGGATTTCCATGCCGGTGGCGATGGTCTGGAAGAAGCGCTCTTCCTCCTGCTTCAGCACGTCGGTGACGCGCTTCTCGGCCTGGCGCAGCTCTGGGTAGGCGTCGCCCATCTCGGCGGCCAGCGCCGCCACCAGCTTGTGGAAGAACGGCGTGCGGGCGCCCAGCTTGTAGCCGTGGCGGATGGCGCGACGGGCGATGCGGCGCAGCACGTAGCCGCGGCCGGCGTTGCCCGGGATGACGCCGTCGACGATGGTGAACGAGCACGCGCGGATGTGGTCGGCGATGACCTTCAGCGACGGACTGGTCGCATCGCAGTCGCCGCCGCCGGCCGCGTCCACGGCCGACTTGGCCGCGGCCAGCAGGTTCACGAAGGTGTCGATCTCGTAGTTGCTGTGCACGTGCTGCAGCACGGCCGCCAGGCGCTCCAGGCCCATGCCCGTGTCCACCGAGGGCTTGGGCAGCTTGTGCATGACGCCGTCTTCAGTCCGGTTGAACTGCATGAAGACGTTGTTCCAGATCTCGATGTAACGGTCGCCGTCCTGCTCGGCCGAGCCCGGGGGGCCGCCGGCAACGTCAGGGCCGTGGTCGTAGAAGATCTCGGTGCAGGGGCCGCAGGGGCCCGTATCGCCCATCATCCAGAAGTTGTCGGACATGTAGCGCGCGCCCTTGTTGTCGCCGATGCGCACGATGCGCTCTTGCGGCACGCCCACCACCTTGTTCCAGATCTCGTAGGCCTCGTCGTCCTCCGAGTAGACGGTGACCCAGAGCTTGTCGGCCGGCAGCTTGAAGTTGACCGTCAGCAGCTCCCACGCGTAGGAGATCGCGTCCTTCTTGAAGTAGTCGCCGAAGCTGAAGTTGCCCAGCATCTCGAAGAAGGTGTGGTGCCGCGCCGTGTAGCCGACGTTGTCCAGGTCGTTGTGCTTGCCGCCGGCGCGGATGCACTTCTGGCTGGTCGTCGCGCGCGAGTAGGCACGCTTGTCGAAGCCCAGGAACACGTCCTTGAACTGGTTCATGCCCGCGTTCGTGAACAGCAGCGTCGGGTCGTCACCAGGCACCACGGGGCTGGAGGCGACGATCTGGTGGCCTTTCGACTCGAAGAACTTCAGAAAGGTCTGGCGGATCTCGGCGGCTTTCATTCAGCGGCTTCCTGTGGAAATGGGCGGTGACAAAGAGGATCGATTGTAGAGAGGGGGCCTCGCCCGCCACGGTTAGAGTGAATGCCAAATCGACTGGAGAAGCCCCGATGGACGCGAATTCCCCGCTGGACGCGCTGGAGAACCCCGGCCTGCTGCGCACGCAAGCCTTGATCAATGGCGAATGGGTGGGTGCCGCCGCCACCTTCGCCGTGACCGATCCGGCCACCGGCCGCGAGCTGGCCCAGGTGCCCAACCTGGGCCGCGCCGAAACCCAGGAAGCCATCGCCGCCGCCGCCAACGCGCTGGCCGCCTGGCGCGCCAAGCCCGCCAAGGAGCGCGCCGCGGTGCTGGTGCGCTGGCAGCAACTGCTGGTCAGGCATGCCGACGACCTGGCCCGGCTGATGACGGCCGAGCAGGGGAAGCCGCTGGCCGAGGCGCGCGGCGAGGTGGTCTACGGCGCCAGCTTCCTGGACTGGTTCGCGGAAGAGGCCAAGCGCGTCTACGGCGAGACCATCCCGACCACCGACCCCACCAAGCGCTACCTCGTCGTCAAGCAGGCCGTGGGCGTCTGCGCGGCCATCACACCGTGGAACTTCCCGCTGGCGATGATCACGCGCAAGGTGGCGCCGGCGCTGGCCGCTGGCTGCACCGTCATCATCAAGCCGGCAGAAGCCACGCCGCTGACGGCGCTGGCCGCGGCCGAGCTGGCGCAGCAGGCCGGCATGCCCGCCGGCGTGCTGAACGTGCTGACGGCGGACTCGCAGCAGTCCATCGAGATCGGCAAGCTGCTGTGCGAGAGCGACGTGGTGCGCCACCTGTCGTTCACCGGCAGCACCGAGGTGGGCCGCATCCTGATGGCGCAATGCGCGCCGACGATCAAGAAGCTGAGCCTGGAGCTGGGCGGCAACGCGCCGTTCATCGTCTTCGATGACGCCGACCTGGACTCGGCCGTCGAGGGCGCCATCGCCAGCAAGTACCGCAACGCCGGCCAGACCTGCGTCTGCGCCAACCGCATTTATGTGCAGGCCGGCGTGTACGACGCCTTCCTGGAGAAGTTCGCCGCCAAGGTCGGCGCGCTGAAGACGGGCAACGGCTTCGAGCCCGGCGTCCACGTCGGCCCGCTGATCGACGAGCAGGCACTGCAGAAGGTCGAGACCCATGTGGCCGACGCCGTCGCGCTGGGTGCCAAGCTGCTGGCCGGCGGCAAGCGGCTGGAGACCGCCGGCGGCAGCTTCTTCGAGCCCACGCTACTGGCCGACGCAACATCGCAGATGCTGTGCTCGCGCGAGGAGACCTTCGGCCCGGTGGCGCCGGTGTTCAGGTTCCAGACCGAGGCGGACGCCATCCAGCTTGCCAACGCCACCGAGTTCGGTCTGGCCAGCTATTTCTACAGCCGCGACATCGGCCGCATCTTCCGCGTCAGCGAGGCGCTGGAGTACGGCATGGTGGGCGTGAACACCGGGCTGATCTCGACGGCCGAGGTGCCGTTCGGCGGCGTCAAGCAGTCGGGCCTGGGGCGCGAGGGCGCGCGTCAGGGCATCGAGGACTACGTCGAGGTCAAGTACATCTGCCTGGGCGACATCCAGAAGTAGTCATCCAGAAACGAAAAAACCGCGAGGCAGCTTTTGGCTGCACACGCGGTCACTGAACCGACTGGCCGGGCCGGATCGGCCCGCCAGCCACACAGTTTCTTGAAGACTTACTCGAAGTCGGCGCTGAACGTCACCGTGCTCAGGCGCGGGGCGCCGAGGTAGTAAAACACGCCCTGGGCAGCCTGGGTCTGGTAGGCCACGGCGTTGGTCACTGAGCCCGACGACGGGTTGCGGAACTTGGTGTTGGTCAGGTTGCTGACGTTGAAGCGCAGCTGGGCGTTCTTCACGAAGCCGAGGTCGCCGACCTTGTAGCCGACGTCCAGGTCGGCCGTCTTGTACGCAGGCGCGACTTCGTCGTTCATCAGCGTGGCCTGCTGCGAACCCGAGTACTTGGCCTTCACGCGGGCGTAGAACGGGCCTTGCTCGTACTGCAGCGACAGACCGGCCATGTGGCGCGGCGTCAGCGTGAACTCCTTGCCGGCGGTCGGCAGCGTCACGGCGGTGGAGACGCGCAGGTTGTCCTTGATCAGGCTTTCCTGGATGGTCACCGAGGCGTAGGCCGAGAAGCCCGAGAACACGCCCGTACCGGCTTCGAGTTCCAGACCGCGGGTGCGCACGCGACCGGCGTTCATGTAGACGTTGGTCAGCGTGTTCGGGTCGACGGCGTTGGCCTGGCGGTCGCTGAAGTTCGAGTTGAAGATCGTGGCGCCCAGCGACACGGCCGGCGACTGATAGCGGAAGCCGAAGTCCGTCATGATGGACGTCTCGGCCTTCACTTCGGTGTACGGCTGGATGGAGCCAGCGACGAAGCGCACGTTGCTGCCCGTGTAGGCGAAGTTCGACGGCGCGCGGAAGTTCTTCGCGACGTTGGCGAACACCTGCGTGCGCGGGTCGACGTTGAAGCGGATGCCCAGCTGCGGCAGCACTTCGGTGAACGAGCGCTTGATCTGGTAGTCCTGCGACACGTTGGTCGACGTCGTGGCGGTGGCCGACGCGAACGAACGGGTCGTGGCCTCGCTGGCGAAGTTGGTCACGTCGCGCTGGACCGTGGGCACGCGGATGCCCACCGAGATCAGGCCGCGGTCATTGGCGAAGCTGATCTGGTCGTTGAAATAGGCCTGGTGGGCGGTGCTGACCGTCGACCAGTCGCGGCCCTGGTAGCAGGAGCCGTTGACGCGCTGGATGCAGCCTTCCTGCAGCCACATGTCGGACGGCGAACCGTCGGCATTCAGCTGCACGGCAGGCTGGGTCTGGCGGTGCTTGGCGCGCTCGAACCACAGGCCGAACTTCAGGTAGTGGTTTTCCCAGGTCGTGCTCAGCTCGGCCGTGACGCCCGGGCGCTGCGTGCGCGTGACGCTGGCGCGGCCCACGCGGACCACGTCCACCGTGTCGCCGTCGCCGTTGACGTCCTTGGCACCGCCCAGCAGGCCGGTGGTTTCGTTCAGCGCGACTTCAGACCAGCCGCCGTTGCCGAAGCCGTACCACATGTAGGGCTGCACCTTCAGGTAGGTGTCCTTGGCAACCTTGAACGAGCCCGAGACCGACGCGATGACGTTCTCGAACGGGTTCAGCGACGTCTTCCAGAAGATCGGGTTCATCGCCGTCTCGGTCTGCGCGCCGGCGCCCGGCGTCAGACGCGGCTTGAACGTCGTCGCGTAGTCGTAGTTGTAGCCGTTGGCGTTCAGCTGGGCCAGGCTGATCGAGTAGATGTTGTTGTTGACGGCGCGGTTGTAGAGCACCGAACCCAGGATCTTGTTGTCTTCCGACAGGTCCAGCGAGAAGCCGAAGTCGACGTGGTCCTTCTTGGCCTTGCCCTCACCCTTCCACTTGTCGGCTTCGGTGTGCGAGACGCTCAGGAACATCTTGGCCTTGCCGTCCATGAAGCGGCCGGTGTCGGCGCGCAGATAGGTACGGGTCATGCTCAGGCCACCCAGCGTCTGCGAGAAGCGCATGCGACGCTTGTCGGCCGGGTCGCAGGTGATGATGCCCACGCTGCCGCCGGAGGCGCCGCCGCTGGGCGATTCCAGCTCGGTGGACCCTTGCGCGACGGACGTCGTGCAGACGTTCTCGGTGTCGATGAACTCCTGCGGGTAGACGGCGAAGTTGCCCGAGTCGTTGACCGGCACGCCGTTGACGGTGAAGCCCAGCTGGTCGGAGTTGAAGCCGCGGATGGACAGGCCACCACCGAACAGGCCGGTGCCGTCGTAGTTGTAGGTGTTGACGCCCGGCAGCAGCGCGATGGCCTGGTAGGAGTTGCCGGTGGAGCGATCCTTCTCCAGCGACGCCTTCGTGACCGTGCTGCGGCCCTTCACGGAGTCGTCATTGATCATCAGGCCCGAGCCCAGCTTGGCGCCGGAACCCACGACGGTGATGGTGCCCAGACGGACGGCATCGTCCTTGGCGCGGGGCGTTTCGGTGGGCTGGGTACCCGCTGCTTCCTGCGCGTACACGGTGCCAGTGGCCAGTACGGTGACGGCCAGGGCCGTGGCCGTCTTGCAGAACAGTCCGCTCTTCATTCGTGTGACTCCTAGTGGGCGCGCCGGGCGCGCTGGGCTGTAACAAATTCCGTTGACATGACAGTCGGACCGGGGCCCGACCTCTGCCAGTCCTGGAATTGTCATGACTTTCCGTGACAGAACTTTACGGGTAAGTCAGAAGTGGCCCTTTTTAGACACTTCGCTCCGGTTGCCGGCACCAGGGAGGTGCGGCTGCGGGTCGGGTCGGCCGTGGCGCGAAGGCGTGACAGAGGCCGCCGTTTCCCAGTAGGCGCGGGCTTCCCGCCGGGTCGGCGAGGCACCAGATTGGGTTGACGCGCGACCCGGACCGAGGCATTCCCTGACTGTCGCAAAACCGCTACAGCCCCTTGTCACGGTTGGACTCCTAAGATCGACGGTTTAGTCAAACTTCGCTTCGCGCCATGTCATTTCGCCTCAGCGCCGTCGTCATCGCCGGCCTTCTGCTCGCCGGTTGCGCCACCCCGCCGCCCGGCAAGACCACCGAGCTGACGCTGCTGTCGATCAACGACTTCCACGGCAACATCCAGCCCGCCAAGCCGACACCGCTGATGCCGCGCCTGCCCGACCCCGCCACCGGCGAGGTCAAGCCCCAGCCCGCCGGCGGCGTTGCCCACCTGGCCACCGCGCTGGCCCAGCTGAAGGCGAAGAACCCGGACGCGCTGCTGGTCGCCGGGGGCGACCTCATCGGCGCCTCGCCGCTGATCTCCAACCTGCTGCGCGACGAACCCACGCTGGCCGCCATGTCGCAGCTGGGCATCTCGGCCAGCGCGCTGGGCAACCACGAACTGGACGCCGGCCTGCCCGAGCTGCTGCGCCAGGCGCGCGGCGAATGCGCGCCGGCCGGCTGCCTGTGGCCGGGCTACCGGGGCCCCGGCTTTCCCTTCCTGGGCGCCAACGTGCTGGACGCCGCGACGGGCAAGCCCGTGCTGCCCACGCACGTCATGCAGCAGGCCGGGGGCCTGAAGGTCGCGGTCGCCGGCGTGGCGACCAAGGAGACCCCGCAGGTCATCGTCGCCCGGGCCATCAAGGGCCTGCGCTTCGCCGACGAGGCCGACACGCTGAACGCGCTGGTGCCCCAGCTCAAGGCCGAGGGCGCGCAGGTGCTGGTGGCCGTCATGCATGAAGGCGGCGTGCAGGGCAAGGACGGCGCCGCCAACGACCCGAGTTACGCCTGCCCCACGCTGAGCGGCCGCGTGTTGGACATCGCCAAGCGCCTGGACCCGGCCTACGCCATCATCATCGGCGGCCACACCCACCAGGCCTACACCTGCAAGATCAACGGCCGCCTCGTCGTGCAGGCCGGCAGCTACGGCGGCTGGATCACCGAGAGCAAGCTCAAGATCGACGCCACCGGCCGCGTGTTGGAAGCCAGCGCCGTGAACCACCCGGTGCTGCAGTCGGCCTACGCGCCCAATGCCGCGCTGGCCGATCTGGTGGCCCGCGCCGCCGCCCTCACCGAGGCCGCACGCCTGAAGCCCGTGGCGACGCTGCCGCGCGGCGCCGTGCGCAGCGCCAAGGAACCCCACGGCGATGCCGCTCTGGGCAACCTCATCGCCGACAGCCAGCTCGTGTTCGCTCGCAAGCAGGGGCCGGCGGACATCGCCTTCATGAACCCGGGCGGCATCCGCGCCGACCTGGTGGTGGAGCCCGGCAAGCCCACGACGATGAGCGACCTGCTGGCCATCCAGCCCTTCGGCAACGAGATCGTCGTGCTGACGCTGACGGGCCAGCAGCTGTGGGACGTGCTGCAGCGCCAGTTGCCCAAGGGCGACGCCGCGCCGCGCATGCTGCAGCCGTCGTGGACGCTGCACTACCGCTGGCGCACCGGGCCGGACGGCACGCCGCAGCTGGGCGAGATCCTCATCGACGGCAAGCCGCTGGAGCGCACGCGCGACTACCGCATCGTCGTCAACAACTTCCTGTCCGAGGGCGGCGACGCGCAGGCGGGCTTCCGCCACGGCCGCGACCGCGCCGTGCTGGGCACTGACATCGACGCGCTGGTGGGCCTGCTGCGCGACCAGCCGCAGGCCATGGACCGCGTCGCCCCGGGCCGCATCGTCCGCGAGTGAGGGGTCACAGGGGAAACCTGTAACCAATTGCAGCGACGCCCACCCGGGCGCAGCAACGGCGGCCCCCTAGACTCGACCCGTCCGGCACCATTGGCCGGGCGCCAGCGGTTCGGGGGAGCGATGGCGGCGTGGGACAAGCAAGGTGGCGCGGGTGCGGAGCACCGGCACAGGCCCGCGCCCAGCCCGCTGGTGCTCGAGGTGCTGGCCCACCTGCCCTGCGGGCTCGCGGTGTTCGACGCCGAACGCCGGCTGCTGGTGCACAACGCCGAGTTCGAGCGGCTGCTGGACATCCCCGCCTCGCTGTTCGAAGAGCCGCTGCTGCGCTTCCACGACCTCGTCAGCTTCTTCGCCGCGCGCGGCGACTACGGCCAGGGCGAGCGCGCCCGCGCCACCGTCGAGGCGGCGCTGGCGCTGGCCCGCGACGGCCAGCCGCGCCGGCTGGAGACCTACCGCACCGGCGACCGCGTCATCGAGGCCCGCACCGCACCGCTGCCCGACGGCAGCCTCGTCGTCACCTGCCTGGACCTCTCCGCCCAGGTCCAGGCGCGCGTGGCCGCCGAGCGTGCGTCACTGGCCAAGACGCGCTTCCTGGCCAACGTGAGCCACGAGATCCGCACGCCCATGAACGCCGTGCTGGGCATGCTGCGGCTGCTGCAGAAGACGCCGCTGGACGCACGCCAGCGCGACTACGCGGTCAAGAGCGAGGGCGCTGCGCGCGGGCTGCTGGGCCTGTTGAACGACATCCTGGACTTCTCCAAGATCGAGGCCGGCCACCTGGAGCTGGACCCGCACCCCACACGGCTGGACGAGCTGCTGCGCGACCTCTCCGTCATCCTCGCCGCACACGTGGACCGGCGCGACATCGAGGTACTGTTCGACCTCGACCCCGCGCTGCCCGCCATCATCCACGCCGACGCGCTGCGCCTGCAGCAGGTGCTCATCAACCTGGCCGGCAACGCGATCAAGTTCACCAGCAGCGGCGAGGTGGTGCTGTCCATCCAGCGAGTCATGCAGGCCACCGGCAGCGTCACGCTGGCCTTCTCGGTGCGCGACACCGGCATCGGCATCGCGCCGCAGCAGCTGGAGCGCATCTTCTCCGGCTTCACGCAGGCCGAGGCCTCCACCGCGCGGCGCTTCGGCGGCACGGGCCTGGGCCTGGCCATCAGCCGCCGACTCGTGCGGCTGATGGGCGGCGACATCCATGTCGACAGCACGCCCGGTGCCGGCAGCTGCTTCAGCTTCTCGCTGAGCTTCCCGCTGCCCGGCGACGCACCGCCGCCGCCGCCTCGCCAGACGCTCCAGGCGCTGGTCATCGACGACCACGCCGAGGCCCGCCGCGTCATCGGCGCGCTGGCCCGCTCGCTGGGCTGGCAGGTGCGGCTAGCTAGCAGCGGCGCCGAGGCGCTGGCGCTGGCCGCCGCGCAGGCGCCCGAGGTCGTGCTGCTGGACTGGGTCATGCCCGACATGGACGGCTGGCAGACCGCCGTGCAGCTGCGCCACCTGCTGGGACCGGCGCCGCTGGTGCTGATGGTCACCAGCCACGACCGCGAGCGGCTGGCCCAGCGCAGCGCCGCCGAACAGGCGTTGCTGGACGGCTTCCTCGTCAAGCCCATCACCGCGGCCATGCTGAGCCAGGCCGTGGCCGCCGCTCACCAGGCCCGCAGCAGCGACGCCGCCACGCCAGAGCCCGCGCCACAGCGCCTGGCCGGGCTGCACCTGCTGGTCGTCGAGGACAACCCGATCAGCCAGCAGGTCTCGCGCGAGCTGCTGGAGCTGGAAGGCGCCACCGTCACGCTGGCCGGCGACGGCCAGCAGGCGCTGACGCTGCTGGCCCAGGCGCGCGGCCGCCCCGGCTTCGACGCCGTGCTGATGGACGTGCAGATGCCTGTGATGGACGGCACCACGGCCACCCGGCTGATGCGCCGCCAGCTGGGCCTGACGCTGCCCGTCATCGCGATGACCGCCGGCGCGCTGGCCGCCGAGCGCCAGGCCTGCCTGGACGCCGGCATGGACGAGCACATCGTCAAACCCTTCGACCCCGACACCGTCGTCGCCGTGCTGCGGCGCCGCTGCGGCGCGGCCAGGGTGCCCGACCGCAACGCACCGGCCGAGCTGCCGCCCGCGCTGCTGGACGATGCCGGCCGCGCCGGCATCGCGCTGGCCGAGGCGCTGGCGCGCATGTCCGGCCGCGTGGAGCTGTTCGAGCGCACGCTGGCTGCGCTGCATGAGCAGGACCGCCACATCGCCCAGGCGTTGGCCGAAGGCGGCACGGCCGCCGCGCGCGGCCTGCACGGCTACCGCGGCCTGGCCGCCATGCTGGGCGCCGGGCAACTGGCCGCGCTGGCCGCCGAGGGCGAGCACGCCGCCGCGCCCGACCCCGACTGGCGCCAGCGCTTCCTGGAGCGCCGCCAGGTGGACCTCGCCGCGCTCGACCGGCTGGCCGCCAACCTGAACGCGCGCCAGGCCGTGCAGGCGCTGCACGCCGCGGCCAGCGCTCCGCCCGCGGCTGGCACGCTGGCCGGGCAGCTGGCGGTACTGGCCGAGCTGCTGGCCGGCTCCGACCTCGCCGCGCTGGACGCCCACGAGGCACTGCGCCCGCAGCTGCCGCCCGGCGCCGCCGCCACGCTGGACGCGGCGATGGCCGCACTGGACTTCGACACCGCGCTGGCGCTGTGCCGCGAGCTGCACGCCACGCTGGAGCCCCGCCCATGATGCAGATGTCGCTGCCCGAGCACACGCCGCTGATCCCCGGCCACGGCCCGTCGGGGCGGCGCCCCCGGCTGCTTATCGTCGACGACCAGCCCGTCAACATCCAGGCCCTGCACCGCGTGTTCGCGCAGGACTGCCAGGTGCTGATGGCCACCGACGGCGCGCGGGCACTGCAGCTGTGCCGCGAACGCCAGCCCGACCTCGTGCTGCTGGACGTGCAGATGCCCGGCATGGACGGCCACCAGCTGTGCGCCGAGCTCAAGGCCGACCCGCTGCTGCGCGGCATCGCCGTCATCTTCGTCACCGCGCAGGACCACCCCGACGACGAGACCCGCGGGCTGGATGCCGGTGCTGCCGACTTCATCACCAAGCCCTTCAACCCCACCGTCGTGCGCGCCCGCGTGCGCACGCAGCTGACGCTGAAGGCCCAGGCCGACCTGCTGCGCGAACTCGCCTTCGTCGACGGCCTGACCGGCGTGCACAACCGGCGCCACTTCGACGAACGCTTCATCGCCGAATCGCGCCGCGCCCAGCGCACCCGCGCGCCGCTGGCCGTCGTGCTGGCCGATGTCGACCACTTCAAGCGCTACAACGACGCACTGGGCCACCTGGCCGGCGACGACTGCCTGCGCCGCGTGGCGGCGGCGCTGCGCGCCTGCCTGCGCCGGCCCACCGACCTGCTGGCGCGCTACGGCGGCGAGGAGTTCGTCTGCCTGCTGCCCGACACCAACCTGGCCGGCGCCATCGGCGTCGCGCAACTGATGGAAGACACCGTGCGCGCGCTGGCGCTGCCGCATCCGGGCACGGAGGGGCCGGTGACGATCAGCCTGGGCGTCTCGGCCAGCGTGCAGGCCGAGGGCCTCGTCGAGGCGGCCGACAAGGCGATGTACCTGGCCAAGGCCGCCGGGCGCGGGCGGGTCAGCTGGGTGGATGCATGAGACACCGCAGCACCGCGGGCCGGTGCCCGGCAGGCCCCGGCCGCGCCCCCGGCGCCGGGGGCATCACGCCCCGGCCAGCTTGAACACGGCGACGGTCTGCAGCATCCGCTCCGCCTGCTGCTTCAGGCTTTCGGCAGCGGCGGCCGACTCCTCGACGAGCGCCGCGTTCTGCTGCGTGACCTGGTCCAGCTGAACGACGGCTTCGCCCATCTGGTCAATACCGCGGCTCTGCTCGGTGCTGGCAACGCTGATGCCATTGATGAGCTCGGTGACCTGCCGGAACCGCTCCACGATGTCGCTCATCGTCTGACCCGCTCCGCCCGCCAGCGCGTGGCCCGCCTCCACCCTGGCGACGCTGTCACCGATCAGGCCCTTGATGTCCTTGGCCGCCGCCGCGCTGCGCTGCGCCAGGACGCGGACTTCTGCCGCGACGACGGCGAAGCCCTTGCCCTGTTCGCCGGCACGCGCCGCTTCGACGGCGGCGTTCAGCGCCAGGATGTTGGTCTGGAACGCGATCCCGTCGATGACACCGATGATCTCGGACATCTTTCTCGAGGCGGCCGTGATGCCCTGCATCGTGTCGACCACGTCGCGCACGACGGCGCCGCCATTCGCGGCGGCGGCGGACGCCGTCCTGGCCAGATCCGATGCCGAGCTCGCCGTGTCGGCGTTGTGCTTCACCGTCGCCGTGAGCTGCTCCATGGACGCGGCCGTCTCCTCGAGGCTGGCGGCCTGCTCTTCGGTCCGCTGGCTCAGCGCCGCGCTGCCAGTGGCGATCTCGGCCGCCCCAGTGGCCACCGATTCCGCACTCTCGCGGACCTCACCGACGATCCTGGAGAGGTTCTCATTCATCGCGCACAGCGCCTTGAGCAGGCGCCCCGTCTCGTCATCGGCCGTCGCGCCGACCGGCGTGCGCAGGTCGCCCGTCGCCACCGCCTCGGCCAGCTTCACCGCCCGGCCCAGCGGCAGGATGATGGAGCGGATGATGGTCCACGACATGGCCACACCGACGATCAGCGCCACGGCGATGCCCAGCGCGCTCGACCACGTCACCATGCGGGCCGTCGCCACGCTGGCCGCGTACTCGTCCCTCGCCACATCGAGCTGCACCTGGCTCAGCTGGCTGACGACGTCCGCGATGGGGTCGATCGCCGGGTACATGTCCTTCGCGGCGTAGGCCCGCAGCCCCTCGGTGTCAGCGGCCTGCATGAGCGCGATCAACCGGTCTGCCGCCATGTCTGCGTCCTTGAGGAGCGGTCCCGCCTTGGCAATCAGCACCTGCTCGCGCTCGATCAGCGTCGTGGCCACGTAGGCGGCCCACGACGTGCGGATCTTCTGCCGCGCCTCGGAGACCGCGCGCACGCCCTGCTCAGGCGTGAACGCGCCATCGCGCGTCTTGTGCGCGGCGTCGACGATGCCGACGGCATAGCCGTCCGCCACCTCCTTGAGTTGCGCGAGCGGCAGCACACGGTCGTTGTACAGCGAGCCGAGCGTGTCGCTGGCCGCACGCGAGTTCCACACGCCCACGGCCGTCGACAGGACCAGCAGTGCCAGCAGCACCCCGACCATGAAGACAAGCCGCGTCTTGATGCTCCACTGACCCATATTCACACCTCACTTTTTGGATTCGATAAATTTATCATTTTTGATAAATAAACATCCAGTCGAGTCGAGCACCAAAGCCGAGGAAGCGCCAACAAGTTCTCGTCGGCAGGCCCGATGCAAGGCAGCGGTCACGCGCCAAAGGCATGTGGCCGGCCAGGGCATCGACCAGCGCATTGACCATGCGCGTCATGCCGCTGTACCAGCAATGACTGGCGCTGGCGGTCAAGGCCAGACGCTAGGCGAGATATGCAACAACGTCACGACTTGGCCGCACGCCACCATCAAGAACTCGCTCAAGACGCTGTGCGGCTTTTCGTCGGACTATCCGGGCATCCGACATGCCGGTACCCCGGCCGGCAAGCTCCGTAGCATGGAGACCCGCGATTTAGCTGCGCTGTCCATCATGCTGCTGGGCTACTCGCCCTACCTGACGGCAGCGCTTGAGACCAACCTCGCGTCGTTGGTGGAGCCATGAGAGATGAACGTGTCGCAAAAATCAAATAATTCAACCACGTTTGCATGACATGTCGCTGGCGACGACATAGGATGAACACCTGTCGTCAAAATCAGAAAATGCCACCATGACTTGGGTGCCCGGACAGCCCTACAACGCTTTGCCGCCCCTGCCACCCACCGTGGAACTGGAAACGCGCGTGGTGTTGAAGGCCTGTATCCCGGCACGGGCGGCGCTGGCGGCGATGAATCAGGCGGCAGCCCTGATGCCCAACCCGGCCATGCTGGTGAACACCCTGCCCATGCTGGAAGCGCGGGACAGTTCGGAAATCGAGAACATCGTCACCACGGCCGACCGGCTGTTCCAGTACGCTGATGCCGCCGAACAACAGGCTGACCCTGCCACCAAGGAAGCCTTGCGATACCGGGGCGCCCTGTACTGGGGTGCGACCTCGCTGACCCAGCGTCCCTTGTCCACGGCCACGGCGGTGGAGGTGTGCCGGCAAATCAAAGCGGTGGACTTGGATGTACGGCACACACCGGGCACGCAATTGGTCAACGACCGCACCGGTGAGGTGGTCTACACCCCGCCCCAAGGCGAGGCCCTGCTGCGCGAACTGCTGGCCAACTGGGAAGCCTTTCTTCACAACGCTCATGACATCGACCCGCTGGTGCGCATGGCAGCGGCTCACTACCAGTTCGAAGCCATTCACCCCTTTGTGGACGGCAATGGTCGTACCGGCCGGGTACTGAACCTGTTGTTCTTGGTGCAGGAAGGCCTACTCGACCTGCCAATCCTCTACCTGAGCCGCGCCATCCTGCGCCGCAAGGCCGACTACTACCGGTTGCTGCGTGAGGTGACCCAGACCAGCGCATGGGAGCCGTGGGTGTTGTTCATGCTGCAGGGCGTGGAAGAAACCGCGCAGTGGACCACCGCCAAGATTCTGGCCATCAAGCAACTGGCCGACCACACCGCCCAGCATGTACGCGAGCGCCTGCCCAAGCTGTACAGCCGGGAACTGGTGGATGTGATTTTCGAGCAACCTTACTGCCGCATCGCCAACTTGGTAGACCGTGGCATCGCCCAGCGTCAGGCGGCATCGCGCTACCTGCATGCACTGGCCGAAC
The DNA here is from genome assembly GCF_058794515.1 of Roseateles sp. GW823-FHT07B05. Classification (NCBI taxonomy): domain Bacteria; kingdom Pseudomonadati; phylum Pseudomonadota; class Betaproteobacteria; order Burkholderiales; family Sphaerotilaceae; genus Roseateles; species Roseateles sp. GW823-FHT07B05. The sequence goes on from NZ_JBXAGX010000010.1 coordinate 116,651, forward strand.
TGGGTGTGCTGGAAGAAAAAACACTGGGCAAAGAAAAGCTCTTCGTCCACCCACGCCTGCTGCGGCTGCTGGGGAACGAAGCGCACGAATACGAACGATACGAATAGCGCCGGCCGGCAACAGAATAGCGCCTACGCACCTTATCGCGGCCGTGCGGTACCCGGGCCAGTTGCTCCGCGACCTTCCACATCAGGTCGCGATCAATCTCGTCAAGCATCGGATCGTCGGCGAGTTCGACGAAAACCGCGGCCCGGACCGAGTTCTCGCGCGAGGTATCGGGCCTCCAGCCGCCCGACTTGCGCGCGAGGAAGACGCCTACCATCTCCGACAACTTCATCGTGGAGTACTAGGCTGCCGCGTGGCCAGTGCTGGAAGGGGTCACTGGAGATTCGTGGACGGGCGCCGAGGCTTGAAGTGGTGCGACAGGCGCCACCATCTGCGGCCGTACCAGCGCCTCGAAGGCAAGCCGAACGACCTCGACATCCATCCGGCGGACGAGAAGGTCCGCGGCCTGTAATGACCTCCCGGGCAAAGGCACCACGAAGCCGAAGTTACGGACTGGCGGGTACATGAACATGCAGACCTGGACGGGCGGCGTGGATGAGGCTAAGGCAAGCGCCTCCTCGTCGATCCGGATCGCCAGTTCCCGCGACTCCCGCTTGGCGACGCAGTGCCACTGAAGTTCATGTTCCGAAACATCGACTTGCACCAAGCCGCTCTCATCGCGGCCATGCCACAGCTGCTCGATGTCCTCAAGGACCCCGCCGTCCCAGTCCCGGGCTTCGACGTAGAGCTTCCTGTGGCGCTTGATGAGCTCTGGCGTGAGGAGGCGACGATCCGTACCGAGTAGGCCGCAGGCAGCGTCCAGCGGCATCAGCCCATTGCCGAGGAGCTCGAGTGAGCCGGCAATGATCTTGGCGGGGTCCATGCGGTCTAGGGTCAGCAGCTGTGCATGCCACCGCGCGGTCAGCTCGGCGGCCACGATCTTGGCCAGGCGCAAGTCCGTGACGCCGGTGCTGTGGAGGATCTCGGCCTGGCCGAAGAAGCCACGCAGGCGCGCGGGCACGCGATAACGAACGAAAAAAATGCCGCTGGCGCGGCGCTTGAGGTTGAGGCTGGCGGCCATGGAACTACCCCTTGGTAGTTGGCCTGCGAGCACGGGGCGGATTGTGGAGACCGCCCAAGTCAAATCAATGACTTACGAAACTGTGGAGCGGGTGATGGGAATCGAACCCACGTAGTCAGCTTGGGAAGCTGAAGTTCTACCATTGAACTACACCCGCATCGGGCCGGGAGTTTACGTGATGCCGCGGGCATGGCCGCGCTGTAGGACAAGGCCGCGAGAACGACTTGTTGCACCCGGCCATGGGGCCGCTGCCGGTCCAGGCCCTAGCATGCCGGCCACCCACAACCGCCTCCCCAAGCAGGAGCTCCCCCCATGAACAAGAACACCGCCCGCCGCGCCCTCGCCTCGCTGCTCATCTCGTCCATCGTCTTCAGCGGCATGGCCCAGGCCGCGCCGACGGCGCTGATCAGCACCGAGCAGGCTGCGGCCGCCCATCAGGCCGCCACGCGCTCCGAGGCGCACGCCCGCCTGCATGCCGCGCTGGACCGCGCCGACCTGGCCGCCATGCTGCAGGCCCGCGGCGTGTCGGCCGACGAGATGCGCGCCCGCGTGGACGCGCTGACGGACGCCGAGGCGCAGCAGATGGTCACGCAGATCGACCGCGACCCCGCCGGCGCCGCCGATGTCGTCGGCGTGCTGTTCACGGTGTTCATCATCCTGCTGGTGACCGACATCCTGGGCCTGACCAAGGTGTTCCCCTTCACGCGCTCGGTGCGTTGATCGCCCGAACCGCGGCGGCGCTGGCCGCGCTGCTGCTGAGCGGCTGCGCCAGCTTCTTCACGCCGCCGCAGACGGCCGCGCTGCTGGCCGGCCCGCCGCAAGACCTGCCCCCGCGCGTGGAGCGCACGGAGGTGCCGTTCTTCCCGCAGACGCGGGACCACTGCGGCCCGGCCGCGCTGGCCACCGCGCTGGCTCACGCCGGCCTGGCCACCGACCCGGACCGGCTGGCCGACGCCGTCTTCCTGCCATCCCGCGCCGGCACGCTGCAGCTGGAGATGCTGGGAGGCGCGCGGCGCCAGGGCGCCGTCGCCACGAAACTGCCGCGCGACCTGCCCTCGCTGCTGCGCGAGGTGGCGGCCGGCCACCCGGTCGTCGTGCTGCAGAACCTGGGGCTGGACCTGATCCCGCGCTGGCACTACGCCGTGGTGGTGGGCTACGACCTGGCCGCGCGCGAGCTCATCCTGCGCAGCGGCACGACCGCGCGCGCCGTGCTGCCGCTGCGCACTTTCGAATACACCTGGGCGCGCGGCGGGCACTGGGCCATCGCCGTGCTGCCGCCCGACCAGCTGCCGGCCACCGCGCTGGAAGCCGATGCGCTGGACGCCACCGTCGGCTTCGAGCGCGCCGCACCGCCGGCCCGCGCCGCGCTGGCCTACCAGGCCCTGCTGGCACGCTGGCCGGCCAACCTGCTGGCCGGCATCGGCCTGGGCAACACGCGGGCCGCCGCCGGGGATGCGGCCGGCGCACGCGCCGCCTTCGAGGCCGTGGCGACGCAGCACGACAGCGCCGTCGCCTGGATCAACCTCGCGCGGCTGCGGCTGGACGCGGGCGACCGCGCCGGCGCGCTGGCCGCGGCCAGGCGGGGCCTGCAGCGAGCCAACGCCAGCGAACCCGCGTGGCGCGATGCGGCCAACGCCACACTGGCGGCCATCGACACGAGCCGCTGACGACCGTCAGGCGGTACCCGCGCGGCTACAGTCGCCCGCATGACGTCCGCTGCCGTACCCGCCCCACGTCCTCCCGCCACACTGGCCGTCGCCTGGCGACAACTGCTGCGGGACTGGCGCGCCGGCGAACTGCGGCTGCTGATGCTGGCCGTCGCGCTGGCGGTGGCGGCGCTGTGCGCGGTGGCCTTCCTGTCGGACCGGCTGGACCAGGGCCTGCGCCGGGACGCCGCGCAGCTGCTGGGCGGCGACGCCGTCGTCGCGAGCGACCAGCCGACGCCGCAGGCCATCGTCGACCTGGCGGCCGAGCTGAAGCTCACCACGGTGCGCACGGCGGCCTTCCCGAGCATGGCGCGCGCCGACGAGGCCCAGGGCGGCGAAAGCCGGCTGGTGGCGGTGAAGGCCGTCAGCAGCGGCTACCCGCTGCGCGGCCGCATCGCGCTGCGCGAGGGCCTGCCGGGCCAGGGCCTTGCACCGGCGGCCGGCACCGTCTGGGCCGACCCGGCGGTGGCCGACGGCCTGGGCCTGAAGCTGGGCGACTGGCTGCTGCTGGGCGACAGCCGCCTGCAGTTGGCCGGCCTCATCGAGACCGAACCGGACCGCGGCGCCGGCTTCATCAACTTCGCACCGCGCGTGATGCTGGCGGAGGCCGACCTGGCCGCCACGCACCTCGTGCAGCCGGCCAGCCGCATCACCTACCGGCTCGCGCTGGTGCCAGCGCCGGGCGCGACGGCCGACGCCGTGAAGCGCTTCGTGGCCGGGTCCGAGAAGCTCATCGAAGCACAGAAGCTGCGCGGCCTGCGGCTGGAGTCGCTGGAGTCCGGCAGGCCCGAGATGCGCCAGACGCTGGACCGGGCGGCGCGCTTCCTGCGGCTCGTGGCGATGCTGTCGGCGCTGCTCGCCGCCGTGGCCGTGGCGCTTGCCGCGCGCGACTTCGCGGCCCGCCACCTGGACGCCTGCGCGATGTTGCGCGTGCTGGGCCAGCCGCAGCGGCGCATCGCCTGGGCCTACGGGCTGGAGTTCCTGCTAGCCGGGCTGGCCGCCAGCGTCGTCGGCGTGCTGCTGGGCCTGGGGCTGCACCAGGTGTTCGTGTCGCTGCTGGCCGGGTTGATCGACGTGGCGCTGCCGGCGCCCAGCGTCTGGCCGGCACTGCTGGGCCTGGGCCTGGGGCTGTCGCTGCTGATGGGCTTCGGCCTGCCGCCGGTGCTGCAGCTGGCGGCCGTGCCGCCGCTGCGCGTCATCCGCCGCGACCTGGGCGCGCCCAAGGCCAGCTCGCTGCTGGTGCTGGGTGCGGGCGTGGCGGGCCTCGCGGCCATCCTCGTCGTGCTGGCGGGCGACCTGACGCTGGGCGCCATCGCGGCCGCCGGCTTCGCGGGCGCGGTGCTGCTGTTCGCGCTGCTGGCTTGGGCTGCCGTGAAGCTGCTGCGCCGCGTGGTGCCCGCCAACGTCAGCGGCGCCGGTGTGCCGCGCTGGCTGCTGCTGGCCACGCGCCAGGTGGCGGCGCGGCCGGGCTTCGCCGTCATGCAGGTGTCGTCGCTGGCCGTCGGCCTGCTGGCGCTGGTGCTGCTGGTGCTGCTGCGCACGGACCTGATCGACTCCTGGCGTGCCGCCACGCCGGCGGCCGCACCGGACCGCTTCGTCATCAACATCCAGCCCGACCAGGGCGCCGACTTCCGCCAGATGCTGACCGGCGCCGGCGTGCAGAAGTACGACTGGTATCCCATGATCCGCGGCCGGCTGACCACGCTGAACGGCGAGGCCGTGCAGGCCAGGCGCTTCACCGACGACCGCGCCCAGCGCCTGGCCGAGCGCGAGTTCAACCTCAGCCACACGGCCGAGCTGCCTGACCACAACCAGATCGTCGGTGGCCGCTGGGGCTCGGCCGCCCCTGGCGAGCTGGGCCTGAGCGTGGAGGAAGGCCTGGCCAAGACGCTGAACCTGAAGCTGGGCGACCAGATGGCGTTCGACATCGCCGGCCAGCCGGTGCAGGGCCGCGTGACCAGCCTGCGCAAGGTGGACTGGTCGTCCATGCGCGTGAACTTCTTCGTGCTGTTCGAGGCGGCCGAGCTGCCCGACCTGCCGGCCACGCAGATCGCCGCCTACCGCACGCCCGCGGCGGCGAAGCTGGACCGCGAGCTGGCGCGCAAGTTCCCCAACCTCACCGTCATCGATGTGTCCGCCCAGCTCAACCAGGTGCAGGGTGTGCTGGACCAGGTCATCCAGGCGGTGCAGTTCCTGTTCGGCTTCACGCTGGCGACGGGCCTCGTGGTGCTGCTGGCCGCGGTGGGCAGTACGCGCGAGGCGCGCACGCGCGAGTTCGGGCTGATGCGGGCCTTGGGCGCGCCGTCGTCGCTGCTGGCGCAGGTGCAGCGCGCCGAACTGCTGGGCGTGGGCGCGCTGGCCGGCTTCCTGGCCGGCGCGGTGGCGCTGGTGCTGGCGGCGCTGCTGGCGCGCTTCGTGTTCGAGTTCGACTGGCAGCTCAAGCCCTGGGTGCCGCTGGCGAGCGCCGCGGCCGGCGCGCTGCTGGCCTGGAGCGCCGGCTGGTGGAGCCTGCGCGGCGTGCTGCAGCGGCCGGTGGTGCAGACGCTGCGGGAGGCGCAGGCGGAATGAACCGGCCAGGCGCCCGTGCCCTCGGCCGCTACCTGGCGCTGACCGCGGGCATCACGGCCGTCTACTACCTGCTGGGCCGGCTGGGCCTGCTGATGGTGCTGCCGCCCTACCAGCTGGCGCCCATCTACCCGGCGGCCGGCTGGGGGCTGGCCGTGCTGCTGGTACTGGGGCTGCGCTACCTGCCGGCCGTCGCGCTGGGCTCGTTCGTCGTGCAGGCGACGATGCTGGGCAGCCAGGCGCTGCCGCTCGCGCTGGCCATCGGTTGCGGCGCGGCCGCGCAGGCTGCCGCCGGCACGCTGCTGATGCGGCGCTGGTGCGGCCAGCCGCTGCTGCTGGCGTCGCCGCGCGAGGTGGCCGGCTACCTGGCGGCGGCGGCGCTGGCGGGCGTCGTCAGCCCCTGCTGCGCGACGCTGGCGCTGAAGGTCGCGGGCGTCATCACCACGGCGCAGATGGGGCTGGTGTGGACGATCTGGTGGACCGGCGACCTGATGGGCGTGCTGATCGCCGCGCCCATCACGCTGGCGCTGATCGGCCAGCCGCGCCGGGCCTGGGTGCCGCGGCGCCTCAGCGTGGGCCTGCCCATGCTGCTGACGACGCTGCTGGTGGGGCTGGGCGTGGCCGCCACGATGGAATGGGACCGCCAGCGCAACCGCGCCGACTTCACGCGCGAGGCCGCCAATGCGGCGCAGGCGCTGGCCGGGCGGCTGCGCGAGCCGCTGCTGGCGCTGGAGGGCGTGCACGGCCTCGTCAAGGTGAAGCCGCTGCCCACGCGCGACGAGTTCGAGCAGGCCACGCGCGGCTTCCTCACCGAGGACAGCCCGCTGATCGCGCTGGGCCTGGCGTTGCGGGTGCCGCGCGCCGACGTGGAGCAGTTCCATGCCGCCGCCGCCGCGGACCGCTTCCCCGGCGGCTTCCAGGTGCGCGACCGCGCGCGCGCCGGCGACGTGCACACCTCGCTCGACGAGGACGTGCTGGCCATCCGCCTCATCGAGCCGCTGTCACGCAACGCCGGTGCGCTGGGCGTCAACGTGCGCAGCGTGCCGGTGGCAAGAGCCGCCACGGAGCAGGCGGCCGCCACGGGCCGTGCGGTCGCGTCGGCCGGCTTCCAGCTGTCGCAGGACAACGAGGGCGTGGGCATCGTCATCTACCAGCCGCTGCAGCGCGGCTCCGCCGGCGTCAGCGGCCACGTGTTCGCCACGCTGCGCCCGGACGTGCTGCTGTCGCGGCTGTCCGCGGACTGGCCGGAGTACCTGGGCGCCTGCCTCGTGGACCTGCAACCCGGCGTGGCGTTCCCGCGCCTGGCCGGCCGGCGCGGCTGCGAGGCGGTGGAGCGCGGCGCCGAGTCGGCGCTGCCGCTGGTGAAGCTGCCACTGAGCTTCGGCGGCCGCGCGTGGGAGGTGCGCATCTACGACCTGCCGGGCCGCTCGCCCGCGCCGGGGCGCAGCTGGGCGTTCGCGCTGGTGGGGCTGCTGGCCACGGCCATGGTGGGCGCGCTGCTGCTGCTGATGTCGGGCCGCACGCAGCACGTGGAGGCGCTCGTGCGCGAGCGCACCGCGGCGCTGCAGCGCGAGATCGCCAGCCGCGCCGAGGGCGAGCACGCGCTGATGCAGACCGAACAGCGCTTTCGCAGCATCTTCGAGACGGCCCCCATCGGCATCGCCTTCACCGACCTGAACGGCGGCTTCCAGGAGGTCAACGCCTACTTCTGCGGCCTGGTGGGCCGCCCGGTCGAGCAGTTGATCGGCCAGCGCTCCGTCGACGTGACCCATCCCGACGACCGCCGTGAGGACATCCGCCTGGGCCGCCGGCTGATGCGCGGCGAGCTGCCGTTCTACCGGCGCCTGAAGCGCTATGTGCGGCCCGACGGCAGCCACGTGCATGCGCGCGTGCTGGTCAGCCTGCTGCGCGGCAACGACGGGCGGCCGCACCGGCTGGTGGGCATCGTGGAAGACATCACCGACCAGCTGCGCATCGAGGAGCTGGGCCGCGCCCGCGAGGCCGCCGAGGCGGCCAACCAGGCCAAGAACGAGTTCCTGTCGCGCATGAGCCACGAGCTGCGCACGCCGATGAACGCCATCCTCGGCTTCACGCAGCTGATGCAGATGGACGCCGGCGAGCCGCTGCCCCCAGCGCAGCGCACCCGCGCACAGCAGATCGCGCAGGCCGGCTGGCATCTGCTGGAGATGATCAACGACACGCTGGACCTGTCGCGCATCGAGGCCGGCTCGCTGCGACTGGAGCTGGCGCCGCTGGCGCTGCCGCCGCTGCTCGCACGCGCACTGGCGCTGGTGCAGCAGAGCGCCGCCGAGCGCGGCCTGGCCATCAGCCAGCGCCTGGCCCCAGACGCGCTGCGGCTGATGGGCGACGCCACCCGCGTCACGCAGGTGCTGACCAACCTGCTCAGCAACGCCGTCAAGTACAACCAACCCGGCGGCAGCGTCGCCGTCGAGGCCCGCTGCCCCGAGCCCGGCTGGGTGGAGGTGGCCGTACGCGACACCGGCCTCGGGCTGACCGACGAGCAGCGCGCCGCCCTCTTCCAGCCGTTCAACCGCCTGGGGCGCGAACGCAGCGGGCTGCCGGGCACGGGCATCGGCCTGGTCATCAGCCAGCGCCTGGCCGAAATGATGGGCGGCAGCCTGCGCGCCGAGGCCGTCGAAGGCCCGGGTGCCTGCTTCGTGCTGCGCCTGCCCGCCGCCGCAGCCGCGCCGGCCACGGCCGAGTCCGGCCCGCAGGGGCCGGCCCAGCCGCAGGCCGGCCCGCACCGGCGGCTGCTGTACGTGGAAGACAACCCGCTGAACGCCGACGTCATGCGCGGCATCCTGGAGCAGCGCCCGGGGCTGGAGCTGGAGGTCGCCTCCACCGTGGAGGCCGGCCTGCGCGCGCTGCGCGAGCGCCCGCCGGCGCTGCTGCTGCTGGACTGGCAGCTGCCCGACGGCGACGGCCTGGCGCTGCTGCGCCAGCTGCAGGCGCCGGGCGCCGCGGCGCTGCCGGTCATCGTCGTGTCGGCCAACGCCCAGCCCGAGCAGATCGAGCTGGCCCGCCAGGCCGGCGCCCGCCACTACCTGACCAAGCCGCTGGATGTGCGCGAACTGCTGGCGCTGGTTGACGAATTGTTGGCATCGCCCGCCCAGCCGGAGCGGGCAGAATGAGCGGCTGAGATCCACCCCGCACCGTACCGATGAGCTCCACCGACCTCGTTCCTGCTACTTCCGGTGCCCAGGCCGTGCAGGCCCTGGCCCGCACCGATGGCCGCCAGTTCCTGACCTTCCGCATCGGCGAGGAGGAATACGGCCTGGACATCCTGCGTGTGCAGGAAATCCGCTCCTACGAGGCCCCCACCCGGGTCGCCAACGCGCCGTCCTTCGTCAAGGGCGTCGTCAATCTGCGCGGCGTCATCGTGCCCATCCTGGACCTGCGCATCCGCCTGGGCCAGGCCGGCGAGTACAACGCCTTCACGGTCGTCATCGTGCTGAACGTGGCCGGCCGGATCGTCGGCGTCGTCGTGGACTCGGTGTCCGACGTGCTGGAACTGAGCGACGACGAGATCAAGCCCCGCCCCGAAGTGCCCGCGGCGATGGACTCCCGCTTCATCACCGGCCTGGGCAAGCTCGGCGAACGCATGCTGATCCTGCTGGACATCGAGGCGATGATCAAAAGCCCCGATTTCGGCCTGGTCGACTGAACCGCGGCCGCGCCAAGTTAGCGGCCGCCCACTGTTCAAGCCTCAGCAACACTGCATTCCAGGAACAGCCATCCGATCCTTAGCACTCAACAAAGCAGAGTGCTAATATCCATCTCACCGCTGCATCTCGTGGCGGTTCAGTAAGGATCAAGACGATGTCTGCTTCTTCCGCCATTGCCGTTCGCAGTCCCTGGGCCATGGTGCCCTCGCTGGGCAATCTGGACGCGTACATCTCCGCCGTCAACCGCCTGCCGCTGCTGACGGCCGAGGAGGAATCCTCCGCCGCACGCAGCCTGCGCGACAAGGGCGACGTGGAGGCTGCCGGCCGCCTGGTGCTGTCGCACCTGCGCCTGGTGGTGTCCATCTCGCGCCAGTACGTCGGCTACGGCCTGCCCCAGGGTGACCTGATCCAGGAAGGCAACGTGGGCCTGATGAAGGCCGTCAAGCGCTTCGACCCCGACCAGGGCGTGCGCCTGGTGAGCTACGCGATGCACTGGATCAAGGCCGAGATCCACGAGTACATCCTGAAGAACTGGCGCATGGTCAAGGTCGCGACGACCAAGGCCCAGCGCAAGCTGTTCTTCAACCTGCGCTCGATGAAGCATCAGCTGAAGGCCGACCAGGCCGACGGCCAGACGCACCGCAACACGCTGACGGAGGCCGAGGTCGCCCACGTGGCCAGCACGCTGAACGTGAAGCGCGAGGAAGTGCTGGAGATGGAGACCCGGATGTCGGGCGGCGACGTGGCGCTGGAGCCGCAGACCGACGACGAAGGCGAGGCCTTCGCGCCCATCGCCTACCTGGCCGACGAGACGCACGAGCCGACGCACGTCATCGAGTCCCGCTCGCGCGACGCCCTGGCCGGCGATGGCCTGCATCGCGCACTGGATGTGCTGGACCCGCGCAGCCGCCGCATCGTCGAGGAGCGCTGGCTGAAGGTGAACGACGACACGTCCGGCGGCATGACGCTGCACGAGCTGGCCGCCGAGTACGGTGTATCGGCCGAGCGCATCCGCCAGATCGAGGTGGCGGCGATGAAGAAGATGAAGAAGGCGCTGACGGAAGCCGCCTGACCGGCGCCGCCCCAGCAAAAAGGCCCCTCGCGGGCGAGGCGTTCAACTTAAGTGTTGAAGTCCTAGGATGAGCCCCTCCCAGCAGGGGCTCATCTTTTGTCTGCTTCTCCACGCCACCCCCGGGTCCCACCTGAATCGGCCGGAATTCAGGTCAATCACTGCAAGACCGTCGGCTGCGCCAACTTCGGCGTGCCCGCTCCGCAAACCCGCGGCCAGGTTGAAGGTGGGGTCGGAAGCAAACTCCTGACCATCGAGGGCCGGCAGTTGCCGTTGCTGCTCTGCTGTATTGACCCAGCAGAACCTGCACAGGTCAGGCCGCTAATGCAAATGCCTCAGCGGGGGGCTTCATGTTCAGCGCCTGGTGCGGGCGCCGATGGTTGTAGAAGTGGATCCAGTCGCCGATCAGGCGGCTGGCGTGCTGCAAGGACTCGAAGCGGTGGCGATGCACGCACTGCTCCTTGAGCGTACGAATGACCCGCTCGACCAGCCCGTTCTGCTCGGGGCTGTGCGGCGTGATGAACTCCTGCTGCAGCCCGTAGCTCCTGACGAGCGCCGTGAAGCTGCGGCTGGTGAAGACCAGGCCGTTGTCCGAGCGCAGCAGGAACGGCGCCGGCACGCGGCCCAGCGTGCCGAACCGCGCGATCAGCGCCTGCTCCAGTGCCGACTCGGCCGTCTTGGATCGGCCGCTGCGCGACAGATGCCAGCCCAGCAACTCGCGGCTGTGGCGGTCGATCACCAGCGCCAGCGTCGTCCAACTGTCGCGCCCCGCTCAGACCCGGCACATGTCGGTCGCCCAGCGCTCATTGGGTGCCTTGGCCACCGACGGCAGCGACTGGATCCGAGGCCTGAAGCCCACAGGCCGCTTGCGCACCTGCCAGCCCTTGAGCTGGAAGACGCGCTGCACCGTGTTCTTGTTGAACCCCAGCAGGTGCGCCACCGTCCGGTAGCCGAACGACGGGTTCTCTTCGATCATGGCCTTGATGGGCGTGACCAAGCGCTCCTGCAGCGACGGGGCTGCCTTCACGGGCCGGTAGTACACCGTGCGCCTGGGCACCTCGAACCACTTGCACAGTTTGCTGATCGAGACGGTGATGCCGTCGGCTTGCAGTCCCTGGCGGATCGTCTCGATCGCTTCTCGTCCTCTCCCAGCAGGGACTGCAATTTTTTTCTGGCGCGCAGCTCCAGCATCGCTTCGCCGTACGCCTCCTGCAGTTCCTTGAGCTGGCGCTCGTACTGCTCGCGCACATCCTGCGGGTTGGCTTTCAAGGCGTTCTCCACGCCTCGGCGGCCGTCTTCCATCCAGCTCTCGATCTCCGACGGCGGCAGCTCATATGTCCTGCTCGCCTCCGACACGCTGGTCTTGCCCTGGATGATCTCCAGCACCAACGCCGTCTTGCGCTTGGCCGTCCAGCGCTTGATCTCTTCGTCCATCAACGTACTCACGGTGTCTTCCTTTCAAAGGTAACACCTGAGCAGGTTTTCACTGGGTCAATACATGACCGCCCAGGAGATCCAGCAGGCGAGGTCGATCGGCGCTGGCGGGTTGCCGATCTCATCGTCGAGCCCTTCCTGGGCAAGAACGACAACGGCGTAGGCAACACCGGGGCAATTCATACACCATCAAGTACCACCGTCGAAGCTCGCCCCTGTGATTGAGCGCTTCAAATCATGGTGATTTCCCATAGTTTGCCTTGCCTCTCATCATCGCCCTCAGTTGCACTCGACATCTAAACAACTTAGCGCTTGGAGCTGAGCAACTCTTGCTTAACTTCTCGCAACTCTTCGTGAAGAGCATGCAGCCCTACATCCATGCGGATGGTGCTCTTCTCAATCCGAAAAACTGTCTTCACTGCAGAAAGCAGAACCCAAAACACGACAATGTTTACCAAGGCCACTGCAAAAAGGACAGCAATCACAGAAATAGTCAAACCCATAATTGGTCCACCCTCTCATGAAACTCAAGTTTTCTGATCTTTAACTGAGCAATTAGAGGCCAAGGAAGTTATCTGGCTTTAAATCAACTCAACCAAGTAAATGACCACCCCTCGCAGCTACCTGTCATACTTTACTCTGACGGGCTTCAGCAGCATCTCTGCAGAGAATAAAAGTCTCCGTCCTTCAAGAACTGTCTCCTCGACACTTCCTGGCAGATCACTCAAACTGGCCTCATGCACCCGGTCCGCGAAAGTGCCGACGACAAATCAACGATGCTAGCCCACCCAGAATGTAGCCCTGCTGCCCAACCAAGAGCAGCTCTCAAACTTTGAGAAATTTAACCGACCATCTCTTTCCCAGCCGGCCGGTTAAAAATTGAAAAAAATGGATTGTCATACTTAGTGGGAGTGATGTACTGAACTGCTATGTTTGTGGACCGGGCCACCTGCATAAAGCTGAGCTGATCTCTCACGGAGTGCTGACAAACCTCAGCCCACCATTTCATGTTGAACTCCCTAACGGCATCGCTGTGCCTACGAATTACCACCGAGGTTTCCGCAAGACCATAGTTGGCTGGCAAGCCATCCGCTCTGTATTTGCGCATTTGCTCTGAGATTAACTCGGGAGAGTCAACTCTCAATTCCAGACATCGCCTCGCCTCGTCGTATGTGCAGATTCTGGCTCTGTGCCTAAATACGGCCAAATCTGCCGATTTCAAATATTCATTGATCAATTTTCTAGCGGGCACCCTCAGCGACACGTTTGCGTCCATCCAAATGGAGTAGGAAGACTCTGTAAAATGATGACTAAGAATCTTGTGCCTACGAGCATTTCTTCTTGGAGATTCCGACTGCTTTGAGGCAGGCCTATATTGCCATATCCCGTTCGATGGCACAGCATGGTCTACATAGGCAACGAAGACAGCGCTATCGGTACATTGATCAGTGCGCAAGACGTCCCGACCGTTGGTGCAGCATGTGTAGACGGTTATCAAGCTAAGACTTCCTAGTAAACCAAACATGGGAACTGCATCGGTTTATCGCTGCGGAGTCCAAGCGCCGTCTGAGCAAACCGCAAGTAGTGCTGCGCGACCACGTCAATGCTCAGACGCCTAGCAAGAAGCTTGCGATATGCCCAGTCCTGCCTTCTTACAAGCGTCGGCGGCGAACTTATGTCAATCCGCCGAATATCCATAACTCCATTAACTTGGCCAGCCGCAGGGAAATCTTTGTTTATTGCACATGGAATACCAGACATCAGGTATTTCTGTAGCTTGGTAGGTGGCTTGTGCAGTTGGTTAAAACATTCTGTGTATTTAACATCAAAGGCGGCCGCGCAGGTCAAAAGGGCAGCCCGCTGCGCTTCTTCAGACCAATCAGATATCTGAACGCCATAGCTTGCAATACTACTTGCGAGTTGCCCAATTCCTACCGCGTGCGCATTCTTGTCCGCAGCAATTCTAGCTGGGGCATGATATTGGTTAGTAAGCAACACTATCCGATCATGCGGCCAGCTAATTTTATCAAGTGCAGCCAAAACATATGGCACATACTGAAATCCCCCAATCCACAGCAGCGTGCGGTTGTCGGGGCGCCGTCGATCGGGGTTTACACCATACTTGTTGTAATGATCGACAAACTCAGTTTTGCCGGACGGAAAAAATGGAGCCAGACTGTGGGAGTGCAAACAAATCAAACGCGCGTAATCGATGAACTCAGAGCTTTCAGCGATTGCTGATTGATTTAAGAATGCATCAACAGGGAAGAATACTATGCTCAGGCTCTTCTTCTTAACTTCTTCGGTCGTTGCTACGTTAGGCGGGCATTTAATCCAGAAGACAAGCGCACCGTCAGCGATGTCAGCAACTTCCTCAAAGTATCTGACGTCCACACAAGTGCGCATAAATGCAGCAATATCGGCGCCGACCCATGCCCAGGAAGGCTGGGAAGTCATGGGGCCAAAATAGATAGTCGGCAACGTCATCATGAGTATGCAGCGCAGCACATCGCTCGTAGCGCTAACTCTACTTAGGGGGGCAAGCCTCAGCTTAAGCAGTCGATGATAATGGAAGGGCTAGGCGCCATCGACATACTCGCTCGGATCACTCGACCCATCCCCCCCCCTTGCCTTCAATTTCGCCTTCAAGTATGGCGCAAAGCGCAACATGCGATTGTCTAGCACATCCCCTTTATCGTACTTGTCCAAAATCGACTGTACAGCGCGCTCCACATTCGCCAAGCGTTTCCGCTCCGTCTCTTGCGACCAAACGTCACCGCGCGTCACCTTGTGCCAAACATCCTCGCCGCTTTTTAGCATGTAGTGAAACAGCGGGATTTCATCTAACGCGGCTTCTACAGCACGAAATCCTTCGCGGTAGGAAAAGCGGTGCGGGCACTTAATATCGTCCTCGTTTATCGCTTCGGGGCGGCAAAGCGTCTTGACGTTCCTCTGAGGTGCGACTAGGTGGCAGCGTGTGTAGTTCTCGATGACCAATCCTTGTGGGCGCACCCTATGATCATTCGAGTCAAATATGATCCAGGGCATTTCCAATCCACCAATGTCCGGGTCTAAGCTTGCCAGGAACGGCAGCAATCCCGCGCCGCGGGCATCAAATATGAACTCGTCTGCATCGATGAATGCTGACCAGACTGCTTTCCCTTTCGTTCGCCGCAAATAGTCTTGGTAAGCAGTTCGTTGCTGATTTCCTCGCTCAGGCCAAGCTATGACAGTCACATTTTCGAAAAGTGAACAGACAGCCGCGAGATCGTCCTCGCTACCATTGTCATAAAGCGTTATGTGCGCCACTCCGAGCCCGAAATGATATTCGAGCCATTCGGCCATGTAGCGCGCCTCGTTCTTAACAATCGAACAGATTTCTATGTTCATCGTGGCGGCAATTTAGGATGGCCGCGCCGACACAAATCCAGGACCCAGAAACCGTGTCGCAGCAATCCACGCAGAAATGACAATTTGCACATGCTGCAATCCCAGCAGAATGCAACTATTCATGGTGAAAATCTATGCTTCAGCACCGGCCGAAGGCCTTCGCGCGGTTTTACAACATACAGGAATCCCTTCTTAAGAAAAACGACATACTTGCTTCTTGGAAGCTGCTCAATCAGCCTCGCAACGTTCAGGTGAGTCCCCTTCTTGAGGACAACATCGACTACGAACAGGAATTTACCCTCATTCCATTCGCCAATATTCCTAGGCATTTTTCGAGTCATGACCATAAGAAGCATAGCTTCCTTGGAAAAATTCGCCCATGCAACATACCCAGAAAGTCGTTCATACTTGTCTTTGAAGACGTGTATTTGGCTGTGATAGGCGGAGTTCCACAACATGCGAAATAGTTCCGGCTCGGTATTGAGATTGGCCATCGAACGAAACATAAGAAGGTCCAGCAGCAGGCACTTCCTATCATCTTGCATGATTGCTCACCATATTCATATTGTGGATGAGGCCTAACACTCTGCGAAGGTATGGAAGAAACGAAAACCCCTCAATCTCAAGCGTTCGAGGATTCTGGCTTTCGCACCATTCCAGCAAGCTCTGCGGCCTGCGGAAAATGTTCTTCTCGCAAGCATTGAAGACTGCGACATACTCACCCGCAACCGCATCGAAGTTAACGATCAGCCTAGGCAGTTCGACCACGACTACGTGGCGGCTTGACTTCAAACTTAGCACCCAATTTGAGGCATGAATAACCTCTCCTATGCAGCTCTCCAATTGATTTATCTGATTATTCTCGAGCATTCGACAAACCAGCCTCTCAAGCCGCCCTTTGTAAAAGAACGGGGTGAGAAGTAGCCGCTTTGCCGCTGCTATTGCCGATGCGATAAAGAAAAGATGGGGGTGGGAGTCAAATCCTGGGGATGCTAGTTTGCTCTCAAGGAGAATCTCGCGAAACGACGCGCCCCACGTCTCGGCGAAAGAGCTTTTGTGTAAAGCATTCACTTGTACCCCCTCCCCCGACGAAGCGGCGACAAAAAGGCTCGCTATGGTTTCAAAGATGGGTTCGTCTTTCGGTGGATCGCTAGGCCATCGATCGTATATTACCGGCCCTTCCGAGCCTTCACTCAATAATTTCTTGGACAATGAGTGGAGAAACAAATGGCCATGATTTTTCGAAAAGGCACCTCGTGACAAGCCGCACACATAATCCAAATGCGCGATTAGTCTGTCATTGAGGCAACTCCGATAGTAATCAATGAACGGTTGTATCGCAATCTGATGGCAGTTGAATTTGGAGAACTGCGCGATAAGGTCCGCGCCAATGCCAATCGGCTCATTCGCTTCCTCGTGAAATGCGGCGGATTCCCGGTTGCCGCCTGCATAGTTTTCAGCTGGATTGACGAATGAGGTATTGGTTAGATCTATCCATCGCCCATCTAAGCATTGATTTGACGGAGAGACTGCGCCGTGCATTATTCCCGCCAGACGAGCGAACGCAAACTGGTCAGCGGCATTGGCAAAAAAGCGGCAGAAAAGTTGAATGACGCGCGAAACGTCGCCGGCGCTTCTCATCAATTGCCTATTGGCCCCCCGTACCCGCCCAACGTCAGACAACAGATGTCTTGCCGCTTCCGATGATGGCGAGAACAAGCTTGCACGCAGAAAGTTTGCGGGACGAAGACTTTGCTCACGGACAAGAAGGCCACCCCAACCGCGCTCCATGCCGCTTACATACGCTGCCTCTGAACCAGTTAAAATGACTCCGTGGACCTCAGCAACCCCTATAGGCAGTATCTTTGATAGGATGCTTGAATATATTGCCTCGTGAATCGCGTAAGCCGCCTTAAACCCACCGTACGAGTGATGGATATCCCGGGAGGCGGCTAGAACATTTTTGCCAACGCCTTTTACCTGTAGTGCGCCAATGTTTCCACAGCGCGCGCCGCCTCCATTTTCGCCAATGCCGGCTCCGCCGTATCGCTCAGCATAAAGAACTACACTATCATTCTCATTGAGTGCAAGCTTGTCGAACGTGACCCCGCCTGGCACGAGGTAGGAGAAGTTCTTTGCAAAACGTTCATTGTTTGCTGAAGCATAGCTCCCAATGTGCTCGGGGCATTCCGCATTAATCCAGATCGTGCGGGCTGACGAGAGGTGCGATGCTGCAAAAGGAACCAGCAGTTGTGGGAAATCGCCAAGATGCAGATTCATTGTCGACCTAAGGGCGTTTTTCGTCTAAAGCCAAGGATCCCATCCCGGGAGCCGCATTGTTGCTGTTGGCCTAGCCCTGTTGAAATGCGCATGCAACCGCCATGCGCCAAATCAGGTGTTGGTTGATAGATTTCGAGACAGAGATCCAATCGTAATCATCGGACACTAACCAAGCCTCTGGGCCCAAAGCAAACGCCCACCCCGGATTTAACCATTGCCTTGTACGTCGGCAATCCAATCCAACTACGCCTCGAAGGCTCGCTCACGACACCGGTGCGCAATATCGCGCATTCTTGAAGGCACACGTGCTCTTACGCGAGATGTGGCGCCAATACTGTGGCACATCCCCCTCGCCATGTTTGGCAAATCTCAGAGGGCAAAGACAAAGAGCCAAAAGGTTACGTTGCACTAACGGCTACGAAGCTCTGAATTAAGCGAGCACCAACTCAGAATCTCGGCAGTTTTGGCCGCTTGAACGTCTTTGTCCACGCCACGATTAACATCGTAGAATGGAAGAAACCTTTTTGTCAGTTCATCAAAACTGTCATTCTTCGCCTTGCGGTCTTTCACTAGCTGAGCGAATGCCGCATGAACAGCTGCTACTTCAGCGCTATCAAATGCTTTGGGAAACCGAAGGGCGGTAAGCTTGTACGCTGCGAGTGATCCACGATCACAGTGCGTGGCGTCACGCTTCAGGAGGTCGAGAGCTTCCGTTTGACCGTCAACGTTGTCGAGTGCCTTTGCCTCGGGTGTTCTCCACCAAAGCGCGGCGGCGCCCCGCTCACCACCTTCCATGGCCCTCTTAAGCATGGGTTCGTATTGCCCGATCATGCTCGTGTCAAGTTCTTGACACATTCGCTCTCTGCCCTCAAGTGGCCCAACAATTTCTGATAGAGGCCGACGCGTCTTCGTCCCTTTTTCGGCAATCATTTCAAGCAACTTTTGGGTAGATCCTGCGATGAGGCTACATTTTCGGATTTCCTTCGCAGCAACTATCGCGTCTTTCGGCAATCCAGATTGCTGAGCAATCTCAACTGCCCGACGTGGCGAAGGCTGATTCTTGCGGCTGATGTTGCTTGCTGCCCCGGCTGGCGTAGTGCTTATCGAGTTTTCAGCGGCAAGCAAGTTGTTTCCATCTTGCCCGCCCCAACGCGCGACCTCAATTCGTTGACCATTGCCGGCATCGGCGGCGACATACGTGCCATCTGCCGCCCCCCTCGAAAGCACGTAATACGCAGCAGATACTCCAACGACTAAGGCGCCGCTACAGATGATGACCTTACGTCCCATCAGCCTCTTTCTCGCGATGTCACCTGCAGGAGTCCTGCGCGCATCCTACATAGCCAGTCCAGCAATCCTCATCCGCAGCCTTCTTGATTTCGTTATTGATCTTTTCGCACAGTGCCGCCCCACCAATGAAATCGGCTAAGCCACAAATCCACTCACCCGTGTCATGAGCCGACTCGGCCTGCTCAAAGCACTCAGTGATCGAATCGATGCATGAGTCTGGCACGGTGTCTGGCAGCCCCCACGAGTTGCAAGATGCAGCCGTGTATGGTGTATGCAATGCGAGGCTAACCGCAACGATTGTAAGAGAGCACGCTTTTTTCATGAAGGACCTCCGCTGTAATCAAACAGGAATACTGCTGACGCCAAACCATACCAATCAAGATGGCATGTTGGACAAAGCATTAAGTACGCACTCGAAAGAAAGTACCTATGTGCTGCTTACATGCTAACGGGCGTAATAAGGTGAGTCCATATGGGAAGCCAAGGGTAATCGCTCTTGCTTCGCAAACAGTCAAAATCTTGATTGTTTAGTTATCCAATCCCGGAAAAGTGGCTCCGCCGCGGCAGGCATTCGATCCTCGTGGGCTGGGAGATCTTGAGATGCCTGCGGGCACACTAGAGTTGCTGGTCATCGACATGCTGATCAACTTGCAAAAGAACGCTACGCCCACGCCGGCTACGCCCCAGGCGATTTAGCACGCCATGGCACTGACGTCCGGCGACTCGCTCCTTCAAAATAGCTTTCTGCCCTGGGAGGCTGGGCTGCAGCCCTCCGGATGGCCGCCAGGCGTGCGCGTCACGTGCGCCGCGGCGGCGGCGGCACCGGGGCGCCCCGCACGATGATCTGGGTGGGCTCGCCCAGCTTGGTCAGGAACAGCCGGTCAGGATCCTCCTGGCGCCATTCCAGCCCGCCCCGACCCTGAACGACACCCGAATTCCTCCACCAATCGACAGGCAAATTCCCCCCCTGGTGCCCCTGTCGTGATGGCGTAAGCCATCACGACGTCGTTCGCACATCTCGTCGCGCCTAGGGCGACGCAGGCACATGCCGACACGATGCCCTGCAGCGTCCGCAACCGCAATGATGCTGTATTTGCTATAAGTTGGACTGAGAAGAGGCCGTCTCCCAAGATGCAGTTGATGAACTGGCGCAGACCTTCATAGCAAATACGACAACCAACCCCTTCGTCGGCCGAGAGAAGATGCTGTATTTGCTATATTCAATCAGTCGGAAATCGACTCCTACCCAAATTGAGAGCCAATTTCTTGCCTACATTGATAGCAAATACAGCATATGGACAACCTCTATTCCCTCGGCAGAGCGGTGGCTCAGCTCAGGCAGGAACGCGGGATGACCCAGAAGCAACTCGCAGCTTTTTGCGGCCTGGGGCAGTCGACTCTCGCCCGCTTCGAAACGGGCGGTGTCGCGGAGTTCGGTTCGCGCAAGTTGCTCCGCCTGTTGGAGGCCCTCGGCCACGAGCTGTCGTTCACGCCCAAGAGCGGCAGCTTCACCCTCGACGATGCGCTGGCTGAGCGGCAAAGGCAGGCTCAGGAACCGAAGCGAGACGAACACCGCTGAACGCCCCCAACGATGAAGCTACACGTCTACGTCCACAACCAAGCTGTCGCCACGCTGGAGTCGACGGACGGTTTCCGCCACGTGATGACGTACCACCCGGACGTACAGCCTGAGCAGTTCGTCTCCCTGCTCATGCCCGTGCGCACGGAGTCCTATGCCTATCCGGAACTGCATCCGCTGTTCCGGATGAATCTGCCTGAAGGATTTCTGCTCTCCATCCTTCAAGAGCAGCTTGGACCACACGTCGGCGCGTCGCCCCTGAACCTGCTCTCCGTCGTGGGTCGAAACGCCATTGGGCGAGTCAAGGTGGCCACACCCGATGCAGACCCAACGCAGCCGCCAGCGCCATTCGACCTGGGCGGCATCCTGCGGGGCGACAACTCGGAAGAGGCGTTTGTTGACCTTGTGCGCCGCCATGCGGCGTCCGGCGTGTCCGGTGTCGTTCCGAAGTTCTTATCGCCGAATACATTCGGCGAATACACCAAGGGCACCCTGGCCACAGAGCGCTACATCATCAAGGGCACGACAGCACGGCTACCCGGCGTGGCCCTCAATGAGCATCTGTGCATGGAAGTTTCGCGCCAGGCGGGGTTTCCGACGGCGATGACCGAGGTCTCCGACGACGGACAAGCTCTCGTGGTGCATCGGTTCGACTTCGAAGATGACGGCACGACACGCAAAGGCATGGAAGACTTGTGCAGCTTGCTCACGTTGCGGCCGGAACAGAAGTACGAGTCGACCTGGGAGCGCGTTGTCGGGCGCATCAAGGACGTCACGCCTCAGGTAGAGCAGAGAAACGCGGCGCTCTCGCGCCTTGCAGACCTGCTGCTGCTGACCTACGCGCTACGCAATGCCGACTGCCACACCAAGAACATCGCGCTGCTCTACAGCTCCCGCGACCACATCGAGCTTGCACCCGTCTACGACATGCTGACCATCACGGTCTACGACGACTACGCGAAGAGCCCGCCGGGCATGTCTGTCGACGGACGCAGCACGTGGATGCCTGGTAAAGCCCTGGAGCGGTTTCTGCAGGCCAGGTGCAACGTGATGCCGGCGCAGACACGTGAGCGCGTCGAGCGCATCTGCGAGGCCATCGTCCAGGTCACGCCTCAAGTCATCGCGGCCACAAGGCAGCACCCAGCGTTCCATGAGACGGGTAAGCGCATGCTGCACGCCTGGAATGCCGGGATGAATAGCTTGCGCCTTCAAAGAACCTGGAGCCTGCCGTCGCTGGACGGGGCCATCGCAGCAGCCAGGTTCTCTGGCCTACAGCCCATTAACGCCGCGAAGGTCGAGAAGATCGGCCGCTCGCCTCTGCTGGGCAAGCGTTAGCCGTCTCTTGGCCCCGCCCCCCCCTGGCGGCATGTCGCGCATACACCGGTGCATCACCGCCGACTTCCAACTTGCGCCGGTCTACGGCGCGGGCATGCGGAATCTGACTCAGCCGGCGGTCCGCAAGCGGTGATCCGGATTCCATCCGACTCGCGCGGAACTCGGCGTGGTGCGGCAGGCCAGACTAGAGAAGCGCCATGTGGAGAGCCGCGCACTCGCACGCGCCCGACCACTTCACTTGAACGACTTGCCCGAGCAGGGCCCTGTCATTTGCGGCTCTGGGCCTCGGCAAGCAGCAGCTTGATGTCGTGCGCCAGCGGCTCGGCGCCGGCGCCGTAGCGGACGTAGACGCGCACGCGGCCTTCGGTGTCGAAGACGAAGCTCGCGGCGGTGTGGTCCACCATGTAGCTCTCCGGCGTCTTGCCGGGCGACTTGGCGTAGAACGCGCGGAATTCCTTGACCGCGGCCTTGGTCTGCTCCTCGCTGCCGCGCAGCGCGACAAAGCTGGGGTCGAAGGCGGTGATGTAGGCCTTCAGCAGCTGGGCGGTGTCGCGGTCGGGGTCCACGGTGACGAAGACACCCTGCACCTTGTCGCCGTCCGCGCCCAGCGACTTCTTGACCTCGGCCACCTCGGCCATCGTCGTCGGGCACACGTCGGGGCACTGCGTGTAGCCGAAGAACACCACGACGACCTTGCCCTTGAAGTCGGCCAGCGAGCGGGCACGGCCGTCCTGGTCCGTCAGGTTCAGTTGCCTGGCGTAGTCGACGCCGGTCAGGTCCACGCCCTTGAAGGCGGGTTTGTCGGGGCCGGAGGGCTGGCAGCCGGCCAGGGCGAGCGCGGCCAGCGCGGCGATGGCGAGACGACGTGTGTTCATGGGATGTAGTGGTCGATCAGCAGCGCCGCGAACAGCAGCGACAGGTGCCAGATGGAGAACCAGAAGGTCCGCCGCGCCAGCATCTCCGAATACTCGCGCCACAGCCGGAAGGCATAGCCGCAGAAGCCCAGGCCCAGCGCGATGGCGCTGACCAGGTAGAACCAGCCGCTCATGCCGGTCAGGAACGGCAGCAGCGTGGCGGCCAGCAGCACCCAGGTGTAGAGCAGGATCTGCAGCCGCGTGTAGTCGTTACCGTGCGTCACCGGCAGCATCGGCAGGCCGGCGCGGGCGTAGTCCTCGGCGCGGTACAGCGCCAGCGCCCAGAAGTGCGGCGGCGTCCACAGGAAGATGATGAGGCACAGCAGCCAGGCCTCGAAGCCCACCTCGCCGCGCATCGCGGCCCAGCCCAGCACGGGCGGCATCGCGCCGGACGCACCGCCGATGACGATGTTCTGCGGCGTCATCGGCTTGAGGATGACCGTGTAGACGATCGCGTAACCGACGAAGGTGGCGAAGGTCAGCCACATGGTCAGCACGTTCACGTAGACGGCCAGCAGCGTCATGCCGGCGCCGCACAGCAGCGCCGAGAACGCCAGCGTCTGCGGCCGGCTCAGCTCGCCCTTGGCGGTGGCGCGCCAGGCGGTGCGCTTCATGCGCGCGTCGATGCCGTCCTCGATGAGGCAGTTGAACGCGGCGGCCGCGCCGGCCACCAGCCAGATGCCGGCGATGGCGGCGAGCATGGTGACCGCCTGCGGCAGGTCGGGCAGGCCCGGCACGGCCAGTGCCATGCCGATGGCGGCGCAGAAGACGATGAGCTGGACGACACGCGGCTTGGTCAGCTGGTAGAACTGCTGCCAGCGCGGGTGGTGCGCGGGCGCGCTGGCGGTGGACGTGGAAGCCATGGTCAGACGTGACGCGCGTTGGCGCGAGCAAACAGGGTGGTGAGCAGGCCCAGCAGCACGGCCGCGCCGGCGGTGTGGGCCAGGGCCGCGGCGATGGGCCAGTCGAGCACGACGTTGGACAGGCCGGATGCGAACTGCCAGCCGGCCGCGGCCAGCAGCGCGCGCGACCAGCCGGGCGCGGGCCGGCGCAGCGCCCAGGCCAGCGCCAGCAGAGCGGTGAAGACGATGGCGGCGCCGACACGGTGGGCCATGTGGATGGCGGCGAGCGCCTCGAAGCCCAGCCAGCTGCCGTCGGCGCGCTGGCCCAGTTCGCGCCAGAGCTGGAAGCCCTGGCCGAAGTCCATGTGCGGCCACCACTGGCCGTTGTGGCAAGTGGGGAACTCGTCGCAGGCCAGCACCGCGTAGTTGGTGCTGACCCAGCCACCCAAGGCGACCTGGCCCAGCGTCAGCAGCAGCACGACGAGCACGGTACGGGCGAGCGCGGGGGGCAAGGCCACGGGCCGCGGCGCGTAGGCCTCGTGCTGCCAGGCCAGCAGCATCAACAGCCCAAGGCCGAACAGCAGGTGCAACGTGACGATGGCGGGGAACAGCTTCATCGTGACCGTCAGCGCGCCAAACGCGCCCTGCACGCAGACCCAGACGAAAGTCAACGTGGGCAGCCACGCGGAGGGCGCGTGCTCGCCCTCCTGGCGCTTCAGGCGCCAACTGAGCGCCGTCATGACGAGGATGAGCAGGCCCACGCCGCTGGCGAGGTAGCGGTGGATCATCTCGATCCACGCCTTGCCATGCGTAACCGGGCCGGTGGGCATGGCCGTCTGCGCGGCCTCGATGTGCTCGCGCGCGCCGACCGGGCTGGCCGACGCGTAGCAGCCGGGCCAGTCCGGGCAGCCCAGGCCGGAATCGGTCAGCCGCGTGAACGCGCCGAAGACGATGAGGTCGAAGGTGAGGAACAGCGTCAGCAGCGTCAGCGCCCGCAGCCGGCCAGTGGGCGTCTGCGTGCGCGAGCGCTGGCGCCACCACAAGAGCGGGCCGAGTGCCACCGCGCCGCCGATGGCGGCGACCTGACCCAGCGGAAGCAGCAGCTCGTTCATCGCCCGGCGTTGTCCCAGCCGGCGGCGGCCTTGAGCAGCTTGTCGAGGTCGCCCTTGAGCTTCTTGGGGTCGGGGTCGCCCGGAGCGCGCAGCATCCAACGACCCATGGGATCGACGAGGAAGAAGTGATCGGTCAGTGCCTTGCCGGCCGCCGGCTTGAGCCAGGCGTCCAGGCGCGCCTGCGGCACGCGCAGCACGGTGACTTCGATGCCCTTCTGGCTCAGCGCCGCCAAAAGCTCGGCGCGCGGCGCGGCGCTCTCCTGCGGGATGAGCCAGAGCTTGTCGACGCGGTCACGGTTCTTGCCCAGCATCTCGCGCAGTTGGCGCTGCACGTAGAGCTGGCGCTCGCACGCCTCGGGGCAGGCGGCCGGCTGGACGACGGTCAGCAGCCACTGGCCCTTCAGCGATTCGGCCGTCACGACGCGGCCCTGCAGGTCGGTCAGCGGCAGGTCGGCTGGGATGTCGACGGTGGGCGTGATGAGCTCGCCGTAGGCCGAACCGCTGGGCTTGATGACGTAGAACGTGAAGTAGGACGCGACGACCGGTGCGGCGCAAAGCGCCAGCACCAGCAGCATCTTCCAGCGCCCGGCCTTCTGCGCAGCCGCGCGTGGGTCGGGCAGGCTGTGCACGGCGAAGCTCAGCGGCTCAGGCGTGCTGGCGGCGGAGCCGGGGGCGGAGGAGTTGGAACCAGACATAGAGACCGACGATCAACGCGCAGAGCGCGAACCATTGAAAGGCGTAGCCGTAGTGCTTGTGCAGGCCGAGGTCCGGTGCCGGCCAGTGGCGCAGCAGGCCATCGTCGGCACCGGCGGGCATGGCCTGCACGACGGTCAGCGGCAGCAGCGCCAGGCCCGACTCGACGGCGAAGGCCGCCGGGTCCAGATTCTGCCGGATCGCGCCGCCCGCCCCTTCGCCCAGCTCATAAAGCCGTGACGGCGAAGCAGCCAGCCGTCCCGTCACTTCAACCTCTCCCGCGGGCGTCGCCAGCGGCGGCAACTGGCGCAGGTCGGCCTGGCTGCGCGGCGCCCAGCCGCGCTGCACGAGGATGGCGTCGCTGCGGCCGGCCAACCGCAGCGGCGTGACGACGTAGAAGCCGGCCCGGCCATCCATGGGCCGGTTGTCCAGCCAGACGGTGCGATCCGCAACCCAGGTGCCACGCAGCACGACACGGCGGTGCACCGTGGCGCCGCCCAGCGCCGCGTTGCCCAACGGCGCGCGGGCGGTCTCGGCGTCCATCGCGGCCTGCAGCTGCAGCTTCTGCTGGGCGCGGTCCAGCTGCCAGACGCCCAGCCGAGCCGTCAGCGCGGCGCCCAGCAGCGCGGCCAGCAGCACCAGCCATCGCCGGCCCGTCACGGCCGCACCTCGCGCGGATAATTCGCCGTCATGAAATTCCTGTTCCTGGTCGCCTTCATCGGCATCCTCGGCGCGCTGGCGGCGGCCGGCTTCTTCATGTTGCGCAAGGGCCGCGGCACCGACAAGCGCAGCCCCAACATGGCCCGCGCGCTGGCGGTGCGGGTGGGGCTGTCGGTGACGCTGTTCCTCATCATCCTGCTGAGCTGGAAGCTGGGCTGGATACACCCGACCGGACTGCCGCTGAAGTCATCCTGAACCGCAAGAAAAAAGCGCCGCTTCCGCGGCGCTTTGTCTTTGGGTGGCTGGCTTACATCCAGTAGACGATGACGTACAGGCCCAGCCAGACGACGTCGACGAAGTGCCAGTACCAGGCGGCGCCTTCGAAGCCGAAGTGGTGCTCGGGCGTGAAGTGGCCCTTCATCAGGCGGATGGTGATGAACAGCAGCATCAGGGCGCCCACGCAGACGTGGAAGCCGTGGAAGCCGGTCAGCATGAAGAACGTGGAGCCGTAGATGCCGGAGTTGAGCTTGAGGTTCAGCTCGGCGTAGGCATGGTGGTACTCGTAGGCCTGGAAGCCCAGGAAGGTGGCACCCAGCAGCACGGTGATCCACATCCACGTGATGGTCTTGGCACGGTTGCCGGCGATCAGCGCGTGATGCGCGATGGTCAGCGTGATGCCCGAGGTCAGCAGCAGCGCCGTGTTGATGGTCGGGATGGGCCAGGGGCCCATGGTCATGAAGGGCTCGACGGTGCCGCCAGGCGCCGCGGTGAAGCCGGCAGCGGTGCTGGGCCAGATGGCCTTGAAGTCGGGCCACAGCAGGCCGTTCTCCAGGCTGCCCAGCGACGGCACCGAGAACACGCGGGCCCAGTACAGCGCGCCGAAGAAGGCAGCGAAGAACATCACCTCCGAGAAGATGAACCAGCCCATGCTCCAGCGGAACGACAGGTCGATGCGCTCGCTGTAGAGGCCGCCCTCGCTCTCGCGGATGGCGTCCCCGAACCACTGCTTGAGCACGAAGGCCCACAGCGCCAGGCCGCCGAACAGCGAGTACATGCCCCAGCCGTGGCCGTTGACCCACTGGCCCGCGCCGAGGATGACGAAGAACAGGCCGATCGCGGCCATCACCGGATGCCGCGAGGGCGCCGGGACGAAGTAGTACGGGGTCTTGCCCGAAGTTGTCGCTGCCGACATGTCGTTCTCCTAGTTCTCGCTCGTTCTGAACCTTGTCGCGTGCGGCCTCAGGCCGCCGCCACGCCACTGCCGATGACCCAGCGGACCAGCAGCACCAGCATCAACACAAACAGGGCCGCGCCGAGCAGGCCCGCGATGATCACGTGCACCGGATTGAGCTTGGCCATGTCGTTCTCATGGTCCTTGCCGCGGCGCACGCCGAAAAAACTCCAGGCCACGGCCGCGATCGTCTGGCCCAGTGAAGCCTTGCGGTTCACGGCGTCCTTCAGATCCTGGCCCGGCTTGCTCACAGCGCGGCCCCTTTCGGAGACTGGCTGAGCTTGACCCCGCCCTTGCCCGCCACCTCGAAGAAGGTGTAGGACAGGGTGATGGTCTTCACGTCCTTGGGCAGCTTGGGGTCGATGACGAACACGACCGGCCACTGCCTGCTCTCGCCCGGCTTCAGCGTGTACTCGTTGAAGCAGAAGCATTCCAGCTTGTTGAAATGCGCACTGGCCTGCATCGGCGCATAGCTCGGGATCGCCTGCGCGGCCATCGTGCGGTCCTGCTTGTTGCGGAACTCGTACATGACCTGGCTCAGCTCGCCCGGGTGCACCGTCATGTGGCGCACGGCGGGCTTGAAGTCCCAGGGGCCACGCGCGTTGGTGTCGAACTCGACAGTGATCTCGCGGCTGTAGTCGACCTGGCCGTTGCCGTTGGCGATGCCCTTGTCGGCCAGCGCAACCTGGCGCTCGGCGAGAGACAGCACATTGATGCCCAGCGCCTCGCAGATCGCCTTGTACAGCGGCACCAGCGCATAGCCGAAGCCGAACATCAGCGCCACGATGACCGCCAGCTTCGCAAAAAGCTGGCGGTTGTCGCGACGCAGGGCGTTCAGCAAGCGCATGTCGTCAATGGGCGAACAAGGTCATCTTGGCGATGAAGCCGACCCCGAAGGCCAGAGCCACCGTCAGCAGGATCAGGCCCAGCCGACGGTTGGCCTTGCGCTGCTCAGGCGTCATCGCGTTCAGCCGACGATCTTGGTGGCCGAAGCGTTCAGCTTGGGCGGTTCCTCGAAGGTGTGGAACGGTGCCGGCGAAGGCACTTCCCACTCCAGGCCTTCAGCGGCTTCCCACGGCTTCTGCGGGGCCTTCTCGCCCTTGCCGCGCATCATCGGGACGACGACGAACAGGAAGAAGTACACCTGCATCAGGCCGAAGCCGAAGGCGCCGATGGACGCGATCTGGTTGAAGTCGGTGAACTGCATCGGGTAGTCGGCGTAGCGACGCGGCATGCCGGCCAGACCGAGGAAGTGCATCGGGAAGAACGTGACGTTGAAGAAGATCAGCGAGCCCCAGAAGTGGATCTTGCCGCGCGTCTCCGAATACATCACACCGGTCCACTTCGGACCCCAGTAGTACACGCCGGCGAACAGCGCGTACAGCGAGCCGGCCACCAGCACGTAGTGGAAGTGGGCCACAACGTAGTAGGTGTCCTGGATCTGGATGTCGATCGGCGCCATCGCGCAGATCAGGCCCGTGAAACCGCCCATCGTGAACACGAAGATGAAGCCGACGGCCCACAGCATCGGGGTCTCGAAGGTCATCGAGCCGCGCCACATCGTGGCCAGCCAGTTGAAGATCTTCACGCCCGTGGGCACCGCGATCAGCATGGTCGCGTACATGAAGAACAGCTGACCCGTCACCGGCATGCCGGTGGCGAACATGTGGTGGGCCCAGACGATGAAGGACAGGATGGCGATGGACGCCGTCGCGTACACCATGGAGGCGTAGCCGAACAGGCGCTTGCGGGCGAAGGCCGGCACGATCTGGCTCACGATGCCGAAGGCCGGCAGGATCATGATGTAGACCTCGGGGTGGCCGAAGAACCAGAAGATGTGCTGGTACATCACCGGATCGCCGCCGCCAGCGGGGTTGAAGAAGGCGGTGCCGAAGTGGCGGTCCGTCAGCGTCATCGTGATGGCACCAGCCAGCACGGGCATGACGGCGATCAGCAGGTAGGCGGTGATCAGCCAGGTCCACGCGAACATCGGCATCTTCATCAGCGTCATGCCGGGGGCGCGCATGTTGAGGATGGTCACGATGATGTTGATCGAGCCCATGATCGAGGACGCGCCCAGGATGTGCATCGCGAAGATGCCGGCGTCCATCGACGGGCCCATCTGCAGCGTCAGCGGTGCGTACAGCGTCCAGCCGGCGGCGGGGGCGCCACCCGGCATGAAGAAGCTGCTGACCAGCATGATGGCCGCGGGGATCATCAGCCAGAAGCTGAAGTTGTTCATCCGCGCGAAGGCCATGTCGCTGGCACCGATCTGCAGCGGGATCATCCAGTTCGCGAAGCCGACGAACGCCGGCATGATGGCCCCGAACACCATGATCAGGCCGTGCATGGTGGTGAACTGGTTGAACAGTTCGGGATTGAAGAACTGCAGGCCAGGCTGGAACAGCTCGGCGCGGATGCACAGCGCCAGGATGCCGCCGATCATCAGCATCGTGAAGCTGAACAGCAGGTACAGCGTGCCGATGTCCTTGTGGTTGGTCGCGAACACCCAGCGGCGCCAGCCGGTGGGTGCGTGGTGATCGTGGTGGTCGTCATGGGCATGGCCGTCATGGCCGCCATGAACGCCGTGGGGGGGGAGCACTGCACTCATGTGATTTCCTCTGATTCGGCGTTCTGACGATTACTTGCGGGCCGCGACGATCTCGGCCGGCTGCACGGTCTGGCCGGTCTTGTTGGACCAGCTGTTCTTCGTGTACGTGATGACGGCGGCGATATCGGTGTCGCTGAGCTGCTTCCAGGCCGGCATGCCCTTGTCCAGGCGGCCATTCAGCAGCACCTGGATCTGGTCCAGATGGTTCTCGGCCAGCACGACCGGCGAGGCGTCCAGCGCCTTGATCGGGCCGGCACCGGTGCCGTCGGCCTTGTGGCAGGCCGCGCAGTTGGCGGCATAGACCTTCTCGCCGCGGGCGACCAGCGCCGCCTGCTCCCAGACCTTGCTCGGGTCGTCGGCCTTGGCGGCCAGCTTCTTCTTCTCGCCGTCCACCCACTTGGTGTAGTCCTCGGCGGACACCACCTTCACGTGGATGGGCATGTAGGCGTGTTCCTTGCCGCACAGCTCGGCGCACTGGCCGTAGTAGTCACCGACCTTCTCGGCCTTGAACCAGGTGTCGCGCACGAAGCCGGGGATGGCATCCTGCTTCACGCCGAAGGCCGGCACCATCCACGCGTGGATGACGTCGTTGGCGGTCGTGATGATGCGGATCTTCTTGTCCACCGGCACCACCAGCGGGTTGTCGACCTTCAGCAGGTAGTTGTCGACCGGGGCGGGCTTGCCGGAGTTGGACTGCTCGCGCTGCTCGGTGTCCAGCGTGGCCAGGAAGCCGATGCCCTCGCCTTCGCCCTTCAGGTAGTCATAGCCCCACTTCCACTGGTAGCCGGTGGCCTTGATGGTCACGTCGGCGTTGGTCGTGTCCTTCATCGCGACGACCACCTTGGTGGCCGGCAGCGCCATGCCGATGACGATCAGGAACGGCACGACGGTCCAGGCGATCTCAACGGCCACGCTTTCGTGGAAGTTGGCCGACACCGCGCCCTTGGATTTGCGGTGCTTGAAGATGGAATAGAACATCACGCCGAACACCGCCACGAAGATGACGAGGCAGACGATCAGCATGAAGTTGTGCAACCACATCTGGTCACGGGCGATGTTGGTCACCGGCTCGTGCAGATTGATCTGATTGACGCCCGGGCCGCCCTTGAGGTCGTTCACCGCGAAGGCCGAACCCGCTGCCAGGGCCGCCATCGCCGCCACGGCAGCCCGCTGGGCCCAGCCGCGTGAGGCGCTATGCACTCGTGCGTTCATCATCGTCATGGTTGTCACTTGGTTCTTTGAAGAGCAGGACTTGCATGTCCACCCGAAAGGCCGGACCTGTGCGCCGCGAGCGCCGCGGAGATGGGTCGGGTTTTGCCCTAGACCCTCTGTGCGGCGCGAAATTTTAGCCCAGGGGTCCCCTGCCGCCGGGGGGTGTCAGCCCCTGGGAATCACCTAGCAATCAGCCGCCGGGACGGCCTTTTTTGAGGCTGGCGCGCATCGCGTCCACCGACACAAGCGTCTCGGCAGCGACCGTCAGGCGCGGTGCTGCCTTGAAGGCGTGGCCAAACACCAGCTCCAGCGTCAGGCCCAGCCGGCCGTCGGGGCCGCGCAGCCCTTCCAGCGCCTGCCGCAGCGCCGCCTGCCAGGCCCGGCCGCGCAGGCCGGCAAACCGGCTGGGTGCCAGGTTGCCGCCCAGCGCATGCAGGTCGGCTAGCAGGCTCTCGGGGCTGGCCCAGGTCAGGCGCAGGCGCTCCTGGTCCATGACCGGGTCCGCAAAGCCGGCCTTGAGCACCAGATCGCCGATGTCGTGCATGTCCCACCAGTCTGGCGCCGGCCGGCCCCAGCCGGCGCGCGCGAACAGCGGGCGCAGCTCGACGAAGCTGTCGGGGCCCAGGCAGGAGAACATCACGAAACCGCCCACGGCGATGCTGGCCTGCCACTGCGCCAGCAGCCCCGGCAGGTCCGTGGCCGCATGCAGGGCCATGTTGGACCACAGCAGTTCCACCTCGGGCCGGGCCGGTAGCGTGTCCACACGGCCGGAGCCCGCGCCGCGCAGCTTCTGCCACCAGCCCGGCGCGCGATCCTGGGCCGCGCGTCCGGCCAGCGACGGGTCGGCCTCGTGCCACAGCAGCTCCGCCTTCGGGTAGGCCTGGCGCAGCAGCTCGGCGCTGGCACCCAGCACCGGCGTCACGTCCAGCACGCGCGCGGGCTGCAGCTTGATGAAGGGCAGGCGCTCGGCCATGCGCCGGGCCACCTCGGCGTGCAGCCAGGGCGGCTGCTCCGCCCGGGCCAGTCGACGGGCCTGATGACGCAGCGCGGCGTCATCAATGTCCTGAGGCCGCGGCCCCTTGTTTGAAGTGGGGGGGGCAGCCGGGTCACTCATGGGCCGATCAGTATATTGAGCCGATGCCTGACCGCCCGCTGGCCGCGCCCAAGCCCGCACTCGTCGAACGGGTCCTGATGCGCTGCGCCGGCCAGTGCGCCGTGTGCCGGGCTTGGAGCCACCAGACCGTCTGCGACGCCTGCCTGGCCCTGCATGCCCGGCCGCAGCCGCGCTGCTGGACCTGTGCGGCCCGGCTGCCGCTGGAACTCACGGGCCGCCCGCGCCCCCAGTGCGGGCGCTGCCTCGTCGAGGCGCCGCCACTGGACCGCACCATCGCCGCGCTGGACTACCGCTTCCCGTGGGACAGCCTGCTGCAGCACTTCAAGTACCACCAGGCACTGGACCTGCGCGAAAGCCTGCTGGGGCGGCTGAACGCCTGCCTCAACGCCGCCGACGTGCACGAGCCCGACTGGCTGCTGCCGGTGCCCTTGTCGACTGAACGGCTGCGCGAGCGCGGCTACAACCAGTCGCACGAGCTGGCGAAGGCGCTGGCCCGCCGGCGCGGCCTGCGCTGCGAGCCCGAGCTGCTGCTGCGCGTGCGCCACAACGAGCGCCAGGCCTCGCTGAAGCTGGAGGCACGCGCCGCCAACGTGCGCGGCGTCTTCGCCGTCGACCCGCTGAAGGCCGCGCGGCTGCGTGGCGCCAGCATCGCGCTGATGGACGACGTGATGACCAGCGGCGCCACGCTGTACGAACTGGCCCGCGTGCTGCTGCAGGCGGGGGTCATGAGCGTGCAGGCCTGGGTCGTCGCGCGCACGCCCGAGCCTGGGGAAGAATGAAATCCCCTCGCCCAGACTCGCATCGCTGAACGCGAGCGAGTCTGGGCGGGACCGCTCTGCGGCAGTGCCGCAGAGCTTCGGAAGGCACAGGTCGTCCACTGGACACCCTGTGTCCGGCCTCAGCCCCCGAGGGGACGGCGATGCGTTCGGCATCGAGCCGAACGCATATCGCCAGGCGGGCCGGCTTGGGGCGGCCCGGCGCTCGGCCCGAATGCACATCGATACTTCGGACCATGTTCCACATCGTCCTCGTCCATCCCGAGATCCCGCCCAACACGGGCAACGTGATCCGGCTCGCCGCCAACACCGGCTGCACGCTGCACCTCATCGAGCCGCTGGGTTTCTCGATGGAAGACCGGCTGTTGCAGCGCGCGGGGCTGGACTATCACGAGTACGCCCGCGTGCAGCGGCATGCCGACTGGGCCGCCTTCCTGGCCGCCGAGTCACCGGACGCGGCGCGGATGTTCGCGTTCACGACGCGCGGCAGCCGCCCGTTCGGCGAGGTCACCTGGCAGCCGGGCGACTGGCTGGTGTTCGGCAGTGAAACAGCCGGCCTGCCGCCCGCGTTGCGCGACGGATTTGCGCTCGAACAACGCGTCAGGCTGCCCATGCGCGAAGGCCAGCGCAGCCTCAACCTGAGCAACAGCGTGGCGGTCGCGGTGTTCGAAGCCTGGCGGCAGAACGGCTACGCCGGCGGCGGCTGAGCGCATGTCCCACGCGGTTTCCCGTCTGCGCGCCGCGCGTCTGGCCAGCGCCGACGAACCCTTCACGGCCCGCGGCGGCTTCAAGCGCGAGCGCTGCGAGGGTTGCCGGCTGGCCCCGACCCACTGCATCTGCGCCCTGCGCACGCCGATGAGCACGCGCGCGGCGGTGTGCCTGCTGATGGCCGACATCGAGCCGCTGAAGCCGACCAACACCGGCTGGCTGGTCGCGGACCTGGTGGCCGACACCTTCGCCTTCGGTTGGTCGCGAACCCGGACCGATCCCGCGCTCATCGCGCTGCTGGGCGATCCCGGCTGGGACTGCTACGTCGTGTTCCCGGGCCAGTACGCCGCGCCGGAACGCGTGGTGCACGCCGTCCAGCCGCCCACCACAGGCCCGGAAGGCGCGATGAAGCGCCCGCTGTTCATCCTGCTCGACGGCACCTGGTCCGAGGCGCGCAAGATGTTCAGCCGCAGCCCCTATCTGAACCACATGCCGGTGCTCAGTCTCGAGCCCGCCAGCACCTCGCAGTACCGATTGCGCCGGTCGCGCTGCGGCGACCACTTCTGCACGAGCGAGGTCGCCGCGCAGTGCCTGAACCTGGCGGACGACACGATGGCGGCTGACGCGCTGGATGCCTACCTGGGCGTCTTCACGCACCACTACCTGCAGGCGAAGAACCAGTTGCCCGTCGTCCCGGACGGCGCCATGCACCAGCGCCTGAAGGACGCCGTGGCCCGGCAGGCGGCGTGCATGGCTTGATCGGGCCGGGCCGCCCGAATCGCTACTCGGCCCGCGCCTCGCGACCCATCAGGGAGTCGACCGCCGCGCCGACCTGCAGCCGCCCGTCCAGCAGCGCCACCATGCCCTCGGTGATGGGCATCTCGACACCGGCGGCGCGCGCACGCGCCAGCACGGTCGGCGCGCTGTAGACGCCCTCGGCCACATGACCCAGTTGCTGCAGGATCTGCGGCAGCGCCAGCCCCTGGGCCAGCAGCAGGCCCACGCGGCGGTTGCGGGACAGGTCGCCGGTCGCCGTCAGCACCAAGTCGCCCAGGCCCGACAGGCCCATGAAGGTCTCGACCCGCGCGCCCAAGGCGACGCCCAGCCGCAGCATCTCGGCCAGGCCACGCGTGATGAGCGCGGCACGCGCATTCAGGCCAGGCGCGTCCGGCGCGGCACCCGACAGGCCGTCGCAGATGCCCACGGCGATGGCCATCACGTTCTTGACCGCTCCGCCCACCTCCACACCCACCGGGTCGGCCGAGGTGTAGACGCGCAGCCGCTCGCCATGGAAGGCGTCGACGGCGGCCTGGGCCAGATCGGCGTCCTCGCTGGCAGCCACCAGCGCCGTCGGCCGGCCCGCGGCCACCTCCTGCGCGAAGCTGGGGCCGGACAGCACGCCCACGCGCATCGCCGGCTGCAGCTCTCGCGCGATTTCGTGGCCCAGCTTGCCGGTGCCCGCCTCGAAGCCCTTGCACAGCCACAGCACGCGCTGCGTGGCGGGCAGCGCCGCCAGCGTCTCGCGCAGGCCCGACATGGGCGTGGCGATGATGGTCAGGCCTTGCGCCGCGTGGGCCACCGCCTCGCCGCGGTCGGCAGTCAGCGCGAGCGCGGCGGGCAGCTCGCTGTCAGGCAGGTAGGCCGCGTTGCGGCGGCTCGCGCGCATCTGCGCGATGGCGGCGGCGTCGCGCGCCCACAGTTGCACCGCATGGCCGGCCTGCGCGGCGCGGATGGCGAGGGCCGTGCCCCAGGCGCCGGCACCCAGAACGCTGATGTTCATCGTCGTCATCGCAGAAGTGTCGCCCATGAAAAACGCCCCGCAGCGCGGGGCGTCGTCACGAGGCGGACCCCGTTGCTCAGTTGACGGCCGAGCCGCCCTGCACGGCGCGCTGGGCCTGCTGGGCTTCGAACATCGCCTGGAAGTTCACTTCGGTCAGCAGCACGGGCGGGAAGCCGGCGCGGGTGCAGACGTCGGACACGATGGCGCGCAGGTAGGGGTAGACCATCTGCGGGCAGACGATGCCCAGGATGCCTTCGACCTGGTCCTGCGGCACGTTGCGGATCTCGAAGATGCCGGCCTGCTTGGCCTCCACCAGGAACAGCGTCTTGTCGCCGACCTTGGTGTTGACGGTGGCCGTCACGCAGACTTCGAAGATGCCGTCGGTGACGTTCTCGGCCGACAGCGTCAGGTTGATGTCGACCTGGGGCTGCTGCTGTTCCAGCAGGATGTGCGGCGCGTTGGGCTGTTCCAGCGACAGATCCTTCAGGTACATGCGCTGGATCTGGAACACGGGGGTGCCTTCGGCGGCAGCTTGGATCTCGTCGGCCATGGGACTCTTTCGGTGTCAAACAAAAGCCCGCAGACACGCTGCGGGCGGCGACTGGATTATGGGCGAGGCCTCGTGACAGCCCGCCCGGGGCTTGCCCGGGCTTGAAATCGGCCCTCGCGGCCGGAGGCGCCTCAGGCGGCCTGCAGCAGGGGCATCAGCCCGCCACGCTGGTCCAGCGCGATCAGGTCGTCACACCCCCCGACATGGGTGTCGCCAATGAAGATCTGCGGCACCGTGCGGCGGCCGGTCTTGTCCATCATGGCCTGGCGCTCTTCGGGGTTCAGGTCCACGCGGACTTCGTCGATCTGATCCACGCCACGCTGCTTGAGCAGCATCTTGGCGCGCACGCAGAACGGGCAGACCTGGGTGGTGTACATCTTCACGGGCGCCATCGCCAAACTCCTCAAGCGGTTTTCTCGACCGGCAGGCTGGCGTCACGCCAGGCCTTCAGGCCGCCTGCCAACACCTGGGCCTTCTCATAGCCCAGCTTGCGCAGCATGCCTGCGGCACGGCCGGCGCGTGCGCCGGTGGGGCACACCACCACGAGTGGCAGGGCCTTGTTGGAGGGCAGTTGCTTGTGGCCTTCAAGTTGGCCAAAGGGGATGTTGCGCGCGCCGACGGCGTGGCCCTTGGCGTACTCCTCGGGCTCGCTGACGTCGATGAGGACGCCCTTCTCGCGGTTGATGACCTGCACCGCCTGGGCCGGGGTCAACGCCGCGCCCTGCGAGCCGGACACGACCAGGGGCCACAGCAGCATGCCGCCGGACACCACGGCCGCGACGATCAGGAACCAGTTTTGGATCAGGAAGTTCAAGCGTTCACCGTCAGGACTTGGAAAAGCCCGTGATTATCGGCGAGGCCGGCCGGCCCCGCCTGACCCGGCCTCAGGAGAGCTTGAACGTCGCCACCGCCTGCTGCAGGGTGACGGCCTGCTGCTCCAGGCTGCTGGCAGCGGCGGCGGCCTGCTCGACGAGCGCGGCGTTCTGCTGCGTCATCTGGTCCAGCTGCACGACGGACGCGTTGACCTGGCCGATGCCGGTGCTCTGCTCGGTGGCCGCGGCCGTGATCTCGCCAATGATGTCGGACACGCGCTGCACGCTG
This sequence comes from Roseateles sp. GW823-FHT07B05, assembly GCF_058794515.1. Lineage (NCBI taxonomy): Bacteria > Pseudomonadati > Pseudomonadota > Betaproteobacteria > Burkholderiales > Sphaerotilaceae > Roseateles > Roseateles sp. GW823-FHT07B05. The sequence goes on from NZ_JBXAGX010000010.1 coordinate 153,415, forward strand.
GCGACGATCTCGTCCATGGTGCTGCCGGCATCCTGCACGAGGCGGGCGCCGGACTCGACCTTGTCGACGCTGGCGCCGATCAGTCCCTTGATTTCGCGGGCCGCCTCGGCGCTGCGCTGTGCGAGCGAGCGCACCTCGCCGGCCACGACCGCGAAGCCGCGGCCCTGCTCGCCGGCGCGCGCCGCCTCCACCGCGGCGTTCAACGCCAGGATGTTGGTCTGGAACGCGATACCGTCGATGGTGCCGATGATGTCGGCGATCTTCTTGGAGCTGGTGTTGATCTCGTCCATCGTCGAGACCACCTGGCTCACGACCTCGCCGCCGCGCTGCGCGACGGCTGCCGCCGAGCCGGCCAGCTGGTTGGCCTGGGCCGCGGCCTCGGCGCTCTGGCGGACGGTGTCGGTCAGCGCCTGCATGTTGCCGGCGGTCTGCTCCAGCGAGCTGGCCTGCTTTTCGGTGCGCTCGGACAGGTCCTGGTTGCCGGCGGCGATTTCGCGCGAGGCCACCGTCATCGAGTCGGTACCGGTGCGCACGTTGGCCACGATGGCCGACAGGCCGCGCGACATGTCGCGCACGGCGGCCAGCATGCTCTGCTCGGCGCCCGGCGCGACGAGGATGTCCTGCGACAGGTCGCCATCGGCCATGTGCCGCATCACGTCGCGGGCGTACTCGGGCTCACCGCCCAGCTGGCGCCACACGCCGCCGATGATCAGGAAGGAACCGCCCCCCAGGCACAGCACGACGATGACGCCACTGATGACCGTGGCCCACAGGCTGGAGGAGACGCCGCTCTGCGCACGCTCCAGGCCGGCATCGAAGCCCTCGCTGGCCTGCACGCGCGCGCTGGCGAGTTCGGACTCCAGCTTCTTCAGCGCGGCCTGCATCTTGGGAATGGCGCCCGCCTGGTCGCCCTGGCGGATGCCCAGGAACAGCTCGGCCGTCTCCACCGACGCCGAGAAGTAGGCCTCGAAGCTCTTGGTGAGCTGGCCACCGACCTCGCCCTTGCCCTCGATGCGGCCGATGGCCGCGAGCAGCTTGCGGATGCCCGCGGCGCGCTCGTTGGCCTCGTCCAGCCGCTTCTTCTCGCCCTCGGCGACGGCACTCTGGATGGTGGCGCCCAGCGCCTCCAGTTGAGCAGCGAACTGCGTGGTCGCATCCAGGTAGGGGTAGTCCACCTGGCCGACGGCGCGGATGGAGTCCGATGTTCTCGACGAGAACAACAACACCACCACGATGCCGATGGCAAAGATTGCCGCCGCCAACGCGGGGAGCAACCAGATCCGGGTCTTCACGTTCATTCGCTGTCTCCTGGGCGGGTGGGCGCACCGAGCGCCCCACGCCATCATCTGTTGTGGACGGAACTCAGTCGACGGTCAGCACGACTTTCACGCTGGCATCCACGGCAGATTTCTCGATGTAGCCGATGGCGTCCGGGTTGGCGGCCACGAACTTCTTGACTTCGGCCGAGCTGCCCAGTTCCTTGGGCGGTGTCGCCTTGCCCGAGAACACGAGCCGCGACCACGCCGCCTTGACCTGCGCGGCCTGCTTGCCGGCGACCTTGGTGTAGAACTGCTCGCGCACGGCGGAGCCTTCCGCCTGGTCGGCGGCCGCGGCCGTGGCGCCGCTGGGCAGCGTGGACGTCTTGCCCAGGAAGATGCCGGCGACCTGATCGGCCGTCATCGACGCGGCCGCGCTCTTGGGGTTCACGACGACGGCGACCTGCGCCTGCGCCGCAATCGAACAGGCAGTCAGCGCCAGGCCGGTGAGGAGATGCTTGAAATTCATGGCGTTGCTTCCTTGCTCAGAACACGGTGTCCAGCGCGACGCTGAACACGTTCACGGTCTTGCCGTTGCCCCAGTTGGCGTTGGTGGAGATGAAGTAGCCGCGGCCCTCGGGGCGGACGCTCTCCCACTGCGCCTTGAACGCAAAGTTGCGCGCGAAGTCCCAGCGGGCGCCCAGCGCCACGGTCTTCTGCGTGTGACGCTGGCCTTCGACCAGGCCGTCCACCGCCATCTTCAGCGCGGTCAGCTGCGGCGTGGCCGTGGGGATCGTGTTGTTGACATTGCTGTTCACCGTGCGGGCCTCGGACACCGTCAGGTACGGCGTCAGCGGACCGAAGCGGTGACCCACCAGCAAGTACCAGCCGTCGGTGTCGGAGAGGAACGACTTGATGCGGCGCTGCGTGTACTCGGCATTGACGAGCCACTCGCCCTGGTCCCAGGTCAGGCCCACGCCCGAGAAGCTGGCCTTGCTGTTGTTCGGGTCCAGCTGGTCGCCGACGCTGGCGAACGGCGTCGCGCGCAGCGTCGCCACCAGGCTGTTCAGCGGCGCGTTGCCCACCGTCAGCTTGCCCTCGGCATAGCCCAGGCGCAGCGTCAGGCCGGCATCGGTCTCCAGCGTGGCGTTGAAGCCAGCCATGCTCTTGACCTCGACCTTGTAGCGCTGCGACGTGTCGGAGGCCTTGCCGCCGAACACCTGGCCGGTCAGCGTGCCCACGGGCGTCGCGAGCTGGTAGCTGGCGTCGGCGCCGTCGAAGTGGCTGACGGGAACCTGGTCGTAGACGTCCTTGGGCGGGCGCAGCGCGGTGTTGGCGAAGCCCACGTCACGGAAGTCCGACACGGCGAAGAACGGCGCGCCCATGCGGCCGGCACGCACGGCCAGCGCCGGCGTCACCTGGGCCTTCAGGAAGGCCCATTCCACGCCGGGCATGAAGTTGCCCTTGCCGTTGGACTTGGTCAGCACCTGGACGGTGCCCGAGAACATGTTGTTGAACTTGGCGCCCACCTGCACGCCCAGCTTGCTGTCGACCTCGGCGCTCGGGTCCTTGTCGGCACCGCGCACCTGGCCGAACAGCGCGTACTGCCCGTCATCGGTGCTGGTGCGCACCAGGCCCAGCGTGCCGAAGCCCGACAGCGAGAACATGCTGTCGGCGGCGGAAGCACCACCGGCCACCAGGGCCAGCAGCAGGGGAAGCAGACGATGTCGGGCTTGGACCATCATGAGTTGACTCCTTGAGTGGCCACGGCGGGCCTTGTTTGCTCGGGAAAACCCGGATTATTCGGAGTCAACAAACGTTTGCGTCGCCTCTGCCAAGCGGGAACGCGCACTGATTCACAGTCGAAGGCCACTTCTGATCGAGGCGTCGCGGCCTCCCTACAATTTCAGCTGCCTTCATCCATTTCTCAGCCCATGTACAAGCTCGTCCTCATCCGCCACGGCGAATCGACCTGGAATCTCGAAAACCGCTTCACCGGCTGGACCGATGTGGACCTGACCCCCACCGGCGTGGAGCAGGCCAAGAGCGCCGGCCGCCTGCTGAAAGAAGCCGGCTACGACTTCGACATCGCCTACACGTCCGTGCTCAAGCGCGCCGTGTGGACGCTGTGGCACGCGCTTGACCAGATGGACCGCACCTGGCTGCCCGTGCGCCACGCCTGGCGCCTGAACGAGCGCCACTACGGTGGCCTGCAGGGGCTGAACAAGGCCGACATGGCCAAGCAGTATGGTGACGAGCAGGTGCTGATCTGGCGCCGCAGCTACGACACGCCGCCGCCGGCACTGGAGCCGACGGACCCGCGCAGCGAGCGCAGCGACGTGCGCTACGCCAAGCTGGACCCGAACGACATTCCGCTGACCGAGTGCCTGAAGGACACGGTCGCCCGCGTGCTGCCGTTCTGGAACGAGACCGTGGCGCCCGCCATCCAGGGCGGCCAGCGCGTGCTGATCGCCGCGCACGGCAACAGCATCCGCGCGCTGGTGAAGTACCTGGACGGCATCGCCGACGACGCCATCGTCAGCGTCAACATCCCCAACGGCATCCCGCTCGTCTACGAACTGGACGCGAACCTGAAGCCCATCAAGAGCTACTACCTGGGCGACGCCGAAGCCGCCGCCAAGGCAGCGGCGGCCGTGGCCGCGCAAGGCAAGACGGCAGCCTAAGCGGCCGCCGTGGGCAAGGCCTGACCCACGGCTGACATCACCTCGTCGACGCTGGACCACTCACCCGGTCCGCGTTGCATGAGCGTGACTGTCGAACCCCACGGCGCCCAGCGCGCCGCATCCACCGGGCCCCAGATGCTCAGCAGCCGCGCGCCGACGCCCGCGGCCATGTGCGCGGGGCCCGTGTCGTTGGCGACGACAACACCGGCAAGTTGCAGCAGCGCGTTGTAGACGCCCAGCGCCACGCCATCCAGCCGCGTCGCGTCCGGGTAGAGCTGCTTCGAGCCCTCCACCTCCGCCGGCCCCGGCACGATGACGATAGGTCGGCCCGCGGCCTGCAGGCGGCGCACGAACTCCGGGAAGGCCGGCCAGCTGCGGTCCAGGAATTCCACCTTGCCGTTGGCGAACGGGCAGATCAGCACGTAGCGCCCCGGCTCGATGCCATGCTGGGCCAGCAGCGCCCGCGCCTGCTCGCGCTGCGCGTCGGTCACCGTCATGCGGATGTCCGCCGGCGGCTGGGCCTCGACGGCCAGGAAGTCGCAGGCCAGCTCCCAATACTCCTTCAGCGTGTGCCGGCCCTCGCGGCGCAGGTGGCCGCGCTGCATCAGCCAGGTGCGGCCGTCGCCCGCATGGCCCTCGGCCTTCAGGCCGGCCAGCCGGGCGTCCAGCGCGGCCGAGAACGCGTACGGGAACAGCAAGGTGTTGGAGCGCCGGTCGAAGCCGGGGTCCTCGGCGCTGAAGCGCTGGCGCAGCTCGCGCAGCTGCGCGATGCGGTCGGCCAGCTTGGCCGGGCGCACATGCACCGCCCAGCCCTCGGCCTCCAGCAACCCGCGCGCCCAGCCCTTGCCCACCAGCTCCAGCCGGTAGCCGTGGCTCTGCAGCAGGCGCAGTGCCGGCAGGCTCAGCACCGTGTCGCCGACGAAGTTGCGCAGGCGCACGATGAGGGGCTTGGCGTCGGGGCGGGCTTCTATCATCGGCAGATCTTCAAAGTGGCGCGGGATTCTCCCCCGCAATTCATGAGCTCACTGCCCTCCTCCGCCGCCGTCATCGCCGCGCACGACGCGGCGCTTGCCGCCCCGCCCACGCCCGTCGACGCACACGACCTCACGGGCTGGATCGCCGTCAACCATTTCCACAACCGCAGCCTGTGGGCGCAGGAAGACCTGGCCCGCCGCACGCAGGCACCGGACGCGGAGATCGTCGCCAACAAGCGCGCCATCGACCGCCACAACCAGGCCCGCAACGACGCCATCGAGCGCATCGACGAGTTCCTGCTGTCGGCGCTGGGCCTCGTGGACCCGGCCACCATCGGCAGCGCGCTGCCGGTGTCCACCGTCGCGCCCGGCGCGCGGCTGAACAGCGAGACGGCAGGCTCCATGCTGGACCGCATCTCCATCCTGGGCCTGAAGATCGCCGCGATGCGCGAGCAGACACTGCGCACCGACGTGGACGACGCCCATCGCCAGGCCTGCACGGAACGGCTGCAGCGCCTCATCCAGCAGCGCGCCGACCTGGGCGCCTGCTTCGACGAGCTGTTGGCCGACGCCCACGCCGGCCGGGCCTACTTCAAGGTCTACCGCCAGTTCAAGATGTACAACGACCCGCGGCTGAACCCGGCGCTGGTGGCGGAGCGCAAGTGATAGCGCCGCGCTTCGCGGCCAACCTCGACTGGCTGTACGCGGAGCACGCCTACCTGGACCGGCCCGGCGCCGCACGAGCCGACGGCTTCACGGCCGTGGAGCTGCAGCAGCCGCAGCTGCACGATGCGGCGGCACTGAAGGCGGCGCTGGGCGACCTGCGCGTCGTGCTCATCAACGCGCCCGCGGGCGACTGGGCCGCGGGAGAGCGCGGCTTCGCCGCCCTGCCCGGCCGCGAGGCCGAGTTCCGCGACACGACCCTGCGCGGGCTTGAACTCGCCACCCGGCTGGGCGCCTCCCGCGTGCATCTGCTGTCGGGGCTGGCCGAGGACGGCGAATCGACACGCGCCACCTGGCTGGACAACCTGGCCTGGGCTGCTGAGCAGTCGACGCTGCCGCTGACGGTGGAGCCCATCAACCGGCGCGACATGCCCGGCTACTTCCTGCACCGCCAGGCCCAGGCGCTGGAACTGCTGGCCGCGCTGGGCTCACCGCGCGTGCGGCTGCAGCTGGACCTCTACCACTGCCGGGTCGCCGAAGGTGAGTCGCTGGCACACCTGGCGCGTGCGCTGGACCTCGGCGTGCTGGGCCATGTGCAGGTTGCCGGCGTGGCTGGCCGCCACGAGCCCAAGGCGGGCGAGTACGCGGCCGAACTGACGCTGCTGGCCGCGCGTGGCTGGCCGGGTGCGGTGGGGCTGGAGTACCGGCCTCACGCCGGCACGTCGGCCGGGCTGGGCTGGCTCACAGCCGCGCGCTGATCGCGGCGCGCAGCGTCTCGCCCAGCGCACGGCGGTCCTGCCCCGCCGTGGCGACGCTGGGCAGGATCTGCACCTCGATGCCCAGGCCGCGCGCCGACGCGATGGCCCACAGGCTCTGCACCAGCGTCGTGTTGCCGATGAAGCGGGCCGCCGTGCTGAAGCGCTCGCCGGGCTGGTGCCAGCGCAGCACGACAGGCAGCACCGCCGCGTCGGTGGACACGGCCGCCTGCAGCAGGTTGGCGTGAAACGGCAGCAGCTCGGGGCCGGCGCCGGTCGTGCCCTCGGGGAACACGGCCACGCAGTCGCCGGCCTGCAGCGCGGCGGCGGTCTGGTGCACCACGCGAAGCGCGTCGCGCTTGCTGGTGCGCTCGATGAACAGCGTGCCCACGCCCTCCACGAGCGCGCCCACCAGCGGCCAGTGCTTCACGTCGGCCTTGGACACGAAGCGCGCCTGCGGCAGCACCGCGTGCACGGCGGCGATGTCCAGCCACGAGACATGGTTGGCCACCAGCAGATGCCCGGCGGGCAGCGCCTGGCCTTCGGCCTTCAGCGTGATGCCCAGGATGCGCAGCGTCTTCAGCGACCACCACTGGATGAGCTGGTGCCGCTCGGCCGAGGTCAGCCGCTCGAAGCGGCGCTTGACGAGCCACAGCCCGTGTAGCACATGCGGCACGAGGCGAGCGAGGCGCCAGACGGCACGCATCAGGCCTCCCGCCCGGCGGCGCCAAGAGCGGCTGCGCCCCCTCGGGGGGCAGCGAGCGACGCGCGCATGGGGGCCTTCATTCTTTTTCGAACGCCACGTGGCCGGCCACCAGCGTGCAGCGCACACGCGCCGGCAGCTCGAAGCCCGTGCGCTCGAACGCGAACGGCGTGTGCTTGCCCTGGCTGGCGAGCTGCTCGGGCGTGACGGCCCAGCTGGCGCCGGCGTCGAACACGCAGACGTCGGCGACGCCGCCCTCCACAAGGCGGCCGGCGCTGGCGGCCAGCGAGCCCAAGGCGCCGCCCATCACGCGCACCGGCTCGGCGGTGACGACGGCCAGCGCGCGCTGCAGCGGCAGGTCGGCGTCGCGCGCCCAGCGCAGCGCCAGGCTCAGCAGCAGCTCCAGCCCTGTGGCGCCAGGCGTGGCCTCGGCGAACGGCACGGCCTTCTCGTCGGTCGTCACCGGCATGTGGTCGGACACCAGCGCGTCGATGGTGCCGTCGGCCAGGCCGGCGCGCAGCGCATCACGGTCGCGGCCCTGGCGCAGCGGCGGCGTCAGGCGCATGGCGGAGTCGAAGTAGCCGATGTCCACGTCGCTGAGGTGCAGCGAGTTGATGGACACATCGGCCGTGACGGGCAGGCCTTCCTTCTTGGCCGTGCGCACGAGCTCGACGCCGGCGGCACTGCTGAGGCGGCAGATGTGCACACGCGCGCCGGTCGCGCGCACCAGCTCGAAGAGGGTGTGCAGTGCAATCGTCTCGGCACTGACCGGCACACCGGACAGGCCCAGCCGCGTCGCGACCGAACCACTGGCGGCGACGCCGCCGCCCAGCCAGGCGTCCTGCGGGCGCAGCCAGACGGTGTAGCCGTAGGTCGCCGCGTACTGCAGCGCGCGGCTCAGCACGACGGTGTCCTTGATGGGCACCTCGGCCTGCGAGAAGCCAATGCAGCCGGCCTCCGTCAGCTCGGCCATCTCGGTCAGCGCGGTGCCGCCCAGCTGGCGCGTCAGCGCGCCGAGCGGGAACAGGCGGCAGCGGCTGAGCTTGCGGGCGCGGAACTTCAGCATCTCCACCAGGCCGGGCTCGTCGAGCACGGGGTCGGTGTCGGGCGGGCAGACCAGGCTGGTCACGCCGCCGGCCGCGGCCGCCGCAAGCTCGCTCTCCAGCAGGCCTTCGTGCTCGTGGCCGGGCTCGCGCAGGCGGGCGCACAGGTCCACGAGGCCGGGCGCGACGATGAGGCCGGTGGCGTCGATGGTGCGGTCGGCGGTGAAATCGGTCGCGTCGCCCAGCTTGACGATGCGGCCGTTGGCGATGGCCAGGTCACCGGTGCGGTCCAGGTTGCTGGCCGGGTCGATGAGGCGGCCGTTCTTGATGAGGATCTTCATGCTTCGTTCCCTGCGAGGATGGCCATGACAGCCATTCGGACAGCGATGCCGAATGTCACTTGAGGAAGGATGACGCTGCTCTTGCCGTCCGCCACCTCAGACGCGATTTCCACGCCGCGGTTGATGGGCCCCGGGTGCATGACGATGGCGTCGGGCTTGGCCAGCGCCAGCTTGTCCGGCGTCAGGCCGAAGTGCTTGAAGAACTCGCCGCTGCTGGGCAGCATGCCGCCGTTCATGCGCTCGTTCTGCAGGCGCAGCATGATGATGACGTCGGCGTCCTTCACGCCCTCGGCCATGTCGTGGCAGACACGCACGCCCATGTCGCGCAGGTCGCCGGGCACCAGCGTCTTGGGGCCCACCGCGCGGATCTCGGGCACGCCCAGGATGTTCAGCGCATGGATGTCGGAGCGGGCCACGCGCGAGTGAACGATGTCGCCGACGATGGCCACCGTCAGGTTGCGGAAGTCCTTCTTGAAGTGCCGGATCGTGTACATGTCCAGCAGGCCCTGCGTCGGGTGCGCATGGCGGCCGTCGCCGGCGTTCACGACATGCACATGCGGCGCGCAGTGCTGGGCGATCAGGTGCGGCGCGCCGCTCTCGCTGTGCCGCACGACGAACATGTCGGCGTGCATCGCGCTGAGGTTGGCCACCGTGTCCAGCAGCGTCTCGCCCTTGGCGGTGGAGCTGCGCGCGATGTCCAGGTTGATGACGTCGGCGGACAGGCGCTTGGCGGCGATCTCGAAGGTCGTGCGGGTGCGCGTGCTGTTTTCGAAGAACAGGTTGAACACCGACTTGCCGCGCAGCAGCGGCACCTTCTTGACCTCGCGGTCGTTGACGGACAGGAAGCTGCCGGCGGTGTCCAGGATCTGCTCGACGACCGCGCGCGGCAGGCCTTCGATGGACAGCAGGTGGATCAGCTCGCCGTGCTTGTTCAGCTGGGGATTTCGCTTGCTGAGCATCACTTCACCTCAAAGGCAAATCGGCCATCGTCGCTGCGCGCCAGGCGCAGGCTCTGGTCGGCGTTGAGCGTCACGCGCGCCGCCGAGAAGGCGGGCTCGATGGGCAGCTCGCGGCCGCCGCGGTCCACCAGCACCGCCAGCTGCACGCGCGCCGGGCGGCCGTAGTCGAACAGCTCGTTGATGACCGCCCGCGTCGTGCGGCCGGTGTAGAGCACGTCGTCGATGAGCAGGATGTCGCGGCCGTTCACGTCGAACGGCAGCTTGGTGTGGTCGGCCTTGGCCAGGCCGCGTGACCCGAAGTCGTCGCGGTGCATGGCGCTGGAGATGGTGCCGCAGGCCAGGCCCAGGTCGACCGCCAGACGCTCGGCCAGCCACGCGCCGCCGCTCCAGATGCCCACGAGGGCGGTATCCGACGTCAGCAGCCGCTGCACGCCTTTCTTCAGTTCGAGGTACAGCGCCTCGGCATCGAGCAGCAATTCACTCATGGGTGTTCTCTAAAAAACTGTTCCAGGATCAGTGCGGCGGCGGCGGCGTCCACATCGCGGGCGCCCTGGGCCTCGGCCTCGACGCTGGTGTAGCGCTCGTCCACCTCGAAGACCGGCAGGTGGTAGCGGCCGGACAACCGGCGGCCGAAGTTCTGCGCCTTGGCGGTCATCTCGTGCGGCGCGCCGTCGGGGTGGCGTGGCACACCGATGACGAGCGCGTCGGGCTGCCAGGTCTTGATGAGGTCTGCTATGGCGGGGAAGTCGCCGCCCTTCAGCGTGCCGCGCGGCTCGGCCGAGCCCAGCAGCCGCGTGCCGGAGGCCACGCCGATGCGGCGCAGGCCGAAATCAAAAGCAAGAAAGGACTGGTGGGCCGGCGTGAGGGCAGGAGCCATCATCAGGCGTGGCCCGCATCCGCGCTGAGCATGCGCGGGTCGATGCCCAGCAGGCCCAGGGCCTTCTCGTAGCGCTGCTCCACCGGCGTGTCGAAGATGATGGCCGGCGACGCGTCCACGGTGAGCCAGCCGTTGCGGCCGATCTCTTCCTCCAGCTGACCCGCGGCCCAGCCGCTGTAGCCCAGCGTGACGAGCAGCTTCTTGGGGCCGGCGCCGTTGGACAGCGCCTCCAGCACGTCGCGGCTGGTGGTCATCTCCAGGCCGCCGGGCACGGCCAGCGTGGCGTTGTAGTGGCCGCCCTGCTCGTCCAGCGGCTCGTGCAGCACGAACCCGCGGTCGGTCTGCACCGGGCCGCCGTAGAAGACGGGGCTCTCCGCCAGCGCCTCGGCGGGCGGGCTGAGCTCCACCTTTTCGAAAAGGTTGCCCAGCGTCAGCGAGATCGGTTTGTTGATGACCAGGCCCAGCGCGCCGTTGTCGTTGTGCTCGCAGAGGTAGACCACCGTGCCTGCGAAAGCCTCGTCGGCCATGCCGGGCATGGCGATGAGGAATTGGTTGGTCAGGACGATCCGGTCGGCGGGCATGCGCAGCATTTTATTCTGCGGGTATGAAACCTCCTCAGGAACGCATGCAAAGCGCCCTCGTCTGGTTCCGCCGCGACCTGCGCATGGACGATCACGCGGCGCTCTACCGCGCGCTGACCCGCGCCGGCCAGGTGTTCTGCGCCTTCGTGCTGGACCGCGACATCCTCGACGCCCTGCCCCGTGCGGACCGCCGGGTCGAGTTCATCCTCGGCGCGCTCGCCGTGCTGGACGCCGACCTGCGCCAGCGGGGCGGCGCGCTCATCGTGCGCCACGGGTGCGCGGCCGACGAGATCCCGAAGCTGGCCGCCGAGCTGGGCGTGCAGGCGGTGTTCACCAACCATGACGACGAACCCCAGGCGCTGCAGCGCGACGCACGCGTCGCCGAGCTGCTGGGCACCTTCGGCGTGGCGCTGCACACGTTCAAGGATCACGTCATCTTCGAGCGCCGCGAGGTGATGACGGCCGCCGGCGGCGCCTACGGCGTGTTCACGCCCTACAAGAACGCGTGGCTGAAGAAGGTCAACGAGTTCTACCTGAGCAGCTACCCGGTCGAGCGGCACACGCACGCGCTGGCGACGACACCGCTGGCCACCGGCGTGCCGGCGCTGGCGGACATCGGCTTCCAGCCCGCCGGGCTGAGCGCCCACCTGGGCCAGGGCAGCCGCGGCGCGCACGCGCTGCTGGACGATTTCCTGGACCGCATCGGCGACTACGGCGACCGGCGCGACTTCCCCGCCGTGAAGGGCCCCAGCTACCTCAGCGTGCACCTGCGCTTCGGCACGGTGTCCATCCGCCACCTGGCGCGCCTGGCCCACCAGCGCATGCAGGGCGGCGACCATGGCGCCGAGGTGTGGCTGTCGGAGCTGATCTGGCGCGACTTCTATCACCAGGTCATGCACCACCATCCGCACGCGATGACAGCCGCCTTCCGGCCGGAGTACGACGCCATTGCATGGGAGAACGGCCCCCACGCCGACGCGCTGTTCGCCGCGTGGTGCGAGGGCCGCACCGGCTTCCCGCTGGTGGATGCCGCGATGCGCCAGCTCAGCCAGACCGGCTATATGCACAACCGGCTGCGCATGGTGGCGGCCAGCTTCCTGACCAAGGACCTCGGGCTGGACTGGCGCCGCGGCGAGGCCTGGTTCGCGCAGCAGCTGCTGGACTTCGACCTGGCCGCCAACAACGGTGGCTGGCAGTGGGCCAGCAGCAGCGGCTGCGACGCCCAGCCCTACTTCCGCATCTTCAACCCCACGAGCCAGAGCGAGAAGTTCGACGCCGAGGGCCGCTTCATCCGCCGCTACTGCCCGGAGCTGGCCGGGCTGGACAACAAGGCCGTCCACGCGCCGTGGGAGCGCGCGCCGCTGGCGATGCAGGGGGTGGACTATCCGCGCCCGGTCGTCGATCACGCCGTTGCCCGCGAGCGCACGCTGGCACGCTACGCGGCCGTGAAAAGCCGGGCGCTGCCCTAGACATCGTGCGTCGGCGCCGAGCATGCCCTGATGCGATCGGACCTGGCGCATTTGTGGGCCAGGCAGGCGCGAGGCGGCTGGAAGTGCTGCATGGCGGACGGCCTGCAGGCAGCCCGGCCCGCTTCTTTCACGACAGGGGTGACGCGACGGACCTCGAGGCTGTCCCCCTCGGGCGGCTCAGGAGAACTGCTTCCAGAGCTCGGTGTCGAGGAGCCAGGGGCTGATCCGGCTGGCCTCGAGCCGGATTTCCTCAAAGTCGGTCACCTCGGCCAGCAGCTTGTGCTTCGTACCTGAGTTGTCAAAGATGTATGCCCGATGTGCCACCTTGCAGGCCTCGGTCATCAGGGCGATGGAGCGGTGGTACCTGCTGATCACGAGCTCGTCCTTCACGGGGTGTCCCCCCTGCAGGACGCGCCGGTGCACACGGTCGATGTTGATCGTCGGGTCGTCGGTGGCGACAAAGTAGAGGTACACGCGGTAGCCACGTTCCCTCGCCTGCCGCATGAAGTCGATCTTGGACGGGTGTGACATCACGGTCTCGAACGTGAACGTCTGGCCCTCCTCCAGCAGTTGCTGGCGGACGGCATCTGCAAGCGACGCCGCCAGGTAGGAGTCGTAGGGTCCGGGCACCCGCAGCCGCCCTGCGTCGTCGAGAGTCATGCCAACCAACAGGGCCTGCAGGTCCAGCCGCTTCTCCAGTCCGAAGGTCTTCAGGCTGTTCTTGATGCGGTGGAGCACCGCCACCGGCTTGCCACTGACGCCGAGGCCGCGCAAGTTCAGCCCTCCGGAGGCAACCATGTCGCGCTCCATCTCGTCGGCGTTCACGAAGACGCCAATCCACTGGGGCTTCAGGTCGGATTTGATCGTGCTCTTGCCCGATCCGTTCGGACCGGCGAGAACCCGAAGTCGAGGCTGCGCGGGCTGTGCCGCCGGCGCTTGGGGCAGCTTTGCGGCCCTGGCGACCGCCTGCGCGTCAGGCGGCTTCCTTGACACGCCTGAGGACGGTACCGGGCTTGACGCGCTTGCCGACGGACAAGCTCTTGATGACCGTCACGCTCCCATCGCTTTCCCGCTTCACGACCTGTCCATTGCTGGTCTTCACGGTCACCGCACCCGTCTGCTGCAGCGTGGTCCGATAGGCCTCATGCCCGGCCTTGGCCGCCAGCGCCGGAATGCGTCGCTCGACGATCTGCATGCCGCGCTCGGTGAGGGTGTTCCGATTGGTACGGGAGGACATCTTGGGACGTTGAAACCGTTGCATTGAGTTTACCAGCGAGCCTTCTGCCAGATGTGAAGGCCGACAGATTCGACCGCGCTGACTCCTAAAGACCCTTCACCTTGTAGACACCGCAGCCCACCAGCAGATCGCCCGGCAGCGGCAGCACGAAGGACACCTTGTCGTTGACGACGCCGGTGCCCGGGTGGACGGTCTGGTAGTCCACCCAGCCACCGCCAGCGTCGGTGCGCACGAAGCCCTCCCGCAGCAGATGCTCCCACTGCAGGCCCTGCACCTGGCGCAGGTGGCCGCCATGCAGGGCGGGATTGGGCCCGAAGGCGGTGAACACGCCCTGGCGGTTGAAGATGAAGATGTACATGTCGCGGTCGAAGAACTCGCCCGCACGGTCCACCATCCGCGGCACGGCGGCGCGCAGGCCATCCCGCTTCACCAGCGCGACAGCCCGCTCGACGAGGCGGCGCGCCTCGTCCGCGGTGCCTTGGCGCAGTCGCACGGTCCGCGCGACGCTGGACAGCTCCTCGGTGCGTTCGCCCAGTTCTCGCGCCGCACGCGCAGAGTCGGCCACCATCGCCGCATTGCGTTGCGTCAGCGTGTTGGCGCCCTGCACCGCCTCGGCCAGCGCCTCGAGCCCGGTGGCCTGTGACGCGCTGCCATCCGCCATCTCGCCAACGCGGCTGCTCAGTTCTCGCACACCGCCAACGATGTCCGTCAGCGTCTGCCCCAGCGTCTCTATGCTGCGCGCTCCCTGCTCCACCTGCTCGGCGGACTGCGCGATCAGCCGCTTCACCTGGGCCGCCGACGCCGCGCTGCGCTGTGCCAGCGCGCGCACCTCGCTGGCCACGACCGCGAAGCCGCGACCCTGCTCGCCGGCCCGTGCCGCCTCCACGGCGGCGTTCAGCGCCAGGATGTTGGTCTGGAAGGCGATGCTGTCGATGACGGCGATGATCTCGCCCATCTCGCGCGAGCTCATCTCGATCTGGCGCACCTGCCCGACGGCCGACTGCATCAGCGCAGCACCGGACTCCGCCGCTTCGCGGACACGTGTCGACACCTGGTGGGCTGCCTGCGCATGGCGCGCCGTCTCATGCACCTGCTCGCCCAGCGTCTGTACCTGCTGCGAGGCGGCCGCCAATTGCGTCGCCTGCGCGCGGGTGCGCTCATCAAGCTGCCGGGTTCCACTGGCCAGCTCCTGGCCAGCCATCGCGAGGATGCTCGCGTTGTTGCGGATCTGGGCGACCCGGTTCGACAGCGACGCACACATCGCGTTGAAGTGGCGCCCCAGCCCGCCAGAAGCTGTGTCTGCCACGCTGACGGAGAGATCCCCCTGCGCCGCCGCGCTCAGGCCGCCGTCCAATCTGCGACCGTCGACAGGCTCGCCGCGCCACCATTTGCCGCCACCGGGCCTGATCCACCCCATCACCTGCTCCTCGATTGAACTGTCGGGAAAGGAGCGGAAGTGTGCTGGCGTCGATTAGATGTCGACCGATGAAGATCAGAAATTCCGCAAATAATCCTCATCAGAACAGAAATCATCAGATCGGCACAACCAGACGGAAGCGGCGCCGCGCCTTTGGGCTCAGTAGTAGGTCAACGTGACGCTGATGGTGTCGCTGTACGCGCCGGGCACGGCCGTCAGCTGCCGGCCCGGGATGCGGCCGTAGACGTAGAAGTTCTGCGTCGGCGACAGGCCCAGCACGTCCAGCGTCACGCCGGCGTTGACGAGCTGTGACGCGCTGCTGCCATCGCCCCACACGGTGGTGTAGGACGCGTCGGTGTAGAGGTTGTAGGCCAGCAGGTTGGCGCCGCTCTTCATGCGCCGGCTGGCGAAGCTGCCGCTGTTGCCGGCGCTGATGCCGATGTTGAACGGGATCAGCAGCCCCGCCACGCCGCCACAGCTGACCTTCACGCTGCCCGTGGAGTCGGTGTTGCCGAAGGCAAGCGGGCTGTAGCTGCCGAACGCGACGTTGGTGGTGGTGACGCCGCAGCTGCAGACGGCCGGCAGGCACAGCGCGTGCGCCGCGTCGGCGAGCAGCAGGGGCAGCAGTGCGAGCAGTCGTGGAGTCATGGCGTCACCGGCAGATCAGGGTGCCCAGGTCGGGCAGATCATCGCCGCTGCCGGGCGGCAATGTGAAGTCGAAGTGGCAGCCACGCTCGCCGCCGTCGTGCCAGCGCGCCTGCACACGGTTGACGCCGTCGGCCAGGCCGGCCAGGTAGGCGCGGCCGCCCAGGCCCACGGGGAAGCTGCGAGGCTGGCCCGCCAGCTGCAGCTGCGCACCGGGCGGCAGCGGGCCGCTAGCGGCGTCCAGCACGCGCAGGCTGGCCGCGCGCCCCTGCTGCACCGGGAAACTGATGCGCGCCGCGCTGCGGGCGGCGGGCGTGATCTGTATCTCCAGCGCCTGCAGTTCGGCGTCCATGGGCAGGTCGTCCGCGCGGATGCCGATGCGGTTGGGCTGGTAGCCGCGCAGCCCGGTCACGAAGGCGCGGCCACGGCGGTCCGTCGTCGCGACGTCCTGGTTGTCATGCGTGACGCGCACGCCAGGCCGGCCGCCCACGTCGACGATGGCGATGCCGCCCTCCACGCGACGACCAGCGAACAGGCTGAGGTCCAGCCACGCGACACCGCCGCTGGCGCCCACGCGGCTTTCCACCAGCCCGTTGCGGCGCGCCACGCCGCCGTTGAGCACCGCCATGTCGCCCTGCCACTGCGCCTGCGCGAGCTGGTGGCCGTCGCTGCCGGCCAGCAGCTGCACGCCCAGCCCGGTGCCCGGCGCCGGGTTGCGCTGGAACTGGGCCTGCACGACCGTCTCCTGTCCGCCGTCCAGCCGCGGCTGGCGCTGCACGGCCACCCCCACGCCCTGGCGGGCATCGAGCGCGTGGCTCCACGTCAGCCCCAGCGAGGTGCCGCTGCCGCCACGGCCCAGGTCGCGCAGCACGATGAGCCCGAGATAGCCCCAGCGGCCCAGATCGCGGCTGTAGTTGAGCTGGGCCAGTCGGCTTTCCACCGTCCCACCCCGCTGCAGCGCCAGGCTGGCGCCCAGCGCATGCCCGCGCCAGGAGGAGCCCAGCGCCGCCGTCAGCACGGTGCGCGGCGCGCGGCCCTCGGCCTGGCCGATCTGGCGGAAGCCCGCGCTGGCCTGGCGCCACTGCACGCTGCCGCTCCAGTCGCGAGCCTGGCGGTCCAGCCCGGCCTGCAGCATCCAGCCGGCGCCCTGGCCCTGCGCGTGGCTGGCCACCAGCGACGCGCTGGCCGTGCCCAGCCGGGGCTGCAGCCACCAGCCGGTGGCGCCCACGGCCTGCTGGCGGCTGCTGGCCTCCACGCGCAGCTCGCGCGTGAAGCGCTCCGTCACGCCGCGCCGCTCGGTGACGCTGGCCACCGCCCGGCCGTAGCGGTTGCTGGCCAGGCCGTAGTCCTCGCGCTCGGCGCCCACGTCGACACTGACAGCGCTGAGGCCCGGCTTGAGCAGCGCGGGGCTCACGTAGTAGGGCGTGACGACCACCTGCTCGCGCCCCAGCAGGTCGCGCACGACGGTGCGTATCTCGCCCTGGCCGGT
This sequence comes from Roseateles sp. GW823-FHT07B05, assembly GCF_058794515.1. NCBI lineage: Bacteria > Pseudomonadati > Pseudomonadota > Betaproteobacteria > Burkholderiales > Sphaerotilaceae > Roseateles > Roseateles sp. GW823-FHT07B05. Next base: position 170,508 of record NZ_JBXAGX010000010.1, read on the forward strand.
GACGACCGGCAGCTCGCTGAGGTCGAACGGCCCGGCCTGCAGCCGGCTCTGCAGCCGCTGGCTGTTGTTGACGTAGACGTCCAGCGTGCTGGGCAACGCGGCCTCGCCGCGCAGCGTGGGCAGCGGAAAGCTCAGGAAGCCGGGCTGCAGCGAGAAATCGGTGCCCCACTGCACGCCACCGTAGCGCAGCGCCCTGCCCCAGGCGCCGGCCTGGCTGACGGCGTCGCCCACGCGCAGCCGCGCCAGCCGCTGCGGGTCGTCGCGCTGCCAGCGCGTGTCCAGCCGCACGCCGCGACCGCGGCTGCGCGCCAGGCCCGTGCTGCTGACATCGCCCAGCGGGCCCAGCAGCCCCACTTCCCACAGCGCATCGGCCGTGCCCTGGCCGCGCGTGCGCGTCTGCCACTGCGCGTCGTAGTTCAGGAACGGCGCCCAGGCCGAGGGCTGCGTCACGCGCGGCAGGCCGGGCGTCAGGTCCACACGCTGGCCCACGAAGGCCTGGGCCGGCGCGTCCACCTCCAGCGTCTGGCTGGTCTCGTCGATGTGCCAGCGCAGCGGGCCCACGGTGGCCAGCAGCACATGCTGCTCGCCGTCGATGACGCGCACGCCGCTGGTGGGGATGCGCAGGTTGAGTTCGTCCCAGGCGGTCTGCGGGATGGCCAGCCCGTCGCTGAGCCGCACCGCGCGCAGCATGCCGTCCTGCGGCACGCCGTTGACCTTCAGCGCCAGGAGCAGCGTCTCGCCCCAGTTCACGCGGCCCTCGGGGCGAGCGGGCTCGGCGGGCGAGGCGGCCATGACGGCGCTTGCGCCCGCCAGCAGCGCGGCCAGGCCCAGGCGGCCGACACGACCGATCAGGCCGGGCGCCCCGGTCACGTCAGTTCAGCGCCACCATCTGCAGGCCCTGGTCGGTCTGCACCTGCACCTGCGTGGCCTGCGCCGCGGCGGGCAGCCGGAAGGTGCGCTGCTCGCCGGGGAAGATGACCGCGTGGCTGCCCTTCTGGGCCAGCGATGCCAGCGGCTGGCCGGCGTCGCCATGCAGCCGCAGCTCGGCCACCTTCAGGTGCACGTTGCCGGTGTTGGCCACCTGTGCCAGCACCTCGCCGCCGGCGCCGCGGCTGACCTGCCACTGCTCGCTGCGCCGCACCTGGGCCGGCGCCACATAGACCGGCACCCGCAGCGCCACCAGCACGCGCACGCTGCCGGCCACGTTCAGCGCGTCCGACGGGCGCGGCATGGGCACCTCGCGCAGCACGATGCGGTAGGTGGCCTCCTGCTCCAGCTGATGCGTGCGGCGCAGGCCCAGGCGCAGCACCTGCGTCTGGCCCGGCTGCACGGTGAACACAGGCGGGTTGACGATGAGATCGTTGGTGGGCCCGTCCACGTCCAGGCCGGCGACACGGGTCCAGGCGATGGCCTCGGCCTGCATCAGCACCGACTCCTGGCCGTTGTTCTGCACCTGCACGGTGGCGCGGTCGTTGGCGCGGTCAAGCTTGACCGCGACGGGCATCAGCGTCACGTCGGCGGCGCGCACGGCGAACGACCACAGGCTGACCAGCAGGCACAGGGCCAGACGTTCAACGAAGCGCTGCATGCCTAACCTCCTTCAATAGCTGACCGTGACGGTCACGGTGTCTGTGTAGCTGCCCGGCACGACGTTGGCAAGTGACGGCAGGCGGCCGTAGATGGTCAGCGTCTGCGCGCTGCCCGTGCCTGTGCCGGCAGACGTGCTGCTGCTGGACGTGCCGTCGCCCCACACCGTGGCACGGCCGGCGTCCAGGTACAGCTGGTAGCCCAGCGTGTTGCTGCCGCTCTTCATCAGCCGCGCGCCGAAGTTGGACGCGCCGCCGGCGTTGACGCCGGCGTTCAGCGACACCGTGTACGGCGTCGTGTTGGTGCACTGCACGCTGAGCGTGGACGTCGCGTCCAGCGGCGTCGCGGCGGCCAGCGGGTCGATGCTGGCGCCGAAGTTCAGCGTCGTGCCGGACACCGTGCAGGCGCTGGTGACGGTGGCCGTCACCTGGAAACTGTTGCCGGCGGTGCCCGCCTGGGCCAGCAGCGGCAGCAGGGTGGCCAGCAGCAGGGACAGTGTCTTGGTCATGTCGTTGTCTCCCTTGAGAAAAAGCGTCAGAGGGCGCCGAAGGCCGTGGCCTCGGCCAGCGTGAGCAGCGCGCGCGGCGAGATGGCGTCGGCCGGGAACAGCGCCATGCCGATCTCCATGCCCAGCACGTAGTCCGTGCCCGCGTGGCTAAACGGTTCGGCCAGCAGCGCCGCCAGGCTGCGCGCATGCGTGGCAGCCTGCTCGGCGTGGTCCAGGTGCGTCAGCACGACGGCGAACCGGTCGGCCGCGCTTCTCGCCACGATGTCGGCGTCGCCGCTGGCCTCGCGCAGCCGCAGCGCCACCTGCCGGGCCAACGCGTCCGCCACGTCCCGCGGCAGCTGGGCCAGGCCGGCCAGGCGCAGCACGTAGACCGCCAGCTCCACGCCGTCTTCGGTGGCGGCGCGCGCAGCCTGATCCAGCCGCTCATGCAGCGCCGCCTGGCTGAACAGGCCGGTGAGGCCGTCGCGCAGCTGGGCGGCGGGACGGTCCTCCCGGTCGCCGGGACGGCTAGCGGCCAGATCCACCAGGTCGCCGAACAGCGTTTCCAGGCCGCTGGCCTTGTCGTAGAAGCCGTCGGCGCCAGCGTCCAGGCAGGCGCGGCGGTAGGCATCCAGGTCCTGGGCGGTCAGTACCGCGATGCGCCCGGTAAAGCCGGCGCGGCGCAGCTGACCCACCAGGCCCAGGCCTGAGCCGTTGGCCAGGGACAGGTCCAGCAGCACGACATCGGGCTGGGTCCACTTGATCAGCGCCAGCGCCTGGCGTTCGCCCGCAGCCTCGCCGACGACGCGCATGCCCGGCAGGGTTTCCAGTCGGCGCACCAGCAGGCGGCGGATGGACACGGAGTCTTCGACGAGGAATATGTTCATGGCCGCCATCGTCTCGCCGCGGCAGCCCAGGTGGCAGCGGGGGATGCCGGCGTCGCGCCAGCGGCGTTGCCGCGACCTCGTGTAGGTGAGTTGCCTACACGCCGTCATAACTCGTTAGACGTCGGTCAGCCCGTGGTGCACGCAGTACTTGGTCAGCTCGGTGTTGTTGGCCCAGCCGGTCTTCTCCAGGATGCGCGCGCGGTAGCTGCCCACGGTCTTCACCGACAGGTGCATGGTCTCGGCGATCTGAGCCGGCGCCTGGCCTGCGGCGATCAGCAGCATGACGCGGTGCTCCTGCGTGGACAGCTGCTCGTGCGGCAGCGCCTGCGGCGCCTTGCCGCTGAGCAGGCCCAGCAGATGGTCGGCCATGGAAGACGTGACGTAGCGCCCGCCCTCGGCCAGCCGGCGCAGTGCGACGCGCAGCTCGTCGGGCGCGCGGTCCTTGGGCAGGTAGCCGCTGGCGCCCATCTGCATCAGCCGTGCCGCGTAGGCCGCCTCGGCGTTCAGGCTCAGCACCAGCAGCGGCACGCCGGGCAGCACGCGCAGCAGCCGGCTGGCGCCCTCGGTGCCCTGGGCGTCGGGCAGCGACAGGTCCAGCGTGACGAGGCCCGGCCGGGCCGCGGCGATGCACTGCAGCGCCTCGGCGATGGAGGCGGCCTCGTCGACGTGCGCGTCGGGCCATTCCTGCCGCACCAGCTGGACGATGCCCATGCGCATCAGCGGATGGTCATCGACGATGAGCACTCTCATAACCAGGCCTCCTCCTCTTCGCCGCCTCTGGCGGTCTCCTTCACCTGCAAGGGCAGCCACACCCCCACGCGGGTGCCGCCACCGGGCGCCGGACCGAACTCGAAGCTGCCGCCCGCCAGGGCCGACCGTTCACGCATGCCGCACAGACCCGACGCGTCGGCCCGCACATCACCAGGCCCCTGGCCGTTGTCGCAGATCTCCAGCAGGTAGCCGTCCACGCCGCCTTGCTGCCAGGGTTGCCCCGTCACGCGCAGCGCACTGGCACGCGCATGGCGCAGCACGTTCGTGCAGGCCTCCTGCACGATGCGGAACAGCGGGTTGGCCTGCTCCGGCGCCAGCGCATCCCCGGCATCCAGCGTCAGGGTGGTCGTCAGGCCGGACTGGCGCTGCAACGTCTGCAGGTAGTGCCCCAGCGCCGCCTCCAGGCCCAGCTCGTCGAGCAGCGGCGGGCGCAGCGCTGCGGAGATCTGCCGCGCGGAGCGGATGGCTTCCTCGGCCAAGTCCTGCAGCTCGTCCACCAGCGGCTCGCTGCGCGGAGCCAGCTTGCTCCTCAGCGCCAGCGTCAGCATCTTGATGGCGGTGCCGACCTGGCCGAACTGGTCGTGCACCTCGCGGGCCAGGCGCCGCCGCTCGGCTTCCACACCGCGCTCCAGCTCGACGGCGAAGCTTCGGATGCGCCCCAGCGCCCGCTGAAGTTCCTCCGTGCGCTGGGCCACCTGGGCTTCCAGCGTCGCGTTGGCCTCGCGCAGGCTGGCCTCGGCGGTGTCGCGCAACCGGCGCTCACGGAACATCAGCGCCAGCGAGAAGGCCAGCGCCACAATGCCTGCGCCCAGCAGCAGCCGCCCCAGGCGCGACGTGCGCTGCTGCACGTCCAGGCTCGCCCGGTCGGCGGCGGCAACGCGCTGCTGCTGGTCCTGGCTGAGCTGGTCGATCTCAAAGCGCAGGTCATCCATGACGCGCTTGCCCTCCGCGTAGGCACCCAGGTCACGCATGACGGCATCGCCGCTGGACATGCGCCGCGCGATGGTCACGCGGGCCTGCTCCAGCCGCTGCCGGATCAGGTGGTCAAGTCGCTGCAGCGACAGGGCCGCCGCCCCCGCGCGGGCCAGCCGTTCGCGCAGGCCGGCATTGAGCTGACCCAGCTCCAGCAATGCCTCCTCGTAGGGGCGCAGATAGGGCAGCTGACCGGTAATGATGAAGCCGCGCTGGCCGGTCTCGATGTCCAGCAGCAACGTCTTGAGCCGCTGGAGGTCGGCCTCCGTGCGCATCGCCTCGCTGCGCTCGGTGTCGCGCACGAGCAACTCCGCCAGGCTGCGCGACGTGCCCAAGGCGGTGCCCACGAAGGCCAGGACGGCGACCAGCAGCAGACTTAGCGGAAGCCAGGAATAGCGCATCTCTTGACCGGCGGCACGAGGTCCGGGGGACCGGGTCCCTCGCCAGGCGAGCCACGCCGGCACGGGAGTCCCGCCTAGGCTATGGCCCGGGCCGTGAAAACGCAAGAACCGGGCTTGCCACGCTTGACGGGCCGGTTAGGCCACCCGCAGGCGCTAGAACAGCTCGACGTCGCTGAGCTGCGTGGCTTCCTGGATCACGCCGCTGGCCACCAGCGCCGCGTAGTTGTGCACCTGGTTGCGGCCATGCGCCTTGGCGTGATAGACGGCCTTGTCGGCCCGCTCGAAGGCGGCCGCCGGCGCATCGCCCGCGCGCACCTCGGTGAATCCGATGCTGACCGTGATGCGGCCCACCTGCGGGAACGCGTAGCGCTCGGTGTTCAGCCGCAGCCGCTCGAAGGCCTCGCCGGCGTGGGCTTCCTCGTCGCAGCGCATCAGCACGACGAACTCCTCGCCGCCGAAGCGATACAGCAGGTCGTGGAAGCGGAATGAGCCGCGCATGAGGCGCGACAACAGCAGCAGCACCTCGTCGCCGATCAGGTGGCCGAAGCGGTCGTTGACGGACTTGAAGTGGTCGATGTCGATGACGCCCAGCACGTAGTGCGTCGTGGCCGCCTCGTGCCGGCGGTCCTCGGCCTCGTGCTGCACGTCGGGCCGGTGCGGGATCTCGGAGAGCACCTTGAGGAAGCTCTCGTCGAAGGTCTTGCGGTTCAGCAACCCCGTCAGCGTGTCGCGTTCGGAGTAGTCCAGCAGGCCCTGGAAGTTGTGATAGATCCGCAGCACGCTGCTGACCATGCGCTGCGCGGCCGTTCCCAGCCGGCGCGTCGACAGGATCTCGATGACGCCGATGACGTCGCGGTCCGTCGCGATGGGGAACAGGTACAGCCACTGGCCGCCCTGCGCCACCTGCGTGACGCTGCGGCTGCGCATGGCCTCCAGCCGCAGCGGATGCTCCGCGGACACCGGCAGCGCCTCGGGCTTGGCCCACAGCGGGTCGGCCGATGCGACGGCGTCACCCGCACGCAGGTGCGCACGGGTGAGCCAGCGCTCGTTGCCGGGCTCGCCCACGAGCCGGTAGATGGCCGCCGACTCGGGTTCGAGCAGGTCACGCAGCGCCATGACCAGCGTGACGTCCATGACGTCACGGTCACGGAAGCCCGTCAGCTCGGCAAGATGGTCGACTACCTGGGACATGACGTCAGGCTACCACCGCGGCCCGCGTGTATTGGCGAATCAGGCCAAGCAGTTGCTCTTCGTCATAGGGCTTGCCGAGGTAGTGGTCCACGCCCAGCTGAGCGGCATAGTCGCGGTGCTTCTGTGCGATGCGGGACGTGATCATGATGACTGGCAGGCCTGCCAGACGCGTGTCCGCACGCATGTTGCGCACCAGGTCGAAGCCGTCCATGCGCGGCATCTCGATGTCCGACAGCACGACCGACGGCAGCTCGTCCGCCGACAGCTTCTCCATCGCATCCAGGCCGTCCTTGGCCAGCGTGACGCGGAAGCCCACGCGCTCCAGCAGACGCTGGGTCACGCGGCGCACGGTCAGCGAGTCGTCGACCACCAGCACCAGCGGCGCCTGCACGACGTCGTCGAACACCGGCACGACCGGGGTCGGCGTGTCGGCTTGCGCATGGACGGCGGCCAGGCGGGCCTGCGCATCGGCGCCATACCAGTCGGCGAGCGCCACGACGTTGTAGATCAGCGCCACGTCGCCCGAGGCCAACAGGCTGATGCCCGCCAGGCCCGGCACGCGGTTCAGCTGCGCGCCGAGGTTCTTGACGACGACTTCCTGGTTGCCCACGACTTCGTCCACGTGCAGCGCCAGTGACGCCTGCGCGCTGCGCACCAGCACGACCGGCGCATGCTTGCCGTGCGTGTGGCCGCGGCCCGCGTGGCCCAGCAGGCCACCCAGCCAGTAGAACGGCAGCTCGACGCCGCCGTGCTGCAGCTTGCCGGTGGCGTAGGCCGCCTCGACAGCTTCCACCGGCACGCGCTGCACGGACTGCATCAGCGCCGCAGGCACGGCCACCGTCTGCTCGCCGCTCTTCAGCAGCACGATCTGCGTCAGCGCGGTGGTCAGCGGCAGGCGCAGCAGGAAGCTGGTGCCCTGGCCCACCGTCGAGGCGGTCTCGATGCTGCCGCCCAGCGTGCCGACTTCGGCGCGCACGACGTCCATGCCGATGCCCCGGCCGCTGAGCTCGGTGATCTGGCTGGCCGTGGAGAAGCCCGGCGCGAAGATCAGCCGCTTGAGCTGGGCCTCGTCGGGCTCGGCGTCGGCCGAGATCAGGCCCAGCTGCAGGCCGCGCTCGCGGATGCGGGCGAGGTTCAGGCCGGCACCGTCGTCAGCGAAGTTCAGCCGCACTTCGTTGCCATGCTGGCTGACCTCGATGCGCAGCGTGCCGGTGGCGTCCTTGCCCGCCGACGTGCGCACGTCCGGCATCTCGATGCCGTGGGCCACGCTGTTGCGCAGCAAGTGCTCGAAGGCACCTGCCGTACGTTCCAGCACCGAGCGGTCCAGCTCGGTCTGGCCGCCGCTGATCTCCAGCTTGACCTGCTTGCCGGCATCGCGCGCCGCCTGCCGCACGACGCGGTGCATGCGCTCGCCGATGCTGTCGAAGTCGACCAGGCGCGTGCGCAGCAGGTCGTCCTGCAGCTCGCGCGTCAGCCGCGACTGGGCGGCCAGCTCGTCTTCGCCGGACTGCACGTTGCGCGTCAGCGTGCGCTGCAACGTGGCCACGTCGCCGACCGACTCGGTCAGCATGCGGGTCAGTTCCTGGAAGCGGGTGTAGCGGTCGAACTCCAGCGGGTCGAACTCGCGGCCGCCCTGCTGCGCCGCTTCCTGCTGCGCGTGCATCTGCGCCTCGGCCTGCAGGTCCAGTTCGCGCAGCTGGGTGCGCAGGCGCTCCAGGTTGTCGTCCAGGTCGAGCAGCGCGCCCTTCATCTGGACAAGCTCGGACTCCATCCGCGCACGGCGGATGCTGACCTCGCCGGCCTGCGTGGCCATGCGCTCCAGCAGGCTGCCGCGCACGCGCACCAGGGCCTGGCCGATGGCCAGGTTGTCGCTGCCCGGCTCCACTTCGGCCTCGCCGGCGAAGCGGCTCCAGTCGATCTCGCGGGACGGCTCGGCCGATGCCTCCTCGACCGGGGCCGGCTGGGCGAAGCGCGCCAGCGGCTCGGGGCGGGATTCCGGCTCGGGCAACGGCTCGGGTGCAGCGACCGGTACCGGTGCCACCACGGGTGCGGCAACGGCAGCCGGCGCGTTCAGGCTGCGGCCCAGCGCTTCGAAGGCATGCTCCAGCGCGTCGCCGTCGTGCTGCAGCGCCTCGACCTGGCTGTAGTCGGCCGTGCCGGCGCGCAACAGCGCCTCGACGCCCGACTCCAGCTGGTGGGCCTGCTCGCCCAGGCGCATCGCGCCGGCGAGGCGGGCGCCGCCCTTGAAGGTGTGCAGCGCACGCATGCAGGCGTCGGAGCGCGCCAGGTCGGCCGGCTCGGCCAGCCAGTCGCGCAGCGCGGCGTGCAGTTGCTGCAACAGGTCGCGCCCCTCTTCCTCGAAGATCGGGAAGAGCTCGGGCTCGATGGCGTCCGGCAGACCGGGCTCGGGCTCGGGTTCTGCCAGCAGCGCGGCCGGCTCGACGGGATCGTGCAACACGTCCGCCAGCGCGGCGGCGACGGTGACGTCGGGTTCCGCTTCAGGTTCTGGCTGCGGCTCGGGCAGCGGCTCGGGCTCGGCCACCGATTCGAGTTCCGCTGCGGGTTCCGGCGCATGCTCGATGACCGGCTCCGGTTCCGGCAGCGCCGCGGCCACGGTGACCTGCGCATCGGGCATCGGCTCGACGACGAGGTCGGCCGCCACGGTGTCGGTGTCGGCGGCGTACAGCGAGGCCAGGCGCGGCTCGTCCAGCGGCGCGGCGGCAGTCAGCGGCTCTTCCTGCGGCTGGTAGGCGTGCAGGCGGGCGATGACGTCAGGGTCGTGCGGCTTCAGGAAGCCGGCAGCGAACTGGTGCAGCAGCACGCGGATGTCGTCCGCGGCGCGCAGGAACAGCTCGGCATCCTCCGCCTCGTAGGCGACGGCGCGCTGGGCGCGGCCCAGCGCATGCTCCAGCTCGCGGGCGAGGCTGCACAGATCTTCATAGCCCACCGTGCCGGCGTTGCCCGCCAGCGCATGGGCCTGCACCTCGCAGCTCTGCGGCACCGGCGGCGTGCGCTCGACGGCCCACTCGGCCAGGCCCACGGCCAGCTTGCGCGACAGCTCGTCGGCCTCGTTGAGGAAGATGTTGAACAGCGCGATGCTGATGCGCAGCGGGCCGATGACCTTGTAGCCCTCGTCCAGGTCGGCCAGCAGCGGCTCCGGCTCGGGCTCCGGGGCGGGCACGACGGTCAGCAGGGGCTGCGGCACGGGGTCGTGCGCATGCTCAGGCTCGTGGTCGGGCGGCAGCGTGGGCTCGAAATCGGGCTCGTCAAGCGCCAGCGCCGACAGCGCCAGCGTCTGTTCCTCGGGCTGCACCGGCACCTCGCCATCGGGCAGCGGCTGGGCCTCGATGACCAGCGGCTCGTCCTGCGCCAGCTCCAGCCGGAAGTTGGCCAGCGTCTGCTCCTCCGACGGCGGCACCGGCAGGAGCTCCGGCAGCGGCATCGGCTCGGTGGGCTCGTGGTGGAACTCGACGTGCGCGGCGGGCGCTCCCAGGTCCAGCGTGGGCTCGTCGTCGGGCAGCGCGGGGGCGGCCTCGGTGACGACGGCGTCGGCCAGGTCCAGCACGAAGTCCGGCGCCAGCGGCGCCTCCTCGGCCGGCGGCGCGGCGAATTCGATGATCTCCGGCGCCGGCAGCGGCGCCGCCTCGGCAGCGAAGTCCACCACTTCCACCGGGGCTTGGGCCTCCAGCGGCAGGTCAACGTCGGGGGCGTCGGCCGGCACGTCTGCAGCGGCCAGCGGCAGGTACTCGCCGTTCAGGCGCAGCGCGTCGGCGCTGCGGCGCAGCGGGTCGGGCAGGCTGGTGCCGGGCTCGTTGCCGGCGATCTGCTCGCGCCAGTGGGCGAAGTAGTCCAGCGCTTCGGTCGTGAAGGTCTGCAGCGCCGTGTCGGCCTGCGGCGTGTGCTCGGCCAGGCGGGCGTTGTAGAGCTGCTCGCAGGCCCAGGCACCTTCGCCGAAGTCGGTCAGGCCCACCATGCGGGCACTGCCCTTGAGCGTGTGGAAGGCACGGCGCACGACGGTGAGCTGGCCGTGGTCGGCCGGCGCGTCGTGCAGCGCGGCCATCGCGGCGCGGGCGTTGGCGATGACCTCGTCGGCCTCTTCCAGGAAGATCTCGCGCATCTCCGGGTCGTCGGCGACGCTGGGCTCCGTCGACGGGGCCGGGGCCGGCGCGGGCGGCGGCGGGGCGACGACCGGTGCCAGTGCGGGCGCCAGCTCGGGCTGGGACAGGTCCAGGTCGGGCAGGCTGAGGTCGGGCAGGTCCAGCGAGGCCAGATCCACGCGCAGTGGCTGCGTGGCCTCGACGTCCAGCGTGCCTTCGAACTCGGGCTCGAGGTCGACGTGGAAGCCGCTGGCCTCGAAGTCGGGCAGCTCGACAGCGCCTTCGCGACGGCCCATGACGGCGTCCAGGCGGCCGGTGGCGTCATCGAACTGGAACATGCGCTTGGCCAGGGCCGGCTGCACGCTCAGCATATCGATGAGGAAACCCAGCGCGCCCAGGTTGGTGGCCAGGCGCTCGAAGACGTCGCGCGCGCCGGGGCGGTTGAAGTCGATCTCGGTGTTGGCCAGGCCGTCGATCTCGTCGCGCATGCGCACGGTCGCGAGCGCGGCTTGATCCAGGCCCAGCACGCTGAGCACACCGCGCATGGCCTGAAGCTGGCCGGGCACGGGGATCAGCAACTCGCGGTGGGTCGGGTCGCGGAAGTACTCGTCGCACTGCTTCTCGACCTCGGACAGGCTGGCGCGCAGTTCGTGCACCACGCTGCCCAGCGTCTGGCGGTCGGAGACGCGACGGTACAGGTCCTCCATCCAGTCTTCCAGCGGCTCGGCCGGCTGGCCGTGCGCCACGGCCTCGACGCGGCGCGCCAGGCGGCGCACGCGCTCGGCCTGTTCGGGCTGGTCGAAGGCAGCGTCTTCCAGCGCGGCTTCCACATAGAGCAGGCTGGTGGCGACTTCCATCGCCAGCGCCGGCGGCGGCGTGGTGCGCGACCGCAGCGTGGCGACGACGGCGCGCTGAAGCGTCTGCGCCAGCACCTCGCCGCTGGGGAACAGGCGGGTCAGCGATTCGGCCAGGCCGGCGAACTGCTCGTCCAGGCTGGTCAGGCGATGCTGGTCGCCCTCGGCGGCGCTGGACCAGCTTTCCTTGGCGGACAGCACGCGGCGCTTGGCCTGCGCGACCCAGGCCGGGTCGATGCGGCCGAGGCTGGCGTCTTCGTAGTCGCCCGAGTGTTCCTCGCTGAGGCGGAAGGCCTCGTGCACGGCCTTCAGGCGCGGGCCGGCGCCCTGCGCCACACGGCACTGGGCGCAGAAGAACAGCAGATCCTGCGCGAGGCGCTCGGACACGTCCGCACGCCCCAGAACGCGCAGTTCATGCAACAGCTTGGAGCCCAGGCGCTTGGTGTAGGCATCGCTGCCCAGCAGCTTCAGCGCCTGACCTTCAAAGACCGCGGCGGCGAGCTGCCACAGCGTGCGGCCCGTGCCGGCCGGCAAGGTGGCGGCGAGGCCGGCGCACAGGCCCGACAGGTTGGCGGCATGGGTCGAGCTGGGCTCGCGCATGTGGCGCAGCAGCGCGGCCTCGAACGGCGCACGCACCGCATCGGGCGAGCGCGGCAGCACGCCCTGCTCCAGCGGGATGCTCCGCCAGGCCCAGTCATAGGCCCAGAGGTCGGCCGGGTGGATGCGTTCCGCGCCGTTGAGCTGCTGCAGCGCGCGGTAGCTGGGGTACAGCGCCAGCGCGGAGGTCTTGTTGCCGGCCAGCAGGCGGGCGACGTAGGCCAGCAGCGCGAAGTCGGCACGCTCGATGACGTCCACCGTGGCGGCCTCGACGTCCAGCGGACGCTCGGCCAGCCGCGCGACGGCGTTCTCGGCGGCACGCAGCACGGCGGCGCCGGCGGGCAGCCCCACCAGCGACAGCACACCGCTGACCTGGTGGAGCTGGGCCGAGGCCTGCTGCAGCGGCACGCTGGGCTGGGCATCAGCGCCGAAGGCCGTGAGCCGGTTGTCGTTGCCATCGCGCACATGGCGGCGCAGGGTCTTGTGCACCGACTCCAGCGAGCGGCGCAGTTCTTCCTGAACCCACGCGAGCGGGCTGAGGTCGGCCGGGAGTTCGGCGTCTCGCAGGGAGCTGTCCATGTCTGCTCGTCAGGCGACCTTGAAGCGGGACACGGAAGCGCGCAGCGCCTCGGCGGAACGCGACAGTTCGTGAACCATCTGTGCCGTGGAGCGCGTGCCTTCGGAGGTCTGCTCGGTCACGGCGAAGATGTGCTGGATGTTGGAGGCCACCTCGTTGGCATGCTCGGCTTCCTGCTGGGCCTGCGAGGAGATGCGCACGATCAGCTCGTCCAGCTGGCGGGACACGCTGTCGATGTCTTCCAGCGCGCGGCCGGCCGCGTCGGACAGCTGGGTACCTTCCACCACACCGCGCGTCGAGCGCTCCATGGCGGCCACGGCGTCGTGGGTGTCGGTCTGAATGGTCTTGACCAGCGCGGCAATCCGGCGCGTCGCGTCGCCGGAGCGTTCGGCCAGCCGCTGCACTTCTTCCGCAACCACCGAGAAGCCGCGACCGGCTTCACCGGCGGAGGCGGCCTGGATGGCCGCGTTCAGCGCCAGCACGTTGGTCTGTTCCGTAATGTCCGAGATCAGCTCCGTGATCTCGCCGATTTCCTGCGACGACTCGCCCAGCCGCTTGATGCGCTTGGACGTTTCCTGGATGGAGTCGCGGATGGCGTTCATACCGGCGATGTTGTTCTGCATCGCGGAGAGACCCTGCTCGGCAGCTTCCCGGCTCTTGCGCGCCACCTCGGCGGTCGTCTGCGCCTGCGCGGACACCTCGGTAATGCGGCTCGCCATGCCCAGCACGGCCTCGCCGGTCGCGCGGATCTCGTGCAGCTGTTCCTTGGACGCGGCCAGCAGGTCGGTGGACGTCTGGTCCACCGCACCGGTGGTGTCCGTCACGCGGGCCGCCGTGGCCTGCACCTGACCCACCAGGTTGCGCAGCTCTTCCACCGTGTAGTTCACGGAGTCGGCGATGGCGCCGGTGATGTCTTCCGTCACCGTGGCCTGTTGCGTCAGGTCACCTTCAGCGACCGTGGACAGTTCATTCATCAGCCGCAGAATGGCCGCCTGGTTGGCGTCGTTGACGCGCTTGGCTTCCTGCTCCTGCGCTTCGGCTTCGCGCTTCTGTGCTTCGGCGATCTCGGCACGACCGGCCTGGTCGGCCAGGTACAGCCGCAGGAAACCGACGGCGCCGGTCACCAGCGCAGCCAGCGACGCGATCAGCAGCAGGATCAGGCCCCAGCCCGCGCCGCCGGACTTTTCCAGGTCGGCAGCGGCCTGCTCCAGGCCTTTGCGCAGCGGTTCGGAGTCGCCCAGGATGGCGGTCTGCGCTTCACGCGCCGACACCAGGCCCTGCAGGTTGCCCAGAATGGCGGAGGCCTGCGTGCGGGTCTGCTCGTACTGCTTCAGCAGCGTTTGCAGGCGTTCCTTCAGCTGCGGGTCACGCGCGGCGTTCAGGCGCAGCTCGGGGCTGCCGTTGATCAGCGCTTCGGTGATGAGCTTGAAGGAGTTCAAGTCCTTGCCCAGCAGGAACACGGCCTCGGGGCTCACGCCTTCCTGCGTCAGGAACTCGTTGGCGCTCTTGCCGATACGCTGGGTCAGCATGACCAACTGGCCGACCGCGGACACCTCGCCGGCGGACGAACCGATCTGCAGCGCTTGCGACGACACGGCTTCGGCGCTTTCCAGCAGGTCGCTGGACTGGCGGTTGATGGCGCGCAGCGCGGAGCCCACCTGCGTCAGGATCTTTTCCTGGCCCTGCACGATCTTGCCGTTCTTCTCGGCGCGTTCGACCAGCGGCTTGAGCGTCTCCAGCACGGGCTGCACGGCGGACGGCGCAACTGCCAGGTCACCCTGGCCGGTGCGAAGGTTGCCGACAACGCTGCTCAGCGTGCTGACCGACTCGCGCAGTTCGCCGAATGCGGCCTGGTTGCCCACCAGCGCGGCGGACACGGACTTGGCCATACGCTGCGAATGCATCAGCGCCTGGCCGGTCGCACGCACCTGCGCGGCGCTGCGGTTGGACGACACCAGCACCAGCGTGACGGACAGTGCCGTGCCGACGAAGCCCAGCGCGACCAGACCCGTCAGCACACGCTGGCGGTGGCGGCCGAACAGGTCGCCCAGCTTCTGCGCGCCGGTGGCGGGTGCCTCCAGCGACGGCAGCATCGTCGGGTCGGCGGCCTGCGTCGTCGGCGCGAAGTTCATCGTGCTGGCCGGGAACTCGCTGTTGGGGCCAGGCTCCGTGGGCATCGCGGGCGAGATGATGGACGCCGCCTCGGGGCGAGGCAACTCGACGCCGGCGAGGGTGGAGTCGGCGGGGCGTGTGCCGTCAAAGCCGATGCCGCGCGTGTCGATGGTCGTATCGGCCGCTTCGACGGGCGCCGCCAGCGGCGACTCGTCGGCTTCGGACTTTCCCCTGATCTTGTCCAACAGGCTCATCTCACCCTCGTTCTTCAGTGTTTGTGACGTCCGCTATCCCGCGCGGACTTCAGAGACTAGGAAGCGCGCATCACGCGACGATGTGCAGGAAGTTCTCCTGCCTTGACAGCGCTTCCAGATTGATTTCCTGCCACTGCCGGCCGGCCTCGTCGCGGCGCAGCGCCCCGGCGAAACGGGGCAGCGGGCCGGCTGGCTGTTCGGCGGCCAGCGGCAATTGTTCGTCACTGCGCAGGCCGGCCAGACGGTCGACCAGCAATGCGCAGTTGAGATTCAGCTCGGTGCTCAGCGACACCAGCCGGGTCTGGGCGGAGATCAGCCGGCCCGGCGACGGCTCGCGCAGCCCGAGGTAGACGGCCAGGTCCACGACCGTGAACAGGCCGCCGCGCAGGTTGGCCACGCCGGCCAGCCAGGGCTTGGCGTAGGGCACGGGCTTGATGGGCACCGGCGCGAAGATTTCGCTGGCCTGCTTCAGCGAGAACAGCAGGCCCACGCCCGCACACTCCACAGCCAGCCAATTGGCGATGAGCGTGGTCTCGCGCGCGGCCTGCATGCGCTCGGCCAGGCGCTGTTGCAGTTCACGCAGGGCCGTCTTGTTTGCCATGTTCAGCCCAGGGCCTTGATCTTGGCCAGCAGCTCTTCGGCCTTGACGGGCTTGACGACGTAGTCGCTGGCGCCCTGGCGCATGCCCCAGACCTTGTCGGTTTCCTGGTTCTTGCTGGTACACATGATGACGGGCACACCGGCGTAGCGCTCGTCGCGCGTGATGGCGCGCGTCAGCTGGAAGCCGTTCTGGCCGGGCATGACGACGTCCATCAGGATCAGGTCGGGCTTGGCCTCGGCCAGGCGCTTCATCGCCTCTTCGCCGTTCTCGGCGGTGCGCACGGTGTAGCCACGCTTGGTCAGCATCTCCGACAGCGCGTGCAGCTCGGTCTTGGAGTCGTCAACCAGCAGGATGTTGTGGATGCTCATGGCTTTTTCTCTCAGTGGATGCTTGTCACGGGCGGTGCTGGAGCACCGCCTGTAGCAGCTGGTCCTTGGTGAACGGTTTGGTCAGGTAGTCCTGCGACCCCACCATGCGCCCACGCGCCTTGTCGAACAGGCCGTCCTTGGACGACAGCATGATGACCGGCACGCCCGAGAACTCCGGGTTGCGCTTGATGATGGCGCAGGTTTGGTAGCCATCCAGCCGCGGCATCAGGATGTCGCAGAAGACCAGATCGGGATGGAAGTCGCCCAGCTTGGACAGCGCGTCGAAGCCGTCTTCGGCCAGGGCCACCTCATGGCCGCCCTGCTTCAGGAAGATCTCGGCACTGCGGCGGATGGTGTTGCTGTCGTCGATGACCAGGACCCGGGTGGGTCCTGCAGCGGAAACTTGCTCGTTCAAACCTTGTCTCCTGGGAACTTCAGCGTGGGCCCGGGCCCGATCGATCTCTGCAATGCCGCGTCAGATGCGCACCATCTCGAAATCTTCCTTGCGGGCGCCGCAGTCGGGGCAGACCCAGTTCATGTCGACGTCGGCCCATTTGGTCCCCGGCGCAATGCCGTGGTCGGGATCACCCGTTTCCTCGTCGTAGATCCATCCGCAGATCAGGCACATCCAGGTACTGGGTTCGCTCACGTTGCTCAGAGTTTGCTCACTACAATCGAGTCATTCTAGCCAGGGGCCGACAGCGCAATGCTGAGGGCAAACGCCTGGGCCCAGGCCCTCGGAACAGCCCTTTTAGCGGCAGACTCCACGCTTTGCGGCAGCTCTTTGGCCGCGACCGCCAAGAACTCCACATGAGCCCAACACCCTTCCCCACCGACCCCGAGGTCGACCAGCCTCAAGACGAGGAAAGCCCGCCGCCAGCCTGCGTGCTGAGCTTCAACGCGAGCGACGCCTCCGGCGCCGGCGGCCTGGCTGGCGACGTCGCCACCATCGCGGCCATGGGTGCCCACTGCCTGCCCGTCGTCACGGCCGTCGTGCTGCGCGACACGGCCGAGACGTTCGAGCACGTCAATCTCGACCCCGACACCGTCGCCGAGCAGGCCCGCCACATCCTGGAGGACGTGCCCATCACGGCCTGGAAGGTCGGCTTCCTCGGCAATGCGGAAGGCGTCAGCGCCGTCGCCGAGGTGCTGAGCGACTACCCGGACGTGCCGCTGGTGACCTACGTGCCGTCCGTCGCCTGGATCGACGAGGACGAGCAGCAGCAGTACCTGGACGCGCTGCGCGAACTGGTGCTGCCGCAGACGGCGGTGCTGGTGGGCAACCACAAGACGCTGACCGACTTCCTGCTGCCCGACTGGGACAACGAGCGCGCGCCGTCGGCCCGCGAACTGGCCGTGGCGGCCGCGCAATCGGGCGCCCAGCACGTGCTGGTGACCGGCATCCAGCTGCCCAACCAGTACGTGGACAACGTGCTGGCCAACGCCTCCGGCCCCATCACCGGCGAGAAGTTCGAGCGCTTCGAGGCAGCCTTCGTCGGCGCCGGCGACACGCTGGCCGCCGCGCTGGCTGCGCTGCTGTCGGTGGGCGCTGAACTGCACTCGGCGGTCAGCGAGGCGCTGTCCTTCCTGGACCAGTCGCTGGACGCGGGCTTCCGCCCCGGCATGGGCAATGTCGTGCCCGACCGTTTCTTCTGGGCGCTGCCACCGGCAGACGAGGAAGGCGCGGAGCCGGCGTTCGAAGATATCGACCCGGAACAGCCGCCAAAGACGCCCCGGCGCATGCACTGAACTTCACCTTCCTTTCCGATGGTTACCAATTCCCAGTTGTTTGAACGCGCCGCGCGCGTGATTCCCGGTGGCGTGAACTCGCCCGTGCGCGCTTTTCGCGCCGTCGGCGGCACGCCGCGCTTCATCGCCCGCGGTGATGGCGCCTACATCTTCGACGCCGAAGGCAAGCGCTACGTCGACTACATCGGCTCCTGGGGCCCGATGATCCTGGGCCACGGCCACCCGGCCGTGCTGGAGGCGGTGACGAAGGCCGCGACCGAAGGTTTCTCCTTCGGCGCCCCGACCGAGCGCGAGATCGAGCTGGCCGAGGAGATCCTCAAGCTCGTGCCCAGCATGGAGCAGGTGCGCCTGGTCAGCTCCGGCACCGAGGCAACGATGAGCGCCATCCGGCTGGCGCGTGGCGCCACCGGCCGGCCCAAGTTCATCAAGTTCGAGGGCTGTTACCACGGTCACACCGATGCGCTGCTCGTGAAGGCCGGCTCTGGCCTGGCCACCTTCGGCCACCCGACCAGCGCCGGCGTGACGCCCGGCGCGGCCGCCGACACGGTGGTCCTGGAATACAACAACGTCGAGCAGCTGGAGGCGGCCTTCGCGGAGCATGGCGCCGAGCTGGCCTGCGTCATCGTCGAGCCCATCGCCGGCAACATGAACTTCGTGCGCGCGTCCGTGCCGTTCATGACGGCGATGCGCGAGCTGTGCACCAAGCACGGCGCGCTGCTGGTGCTGGACGAGGTCATGACGGGATTCCGCGTTGCGCTGGGATCGGCACAGTCGCACTACGCCAAGCTCATCCCCGGCTTCGCGCCGGACATCTCGGTGTTCGGCAAGGTCATCGGTGGCGGCATGCCGCTGGCGGCCTTCGGCGCCAGGCGCGAGGTCATGCAGCATCTGGCGCCGCTGGGCGGCGTCTACCAGGCGGGCACGCTGTCGGGCAACCCGGTGGCCACGGCCTGCGGGCTGGCGACGCTGCGCGAGATCCAGAAGCCGGGCTTCTTCGACGCGCTGTCGGCCCGCACGCGCCAGCTGGTCGACGGTCTGAAGGCGGTCGCCGCGGAGAACGGCGTGCCGTTCAGCGCGGACAGCGAGGGCGGCATGTTCGGCTTCTTCCTGCTGCCCGAGCTGCCGCAGAACTACACCACCGTGATGACGACGGACAAGGAGCGCTTCAACCGCTTCTTCCACGCGATGCTGGATGCCGGCATCTATCTTGCTCCGGCCTTGTACGAGGCGGGCTTCGTGTCGGCGGCCCACAGCCAGGCCGACATCGACGCCACCCTCGCGGCCGCGCGCACCGCCCTGCGCTGAACCCCAGGCGCTCCTCCGGGAGCGATCCCGACATGCATCTCCACATCCTCGGCATCTGCGGCACCTTCATGGGTGGCCTCGCAGCGCTGGCCCGCGAGGCCGGCCACCGCGTGACCGGTTGCGACGCCAACGTCTACCCACCGATGAGCACGCAGCTCGAGGCACTGGGCATCGAGCTGATCGAAGGCTTCGGCGCCGAGCAGCTGGAGCAGCTCAAGCCCGACGTCTTCGTCATCGGCAACGTCGTCACGCGCGGCGAGCGGTTCCCGTTGATGGAAGCCATCCTGGACGCCGGCCTGCCCTATGTGTCGGGCCCGCAATGGCTGGCGGAGAACGTGCTGCAGGGGCGGCACACGCTGGCCGTGGCCGGCACGCACGGCAAGACAACGACGACGTCCATGCTGGCGTGGATCCTGGAACACGCCGGCCAGAAGCCGGGCTTCCTCGTCGGCGGCGTGCCGCAGAACTTCGGCGTGTCGGCGCGGCTGGGCGAAGGCCAGGCGTTCGTCATCGAAGCGGACGAGTACGACACCGCGTTCTTCGACAAGCGCAGCAAGTTCGTCCACTACCGGCCGCGCACGGCCATCCTGAACAACCTCGAGCACGACCACGCCGACATCTTTCCGGACCTGGCCGCCATCGAGACCCAGTTCCACCACCTCGTGCGCACCGTGCCGGCCTGCGGCCGCCTCGTGGTGAATGCCCGTGAGGAGGCGCTGCAGCGCGTTATCACGCGCGGCTGCTGGAGCGAGGTGCAGCGCTTCGGCGCCAAGAAGGAAGAAGCCGGCATGCTGCGCGCCCGCGGCGAGCCGCAGGCCTTCGACGTGCTGCGTGGCAGCCTGAAGGTCGCGCGCGTCGAGTGGGGCCTGATCGGCGAGCACAACCAGCTCAACGCGCTGGCTGCCATCGCGGCGGCCGAGCATGTGGGCGTGTCGCCGGAGCAGTCCGCCGCGGCGCTGGCGGAGTTCCAGAACGTGCGCCGGCGCATGGAACTGCGCGGCGAGATCACTCGGGCGGGCGGCGTCATCAAGGTCTACGACGACTTCGCCCACCATCCGACGGCCATCCGCACCACCATCAACGGCCTGCGCCGCCGCATTGCGCCGGCCGATCGCATCCTGGCCATCTTCGAGCCACGCTCCAACACGATGAAGCTGGGCACGATGAAGGCTCAGTTGCCCTGGGCACTGGAGGAGGCGGACCTGGCCTTCTGCAACCAGCAGGGACTGAGCTGGGATGCCAAGGACGCGCTGGCGCCGATGGGTGCTCAGGCCGTCGTCGGCGCGGACGTTGACGCACTGGTGGCCGCCGTCGTGAAAGCGGCCCGGCCGGGCGACCATCTGCTGTGCATGAGCAACGGCGGTTTTGGCGGCATTCACGACAAGCTGTTGCAAAGCTTGGCCGCCCGGGCCTAACGGCCCGCGGAGCGGCATTCACGACAAGCTGCTGACGGTACTGGCGAGAAAAGCCCCATGGCCACCAGGCGTGGCCGGCGCCGCACCGAAACACTTCGCGGTTAGGGGTGGCCGCCGCGCTGCGGCGGGCATGAAATGGCGCCGCTCGCGCATGTCGCCGTGAGCCCGTCAGGAGGCCATCCATGAAATCTCGCTCGCTTGCCGCCGCACTACGCGCGGCCGCCTGTGCCGCGCTGGTGTTGGGCACGTTGCCCGCCAAGGCCGGCACCACATCGTTGGAGATCGTCGGTGTGCTGACGGACGGGTTCGGCAACCGGATCACCGCGTCGCCCTACATGGTCTACACCGAGAGCCTGTACGACAGCCGGACGGGTGGCAACCTGCTGGCGAGCCTCGGCACCGAACACGTCCAAGTCAACAACGGCGCCTACTTCCAGGTCTTCAACCTGGACGACGCCCCCTTCGCCGGCACGGCCTATCTGCAGGTGAACATCAACGGCTTCGACATGGGGCCGCGGCTGGACATCTTCTTCAACGGCAGCTACTACTTTGCCAACGGCATGACCGGTGGCGGCCCCGGCCTGGAAGGCTCCCAGCTGTTCGTGATGTACGCCGGGCTCGCAACGCCGGTGCCCGAACCGGCCGGCGGCGCACTGCTGGCCGCCGGCCTGGCGTGGCTCGGCATGCTTGCTCGACGCCGGGAGGCACGCAACACCCTCGCTTGATCGGGGCGACGGCCCGCCCAGGCCTCGCGGAAAAAGAAAAACCCCGCGGCTGGTCTAGCCAGCGCGGGGTTCAGTCGCCTCAGAGCCGGCCGATCAGGCCGCAGGCGTGGCGTTGCGCAGGCGGATGTGCAGTTCGCGCAGTTGCTTCTCGTCGACCAGCGACGGTGCGCCGGTCAGCAGGCACTGGGCGCGCTGCGTCTTGGGGAAGGCGATGACGTCACGGATGGACTCGGCCTTGGTCATCATCGTGACGATACGGTCCAGGCCGAAGGCCAGGCCGCCGTGCGGCGGCGCGCCGTACTGCAGCGCGTCCAGCAGGAAGCCGAACTTGATGCGCTGGTCTTCCTCGCTGATGTTCAGCGCGGCGAAGACCTTGGCCTGCACTTCGGCGCGGTGGATACGCACCGAGCCGCCGCCCAGTTCCCAGCCGTTGAGCACCATGTCGTAGGCCTTGGCGATGCACTTGCCCGGGTCCGACGTCATCAGGTCCTCGTGGCCGTCCTTGGGCGCCGTGAACGGGTGGTGAACGGCCGCCCAGCGGTTGTTCTCCTCGTCGTGCTCGAACATCGGGAAGTCCACCACCCACAGCGGCGCCCAGACGTCGTTGAACAGGCCGTTGGCCTTGCCGAACTCGCTGTGGCCCACCTTCAGGCGCAGCGCGCCGATGGCGTCGTTGACGACCTTGGCCTTGTCGGCGCCGAAGAACAGCAGGTCGCCGTCCTGCGCGCCGGTGCGCTTGAGGATCTCGGCGACAGCCTCGTCGTGCAGGTTCTTGACGATGGGCGACTGCAGGCCTTCGCGGCCCTTGGCGACTTCGTTGACCTTGATCCAGGCCAGGCCCTTGGCGCCATAGATCTTGACGAACTCGGTGTAGGCGTCGATCTCGCCACGGCTCATCGCAGCGCCCTTGGGCACGCGCAGGGCGACGACACGGCCGCCCGGCGTGGTGGCCGGGCCGCTGAAGACCTTGAAGTCGACGGTGGTCATCGCGTCGGTCAGCTCGGTGAACTCGAGCTTGACGCGCAGGTCGGGCTTGTCGGAGCCGAAGCGGTGCATGGCTTCCGCGTACTTCATGACCGGGTAGTCACCCAGCTCGACGTTCAGGTTCTTGCGGAAGACGTGGCGGATCATGCCCTCGAACATCGAGCGGATCTCTTCCTCGGTCAGGAAGGAGGTCTCGATATCGATCTGCGTGAACTCGGGCTGGCGGTCGGCGCGCAGGTCCTCGTCACGGAAGCACTTGGTGATCTGGTAGTAGCGGTCGAAGCCCGACACCATCAGCAGCTGCTTGAACAGCTGGGGCGACTGCGGCAGCGCGAAGAAGTGGCCGTCGTGCACGCGGCTGGGCACGAGGTAGTCGCGCGCACCTTCGGGCGTGCTCTTCGTGAGCATGGGCGTCTCGATGTCGATGAAGCCATGCTCGTCCAGGAACTTGCGCACTTCCATCGCCACGCGGTAGCGCAGCATCAGGTTGTTCTGCATGTACGGGCGGCGCAGGTCCAGCACGCGGTGCGTGAGGCGGGTCGTCTCGGACAGGTTGTCGTCGTCGAGCTGGAAGGGCACGGCCACCGACGGGTTCAGCACCTCGATCTCGTGGCACAGGATCTCGATCTTGCCGCTGACGAGGTTGGCGTTCTCGGTGCCGGCGGGGCGCGCACGCACCTTGCCGACGATCTTCAGGCAGAACTCGCTGCGCACGCCCTCGGCGATCTTGAACATCTCGGCGCGGTCGGGGTCGCAGACGACCTGGACCAGGCCTTCGCGGTCGCGCAGGTCGATGAAGATGACGCCGCCGTGGTCACGGCGGCGGTGGGCCCAGCCCATCAGGGTCACGGTCTGGTCGAGCAGCTTCTCGCTGACTTGGCCGGCATAGCAGGTACGCATGGAATTACTCCGGATTCTTTTCGGGGGGTGTTCTGGATGGAGGCGCTGATGAGCTCGCGGCTCTCAGGATTGAACGCCGGCCGGGGCGCTCAACCCTTCTAATTTCGGCCCGGCTGTTGCGAGGCATCGGCCAGCGCCTCGCCTGCATGGCCCGGGTGCGGCAGCGGGGCCACGGTGCCCATGGAGATGATGTACTTCAGTGCCTCGTCCACCGTCATCTGCAGCGGCTTGACGTCGGCCTTGGGCACGATGAGGAAGAAGCCGGAGGTGGGGTTGGGCGTGGTCGGCACGTAGAGGCTGACATGCTCCTCGGGCAGATGGCAAGCCACCTCGCCGCTGGGGGCGCCGGTGACGAAGGCGATGGTCCAGGAGCCGGCACGCGGGTACTGCACCAGCACCGCCTCGCGGAACGCGTTGCCGCTGCTGGAGAACAGCGTGTCCGACACCTGCTTGACCGAGCTGTAGATGCTCTTGACGATGGGGATGTGCGACATCAGCCGGTCCCACTGCGTCAGCAGCCACTGGCCGAAGATGTTGGCGACGAACACGCCCGTGGCCAGCAGGCCGCCAGCCAGGATGACCAGGCCCAGGCCCGGCACGTGCTGCAGGCTCAGGATGCCCTCGCGCCAGGCGGTGGGCGCCACCAGCGTCAGCGCGATGAGCAGCGAGCCGAACACGCCGTTGACGACGTCCAGCACCTGGGACAGCACCCAGATCGTGATGGCAAGCGGCAGCCAGACCAGCAGGCCGGCGACCAGGTATTTGCGGAGGGATGCGCCCACGTCGACCCGATTCAATGGCAGGCGCAGGAGCCGCCGCAGGCGGTGGACCCGCCGGAGGACGACGACTCGGACGAAGCGGCCGATTCCGTCTTGGCAGGCTCGGCCGCAGGCGCGGCCGCCGCGGCGCCGGCAGCACCTGCGGCTGCACCGCCGCTGTTGCCGCCACGGAAGTCGGTCACGTACCAGCCCGAACCCTTGAGCTGGAAGCCGGCGGCAGTGATCTGCTTGGAGAAACTCTCTGCCGAGCAGGCCGGGCAGGTGGTCAGCGGCGCGTCGGAGAGCTTTTGCAGCACATCCTTGGCATGGCCACAGGCGCTGCAGCGGTAGGCGTAGATCGGCATGGCGAGGTCTTCGAGGGACGAAAAGCCCGCTATTTTAGCGGTGCTCGTTGCCCATGTAGTCGTGCCGGAAGCCGGGCCGCCCCAAGCGGGCCCTGCTGGCGTTGCGCTCAGGGCTCGACCAGGCTCATCCGCGTTCAGCGCGACGAGACCAGGCGAGGGGCATCGTTCAGTGCGGCGGCAGATGGTGGCTGACGTGCTCGCGGCGGTCCGTCAGCACCTGCGGCGCCAGCGATCCGGCCACCATGCCCACCAGCGCCGCCAGCAGACCGGCCAGCTGCCCCGGGAACAGTTCGCCCCAGGTGGACACCTGCGGGAAGAAGACCACCCAGACGCCGACGCCGGCGAAGATGGAGAACACCGCGCCCTGCGTCGTCGCGCGCTTCCAGTACAGC
Source organism: Roseateles sp. GW823-FHT07B05 (assembly GCF_058794515.1). Taxonomy (NCBI): domain Bacteria; kingdom Pseudomonadati; phylum Pseudomonadota; class Betaproteobacteria; order Burkholderiales; family Sphaerotilaceae; genus Roseateles; species Roseateles sp. GW823-FHT07B05. The sequence continues at coordinate 194,857 of NZ_JBXAGX010000010.1, forward strand.
CCGAACACCAGCGGCACGAAGGCGGCCACCAGCGTGACCTGGTAGGCGGCGCTGACGAGGTCGTAGATGGACGTGCCCTGCAGCGCGATCGCGTAGGCCAGCACGGCGAAGGCGAAGACGACCAGCGTGACGCGCATCGCAACCAAGGACTGCCTGTCGCTCATGCCGGGGCGGATCTGCTTGAGGATGTTCTCGACGAAGCTGGTGGTGGGCGCCAGCAGCGTGGCCGACGACGTGCTCTTGATGGCCGACAGCAGCGCGCCGAAGAACAGGATCTGCATGAACAGCGGCATGTGGCCCATGATGAAGCTGGGCAGCACGCGCTGGTAGTCGTTCTGGGCCAGCTCCAGCGCCTTGTCGCCCATCACCGCGACGGCGGCCAGCACGATGAACATCGGCACGAAGGCGAAGGCGATGTAGCTGAAGCCGCCGATGATGGCGCCGCGCTGCGCGGTCTTGGCGTCCTTGGCGGACATGACGCGCTGGAAGACGTCCTGCTGCGGGATGGAGCCCAGCATCATCGTCAGGCCCGAGCCGATGAACATCGCCATCTCGGTGAACGTGGGCTGGGGCAGGAAGCGAGCCAGGTCGCGGCTCTGGGCCAGGGCCAGCACCTTGTCGGTGCCGCCGGCCAGGTCGGCGGCGAACACGGCGATGACGGCCAGGCCAATGACCAGCACGATCATCTGGATGAAGTCCGTCCAGGCCACGGCAAGGAAGCCGCCGATGACGACGTAGACCAGCACCGCCAGCAGGCCCACCACCATGCCGGTCTGCGGGCTCATCGCGCCGTCCGTCAGGATGTTGAACACCAGGCCCAGCGCCGTGACCTGCGCGGCCACCCAGCCCAGGTAGCTGAGGATGATGGCCAGCGAGCAGAACACCTCGACGCCCTTGCCGTAGCGCTGGCGGTAGAAGTCGCCGATGGTCAGCAGGTTCTTCTGGTAGAGCTTGGCCGCGAAAAAGGCGCCCACCAGCACCAGGCACAGGCCGGCGCCGAACGGGTCCTCGACAACGGCGCCCAGGCCACCCTGCACGAACTTGGCCGGCAGGCCCATGACGGTCTCGGCGCCGAACCAGGTCGCGAAGGTCGTCGTCACGACCATGATGAGCGGCAGGCTGCGGCCGGCGACGGCGAAGTCCGCCGTGTTCTTGACCCGCGTGCCGGCCCACACGCCGATGCCCAGCGTGCCGAGCAGGTAGAGCACGACGAAGACGATGAGCGTGGTGTTCATGGAGGCGTCAGGAGCGGAACGAGCCGGAAAAAGTGGCGCGGATTATGAAGGCGGCGCGCCGGCGCCGACCTAGAGGCCGAGGCCCAGAAAGCGCAGGGCCAGCCATGCAAGCGTGATGCCAAACGCGAAGCCGACGCCGCCCCACAGCAGCCCGGACAGCAGCCGGTTGGTGCTGCGCAGCTCGCGCACCAGCGCCTTGATCTCGGGGTCGCCGTGGCGCTGCGCCTGGCTCTTCAGCGCATCGTGCAGCAGCCGCGGCAGCTCGGGCACCAGCTGCGCAAAGCGCGGCGCCTCCTTCAACAGCTGCTTGTTGAACGCCGGCCAGCCGACCTGCTCGTTCATCCAGCGCTCCAGGAAGGGTTTGGCGGTGGCCCACAGGTCCAGTTCGGGGTCCAGCTGGCGGCCCAGTCCTTCGACGTTCAGCAGCGTCTTCTGCAGCAGCACCAGTTGCGGCTGGATCTCGACGTTGAAGCGGCGCGAGGTCTGGAACAGCCGCATCAACACCTGGCCCAGAGAAATGTCCTTCAAGGGCCGGTCGAAATGAGGCTCGCAGACGGCGCGGACAGCGCTCTCCAGCGCATCCACCCGCGTCTCTGGCGGCACCCAGCCGGAGGCGATGTGCAACTCGGCCACGCGCTTGTAGTCACGCTGGAAGAAGGCGATGAAGTTCTGCGCGAGGTAGTCCTTGTCCACCTCGGTCAGCGTGCCGATGATGCCGAAGTCCAGCGCGATGTAGCGGCCGAACGTTTCCGGCGCCAGGCTGACCTGGATGTTGCCGGGGTGCATGTCGGCGTGGAAAAAGCCGTCGCGGAACACCTGCGTGAAGAAGATGGTCACGCCATCACGGGCCAGCTTCTTGATGTCGATGCCCGCCTCCTCCAGCACCGTGCGCTGCGAGATGGGCACACCCTTCATGCGCTCCATGACGATGACTTCGGGACTGCAGAAGTCCCAGTGCATCTCGGGCACCATGACGAGGCCCAGGCCGTCCATGTTGCGGCGCAGCTGCGCCGCGTTGGCGGCCTCGCGGACGAGGTCCAGCTCGTCATGCAGGTACATGTCGAACTCGGCGACCACCTCGCGCGGCTTGAGCCGGCGACCGTCGGCCGAGAAGCGCTCGATCCAGACCGCCAGCTTGCGCATCAGCGCCAGGTCGTCGTCGATGACGTCCAGCATGCCCGGCCGCAACACCTTGACCGCCACCTCGCGGCCGTCCTTCAACGTCGCGAAATGCACCTGCGCGATGCTGGCGCTGGCCACGGGCTCGGCGTCGAAGCTGGCAAACAGCTCCGCCAGCGGCCGGCCGAAGGCCCGCTCCACCAGCTCGCGCGACAGCGCCGCCGGGAACGGCGGCACGCGGTCCTGCAGCTTGGCCAGCTCCAGCGACACATCCAGCGGCAGCAGGTCGCGCCGCGTCGACAGCACCTGGCCGAACTTCACAAAAATGGGGCCCAGACGCTCCAAGGCGAGGCGCAGCCGCACGCCGCGCGGCTCCTGCCAGCGCCGACCCAGGCGGGTGACCCGCCTCAGCAGCTGAAAACGCCGCTGGCTCAGGCCGGACAGGGCCAGGTCGTCAAGGCCGAAACGCCAGATCGTCCACAGGATGACCAGCAGCCGGGAGACAAACCTCATGCGCCGCTACCGGCCATCTTGGGTGCCAGGCGTCCTGCCATCCCCGACAGGGTGCGGCGCAGTGCGCGGCCGAACTGGGCCAGCTGGCGAGCCGCCAGCGGGCCGACGATGCCGGCCAGGTCGTCCTCGATGTCCCAGCGCAGGTTGTCCATCAGCCACTGCATCTCGCCGGCAAACGCGGCGTCGCCCTGCACGGCAACGCTGGGCGGCTCGCCGCTCAGGGCGCCCAAGGCGAGTTTCGCCGGATTGGAAGCGTCGATCTCGATGCGCAGGCCGCCCAGGCCGGCGGGCGGCGCGTCCAGCCGCTCGAACAGGCCGGCGGGGGTCACACCCAGCATCAGGTCGGGCGCAGCCGGCAGCAGCGACGGCCAGCGGGCCAGGTGCACGACCAGGCCTCGGCCCGCGAGCGGCTGCAGCCGCTGTGCGGCGATGGGCTCGCGTGACACGACATGGTTGATGAGCAGCACGAGACGGTCTTGCAGGGCCGGCATCAGCAGCGGGGACAGGGAAGGCAGGGGCCAAGGGGCGGGCATGGTCAAGATTGTAGGCAGCGGACCCTGAACAGGGGACGCCTCCACAACGACTGTCAAAATTGTTGGGGGAGAATCCCGGATCGCTTTTTGCAAGCCCCAGCCCTACCAGGGCCACAGACTGAAACGATGTTCGAGGATCGCAGCTACAAGAGAACGTTCTACAGCGCACCGCAGTCGGTCGAGTCGCTGATTGCGGCCTTCCTTGAGCCGGGCATCATCGTTCTGACCTTCCTGCTCGTGAACGGCCATTTCGACGAGCCGGTCCTGCGACCGACGCTGACGCTGTGCCTGTTGGTGTTCGCCCTTACCTTCCCGGGCCGCAACCGCTTCAACGACCACCCGGCCAGCGCCTTCGTCGACGTCGTGTCGTCATGGCTGGTGCTGCTGGGCATCCTGGCGCTGTGCGGCTACGCCACCAACAGCCTGCACTATTTCGAGGAAGAGGTGCTGATCTGGTGGGCCGTCATCACGCCCGTCATCCAGGTCATCGCGGTCGAGGCGGGCCGGCGCGTGCAGCGCTGGCGGGCCCGCGACCCCAGCGCACGTCGCACCGCCGTAATCGTCGGTGCCGGGCCGCTGGGCCACAAGGTCACCCGGGCATTGCGCGACTCCCAGGGCGTCATCTGCCTGGGCTACTTCGACGACCGCAACCGTGAGCGCCTGCATCCCGATGCTGGCCAAGAGCTGTTGGGGCCGCTGTCCAAGCTCAGCGAGTTCGTGCGCGAGAAGGGCGTGCGCGAGGTCTACATCACGCTGCCACTGGGCTCGCAGCCCCGCATCGTCGAGCTGCTGGAGCAGGTCCAGGGCACCACGGCGTCGCTGTTCTTCGTGCCGGACGTGTTCGGCATCAGCATCATCCAGGGCCGGCTGCAGGACATGAACGGCGTGCCGGTCGTAGGCATCTGCGAGACGCCGTTCACGGGCACCAACGAGCTCATCAAGCGCATCAGCGACATCGTGCTGGCATCCATCATCCTGGTGCTGATCTCGCCCATCCTGCTGGCGCTGGCCATCGGCGTGAAGCTGAGTTCGCCGGGCCCCGTCATCTTCAAGCAGCGCCGCAACGGCCTGGATGGCGAGGAAATCATCGTCTACAAGTTCCGCTCGATGCGCACGCAGGACAACGGCGCCGTCGTCAAGCAGGCGACCAAGGGCGACTCGCGCATCACGCCGTTCGGCGCCTTCATCCGCAAGACCTCGCTGGACGAACTGCCACAGTTCATCAACGTGTTGCAAGGCCGCATGAGCATCGTGGGGCCGCGCCCGCACGCCGTCGCGCACAACGAGGAATACCGCAAGCTCATCAAGGCCTACATGGTGCGCCACAAGGTCAAGCCGGGCATCACTGGCTGGGCCCAGGTCAACGGCCTGCGCGGCGAAACGGACACCATCGACAAAATGGTGGCTCGTGTCGAATACGACCTGGAATACCTGCGCAACTGGTCGCTGGCGCTGGATCTGCAGATCATCCTGCGCACCGTGCGACTGGTGGTGTTTGATCGTCATGCCTATTAAGACCCCTCACCTGCCCCGCGTTAGCCACCTGGCGGCGCTCGTCGCGATCGCCTCGCTCGCACAGGCCGCGTCGGCGCAGACGGATGACGCCGCGCCGTTCTACGCCGGCGGCTCGCTGGGCGTGTCGCACCTCTCCAACGTGTACCGGCAGCCCGGGGCTCCCAACAGCGACACGGTCATCAGTGCTGGCGTGCTCGCCGGCGTGGACAAGCGCCTGGGGCGTCAGCACCTGACGCTTGACGGTGCACTGCAGAACAACCGCTACTCGACCAACAGCGAGCTGAACTATCGGTCTCACAGCCTGCGCGGTGCGCTGAACTGGCAGACGGTGGGCAACCTGTCGGGCACGCTGAGCGCGAAGTCGGACCGGTCGATGGCCGACTTCAATATCGGAGGCGGCGTCACGCCTGTGTTCAAGAAGAATATCGAGAGCAACGACGAGTACCGCGCGATCGCGCGGCTGGGCCTCGCCACCCGCTACATGCTGGAGGGCGGCTTGACGCAACGCCGCCGCAACTTCAGCGCCGAGCAGTACGACCGGTTCGTCTACCGCCAGAACACCGGCTCGCTGGGCCTCTATGCCACGCCAGCCGGCAACGTGCGGCTGGGCCTGGTGGGACGCCACACCAAGGGCAACAACCCGCGTTACCCCACCGGGTTCTTCACGCTGGACCCCGAGACGCTGTTGCCCAAGGACATCACGGCGCGCAACGACTACACGCGTGACGACGTGGACCTGACAGCCCGCTGGACTGCCGGCGGCCACAGCACGCTGAACGCCCGACTCAGCCGAAGCCGGAAGTCCAACAGCCTGGACCAGTTGCGCGACTTCAGCGGCACCACCGGCTCTGTCGGCTGGGGCTGGCGGCCCACGGCGAAGCTGCAACTGGACCTCCAGTACAGCCGTGACACCGGTCAGGAGAGTAACGTGGGCACCGGAGACCTGAACCGCGTCTACACGTCCTGGCAGCTCAACACCAGCTACGCGCTGACAGGCAAGATCAGCCTAAGCGCCGGCGCCAACAGCGACAGTGCGCGCCGAGCCGCCGATTCCGGCGCGGCACTGACCGACGCACAGGACGACACCAAGCGCTACAACCTGGGCGTGCGGTGGGCGTTCTCGCGCGGGTTCAGTCTGAGCTGCCAGTACGACCACGTCAGCCGCGACAGCAGCACTGCGCAGTACGCCTACACGGCCAGCAGCTACGGCTGTACCGGCCAAGCCTTGATCTATTGATGACAACCACCGTACTGCTCACCGGCGCCGCCGGCTACATCGCCTCGCACACCTGGCTCGCGCTGCAGGAGGCGGGCTACCGCGTCGTGGGCGTCGACAACTTCAGCAACAGCTCGCCCAAGGTGCTGGACCGTCTCGCCGAACTGTCCACGGCCCCCATCGAGTTCGAGCGGGCCGACGTGGGCGATACGGCGCAGATGGACGAGATCTTCGAGCGCTACAAGCCAGCCGCCGTCGTGCACTTCGCCGCCTACAAGGCGGTGGGCGAGTCGGTCAGCCAGCCGCTGGCCTACTACCGCAACAATATCGGCGGGCTCGTCAACATTTGCGAGGTGATGAAGCGGCACGGCTGCTCGCGCTTCGTCTTCAGCTCCAGCGCCACGGTCTACGGCGCGGCGGAGCAACTGCCGCTGCGCGAGGATGCCCCGACGTCGGCGACCAACCCTTACGGCGCCACCAAGCTGATGGGGGAGCAGATCCTGCGAGACATCGGCATCGCCGACTCGGCCTGGCAGACCGCCTGCCTGCGTTACTTCAACCCCGTGGGCGCCCATGTCAGCGGCCGCATCGGCGAAGACCCGCGCGGCACCCCCAACAACCTGATGCCCTACGTCGCCCAGGTCGCCGTGGGCCGTCGTGACAAGCTGTCCGTCTTTGGCAACGACTACCCCACGCCGGACGGCACTGGCGTACGCGACTACATCCACGTGACCGATCTGGCCGAAGGCCATGTTGCAGCAGTGCGCCGGCTGCTGGAGCACCCCGGCTCGCTGACCGTAAACCTCGGCACCGGTCAGGGCTACAGCGTGCTGGACCTGGTGCGTGCCTATGAGGTTGCGAGTGGCCGCAGCGTGCCTTATCAAGTGGCCCCGCGTCGTCCTGGCGACGTGGCGGCGTGCTGGGCCGACCCGGCGCTGGCTCGCGAGTTGCTTGGCTGGGAGGCCGAATTGGATCTGGCCCGGATGTGCGAGGACAGCTGGCGCTGGCAGCACAACAACCCGCAGGGCTTCAATTGAACTGAGAACAAGATGTCGACTTCCAAGATTCCTGTCCTGCCGGTCATCATGGCCGGTGGCTCCGGCACCCGGCTGTGGCCGCTGTCCCGAGCCGGCTATCCCAAGCAGTTTCTCGTGCTGTCCGGCAACGAAAGCCTGTTCCAGCTGGCCGCGCGGCGCCTGGCCGCCCTCGCCTCGCCGGAGTTCGACCTGAGCGCGCCCTGCATCGTCGGCAACGAGGAGCACCGCTTCCTCGTGCTAGATCAGCTGCGCGAGACCCGCCAGGAGCCCGGCAGCGTGTTGCTGGAACCGCTCGGCCGCAATACCGCGCCTGCACTGACGCTGGCCGCGCTGGCGGCGCTTGAAGGCGGCACGGACCCCACCCTCGTCGTCACGCCAGCTGACCAGACGGTCACCGATGGCGCCGCCTTCACGGCAGCCCTGCAGGACGCCATCCGCATCGCCGCCGAGGGTGCCATCACCATCCTCGGCATCACGCCCGACCGTCCCGAGACGGGCTACGGCTACATCCGGACTCAGGCCTCGACGGCCGGGCTGTCGGTGGCTCAGTTCGTCGAGAAGCCCGACCTGGCGACGGCCCAGCGCTACCTCGCCGAGGGTGGCTACTACTGGAACAGCGGCATGTTCGTGCTGCGCGCGAGCGTCTGGGTGAAGGCGCTGGAGCGCTTCCGCCCGGACATCCTGGAAGCCACGCGCGCCGCCTGGGTCGTTCGCAAGACCGATGACAAGTTCGTGCGCCCCGGCAAGGCGGAGTTTGCGGCCGTGCCCAGCGAGTCCGTGGACTATGCCGTCATGGAACGCTGCCCGGGCACCGACATCCCGCTGCGCATGGTGGCCCTGGACGCCGGCTGGAACGACCTCGGCGCGTGGGAGGCCGTCTGGCAGGTGGCCGACAAGGACGAGGCCGGCAACGCCTTCGTCGGTGACGCGCTGATCGCCGACAGCCAGAACACGCTGGTGCACGCCACGAGCCGGCTCGTGGGCGTCGTGGGCCTGAAGGACATCGTCGTCGTCGAGACCGCCGACGCGGTGCTGGTCAGCGACCGCGCGCGCAGCCAGGAGGTCAAGCAGATCGTCAACCGGCTGGGCGCCGAACAGCGCGGCGAGCACGCGCTGCACCGCAAGGTGCACCGCCCCTGGGGCTGGTACGACAGCATCGACAACGGCCCGCGCCACCAGGTCAAGCGCATCATGGTCAAGCCCGGCGCCTCGTTGAGCCTGCAGATGCACCACCACCGCGCCGAGCACTGGATCGTCGTGAGCGGCACCGCCGAGATCGTCAACGGCGACAAGACCATCCTGCTGACCGAGAACCAATCCACCTACATCCCGCTGGGCCAGACCCACCGCCTGGCCAACCCCGGCAAGGTGCCGCTGGAGATCATCGAGGTCCAGTCCGGCTCCTACTTGGGCGAGGACGACATCGTGCGGTTTGAAGACACCTACGGACGGACCTGACACTAGTATTCGCCAACCAGCAGGCCCGGAATCCCGGGCCTGCTGCATTTCCAACTGCACCGCAACGTGTGCGACATTGTTGGGCTCTGAACGGAAAGACCATGACCATCCTTGTCACCGGCGGCGCCGGCTTCATCGGCAGCAACTTCGTGCTCGACTGGCTGCGCCAGTCCGACGAACCCGTCGTCAACCTCGACGCGTTGACCTACGCGGGCAACCTCGAGAACCTGGCCTCGCTGGACGGCGACGCCCGTCACACCTTTGTCAAGGGCGACATCTGTGACCGCGCACTGATCGACAGCCTGCTCGCTACGCACCAGCCGCGAGCCATCGTGCACTTCGCCGCCGAAAGCCACGTCGACCGCTCGATCAGCGGCCCGGGCGCCTTCATGCGTACCAACGTCGACGGCACCTTCACGCTGCTGGAAGCGGCGCGTGCCTACTGGGGCGCGCTCGAGGGCGAGGCCAAGGCGGCTTTCCGCTTCCACCACGTGTCCACCGACGAGGTCTACGGATCCCTCAAGCCCACCGATCCGCCCTTTGCCGAGACCAACCCCTACGAACCCAACAGCCCGTACTCGGCCAGCAAGGCCGCCAGCGACCACCTCGTGCGCGCCTGGCATCACACCTACGGGCTGCCGGTCGTCACGACCAACTGCTCCAACAACTACGGCCCCTATCACTTCCCCGAGAAGCTGATCCCGCTGATGATCGTCAACGCGCTGGCGGGCAAGCCCCTGCCCGTCTACGGCGACGGCCAGCAGATCCGCGACTGGCTGTATGTGACCGACCATTGCAGCGGCATCCGCGCCGTGCTGGCCGGCGGCACGCTGGGCGAGACCTACAACATCGGTGGCTGGAACGAAAAGGCCAACATCGACATCGTGAAGACGGTGTGCGCGCTGCTGGATGAACTGCGTCCGTCGGCCGAAGGCCCCTACGCTCGCCTCATCACCTACGTGAAGGACCGCCCCGGCCACGACCGCCGCTACGCGATCGACGCCCGCAAGATCGAACGAGACCTGGGCTGGCGGCCGGCCGAGACCTTCGAGACCGGCATCCGCAAGACCGTGCAGTGGTATCTGGACCATCCCGAATGGGTCGCCCGCGTGCAGAGCGGCGCCTACAAGGACTGGGTCTCCAAGCAGTACAGCTGATCATGAAGATCCTTCTGCTCGGCAAAGGCGGCCAGGTCGGCTGGGAATTGCAACGCTCGCTGGCGGTGGTCGGCGAGGTCGTTGCGCTGGACCATGACGACGGCGGCGACTTCACGCAGCCCGACCAGTTGCTGGCCCGCGTGCAGGCCATCGCGCCCCAGGTCATCGTCAATGCCGCGGCGCACACCGCCGTCGACAAGGCGGAGAGCGAGCCCGATCTGGCGCGCCAGATCAACGCCGCCACGCCCGCCCTGCTCGCCATCGAAGCCAAGCGCCTCGGCGCGCTGCTGGTGCACTACTCGACGGACTACGTCTTCGACGGCAGCGGTAGCCTGCCTCGCGACGAAGAGGCGCCCATCGCGCCGCTGAGCGTCTACGGCAGTACCAAGGCCGAGGGCGAGGACGCCATCCGCGCCAGCGGCTGCCAGCACCTCATCCTGCGCACCAGCTGGGTCTATGCCGCGCGCGGCGGCAACTTCGCCAAGACCATGCTGCGGCTGGCAACCGAGCGCGACCAGCTCAAGGTCATCGCCGACCAGATCGGCGCCCCCACCGGCGCTGACCTGCTGGCCGACCTGACCGCGCACATGCTGCGCGCCGCGCGTGTGAACCCGGCACTGACCGGCACCTATCACGCGGTCGCCGGCGGGGAGACGAACTGGCACGACTACGCCCGCTTCGTCATCGAGTTCGCGCGCTCGCGAGGCCGGGCCATCAAGGTCGCGCCCGACCAGATCCTGCCCATTCCAACGAGCGACTACCCCACGCCCGCCACGCGCCCGCTGAATTCGCGCCTGTCCACGGCAAAGCTACAGCAGCGCTTCGGCCTGCAGCTGCCCCGTTGGCAGCAGGGCGTGGAACGCATGCTCAACGAGATCCTCTGAAAGCGCACCATGACGAAAAACCGCAAGGGCATCATCCTCGCTGGCGGCTCGGGCACCCGACTGCACCCCGCCACGCTGGCCATCAGCAAGCAGCTGCTGCCGGTCTACGACAAGCCGATGATCTATTACCCGCTGAGCACACTGATGCTGGCGGGCATCCGCGACATCCTGATCATCAGCACGCCGCAAGACACGCCGCGCTTCGAGGCGCTGCTGGGCGACGGCGCCCGCTGGGGCCTGAACATCAGCTACTGCGTGCAGCCCAGCCCCGACGGCCTGGCCCAGGCCTTCATCCTGGGTCGCGAGTTCGTCGGCGGCGCGCCGAGCGCGCTGGTGCTGGGCGACAACATCTTCTACGGCCATGACTTCGCCGGGCTGCTGGCCAACGCGACGGGCCAGGCCACCGGCGCCAGCGTCTTCGCGTACCACGTGCACGACCCGGAGCGCTATGGCGTCGTCGAGTTCGACGCAGACAAGCGCGCGTTGTCCATCGAAGAGAAGCCCAAGGCGCCCAAGAGCAACTACGCCGTCACGGGCCTCTACTTCTACGACGAGCAGGTCTGTGACATCGCCGCCAGCATCAAGCCCAGCCCGCGCGGCGAGCTGGAGATCACCGACGTCAACGCCGAGTACCTGAAGCGCGGTCAGCTCAACGTCGAGATCATGGGCCGCGGCTATGCGTGGCTGGACACCGGCACGCACGACAGCCTGATGGAAGCCGGCCAGTTCATCGCGACGCTGGAAAAGCGCCAGGGGCTGAAGGTCGCCTGCCCGGAGGAAATCGCATTCCGCTCGGGCTGGATCGATGCAGCGCAGTTGGAAGCGCTGGCCAAGCCGCTGGCCAAGAACGGCTACGGCCAGTACCTGCAGAAACTGCTGGTCGAGAAGGCGTTCTGACGATGTTGCTGCAAGTCACGCCCACGGCTCTGCCCGAGGTCTGCATCGTCGAGCCCAAGGTCTTCGGCGACGTCCGCGGCTTCTTCATGGAGAGCTGGAACGAGGCACGCTTCAACGAGGCGCTGGGGCAAGCCGTCCATTTCGTGCAGGACAACCATTCCCACTCGTCGCGTGGCGTGCTGCGCGGCCTGCACTACCAATTGGACCCGCACCCGCAAGGCAAGCTGGTGCGCTGCACGTCCGGAGCCGTGTTCGACGTGGCGGTGGATGTGCGTCGCTCCAGCCCCAACTTCGGCCGCTGGGTGGGTGTCGAGTTGACGGCAGACAACCACCGTCAGTTGTGGATTCCGCCAGGCTTTGCGCACGGTTTCGTCGTCATCAGCGAAACCGCCGACTTCCTCTACAAGACCAGTGGCCGCTACGCGCCGGAATGCGAAGGCGCAGTGCGCTGGGACGACCCGGCCATCGGCATTGACTGGCCGCTGGATGGCATCACGCCGCAGCTGTCGGCCAAGGACGTGGCAGCACCGCTGCTGAAGGACGCGAAGACCTTTGCCTGAAGACAGGCGATGCCGAATCGAAAACGGGCCCTGATCGGGCCCGTTGTCTTTTGCGGTCAGGCGCGCGCGTCGCCCCATCGCAGCGGCGTCACCTCGTCGCCGACGTAGCTGGTGTGTCCCGTGCGGTCCACGCAGTACTGCGGCGAGATGATCATCTCGCGCACCGCCATACCCTCACCGATGCGCGTGTGCTCGATGAGCACCGACCGCTCCACGGTGCAGCCGCTGCGCAGGTGCGAACCGTGACCGATCCAGGTCGGGCCCACGACGCGGGCACCCGGCTCGATGCGGACGTTGGAGCCGATGTAGACCGGGCCCTCGATGTGCACCTTGTCCCAGTCCACGGACGTGTTCAGGCCGGTCCAGACCTGCGGCCGGACTTCGCGGCCCGGCACATGCATCTGCGCCACTTCGCCGGCCAGCACGCGCTGCGTCACCGCCCAGTAGTCCGTCAGCCGGCCGATGTCGATCCAGTTGAACGGCCGGTTCTGCGCGAAGAACGGCAGGCCCTTCTCGACCAGCAGCGGGAACAGCTGGCTGCCGATGTCGAACTCCTTGCCGGGCGGGATCAGGTCCAGCACCTCGGGCTCGAAGATGTAGATGCCGGTGGAAGCCAGCGTGCTCTTGGCGTCTTCGGGCTTGGGCTTTTCCTGGAAAGACGTCACGCGCCCGTCCGCATCGGCCACGACGATGCCGTAGTTCTTCGTGTCCTCGCGGGGAACATCCAGCGTCACGACGCTGGCGATGGCCCCCTTGGCCTTGTGCTCGGCAATGGCGGCCGTGATGTCCATGTCAATGATCGCGTCACCGCACAGCACCAGGAAGGTCTCGTCGAAGAAGCCGCCGAAATCCTGGATCTTGCGCATGCCGCCGGCCGAGCCGACCGGCTTGCAGACCACCTCGCCCTGCTCCCGCACGCCCTCGTAGGAGTAGCCGAGTTCCACACCCCAGCGCGCACCGTTGCCGAAATAGTTCTCGATCTTCCAGTGCAGGAAGGCCACGTTGACCATGATCTCCCGGACACCGTGGCGCGCCAGGTGCTCCACCAGGTACTCCATGACCGGCTTGCCCAGGATGGGCACCATCGGCTTGGGCGTGTACTTCGTCAGCGGGCGCACCCGGGTGCCCTGGCCTGCCGCCAGGATCATTGCTTTTGCCATTGCTTGCCTTATGTCGTCAGTGATGAAGCGCGTTCAAGCAAAGAACGCGCCCGGCCTCATCAAGCAGCGGCTCCGCGTCCGATGCCGCGGTACTCAATGCCCAGCGCCTTCATCAGTTGCGGGTCGTACAGGTTGCGGCCGTCGAACACGACCGGCTGCTTCAGTGCGCCCTTGATGGCATCAAAGTCGGGCGTGCGGAACTCCTTCCACTCCGTCACGATCAGCAGCGCGTCGGCGCCCTTGAGCGCAGCCTCGGCACGATCCACCAGCGTCACATCATCGCGCGGGCCCAGCACCCGCGCCGTTTCCGTCATCGACACCGGATCGTAGGCAGCCACCGTGGCGCCGCGCTTGACCAGCTCGTCGATGACAACCAGCGACGGCGCTTCACGCATGTCGTCGGTGTTCGGCTTGAACGCCAGGCCCCAGATCGCGAAACGACGGCCCGCCAGATCCTCGCCAAAGCGCTCGACGACCTTGTCCACCAGCACGCGCTTCTGGCGCTCGTTGGCCTCTTCCACGGCCGTCAGCACCTTCAGCGGGATACCCGTGTCCGACGCCGCCTTGACCAGTGCCTTCACGTCCTTGGGGAAGCAGGAACCGCCGTAGCCAGCGCCCGCGTACAGGAACTGATAGCCGATGCGCGGGTCGGAGCCGATGCCGCGGCGCACCAGCTCGATGTCCGCCCCCACGCGCTCGGCCAGCAGCGCCAGCTCGTTCATGAAGCTGATGCGCGTGGCCAGCATCGCGTTGGCGGCGTACTTCGTGAACTCGGCGCTGCGCACATCCATCACCAGCATGCGGTCCTGCGTGCGGTTGAACGGCGCGTAAAGCGCCCGCATCAGCAGCGTGGCCTGCTCGTCATCGGAGCCGACGATGATGCGGTCGGGCTTCATGAAGTCGTCGACCGCCGCACCTTCCTTCAGGAATTCGGGGTTGGACACCACGGCATAAGCCATGTCGCCCAGACCGCGCTTGACCAGTTCTTCCTTGACCGCCGCGCGCACCTTGTCGGCCGTGCCGACCGGCACCGTGCTCTTGTCGACGATGACCTTGTAGTCCGTCATGCGCTGGCCGATGGAGCGGGCTGCGGCCACGACGTACTGCAGGTCGGCCGAGCCGTCCTCGTCGGGCGGCGTGCCCACACCGATGAACAGCAACGTGCCGTGGCTGACCGCCATGTCCACATCCGTCGTGAACTGCAGGCGGCCGGCGGCCACGTTGCGACGCACCACTTCGTCCAGGCCCGGCTCATGGATCGGGATGCCACCTTCGTTCAGGATGCGGATCTTCTCGGGGTCCACATCCAGGCAAACCACGTGATTGCCCATTTCAGCCAGGCAGGCGCCGGTGACCAGGCCGACATAGCCGGTGCCGATGGCGGTGACTTTCATCTTTGTCCTCGTTCAATAAAAGCAGTTCAGGCGTTTGTAACGCAAGCAGATGACATGCCAGTGGGCATCAGACCTTGTAGTAGTCCCGATACCAGGCGACAAAACGCTGGATGCCGTCTGGTACAGGCATGGCTGGGCGGAAGTCCGTCCATGCGGCCAGCTCCTCCACGTCAGCATGCGTCGCCGGCACGTCCCCGTCCTGCATGGGCATGAAGTTCTTGACCGCTTCCTTGCCAACTGCCTGCTCGATGGCCTCAATGAAACTCATCAGCTGGACGGGTGCGTGGTTCCCGATGTTGAACACACGATAGGGTGCGCTGGAGCGCGCCGGATCAGCCTTGACCGGGTCGTAGGCCGGGTCAGCGGTGGCCGTACGGTCCAGCACGCGGACGACGCCCTCGGCGATGTCGTCGATGTAGGTGAAGTCGCGGATCATCTTGCCGTGGTTGAACACGTTGATCGGCCGCCCTTCGATGATGGCCTTGGTGAAGAGGAACAGCGCCATGTCCGGCCGGCCCCAGGGGCCATAGACCGTGAAGAAGCGCAGGCCCGTCGTCGGCAACCCAAAAAGGTGCGAGTACGTGTGCGCCATCAGCTCGTTGGCCTTCTTCGTTGCGGCGTACAGGCTGATGGGGTGGTCGACGCTGTGATGCTCCGAGAACGGCATCTGGGTGTTGCCGCCATAGACGCTCGAGCTTGATGCGTAGGCCAGGTGCTGGACGCCACTGTGGCGGCAGCCTTCCAGGATGTTCGTGAAGCCGACGATGTTGCTGTCGATGTACGCGTGCGGGTTCTCGATCGAGTACCGCACCCCGGCCTGGGCCGCCAGGTGGACGACACGATCGAACTTCTGCTCGGCGAACAGCTTGGCCATGCCTTCGCGATCGGCCACGTCCATCTTCACAAAGCTGAAGCCCCGCCTGTCCGTCAGCCGCGCCAGCCGGTCATGCTTGAGCTGAGGGCTGTAATAGTCATTGAGGTTGTCCAGCCCCACGACCTCGTCGCCTCGGCCGAGGAGGATCTGGCTGACATGCATGCCGATGAAGCCGGCGGCGCCGGTGACGAGTACTTTCACGATCAATTCCTATGCTGGGCCGAAGGGCGTCTGCAACCTAGCCATTTTCCAACAGCCCGGATGCGCAAAAGACCTCGGCGCCCCCCAGAACCCAAGGGGACGCCACACAGTCCGGAAGGCGCAGATCATTTCATTCATTGATGAAGTGTCGGCGCGCCGCCTAACTCGACAGATTGGTGGAGCCTGCAATCTGCGGACTGCTCCGCACTCCTTGCAAAGCCTTACGGTTGGAGCCGGCCCACCGAGACATCTGCACATTGAACACACAGCACCGGCGCCGAGAATTCATAACAAGCCCAGCGCTTAGCAACCAGCAGTACCGCACGCCATGTCCGCCAAGTTTTTCCGCGCCGTCTACCTCTCCCTGACCAGCGCCGTCACCCTGCTGACGGCCTGCGGTGGGGGAGGACAGGGTGAACCCGCCAACGTCGCCACCATGGCCGTCCCGGCAGAACAGCCCGCGCGCCAGATACTTGCCGTCCCGGCTGCATCGGACCCAGGCGCATCGAGCACCTTGACGGTGCGTGCCTACGCCGACATGGCCGGGGACGTGGGCGCGACGATGTCGGTGCGCGTGGACGGCGTGGTCACGGACACCGTGGAAGTGCGCGCCGCGGTGCCGAC
>NZ_JBXAGX010000011.1:0-152902 GCF_058794515.1 Roseateles sp. GW823-FHT07B05
GAAGGACCGTTGCAAGTCACCTTGCAACATCACTTCGCCTCAAACGCCCACGCTTATCGGCTGTTAATTATTAAAGAACATCGCAAGGAGCATTTGCTCTTCTTGCGTCGCTGACAACTTGTTGTTATCAGCAAAGAGGCGAGATTCTAATCCGCCTTTCGCTTCGTCGTCAAGCGTTTTTGAAAATTTCTTTTCTCAACACCTTGCTGATTACTCAGCGGCCGACTCGGCTTTCTTTGCCGCCACTGAATCGTTTATTTAAACTTTTCGTCAGCAGCAAAGAGGCGAGATTTTTATCTGCTTTCACAGTGTCGTCAAGTACTTTCTGAAAATTCTTTTTGGAACTCTCTAGCACCTGGCGACTCTCTCAAGCTCGCCTGCAGATCTTTCGATCCACCTTCGCTGCAACTCGTCGTCGTTTCCGACTCAGTGCTGTGATCAGCGAAGCCCACGACTGTAGCACAGGTTTTCACCTAAGTGGAAGCCCTTTCCCGAAGTTCTTCGAGGCTGGTGCTCACGGGACTTGTGTGCCGCCTCCATAAATCAGAAGGGCCCGGTGATGCTTCGCATCACCGGGCCCTTCTGATTCATTCACCGAGGTGGCGTCAGCCTTCTTCCTGGAAGGCCTCCTCGCGCTTGTTCTTGATCGAGGGCAGCATGACCACCACGATCATCAGTGCGGCGGCGATCAGCAGGCCGGCCGACAGCGGGCGGTTCAGGAACGTCATCCAGTCACCGCGCGCCAGCAGCAGGGCCCGGCGCAGGTTCTCTTCCATCATGGGGCCCAGGATGAAGCCCAGCAGCAGCGGCGCCGGTTCGCAACTCAGCTTGTAGAAGATGTAGCCCAGCAATGCGAAGCCTGCTGTCATGTAGACGTCGAAGGCATTGTTGTTCAGCGAGTAGGTGCCGATGCAGCAGAAAACGACGATGGCCGGGAACAGGAACCGGTAGGGCACCGTCAGCAACTTGATCCAGATGCCGATCAGCGGCAGGTTCAGCACGATGAGCATCAGGTTGCCGATCCACATCGATGCGATCAGGCCCCAGAACAGTTCCGGGTTGCTGGTCATCACCTGCGGACCGGGCTGGATGCCCTTGATGGTCATGGCACCCACCATCAGCGCCATCACAGCGTTGGGCGGGATGCCCAGCGTCAGCATGGGGATGAAGCTGGTCTGCGCGCCGGCGTTGTTGGCGCTCTCCGGCCCGGCCACCCCCTGGATGGCCCCCTTGCCGAACGGGATGCGCGGGTTGCGGTTGATCTTCTTTTCCAGCGTGTAGGCGGCGAAAGACGCCAGCAGCGCGCCACCACCGGGCAGCACGCCCAGCACGGAGCCCAGTGCCGTACCGCGCACAACCGCCGGCCAGGCGTCCTGGAAGTCTTCCTTCGTGGGCCACAGCCCCTTGACCTCCTTCGTGAACACCTCGCGGTGCTCCTCGGGCTGGCCCAGGTTGGCAATGATCTCGCCGAAGCCGAACACGCCCATGGCGATGACGACGAAGCCGATGCCGTCCGTCAGCTCGGGGATGTCGAACGAGAACCGGGCCGTGCCGGTGATGACGTCGGTATTGATCTGGCCCAGCAGCAGGCCCAGCACGATCATCGCAATGGCCTTCACCAGCGAGCCCGAGGCCAGCACGACGGCACCCACGAGGCCCAGCACCATCAGCGAGAAGTACTCGGCGGAACCGAACTTGAAGGCCAGCTCGGTCAGCGGCGGTGCGAAGGCGGCAATGATGATGGTGCCCACGCAACCGGCGAAGAAGCTGCCAAGGCCTGCGGCCGCCAGCGCCGCGCCGGCGCGGCCGCGGCGGGCCATCTGGTAGCCGTCGATGGCGGTGACCACCGAGCTGGACTCGCCCGGCACGTTGATCAGGATGGCGGTGGTGGAGCCGCCGTACTGTGCGCCGTAATAGATGCCGGCCAGCATGATGAGGGCGGGTGTCGCGTCCAGCGTGTAGATGGACGGCAGCAGCATGGCGATGGTGGCGACCGGGCCCAGGCCGGGCAGCACGCCGATCAGCGTCCCCAGCACGGTGCCGAAGAACGCGTAGAGCAGGTTCTGTAGCGTCAGCGCCGTCTGAAAGCCGAGCGCGAGGTTGTTCAGCAGATCCATGTCGCGCGCCTCAGCCGTTGAAGTAGATGGGCCAGACCGGAATCGTCAGCTTCAGGCCCAGGATGAACAGCGCCCAGCTGCCGGCGGTCAGCACGACGCTGCTGAACAGCACGTCGCGCAAGCGGAACTCGCTACCGGCCAGCGACGACAGCAGGATGGTGATGGGCAGCGTGATGATGAGGCCCAGGCGCGGCAGCGCGACGCCAAACACGGCGATGGCCAGGATGATGACCAGCAGCGGCCGCCAGGCGATGGCGCCGATCGGGTCGCCGCCTTCGGACTCCAGCGTCAGTGCCTTGAACAGCACCAGGCCCCCCAGCAGCGCCAGCAGGATGCCGAGGCCGAACGGGAAATAGCCGGGCCCGGGGCGTGCCGAGGTGCCGAAGGAATACTCCGTCGCTCCCCAGGCAAACGCCACGCCCACCACGAGGAACATCAGCCCGGACCAGAAGTCCCGCTGGCTCTTGATCTTCATTGCTCTTGTCTCCAACGCCGCGGGAGGGCGCTCTATTAAGTGGGAGGAATTCTGTCAGCCGCCCCCTGGGGCCGTGCTGTGGATTACACGTATCAGCCTTCCCAGGCGGGCGTGCTGCGCAGCACTTCCTCGATGGTGGTCACGCCTTCGGCCACTTTCATCGCGCCGGCCAGGCGCAGGGGCCGCAGCCCCTCCTGCGTGGCCTGGCGGCGCAATGCGGGCAGGTCGCTCAGCGCGCCTTTGACGCCCTCCGTCACCGTCAGCAGTTCATACAGGCCCGCGCGGCCGCGGAAGCCGGTGTTGCGGCATTCCAGACAGCCGACCGGCCGGTACGGCTTCACGCCGCCGCCCAGGCGCCAGTGGCGCACCAGGTCGTTGAGGCTTTCGCGCGTGACAGTGGGATCGGGCTGCTTGCAATGCGGGCACAGCGTGCGAACCAGCCGCTGGGCCAGCACGCCGATGATGGTGGCGCTGAGCAGATAGCTGGGTACGCCCAGGTCCAGCAGCCGCGTGATGGCCGACACCGAATCGTTGGTGTGCAGCGTGCTGAACACGAGGTGGCCCGTCAGCGCAGCCTGGATGGCCATCTCGGCCGTCTCCAGGTCGCGGATTTCGCCGACCATGATGATGTCCGGGTCCTGCCGCATCAGCGCGCGCAGGCCTTCGGCGAAGCCAAAGTCGAGCACGTTCTGCACCTGGGTCTGGTTGAAGGCCGGCTCGATCATCTCGATCGGGTCTTCGATGGTCGTGACGTTGACCTCGTCGGTGGCCAGGCGCTTCAGCGTCGAGTACAGCGTCGTCGTCTTGCCGGAGCCCGTCGGGCCGGTCACGAGGATGATGCCGTGCGGTTGCTTGACCAGCCCCTCCCAGCGCTCGGAGTCATGCTGGCCGAAGCCGAGCGAGGCCAGGTCCTTGACCGCCGTGTCAGGGTCGAAGATGCGCATGACCATCTTCTCGCCGAAGGCGGTGGGCAGCGTGGACAGCCGCATTTCGACTTCGTCGCCGCCCGGGTTGCGCGTCTTGATCCGGCCATCCAGCGGGCGGCGCTTCTCGACGACGTCCATGCGGCCCAGCAGCTTGATGCGCGACGTCATCGCCGCCATGACGGTGGGCGGCAGCTGGTAGACCGTGTGCAGCACGCCGTCGATGCGAAAGCGGATGACGCCCATGTCGCGGCGCGGCTCCAGGTGGATGTCGCTCGCGCGCTGGTCGAAGGCGTATTGCCACAGCCAGTCCACCACCTGCACGACGCCCTGGTCGTTGGCGTCCAGCTGCTTGTTGCTCTTGCCCAGCTCGACGAGCTGCTCGAAGCTGGCCACCTGGCTCTGCTCGCCAGCCTTGGCGGCTTGGCGCACCGAACGGGCCAGCGTGAAGAACTCGGTCGTGTAGCGCGCAATGTCCAGCGGGTTGGAGATGACCAGCTTGATGGGCTTGCGCACATGCGACTCGATCTGCGCCACCCAGCCGGTGTCGAAGGGCTCGGAGGTCGCGATGGTCACGTCGTTGACGCCGAACTGCACCGGCAGGCAGCGCTTGGCCTCGGCGTAGCCGATGGACATCACGTCGCCGACACGGCCCACGTCGACCTTCAGCGGGTCGATGCGCAGGTAGGGCATGCCCACGCGCGTGGCCAGCCACTCGGACAGCGCATCCACATCCAGCGGCTTGCCCGTGGCCAGATGCACCAGGCTGGCATGCCCCAGTCGCACCAGCGGGTGCAGCGAACTGTCACCCGCAGCGAAGCGCTGCTCCGTGCGCTGCGACTGCGCCTCGTCGATGAGGCCGTCGCGCAGCAGCCATTTCAGCAACTGGCGCCATTCCAGGCGGCCTTCGGGCTTGGAGGACGACGGGGCAGCAGCGGGTTTCGGCTTGGGAGTCATCGTTTCGGTCGTCAAAGCGCTTGGATGATGCTCATGGGCAGCGGCCGCACCAGGCGCAGCCACTTGCGGGCCGGCAGCTTGAAGCGCGATTCGATGGTAGCCGCGCACTGCTCCAGCACCTCGCGGTCAGGCACCGTCACGCCACGGGCGGCGACGACGACCGTGTTGCCCTCCTTCGTCGGCGCCAGGCTCCACACCTGGTCGGGCCCGAAGGCGCGCGCGATGCGCTGCGCACTGCGCGCAAAGCTGGCGCTGCGGCCGAACAGGTTCACCGTCATCAGCCCGCCATCCGCCAGCACGCCGCGGCAGGCGGCGTAGAAGGCCTCGTCGTCCAGCACCGGCGACGCGGCGTCATGGTCATACAGGTCGACGTTGAGCACGTCCACAGTCTGCAGGTTCGCGTCGTCGGCCACCCAACCACCGGCATCCGCGTTGACGACGTTCAGCCGCGCGTCGTTGGCAGGCAGGCGGAACCACTGCCGGCAGGCGGCGATGACCTCCGGGTTGATCTCCACGGCAGTCGTGCGCATCTTGAGCTGGCCGTGGCAGAAGCGCGTCAGCGCCGCCGCGCCGAGGCCCAGCTGCACGGCATGGCCCTCGCCCAACGACGCCTCGTCGCGCCACAGCATCCAGGCGCACATGCGCTGGATGTATTCGAGTTCCAGCTGGTCGGGCTTGCGGATGCGCATCGCGCCCTGCACCCAGATCGAGTCCAGGTGCAGGAAGCGCACGCCGTCGAACTCGCTCAGCGTGGCGGGGCCCCAGGTCGGTGTCTTGGATTTCATTGGCGGCGCATCCTAGGTCAAGGCGGCAGGCGCGGCCCTCGGGGATCTTGCTACGACAGGTAAAGCTGCACGGCGGCGCGCCAGGCGTCAATCTTCGCCGGCAGGCTCTGGCCGGCATGGGCCGGGCTGGTGGACGGCAGGCGCAGCACCGGCAGGTCCGGCGCGCCCAGCGCCAGCAGCGTCTGCTTGTGCGCCAGCGCACCGTTGCAGGCGATGGCGCGCAGCGCCGGCAGCCGCGCCACCAGCTCCTGCAGGTCGCTGGGCTCGGCGGCCTGGATGGCCGTGTCCAGGCTGCCCTCGCGGCGGCAGGCGGCCACGGCGTCCCACAGCGCGATGCGGTGCCCGCGCAACACCTGCAGCCGCTCGGCGTAGGGGCGCCCGGCCAGGCCGGCCTCGCCCGTCAGCGCCGCCATGACCGGCCAGAACGCGTTGCGCGGATGGGCGTAGTACTGCGCGGCCTGCAGCGATGCCGCGCCGGGGAAGCTGCCCAGCACCAGCAGCCGCGCCCGCTCATCAAACACCGGCGCCAGGCCGACGAGTCGCCGCTCAGGCTCGGGGTTTGCGGGGTTGGCGCCGCGGGCCGGCGGCTGAGAGGATGGGGGAGATTTCAACGGGAGCACTCGAAATGATGAACACCGAAGCCGTCTGGCAGTTTCTCAGCACCCAGGGCGCCGACTTCGGCCTGAAGGTGCTGGCGGCCATCGCCGCCTGGATCGTGGGCCGGTGGCTCATCTCCTTGGCGCTGCGGCTGTTCTCGGCGGCACTGCTGCGCGGCAAGCACATCGACTCGACGCTGGTTACCTACCTGCGATCCATCCTCAGCGTGCTGCTGAACATCATCCTGATCCTGTCCATCCTGGACATCTTCGGCGTCAAGACGACCTCGTTTGCCGCGCTGCTGGCCGGCGCGGGCCTGGCCATCGGCACCGCCTGGGGCGGGCTGCTGACCCATTTCGCCGCCGGCGTCTTCATGCAGGTGCTGCGGCCGTTCAAGGTGGGCGACTTCGTACAGGCCGGCGGCGTGACCGGCACCGTCACCGAGATCGGCCTGTTCGGCACGACCATCACCAGCCCCGACAACGTGCACACCATCGTCGGCAACAACGCAGTCTTCAGCGGCTCGATCCAGAACTTCTCGACGCTGCCGCACCGCCGCGTCGACTGCGTCGCCAAGGTCGCCAACTCGGTGGACCCGCTGGACGCCATCGCCCGGCTGCGGCCGGCCATCGCCGCCATTCCCAACGTGATGACCACACCCGCGCCTGACATCGAGATCCTGCAATTCACTCCCGAAGGCCCGCTCCTGGCCGTGCGGCCCTACTGCCACACCGATCACTACTGGCAGGTCTACTTCGACACGCACAAAGCGGTCGTCGCGACCTTCGGGGCGGCGGGCTACCCGGTGCCGGAGACCCCGATCACGCCGCGGAATCGTTGAGCCCCTCGCCCAGCCTCGCCCCGCACGCGCCATGACTGACCTGACCGCCCGCATCGCCAGCCTCTGGCGCTACCCGGTGAAGTCCTGTGCCGGCGAGGCCGTCGACACGCTCGTACTCGACGCCGAGGGCTGGCCCGTGGGCGACCGCGGCTGGGGTGTGGTCACCGCCGGCGGCGAGCTGACGTGGATGGGCGCCTTCCCGCGCTTGGCGTTGGTCCACGCGTCGCTGGTCGATAGCGGGCTCACGCTGAGGACGGAAGGCCACGAACTGACGCTGCCCGTGGAGGGCGGCGACGCGGTCACCGTCAACGCATGGAACGACGGTATCAAGGGCTTCGACCGGATCCAGGCCTGGGATGCCGGCGACGCAGCGGCCGCGCTGCTGCATGCGGCGACTGGTGAACGGCTGCGCCTCGTGCGCCTGAGCCACGAGGCGCAGCGCCGGCCCATGCTGAACGCGCTGCACCTGGTGGGTGATGCGTCGCTGCAAGCCTGGCGCGATGCCACGACCCAACCCCTGGCTGGCGCGGCGCAACGCGCACGGCCCAACATCGTGCTGACCGCCGCCGACGATGGCGACCTGCCGCCCTTCATCGAGGACCTGATGACCCAGGCCCGCATCGGCGCGCTGACGCTGGCCCGCACGAGTGTCTGCGTGCGCTGCGTCATGCCGACCGTGGACCCGGCCACCGCCGAGCAGCAGCCGCCGGCGATGGACGCGCTGGTACGGCTCAGCGCCGAGCGCGCGCCGGGCGCGCCGGTGCAGTTCGGCATCTATGCGCGCGGCAGCGGCGCCGGCACGCTTCGTGTGGGCGACCGCGTGGCGCTGAGCCTCGAATTCTCCTGACCCGAACCCTGCACCTCAATGAAACCCGTTCTTCTTCTCATCGCGCTTGTCGCCACATGGCCCTGCAGCGCGCAGCCCACCGAACCAGCCACGGCGCCGGCCGCTGCCGCGTCGGCGGCGCTGACGTTCCCCAAGGACCGCTGCCCGCCTCCTCCCCTCATGCCCAAGGTGGTGGTCCCGTCAGGCGACTACAACTTCAAGGTGCACACCCTGATCAAGGCCGACGGCAGCGTGGGCGAAGTGCGCGTCGAGGGGCGGGGCGCACGGGATTTCAAGCGAATCATCGCCAAAGCGTTCGACGGCTACCGCTGCCTGCCGGCCGAGGCGGATCAGGAATACCAGATCGACCTCAAGCTGGGCAGCCGGCTCGTAGGCTAGCCAGCCGCGGCAGCGCCGCCAGCGCGTTGGCGCTCGTCACCGCGGCCGCCTGCTCAACCGTCCAGCCGCGCAGAGAAGCCAGGCTGCCGGCGATGCGCGGGAGTTCGCCAGGCTCGTTGCGCCCCTGCTCGGACGCCGCGTCGCGCTCGGCGGCCGTTCGGTAGAGCCACTGCGGCGGGATGTCCGGCGCATCGGTCTCCATGACCAGCGCCGTCTCGGACACCGTCGCCGCGATGCGGCGGATCTGCAGCGAGCGCTCGAAGGTCAGCGTGCCGCCGAAGCCGAGCTTGAACCCGAGGTCGATGAAGGCCTGCGCCTGCTGCTCGCTGCCGTTGAACGCATGGGCAATGCCGCCGTGCGTGAAGCCCACGCGGCGCAGGCCGGCCAGCAGCTTGTCGGCGCTGCGGCGCACATGCAGCAGCACCGGCAGGCCGGCACGCTTGGCGAGCCTCAACTGCTCGACGTAGAAGTGCTGCTGGACGTCGGCATCCAGCCCCGGCACGAAGAAGTCCAGCCCGATCTCGCCAACCGCCACAAGCCGCGGGTCGTCCCGGTGCTGCTGCAGCGCGTCGGCCACGCTGTCCAGGTCGCCCGGGCCGGCGTTCATCACGTACAGCGGATGGATGCCCAGCGCATAGCTGAAGCCATGGTAGTGCGCCAGCTCGCGCACGCGCGCCAGGTTGTGCGCGTCCACGGCCGGGATGACGATCTGCGCAACGCCCGCGGCTTTCGCGCGGGCGACGACGGCGTCGCGGTCAGCGTCGAACTCGGCGGCGTCGAGATGGCAGTGGGTGTCGATCCACATCAGCGTCGACGCATGGCGTTGTGATGTATGCGGAGCACCTGCACCGTGCCCTCATTCGCCCGGTAGATGACCCGGTAGTTGGCGTGCAGCACCAGTTCACGTGTCCCGGGCAGCCGTCCGGCGTGGCCGAGGCCCGGAAACTCCTCCAGCCGCTCGATCTTGTCCCTCAGCTCCTGCGCGAAGCTCGTGGCACGGCCAGGGTTGTCGGCAGCGATGTAGTCCAGCAGATCCTGCAGATTGCGCAGCGCGCCGCGCGTCCACCGAATCGCCATCAGGCGCCGTGGCGAGCGAAGACCGCGGCCACGTCGGCCTCACTGGCGAACTCGCCCGCCTCCGCTTCCCGCAGGCCGGCCTTGATGTCCTCGATCTGCCAGGCTTCCAGTGCCAGCAGCTGCTCCAGGGCTTCAGACACCACCCGGGACGGGCTGCGCGCTGTGTCACGGGCCAACGCGTCCACCTGGGCGAACACGGGCTCGGGCAGTTCGATGCTCAGTGTGCGGCTGCTCATGGGCGACTCCTCGAAAGCGCTGCCACCGAGTTTAGGCTTCAGCGGAACACCACGGTCCGGTTGCCATTCAGCAGCACTCGGTGCTCCGCATGCCACTGGATGGCCCGCGCCAGCGCCACGCATTCCATGTCGCGGCCGATGCCCACGAGCTGCTCGGGCGGCATGCTGTGGTCGATGCGGGCGACTTCCTGCTCGATGATCGGGCCCTCGTCGAGGTCGCTGGTCACATAGTGGGCCGTGGCGCCGATGAGCTTCACGCCGCGCTCGTAGGCCTGGTGGTAGGGCTTGGCGCCCTTGAAGCTGGGCAGGAAGCTGTGGTGGATGTTGATCGCACGGCCCGACAGGTCGCGGCACAGCGCGGGCGACAGGATCTGCATGTAGCGCGCCAGCACGACGAGGTCGATCTGGTTCTCGGCCATCACGTCGCGGATCTTGTCTTCCTGTGCGGCCTTCTGCGCGTCGGTGGCACCCAGCAGCGGGAAGTGATGGAACGGAATGTTGTGCGACGCCGCGAGCTGGTAGAAGTCGCGGTGGTTGGACACGATGGCCGGGATCTCGATCGGCAGGTGCCCGGTCTGCACGCGGAAAAGCAGGTCGTTCAGGCAATGCCCCAGCTTGGAGACCAGCAGCAGCACGCGCGTCTTGCGCTGGCGCGACACCAGTTCCCAGTCCATGCCGAACTCGCTGGCCAGCGGCGCGAAGGCGGCCTGCAATGCCGCCTCTTCGACAGTGGCTTCGAACTCGATGCGCATGAAGAAGCGCTGGTGATCCGCATCGCCGTGTTGGTGCGACGTGATGATGTTGCCGCCCTGCTGCAGCAGCACGCCGGTGACGGCGTGCACGATGCCGGCGCGGTCGGGGCAGGAGAGCTTGAGAACGAAACGTGGAGCGGTCATGACTTGAATTGGCCCTTGACCAGGTGCAGCTGCCGGTCGCAGCGTGCCGCGAGGTCGCGGTCGTGGGTGACGAGGACGAAGGCGGTGCCCTGTTCGCGGGCGCGCTCCAGCATCAGCGCGAACACGGCGTCGGCGGTGTCGCGGTCGAGGTTGCCAGTGGGCTCGTCGGCCAGCACGCAGGCCGGGCGCGTGACGAGTGCGCGGGCGATGGCCACACGCTGGCGCTCGCCGCCGGAGAGTTCCGCCGGGCGGTGCTGCACACGGTCTTTCAGGCCCACGCGGGCGAGCATCTCGGCGGCCACCTCGCGCGCCTGCGCCGGGGTCTGGCGGCGGATGCGCAGCGGCATGGCCACGTTGTCCAGCGCCGAGAACTCGGGCAGCAGGTGGTGGAACTGGTAGACGAAGCCCAGGTGCTGGTTGCGCCAGCGGCCGCGCTCAGCTTCGTCCATGGACGCGAAGGACGTGCCCATCAGCGTCACGCCACCGGTGGTGGGCTGGTCCAGCCCGCCCAGCAGGTGCAGCAGCGTGGACTTGCCCGAGCCCGACGCGCCGATGATGGCCAGCGTCTCGCCGCGCTTCACGGCCAGGTCCACGCCACGCAGCACGGTGACGTCGAGGCTGCCTTCCTTGAAGCGGCGGGTCAGGCCGGTGGCCTGGATGACGGCGTCATTCATAGCGCAGCGCCTCCGCCGGCTGCACGCGGCTGGCGCGCCAGCTCGGATAGAGCGTGGCGAGGAAGGCCAGGCTCAGCGAGCCGATGGCGATGGGGACGATGTCGCCGCTCTGCGGGTCGCTGGGCATCTGGCTGATCAGGTAGATGCTGCCCGGCAGGAAGCTGACGTTCAGCAGGTGTTCGATGGCGGGCACGATGATGTCGATGTTGAAAGCGATCAGCAGCCCCAGCACCACGCCGGCCAGCGTGCCGATGATCCCGGACGCGGCACCCTGCACGATGAAGATGCCCATGACCGAGCGCGGGCTGGCACCCAGCGTGCGCAGGATGGCGATGTCGCTCTGCTTGTCGGTCACCGTCATCACCAGCGTCGACACGAGGTTGAAGGCCGCGACGGCGACGATCAGCGTCAGCACGATGCTCATCATGCGTTTCTCGATCTGAACGGCGTCGAACCAGGTCGCGTTGGACCGTGTCCAGTCGCGCACGAGGATCTCCGGTCCCATCTGGCCAGCCAGCTCGGCGGCCACGCGGCGGGCATCATGCACGTCGCGCAGCTTGAGCTGCACCCCCGTGGGCCCCTCGGTGCGGAACAGCCGGGCAGCGTCGTCCACGTGCACCAGCGCCAGGCTGGAGTCGTACTCGTAGTGGCCGGAGTGGAAGACGCCCACGATGTTGAAGCTCTTCAGCCGCGGCACGACGCCGGCCGGCGTGACCTGGCCGCCGGGCGCGACGACGGTGATCTTGTCGCCCTCCCCCACGTTCAGCTGGCGGGCCAGCTCGGCGCCCAGCACGATGTTCCAGGCGCCGGGGACGAGCTTGGCGTAGGTGTCCTTGAGCTGCGCACCCAGGCCGGTGACGGTCGCCTCCTCGGCCGGCGAGATGCCGCGGATGACGGCGCCGCGCATGTCCTCGCCGCGGGCGATCAGGCTCTGGTTGGCCACGAACGGCGCCGCGCCGATGACGGCCGGGTTCTGGCGCGCCTTGGCGGCGGTGGCCTGCCAGTCGGGCAGCGCCTGGCCGGAGTAGTTCAGCAGCTCGACGTGCGCGATGACGTTGAGCATGCGGTCGCGCACTTCCTTCTGGAAGCCGTTCATGACCGACAGCACGACGATGAGCGCCATCACGCCCAGCGCGATGCCCACCATCGAGGCGCCGGAGATGAAGCTGATGAAAGCGTTGCGCCGCCCGCCGCGGCCGGCGCGCACGTAGCGCCAGCCGACCTGGAGTTCAAACGGCGACGGCATGGGGGTTTTCGGTGGCAGACGGCATGGGGCCGGCATGGTAACTGGCGGGCCGGGTCAGAATGCCCGGCACCCCATCCCACCCTCACCAGGAGAAGCGATGAAGCCCTTGTCTGCCCTGCCCGTGGCGTGCCTGCTGACAACCGCGCTGGCGCTGCCGGCGGCCGCGATGCCCGACGTCGTCATCGTCGTGCGCCATGCCGAGAAGGCCGCCGAGGCCGGCAACGACCCGGCACTGTCCGAAGCCGGCCTGCAACGCGCGCAGGCGCTGGCCCAGGCGCTCGCCGGGCTGCGCGTCAATGCCATCGTGACGACGCAATACCAGCGCACCCGCGCCACGGCCGCGCCGCTGGCGCAGGCGCTGGGGCTGCAGCCGCAGGTCATCGAGACGCGCCGCGGCGACATGCCCGGCCATGTGCAAGCGGTGGCCGATGCCGTGCGCGCCCAGACCGGCGCGGTACTGGTGGTGGGGCACAGCAACACCGTGACGCCGCTGCTCGCCGCGCTGGGCGGGCCGAAGCTGCCGGAACTGTGCGAGACCAGCTTCCACCACGTCTTCGTGCTGCAGCCGGCGGCCACGCCGCTGCGCTGGGCGCAGTTCGGTTACGGCGCGCCCAGCGTGGCGCCGCAGGCGGGCTGCCTCTGACGCCGGCCAAGCGCCGCGCGCCGTCAGTGGCGGTGGGGTGCGAGCAGCTGCAGGGCTGACGGGAGTTCATGCACCAGGGCGGCAAAAGCCATCGCCTCGCCACCGTGACGGCTGATGAACCGTTGTGCCGCCTCGCCGGTGGCAGTGGCGGGCAGGTTGCCGCCACGCATCGGACCAGCGAGCGCCGAGCCGTGCACGTAGAGCGCCTGCTCCGCGGCAAGCCAGCGGCCGGTCTCGTGCTCGCGAACGTGAAGGGCGGCGATGTCGGACCGCTGCCGCCCGGTCGCGTAGCGAGGCACCTGCTGCAGATACAGGAACAGACTCAGTGGCGAGTCGAGGTGATGGGCGTGCCCATCCGTGTAAAGCACCTGCGCAGCCCAGCTGGGCTGCCGCGCAGGGAACATGCCGCAGACAGGGCAGCGAGCGTCGTCCGGTATGGCGCGTGGCGCCATTGGGTCGCCAAGGCCATCCCAGGCCACCGTGGGCGCGTAGAGGCAGACATCGTCGGGCGGCATGGCCGCGGGATTCGAGGCTCCGGCGTGGCGGATCAGCAGCGGGGCGCCGACGCCCGCCAGCGACGCCGCGCCGATCAGCGCGAGCCGCAGCCAGGCCTGGCGGCGAGTTGGCATCACGGCGCTCACATGCGGCTGTCGTGCAGCGCGCCGCCGCTGAGGTCGACCATCTCGGGCTTGATCTCGGTGTAGCGCAGCACGCGGCCACCCCATTGGCCCGCAAAGGCCTTGGCAGCGGCCTCGTCGGCAAAGCTGGCCGCCGTCGGGCCCATGGAGCCGTGGCGCTTGCTGCCGAGCACGTAGACCGCCTGGCGGGCATCGATCCAGTGGCCCACGGGCTTGTCCCAGTCGGCCTTGGCCATGTCCTGCACGTGGGCGGCGAGCAGCGGACGCACCTGCTCGGGCTTGAGCAGCGTGGAGAGCAGCTCCGTGCTGTCGCAGAACCAGGCCACCTCGCCGCTGCCCTTGTAGAGGATCTGGCCCTTGGGGCCAGCGTAGTCCGACAGCAGCATGCCGTCGAGCGAGCAGCTGGACTGGGCGGCGATCTCGCGCGGCCTGGCGGCGTCCTCGGTCGAGGCCTGGCGGCTGCAGCCGGCGAGGCTCGCGGCGGCGAGGGCGGCGCAGCCGCAGAGCAGGCCACGGCGGGTGGGATGGAATGAACGCAGGGTCATGGCTTGAATCTCCAACCCGCCAGGGCCAGCGGCGCGCCTATCCAGGCCAGCATCGCGCCGCCCATGAGCCAGGGGTTGCCCAGCGCAGGCGGCACGACGCTGGCGAGGCCGTACAGGCGCGCCATGTCGTCCAGCGAGAACACGTTGAGGATGCGGAACACGTCCGCGGGATTGAGCAGCAGCAGGTAGGCGAAGCCATCGCCACTGAGCACACCGCCCAGCTCGCCACCGCTGGCCACCAGCAGGCCCAGCAGCAGCAGGTCGAACACCAACACCAGCGCGAACCACAGCGCGATCGCCAGGCCCGAGGCGCGCGTGCGGTCGCGTGCCAACACGGACAGCAGCAGCGCCAGGCTCAGGAAGGCCAGGCCCAGCAGCACCGAGCTGAGGACGAAGCCGCCGTAGTGGTACAGCCCTGCCGCGCCGAAGCGCTGCCACAGCAGCGCCGCCACCAGGGCGAAGCCGGCCAGCGTGGACAGCGCCAGCGCGGCGGCCAGGCCGAGGTACTTGCCCAGCAGCAGCTCCAGCCGCGTGATGGGGTGCGCCAGCAGCAGGTCCAGTGAACCGCGCTCGCGCTCGCCAACGATCGCGTCGAAGCCCAGCAGCAGCGCGATCAGCGGGATCAGGTAGATGACCAGCGACACCAGGCTGGCGATGGTGGCCTCGATGGAGCGCGGGCCGATCTGGCCCTGCGCCGCGCCGCCGAAGTAGGTGATGGCCAGCGAAAACACCGTGAACACGAGAGCCACGGCCAGCACCCAGCGATTGCGCAGCCGGTCGCTGAATTCCTTGGCCGCCACGGCGACGATCTGGCGGGGTTGCAGTCCGTCTTTCACGCGGCCTCCTTCTGGCCCGCGGGCGGTTCGCGCAGCTCGAAGTAAAGGTCTTCGAGCGTCGGCTCCTGCAGCCGCAGGTCCGTCAGCGGGTGGGCGGCGAGTTGCTGCAGCAGCGGCATCTTCAGCGCCCGCGGGCAGTCGAGGCCGGCGTTCTGTGCGCCGTCACGCCGCCAGCGCAGGCCGGGCAGGCCTGCGAGCCGGGCAGGCAGCGCGTCCAGCACGGCGGCTTCGCCTTCCAGGTGCAGGTGCAGCGGGCGCGTGGAGCGCTCGCGCAGTGCGTCCACCGTGCCTTGCGCACACAGCCGGCCGCTCGACAGCATGGCCAGCGCGTCGACGCGCTGCTCCAGCTCGGCCAGGATGTGCGAGCTGATGACCAGCGTGACGCCACGCGCACGCTGCCGATCCAGCTGGGCGTAGAAGTCGCGGATGGCGGCGGGGTCCAGGCCAGTCGTGGGCTCGTCCAGCAGCAGCAGTTGCGGGTCGCCCAGCAGCGCCTGCGCGAAGCCCAGGCGTTGGCGCATGCCCTTGGAGTACTCCCGCACCGGCCGGCGGCCGGCGTGGCTCAGGCCCACCTCCTCCAGCAGCGACGCGCATTGCGCGAGCGGCGCCCCCTTGAGGCGGGCGAAGAAGCGCAGCGTCTCCAGGCCGTCGAGGTTGTCGTAGAGCACCAGGTTCTCGGGCAGGTAGCCCAGGCGGCGGCGCGCCTCGCGGAAGTTGCGACCGCCCACCTCGCAGCCATCCACCCACAACTGGCCATGACTGGGCGCGATGAGACCCAGCACCAGCTTGAACAGCGTGCTCTTGCCAGCGCCGTTGTGGCCGATCAGGCCGAACAGCTGGCCGCGCGGCACCGCGAGGTCCACGCCGTCCAGCGCCTTGTGCAGCGCGCGCCCCCGGCCGTAGTGCTTGGCCAGGCCCTGCACGCGCAATGCGGGGGCCGCTTCAGCGGAATTGCTTGTCACGCCATTCGCTCCAGTTCTTGTGTTGCGGCTGCATGGCCGGGTGAGCGTCCACGACGCTGGGCACGCGCAGCACCGGAAACTGCTGGCCCAGCAGGCGCAGCGCCTGCACGGCGGGGCTGCCCATCAGCAGCTTGACGCTGGGGTAGCGCCACTGCAGGCGGTCCACCAGCTCGTTGGCCTCGTAGGGCACATCGCCCAGGCCGTCGCCGTTGCGGTCCCAGCCGCGGTAGTTGTCCCAGTGGTTGCCCTGGCCGCGGTCCTTGTCGCTGGCATCGCCCCAGCGCTCGTCGCGGGCGCCGATGTAGCGCACCTGCTCGCGGTTGGCGATGAAGTCGTTGCGCTGCACGATGTTGCGCGTGGAGCCGGCCGACAGGTGCACGCCGACATGGTTGTCCACGACGAGGTTGCCGCGCAGCGTCGCGTACTCGACGTCGTAGATGAAGAAGCCGCGGTTGTTGCCGGCAACGATGTTGTCCTCGATGACCGAGTCCTGCAGCGTGCGCAGCATGATGCCGAAGTCGCTGTTGCCCCAGGTGCGGTTGCGGCGCACGGTCTGGTTGCGCACCTCCATCAGCGCGAGGCCGCCGCGGTTCAGGTAGCTCTCGTTGTCCTCCCACAGGTTGTCGTAGGAGTTCATGTAGTGCGTGCCGTACCGGCTGTGGTGCAGCTTGTTGGCGCGGAATTCGGCGTGGTGGGACACGTCCACATAGAGCGCGTCGCGCACGAAGCTGATGTTGTTGCCGACGATCCGCGCGCGCTGGGTGTTGTAGAGCTGGATGCCGTTGCCGCGCTGCGACGAGTTGAAGTCACGCAGGCCGGTGATGAGGTTGTGCTCGACGTGCACGTCGTTGGCCTTCTCGATCCACAGCCCGAAGAGGTTGTAGGTCAGGTCGCAGTGCTGCACCACGGCACGGTGGCTGCCGGGCTGGATGTAGATGCCGGCGTGCTGGGACTTCAGCTCGCGGCCCGAGTCGCGCACGATCAGGCCTTCGATCGTCACGTCGGGCGCGGCCACGCGCAGCGTGTCACCGCGCTGGCCGCCGCTGATCGTGGGTCGGGCGATGCCGCGCAGCGTCAGCGGCTTGTCGATGCGCAGGTTCTCGTCATAGAAGCCACGCTCGATCTCCAGCACGTCGCCGGGCTCGGCCTGGGCGATGGCGGCCTGGATGGGCTCACCAGCGTGCACGCGCCAGGTCTTGGCCTCGGCGCTGCCCAGCAGTCCCAGCGTCGGGGCGACGGCCAGGACGCCGGAGAGAACGAGGGCCTGCAGCGGTTTTGCTCCGGGAGGCTTCATGCCGGCAACCACCCCAGCGTCTTGAGCGCCAGGAAGAGCGCGGCACCGATCAGCAGGTTCTTGAAGCCCACGTAGCTGAGCATGTCCATCCAGCCGGCGACGCGGTAGTTGGCGCGCCACCAGGGGCCGTCCTTCACGTAGCGGCGGCCGCTCATGCGGATCAGCACCTCGTAGACGCTCCAGCCGAACCACCAGCCGATGATGGCGGCCGACGACAGCTTGCCCTGCGCGGCCAGCAGCCAGGCCAGGCTGGCGGCCACGGCCAGCGAGATGCCGGCCACCTGCAGCGCGCGCTGGCTCTTCCAGCCGTCGCGGCTCCAGGGCCACAGGTGGTCGCGGACCTCCAGCACCAGCACCTGACAGGTGGTCGCGGCGCCGCGGGCGGCATAGGGCTGGGCCGGGTCGGTGGGCATGCGCGGATCGGGCCCTTGCGCGGCCTTGGCCGAGATGGCGGGCACGACGTCGATGGGGATGAAGTAGCCGTCGCGGCCGATGGGCGTGATGAGCAGGCCGTCGCGCTCGCGGCGCTTGCGCTCCCGGGCCAGCGGCGGGCAGCCCTTCTGGTCGGTGTAGAGCACCATGCAGTCCAGGCAGTGCAGGCATTCGCGGTGGTCGATGCGCCCGACCGCATCGATGGCCTGGGCACCGCAGCCGACCGCGCAGGCCTTGCAGCTGTTGCAGTCCTGCTTGCGCTTCAGGCCGAACCAGCGGAAGGTGCTGGGCATGGCCAGCGAGGCGCCCAGCGGGCACAGGTACTTGCAATACGGACGCTCGATGAAGAGGGACACCCCCAGCAGCGCGGCGACGAACAGGCCATACGGCCAGGCGCGGTTGAACACGCCGACGAGGAAGGTCGTTTTGAACGGCTCCACTTCGGCCAGCATCTCGGCACGGCCCATGTCGAACATGGACACCGCCAGCAGGCCGAAGAAGATCGCGTACTTCAGCCACTTCAGCTTGTCGTGCAGCGCCTGCGACACGGGCTTCTGCCAGCGCTTGAGCCCGAGCTTGCGCGCGATCTTGAAGATCGCCTCCGACAGCGAGCCGAACGGGCACATCCAGCCGCAGAACAGGCCGCGTCCGAACAGGAACACGGTGACGATGATGAAGATCCAGAACACGAAGATGAACGGATCGGTCAGGAACAGCGACCACGTCCACTGGAACAGCAGGCTGTGGAACCAGGTCAGCACCTGCGTGATGGACGGCTGGGCCATCAGCCCGAAGCCGACGAAGACGATGGACAGCGCCCAGGCGCTGTACTTGAAGGCATTGACCGGCCACTTGTTCTTGTGGGTGGCGCGCCGGGTGAGCCGCTCGCGCAGCGCGTAGACCACGGCCACGCCCACCAGCAGCGCGGTGAACAGCGCGATCTTCAGCGCCTGACTCTTCCAGATGCGCAGCCACGGCGCGTCGGGCTCGACCACGGTCGGGCGGCCGCCCTGCAGCAGCGCGTCGGGCAGCCAGTATTTGCTCTCGAACACGGCGAAGCTGCGGTGGCCGGTGGCCTGGTCGACACGGTTGCCGAGGAAGGCCAGCTTCCACGGGTAGGCGGCCGAGAAGCTGGGCGAGCGGATGATGAAGATGACCGACTCGGTGTAGGCTGGCGCGCCTTCGGCTTCCAGGCCGTAGAGGTTGACGGCATCGAGGTCGCGGAAGGTGAACGCGTCGGCGCCCTGCTTGACCTGGACGCGGTCGTAGATGCCGCCGCGCACGAAGCCCGAGCCCTTGAAGGACTCGGCGCCCGCGCTGCGCACGATGAAGAAGGCCTGCTCGCCGTCCTTGAGGCGCGAGCGCAGGCTGGCGTAGCCGCTGTCGCCCAGCAGGCTGCGGCCCAGGTCGGGGTGGTTCAGATCACCGAACCACAGTTCGATGAAAGGCTCGGCCGCGCGTGGCAGGCCAACCTGCTCGGGCCGCACGCGCAGCTGCTGCACGGCGCCCATCGCCTGCAACTCGCTCCAGCGGTAGCGGCGCCCGGCTTCCTGCCAGCGCGCGGGTTCGCGCACGGTGGGTTCGATGATGCCGACCTGGCGCGCGATGGCACTGCCCGAAAGCTGCATGACCTGGTTCTGCGCCACGACGGTAACGGTGGCGCCGGAGATGGCGTCCACGCCCAGCACGTTCTCGTCCGGGCGCGAGGGACCGACCTCGATCTGGTCCTTGACCGACTTGCCCAGGTACTGGTCGTTGAACTTGACCAGGGCCGTCTCGGGAATGCCCAGCAGCAGGATGGGCTCGGAATGCTTGAGCACCTTGACGCCGACATAGCGTCCGGTGGTGTCCATGCCGATCAGCGTGACCACCGGCTTGCCAGAGTAGGCAGGCGTGTCGGTGATGTCGGTGGACAGCATGACGTAGCCCAGCAGCGCGGGCCTGGCGCCGGCGGCGGCAGGGCCATAGGCCTCGACGTAAGGCGGCTGGCCCTTGCGTGGCGAGAAGCTGACGGCGCCGGGAAAGACGTCCTTGCAGGGCAGCAGCGCGCACAGGTCCGGCGCGGTGGCGAGGTTGTCCGGCAGCTGGGCCTCATAGGCCAGATGCGCGGGCGCCGCCTGCGCGAGCGCAGCGGCCAGAAAAAAAACCGCGGCCAGCGCCCGGAGGCAGGCCGCGGCAAGTCGTTCCACTAACGTCATCTGAGTTCTCGTCTTCCGTCGCCGCGCGGGCCGGCTCGAGTGGCCCGCGCGGTGGCGTCGTGTGCCTGCTCAGGCCTCCACGATCATGCGCGTGCGCATTTCCAGGTGCAGCGCGTGGCAGAAGTGCGTGCAGTAGCACCAGTACACGCCCGGCTCGCCGGCGATGAAGGTCACCGAGGCCGTCTCCTGCGGGTTGACGATGAAGTTGACGTTGTGGTTCGGGATCG
This sequence comes from Roseateles sp. GW823-FHT07B05, assembly GCF_058794515.1. Taxonomy (NCBI): domain Bacteria; kingdom Pseudomonadati; phylum Pseudomonadota; class Betaproteobacteria; order Burkholderiales; family Sphaerotilaceae; genus Roseateles; species Roseateles sp. GW823-FHT07B05. The sequence continues at coordinate 19,825 of NZ_JBXAGX010000011.1, forward strand.
CGAAACCGTGCGTCAGGTCTTCCACCTTGTCGAGGTTGGTCAGGATCAGGGTGACCTCGTCGCCCTTCTTGACCTTGAACTCGCGCAGGGAGAAGGCCGGTGCCTGCGACGTCATCTTGACGGTGACCTTCTTGCCGTTGCGGGTCACGCCGGACTCCTTGGGGTCCTTCACCGCGAGCGGGAAATCGTCCAGCTGGTACACCTGCTTGGGCTTGACCAGATCACGCTTGAAGATGATGAAGTCATGCGGCTCGCCGCGCACCGGGTGGTCGGCCAGCAGCACCATCTTGTCACCGGACATGTCGATGATCTGCTCGTTCTCGGCATGCAGCGGGCCCACCGGCAGGAAGCGGTCCTTGGAGAACTTGCAGCCCACGGCCAGGTACTTGCCGTCGGCCGCGATGGTCTCCGACTGCGAGCCGTTGATGTGGCCCGGCTGGTACTGCACGTCCAGGCGGTCCACCACGTACTTGGCGGTCTTGTCGCCCTTCTGGAAGGCGATGGCCTTGTCGATGTTCCACTTCACCACCTGGCTGTCCAGGAACAGCGTCGTGTAGGCGTTGCCACGGCCGTCGAAGGCGGTGTGCAGGGGGCCCAGGCCAATCTCGACCTCGGCGACGATGGCGTCGTCCACCTTCTCGAACTTGCCGTCGAACCAGTCCAGCACCTTGGCCAGCTCGATGACGGTGGCGGTCGGCGACAGCTTGCCGGCGCAGATGAAGTACTTCTGGTCCGGGCTGGCGTTGACGCCGTGCGGGTTCTTGGGGATGGAGACGTAGGCCGTCAGCGCGGTCTTGGGGTCCTTGTTGGCCTCGCGGGTGCCGTCCACGACCGGCACCTTGGAGCTGCCGATGGTCTTGAACTTGCCGGCCTTGACGGCCTCTTCGATGCGGGCGATGTTGAAGAACAGGCAGGCGTCGCGCTCGGCGGACATCATGTCCTCGTAGTGCACGCCCATCTCGGTGTTGTACTGGTTGGTCGCCGCCAGCTTGCCGTCGTACGAGGTGGCGGTCAGGTCGCAATTGCCGTCGATCAGCACCTGCCAGCGCACGTCCATGGTCTCGGCGTCCACGCAGGTGAACATCGAGCGGTACTTGCTGCCGTCCTCGACGCCGGCGTTGGGCAGCGGCGTGGCGAACTCGGCGCCGCAGAACACGCGCGTCGTGTAGTTGATCTTCGGATCGACCGGGTCACGCTTGTCCGGGAAGATGCCGTGGAAGCCCTGCACGTTGGGCAGCTGCGTGATCTTGTCGCAGACGAAGTAGTCCAGACGGATGCGGGCGATGCGGCTGTTGATCTTGTCGTTGATCCAGGCGTAGCGGCCGTCGTAGTTGCCGTCCTTGTAGGAGGCATGCGTGTGGTGCGTGTCGCCCACCGTGTAGCGCAGCGAGCCATCGGCCTTGGTGCCCATGACCTTCTTGGACTCGTTGGTGATGCCCCAGCCCACCAGTGCATCCGGCACGAAGCACGGGATGCGCAGCAGTTCGCGGCCCGAGGGCAGGCCCAGCACGCGCATGTCGCCGGTATGGCCGCCACTCCACAGGCCGTAATAGCTGTCGAGCTGGCCCGGCTTGAGGTGGGTGGCATTCGCCTCGCCCCCCTGAGCAGCAGCCGCGGTGCCGCTGGCCGCCGGCGCGGCGGCAGCGCCATCGCCCTTCTTGTCGCCACAGGCCACAGCGCCCAGCGACAGGCCGGCCAGCGCAGCGCTGTTGAGGAAGCGGCGGCGCGCCAGGCCCTGCGGCTCATGGTCGCCTGCGGTGACGGTGCGGTTCTTTTCTTGGTCTGTCATGGTCTCGCCTTTGCGGTGGGGTCGATACGTGATTCAGATGAACGCGGCCACCTCGATTGGCGACGGTCAATGCTTTAGGTGCGTTAGCGGCAGCCCGTGGCCCGGATGCGTTCAAGAGCGATGGCATCGTCGCCAAGTCACCTCGGACCGGCGTTGATCCAAATCAGTTCGCCCGCAAAAGAGACATTCATGATGCAACTTATTCAAGACACCTCCCAACGAACCGCGCAGAATGAATCTGTCCCTTCACTGATGAGTTACTCGATGCCGCACGTCCCAGCACGCCATCTCCTTCTCTCCGTCGTCGCTGCGCTGGCCCTGGCCGCCTGCGGCAAGCAGGAACCCGCCAGCGCCCCCGCCGCACCTGCGGCTACCACCGCCCCGGCGGCCACCGAGCCCGCATCGGCTGCACCCGCCGTGGCCGAGAACACCGTCGGCAAGGGCGTGTTCGGCAAGACCTGTTCGATGTGCCATGCCGCCGGCATCGGCGGTGCGCCCAAGCCCGGCGACAAGGCCGACTGGGGCCCGCGCATCGCGCAGGGCAACGAAGTCCTCTACAAGCACGCGATCGAAGGCTTCACCGGTGCCAAGGGCATGATGCCGGCGCGCGGTAGCGGCACGACGCTGACCGACGACGAGGTCAAGGCCGCCGTGGACTTCATGGTGGCGCAGTCGCGCTGAGGCCACCTTGACCGCCACGTTTTCGCCGCAGCGCCGCCGCCTCGCACTGGGCGCGCTGGCCTGCGTGCTGCTGCCACGCGCGGCGAACGCGCTGAGCGCCGGGGGCTCTCCCGTGCAGCGCAGCACGGCCGCGCTGATGGGCACGCAGGTCGACCTCGTCGCCGTGCATGCCGATGCCGCACTCCGCGCCCGCGCCGTCGACGCCGCCTGGGCCGAGATGCTGCGGCTGTCCGAGATGATGAGCAGGTACCGCAGCGCCAGCCAGCTGAGCCTGCTGGCGCAGGCCGCCGGCCGCGAGCCGTTGCGCATCGCCCCTGAGCTGATGGCCGTGCTGCAGCAGGCACAGACGCTGTCGCGCCGCACGGGCGGGCGCTTCGACGCAACGGTGGGCGCCTACGCCGACTGGCACTTCGAGCCTGGCACGCCGGCCTCGCTGCCGGACGGCGCGACGCTTGCGCGGCAGCACGCCCTCGTCGACGCGCGCGGGCTGCTGCTCGACGCGACGCGCGGCACCGCCCGGCTGGCCCGCCCCGGCATGCGGCTGGACCTCGGCGGCATCGCCAAGCTGCCCATCCTCCAGGCGGCGCTGCGCACGCTGGCATCGCACGGCGTGACGGACGCGCTGGTCAACGGCGGCGGAGACGTGCTGTGCAGCGGCTCGCTGCAGGGTCGGCCGTGGCGCATCGGCCTGCGCGACCCGAGGGCACCGCAGCGGCTGCTGGGCGCCGTGGCGCTGCGCGGCGGTGTCGTCGCCGCATCGGGCGACTACGAGCGCGGCTTCGATCACGGCGGCCGCCGCTACCACCACATCCTGGACCCACGCAGCGGCCGCCCCACCGAGGGCCTGCATGGCCTGGCGCTCGTGGCCGACGACGTCGACGCCGTCAACGGCTGGGGCGCCGCGATGATGGTGGCGGGCGCAGCCCAGTCCCGGCGCTGGCTGCACGAGCAGCTGCCAGGTGTCGACGCCATGCTGGCCGGCGCCGACGGGACCTGGCTTTCAGCGGGCCTGCAGGCCCGGCTGTTGCCGGTCTAGCGGAGGGCATCAAGCCTGCGCGCCGGCGTCGCCCCACCCAACAACAAGGCCGGCGCGAGGGCTGACCCGACCTTGAAACCCATCCCAATCCTGCCGGCTCTACCGCCTGGCAGGGCGGGAGTCAGGACGACCTGAGGGTCAATGCAGCATCTGCTCGACTTCAGCCGCCGGGTCGCCGGCGGCGACCACCTTGGCGGCCAGCATGTCCAGGTCCAGGTGCAGGTGCTCGATGAGTTCGGGCACGGCCACCTGCAGCGCATGCACCGGCTCGTCGTGGTGCTCGGCAGCATCGGCCAGCACCTCGGCCACGTGCAGCACGGCGGCGATCAGCGAGAACGGGCGGATCTCCAGCGGCGTGTTGGCGTCCTTGAACGCCTCCACCATGCGGTCCGGGAAGTGCCAGTGGGCCGCCAGCGACGCGGTCACGTCGGCATGCGTGCAGCCGAAGCGGTGCTCTTCCAGCGAGAAGCGGCTGCCCGGCTCGGCGGCATGGGCCTCGACGTCGGCCACCAGCTGCGGCGCGTCGGCGGCCATCAGCAGCTGGCCGGTGCGCAGCATCAGGCCGGCGAGGTAGGCGGTGTCTATGGTCGCGGCGTCGGCACCCAGCATGCGGGCCAGAATGCGCGCGTAGTTGGCGGTGGCGATGCTGTGGCGCCAGAACTGCGTGCGGTCCAGGCCCTGCACCTTGGGAAAGGCACCACTGAGGCAGGCAGCCATGGCCAGGTTGCGCAGCGTCTCCAGGCCCAGCGCATGGGCGGCGTCGATGACGGTGGCGATCTGGTGCGAGGGGCTGTAGTGCGCCGAGTTGGCCAGCCGCAGCACCTTGGCAGTCAGCGCACCGTCCTTCTCGATGAGGGCCGCGATCTGGGCCAGGCCCACGTTGTCGTCATCGAAGCTCTTCAGCAGCCGAGAGGCCACCTCGGGCATGGTCGGCAAGGCGGTGTGCTTGACGAAGAAACGCTCGGCGGCTGCGGTCATCGTGGACTCCTTCGGGGCGCTGAAGTGCGACCCAGTCTAGGGCGGCAACACCAGCATCGCGCGGAAATCGTTCACGTTCGTGAAGCTCGGGCCAATGCTGAGTAAATCCCCCAGCGGCGCAAAGAAGCTGGCGCTGTCGTGCCCGTCCAGCAAGGCCTGCGGGCTCAGACCCAGCGCGCGGGCGCGGGCCAGGCTGGTCGGCGTCAGCAGCGCGCCGGCATGGGGGCCAACGCCGTCAATGCCATCGGTGTCGGCGGCCAGCGCCCAGACACCTGGCTCACCCTGCAGCGCCAGCGCACAGCCGAGCAGGAACTCGGTGGCGCGGCCGCCTTTGCCGGCCGGCTTGCCGGCATCGACAGTCACCGTGGTCTCACCGCCGGACAGGATCACGCAAGGTCTGGCAAAGGGTTCACCCCGGCGCGCAACGGCCCGGGCCAGCGCCGCGTGCAGGCCGCCGACGACGCGCGACTCACCCTCGATCTCGTCGCTGAGGATGTGGGCCGCCAGCCCGTGCGCACGCGCCGTGTCGGCGGCGGCCTCGAGGCTCATCTGCGGCGTGGCGAGCAGGCGCAGCTCGTGGCCCGCCAGGCCGGGGTCGCCGGGCTTGGGGGTCTCGAAGGCGCCGGACGCGAGCCCCTCGCGCGCAGCCGCGGGCAGGTCCAGCCGGTAACGGCGGCAGATGGCCAGCGCATCGGCGCAGGTCGTCGCGTCGGCCACTGTGGGGCCGGAGGCGATGACGGCAGGGTCGTCGCCGGGCACGTCGCTGATGGCCAGCGTCAGCACGCGGGCCGGCGCGCAGGCGGCCGCCAACCGCCCGCCCTTGATGGCCGACAGGTGCTTGCGCACGCAGTTCATCTCGGTGATGGACGCGCCGCTGGCCAGCAGCGCACGGTTGATGGCCTGCTTGTCGGCCAGCTGCAGGCCCGGTGCCGGCAGGCTCAGCAGCGCCGAGCCGCCACCGGAGATCAGGCAGATGACGAGGTCGTCCGCGGTGAGCCCGCCCGTCATCGCCAGCAGCGCCTCGGTGGCAGCCAGGCCGGCGGCGTCGGGCACCGGATGCGCGGCCTCGACGACCCGCAAGCGGCGCGGCCGGTACCCCGGCGGCACATGGCCGTAGCGCGTGATGACCAGGCCCGACAGCGGCGCGTCGGCGGGCCAGGCGGCCTCCAGCGCCTGCGCCATCGCGCCACCCGCCTTGCCGGCACCCAGCACCAGCGTTCGGCCCTTGGGCGGCGGCGGCAGATGCTGAGCCAGCACCCGCCCCGGCAGGGCCCGCGCGACGGCCACGTCGTAGAGCTGGCGCAGCAGCGCGCGCGGGTCGAGGGTCATGGCTGCAGCGCCCAGCGGCCGATCAGCGCGCGTTCCTCGTCGGTGATCTGCGTCGCGTTGTTCAGCGGCATGGCACGCTGCACGACGACCTGCTGGTAGACCTGCGCCTTGTGCGCCGCCAGCGCCTCGGCGGAGTCCAGCCGCACGCCCTTCTGCGCCGCCTCGCCCGCGTGGCAGGCCAGGCAGCGCTGCGCGGCGATGGCCTGCACCTGGGCCAGCGTGACCGGCACAGCAGCCGCCACCGCGGGCGCGGGCTTGGGCGCCATCCAGGCGATGAGCCCGGCCAGCAGCGCCAGCGCGAGCACCACGGCGCCCCAGCTGTTGACGCCCTTGTGCCGCTTGACGAAGAACAGGCGGATGGCCACGCCCGCGGCCATCAGCACGCAAAGCACCACCCAGTTGTGCGGGTGCTGGTGCAGCATGCCGTAGTGGTTGCTCAGCATCGCGATCAGCACCGGCAGGCCGAACCAGGTGTTGTGCACGCTGCGCTGCTTGCCGCGCTGGCCGTAGATCGGGTCGGGCTTCTGGCCGGCACGCATCTGCGCGATGACCTTCTTCTGGCCCGGGATGATCCAGTGCGCGACGTTGGCCGTCATCATGGTCGCCAGCGTCGCGCCGACGATCAGGAAGGCCGCGCGGCCGGCGAACAGCTGGCAGGCCAGCCAGCTGGCGAAGACGATGAAGGCAGCGACGACGGCCAACACGCGGCCGTCGTTGCCGATCTGCCCGTCCCGCGTGCGACCCAGCGTCAGGCAGGCTGCGTCGTAGACGGCCGTGCCGACGACGAGAAAGCCCAGCGCCGCGCACACCGCCTGCCACGGCGCGCCCCAGGCGTGCACGCGCGGGTCCACCAGCATCTGGCTGGCGTTGAACAGGTACAGCACGACGAACAGCGCGAAGCCGCTCATCCACGTCCAGTAGCTCTCCCAATAGAACCAGTGCAGATCCTTCGGGAGATTGGACGGCGCCACCATGTACTTCTGCGGGTTGTAGAAGCCGCCGCCGTGCACGGCCCACAGCTCGCCGTCCACGCCCTTGGCCTTCAGGTCGTCGGCGGCGGGCTTGACGAGGTGGTTGTCCAGCCAGACGAAGTAGAACGACGCGCCTATCCAGGCGATGACGGTGATGACGTGCAGCCAGCGCAGCAGCAGGTTGGCCCAGTCGAGCAGGTAGATGTCCATGAGGCGGTGGAATTGTCACGAGCGGCCCCACCACGGCGGGTGCTGTGGGGCCCAAGGGTCGCGTCCGCAGGACTCACTGGACCTGACACCGCTGCGACTGGCGTCGGAGTGTATGCAGCCGCCGTGCCAGCCGTGGCGCCCGTCACGCGGCGGCGCGGCCAATGCGGCACGGGCCCGCCGGCGCGCACACAATCGCGCCATGCCTGCCCGACCACTCTGGCCGACTGCCGTCCTGTCCCTGCTGCCCCTGCTGTGGCTGGCGGCCCCGCCGCCGGCGCTGGCGCAGGAGGCGCCCACGGTGAAGCTGGCCACCAACGTGGAGCGCAGCTACTTCCCGCCGGCCGAGGCGCTGCTGCGCAAGGCCTACGCGAGCCTGGGCCTACAGGTGGAGTTCGTGCCGTGGCCGCTGAACCGCGCCCAGCTGGAGCTGGCCGCGGGCCGCCTGGACGGCGTGGCGATGCGCACGGACACCTTCTTCGCGCAGCTGCCCTCCGTGCGCAAGGTGGACGTGCCGCTGCTGACGCTGCATGTCTACGCCTTCGCCCGCCCGCCCTGCCCCGCCTCGGTCAGCCTGGAGGAGCTGGCGCGCCGCCGCATCGCCCACCAGCGCGGCATGGTGGCCGTCGAGGCGCTGGTGCCCGAAGCCGTGCGACTGCCGGCCAACACGCCCAGCGACGCCTTCCTGATGGTGGGCATGGGTGCAGCCGACTACGCGCTGATGCTGTCCACGCCGTGGATGTCCGAGCTGCCGGTGCTGACCCGCCAGGGCAGCCTGTGCCGCGTGGCGACGCCGCTGAGCCAGACGGTGCTGTACCACGGCGTGCACGAATCGCAGGCCGGCCGCGTGGCGGCGCTGGAGCAGGTGCTGCGCGCGATGCGCGAACGGGGCGAGATCCAGCAGGCCTGGACGGCCTACGAGCGCGAGATCGCGTCGCAGAACAGCGGCCTGCAGGCCCAGCCCGGCCGCAGCCTCACGCTGACGCCGGCGGCAGCGCCAGGATCTGCGCCAGCACAGCCACCGCGATGACGGCCGGCTGCTTGCCGGCGATGCCAGGCACGCCGATGGGGCAGACCACCCGGGCCAAGTCCTCGTCCGTGAAGCCGCGCGCCGCCAGCCGCTGACGAAAGCTCGCCCACTTCGTCTTGCTGCCGATGAGGCCGATGAAGGCCAGGTCGCCACGCTCACGCTGCCGCTTCAGGCAGGCGGCGACGAGGTTGAAGTCCTCCGCATGGCTGTAGCTCATCAGCAGCACGGCCGCGCCAGGCACCAGGTCGGCCACCGCGTCGGCGATGGGGTCGACGGCCTCCTGGCGCCAGTGCGCCGGGGGCGGCTCGGCGGGGAAGGCGTCCTCGCGGCTGTCCACCCAGTGCAGCGCCAGCGGCAGGTCGCGCGCGATGCGGGCGATGGCGTGGCCCACGTGACCCGCCCCGAACAGCGCCACCGGCCGCAGCGGCTCGACAGGCAGCCGGGCCTGCAGGTCCTCGCCAGCCGCCACGCGCTCGAAACGCAGCCAGACGACGCCGCCACAGCACTGCCCCAGGCCCGGGCCGAGCGGGTAGCGCACCTCGGCTTCCAGTGCGTCGCCGGCCAGCGCGGCGCGGGCGCGGGCGATGGCGTCGAACTCCAGATGTCCGCCACCCACCGTGCCGGTGAAGCTGCCGGCCGTGACTGCCATCCACGCGCCCACTTCGCGGGGCACGCTGCCCGACGTGCGGGCCACGGTGACGAGGATGCAGGGGCCGTCAGCCACGCCGGGCCTTTCGCTTCATGCGCAGCCGCTTGAAGCGCAGGAACACGCCCAGGCCCAACGCCGCCAGCGCACCGCCCAGCAGAAGCTGCCCCAAAGCAACGGCAACGCCGGCGCCGCTCCAGGCGCCAAAGCTGGCCAGCCCTTCGACGACGACCAGGCCGCCGTCGCCCAGCCGGTCCAGGCGCGAAGGCTGTTCAGCTGCCACGGTAGGTCGAGTAAGCCCACGGCGACGCGAGCAGCGGCACGTGGTAGTGCGAACCCTCGTCGGCGATGCCGAAGTCCAGCGGCACCTCGTCGAGGAAAGCGGGCTCTGGCAGTGTGTCGCCCCGGGCCCGGAAATACGCGGCCACCTCAAAGACCAGCCGGTAGCGGCCAGCCGTGAAGGTCGCGCCTTCCAGCACCGGCCCATCGGCGCGGCCGTCCCCGTTCAGGTGCAGGCTGCGCAGCCATTTGGGGCCGTCCGCCTCCAAACGGTACAGCCGCACGGCCATGCCGGCGGCGGGGCAGCCGTTGGCGGTGTCCAGCACATGTGTTGTCAGTTTGCCCATCGAAGCTCCGTGGCCTGTTGCCGCATGCGGCTTGATGCAAAGTGTAGGGATGACGACGCCCCGCTATCCCCGCGACCTCATCGGCTACGGCGAGAACCCACCCCACGCGCAATGGCCGGGCCAGGCCCGCGTGGCGGTGCAGTTCGTCCTGAACTACGAGGAGGGCGGCGAGAACTCCGTGCTGCACGGCGACGCCGGCAGCGAGCAGTTCCTGTCCGAGATGTTCAACCCGGCCAGCTACCCGGCGCGGCACCTGAGCATGGAAGGCATCTACGAGTACGGCTCGCGCGTCGGCGTGTGGCGGCTGCTGAAGGAGTTCGAGCAGCGTGCGCTGCCGCTGACGGTGTTCGGCGTGGGCATGGCGCTGGAGCGCCACCCGGACCTGACGCAGGCCTTCGTCGAGCTGGACCACGAGATCGCGTCGCACGGCTGGCGCTGGATTCACTACCAGGGCATGGACGAGGACACCGAGCGCGCCCACATGGCGCAGGCCATGGCGTCCCTGAAGCGCCTGACGCTGGGCCGTGACCCGCACGGCCTGGGCTGGTACACCGGCCGCGACAGCCCCGCCACGCGCCGGCTCGTCGCCGATTTCGGCGGCTTCGAGTACGACAGCGACTACTACGGCGACGACCTGCCCTTCTGGCTGCAGGTCAGGAAGACCAGCGGCGAGCTGGCGCCCCACCTCGTCGTGCCCTACACGCTGGACTGCAACGACATGCGCTTCGCGCTGCCGCAGGGCTTCAGCCACGGCGAGCCGTTCTTCGAGTACCTGAAGGACACGTTCGACGTGCTGTACGCCGAGGGCGCCGAGTCGCCCAAGATGATGAGCATCGGCATGCACTGCCGGCTGCTGGGCCGCCCGGGGCGGATGCGTGCGCTGCAGAAGTTCCTCGACCACATCGAGGCGCACGACCGCGTGTGGGTGTGCCGCCGGCTGGACATCGCGCGGCACTGGAAAGCCACCCACCCCTTTGATGCCAAGACCGCTTTCGTTTGGGAATGATGACGCTCGACGACCTCAACAACGCCAGCGCGGCCGACTTCGTCACGCTGCTGGACGGCACTTACGAACATTCGCCGTGGGTCGCCGAGCGCGCCGCGGCATCCCGCCCGTTCAAGACCGTGGCCGCGCTGAAGGTGGCGCTGGCGCGCGTCGTGCGCGAGGCGTCGCTGGATGAACAGCTGGGCCTGATCCGCGCCCACCCCGAGCTGGCCGGCAAGGCCGCCGTGGCGGGGGCGCTGACGGCCGAGTCGACGAACGAGCAGCAGAAGGCGGGCTTGACGGCCTGCACACCGGAGGAGTTCGCGAAGCTGCAGCAGCTCAACGCCGACTACAACGCGCGCTTCGGTTTCCCGTTCATCCTGGCGGTGCGCGGGCCGCGCGGTACGGGCTTCACGCGGCAGGAAATCATCGCCATCTTCGAGCGCCGGCTGCGCGCGCACCCGGACGTGGAACGCGCCGAATGCCTGCGGCAGATCCACCGCATCGCCGAGATCCGGCTGAACGACAAGTTCGGCATCAAACCCGCTCTGGGCGAGCAGTTGTGGGACTGGGCCGCGGCGCTGGCCGTACACAGCGAGGACGAGACTTTCCTGACCTGCACCTACGCCACGCCCGCGCACACGGCCGTCGCCGAGCAGCTGATGGTGTGGATGCGCGAGTGCGGTTTCGACACCGTCAACCGCGACGCTGTCGGCAACGTGGTCGGGGTCTACAACGGCACCGGTGAGCAGCGCCTGCTGACCGGCAGCCACTACGACACCGTGCGCCGCGCCGGCCGCTTCGACGGGCGGCTGGGCATCTTCGTGCCGATGCTGGTCGTGCGCGAGCTGCACCGGGCGGGCAAGCGACTGCCGTTCGGCATCGAAGTGGTCGGCTTCTCCGAGGAGGAAGGCCAGCGTTACGCGGCCACTTTCCTCGCATCCAGCGCGCTGACCGGCGCGTTCGACCCGACCTGGCTGGAGCAGACAGACGCTGCCGGCGTCAGCCTGCGCGACGCGATGCGTGCCGCCGGCCTGCCGGGCAAGGTGGCGGCCATCACCGCGCTGCACCGCGACCGCAGCCGCTACTTCGGCTTCGTCGAAGTGCACATCGAGCAGGGCCCCGTGCTGGACAGCCTGGACCTGCCGCTGGGCATCGTCACCAGCATCAACGGCAGCCGGCGCTACACCGGCGAGATCGTCGGCTTGGCCAGCCACGCCGGCACGACGCCGATGGGCCAACGTCGCGACGCGGCCGCGGGCGTGGCGGAGCTGATCCTGTTCGCCGAGAGGCGCGCGGCCAGCGTGCCCGACGTGGTCGCCACGGTGGGCATGCTGGAAGTGCCGTCGGGCTCCATCAACGTCATCCCCGGCCGCTGCCGCTTCAGCCTGGACCTGCGCGCGACGACCGACGAGGCCCGCGACGCGCTGGACGCCGACGTGCGCGCCGAGCTGGACGCCATCTGCCAGCGCCGCGGCCTGAGCTTCACGCTGCAGCCCACAGTCGCCGCCAACGCCGCGCCGAGCGACGCCGCCTGGCAGTCGCACTGGGAGGCCGCCGTGACAGCGCTGGGCCTGCCACTGCACCGCCTGCCCTCCGGCGCCGGCCATGACGCGATGAAGCTGCACGAACTGCTGCCGCAGGCCATGCTGTTCGTGCGCGGCGGCAACGGCGGCATCAGCCACAACCCGCTGGAGTCGGTGACGGTGGATGACGCGGAGCTGGCGGTGAACGCTTTCGCGCAACTGCTCGATCAACTCACAAAACAGCGATAGTTCCGTCTCGCCGCCTGATGCAAAGCGTCCCGACCTATCTGCATGTGCAGCCAGATGGCGAGCTGCCGCGCTGGCGCGCGAGCGAGCCGTTTCGCTGCGTCGTCGTCGTTCAGGCGGACGTGTCGCCTGGCTGGCGCTCAAACGTCAGCGGGTGGATGCTTCGCGAGGGTTGCCTGTACATGATGGCTTGGGGTTCCGAATGCAGCCGTTGGGATGACGCCGTGGACGATGAGAACCTTTCAAGGTTCGACTACGGCGATATTCCTGAAGACAAGTTCGTGATGACGACGTGGCACGAAGACCAGTCGCTGAGCGAAGTCTTCTGGTTCGCGAAGGAACTGGCCCATCACCCCACCGTCGCCCTACGCGACACGCTGCTGCTGCACATCGCACCCTGTGCATCAGAAGCTGAAATGCTTGCTGCGTTCAAGAACGCCAAGGACTGAAATAGATGAATGCCCTCGATCAAATCATTGACGATCGTCTGCCGGAGCAGATCCGTTTCCTGCAGCAACTCGTCCGCATCCCCACCGACACGCCGCCCGGCAACAACGCGCCGCACGCGGACCGCACCGCGGAGCTGCTGACCGAGCTGGGCTTCGAGGTCGAGAAGCACGTCGTGCCCGCGGCCGTCGTCAAGCGCGGCGGCATGCAGTCGGTGACCAACCTCGTCGTGCGCCACCGCTTCGGCACCTACGGCCCCAAGATCGCGCTGAATGCGCATGGCGATGTCGTGCCGCCCGGCGAAGGCTGGACGCATGACCCCTACGGCGCCGAGATCGTGGACGGCAAGCTGTACGGTCGCGCGTCGGCCGTCAGCAAGAGCGACTTCGCGACCTACACGTTCGCCTTGCTGGCGCTGAAGAGTTCCGGCCTGCCGCTGCGCGGCGCGGTGGAGCTGCACTTCACCTACGACGAGGAGTTCGGCGGCGAGCTGGGCCCGGGCTGGCTGCTGCGCGAAGGCATCGTGCGGCCGGACCTGCTGATCGCCGCGGGCTTCAGCTACCAGGTCGTCACCGCGCACAACGGCTGCCTGCAGATGGAAGTGACGCTGCACGGCCTGGCCTCGCACGCCGCCTACCCGGACACCGGCGTGGATGCGCTGCAGGCCGCGACCCAGCTGCTGACCGCGCTGTACGCGCACAACGACGTGCTGAAGACGCGCCGCTCCGACGTGCCGGGCATCACGCACCCCTATCTCAACGTCGGCCGCATCGAGGGTGGCAGCAACACCAACGTCGTGCCCGGCAAGGTGGTGCTGAAGCTGGACCGCCGCATGATCCCCGAGGAGAACCCGGCGGAGGTGGAGGCCGAGGTGCGCGCGCTCATCGAGAGCGCGGTGGCCGATATCAACAAGACCAGCCCGGGCATCCGCCTGGAGATCAAGCGCCTGCTGCTTGCCAACTCGATGAGGCCGCTGCCCGGTGCCGACACGCTGGTGGCCACGCTGCAAAAGCACGGCGAGGCCGTGTTCGGTGAGCCCATCCCGACGTCGGGCACGCCGCTGTACACCGACGTGCGGCTCTACACCGCGCAGGGCATTCCGGCCGCCATCTACGGCGCCGGCCCGCGCACGGTGCTGGAGAGCAATGCCAAGCGCGCCGACGAGCACCTGGTGCTGGACGACCTGAAGCGCGCCACGCAGGTGGTGGCACGCACGCTCGCGGAACTGCTGGAGCGCCGCTCCGGTGCGTGAACGCACGCGGCGCGGCCTTCGCGCCGCGCCGGGGTGCATCGGCGCCCCCTAGGTTGTAGGCACAGAGCTTGCAAATGTCTCCCTCGGGCGCACTGCCGCGCCCGATGCCCACGGAGATTGCATGCGACTGAGCCGACGTGCCCTGGCCACCCTGACGGCTGCCCTTGTTGCCTGGGGTGCCGCCCCCTCTGCCGCGCTGGCACAGACGACACCCGTCAAGTTCCAGCTTGACTGGCGCTTCGAGGGCCCCTCGGCGCTGTTCCTGCTGCCCACGGCCAAGGGCTATTTCAAGGACGAGAAGCTGGACGTGACGGTGGACGCCGGCAACGGCTCCGGCGGCGCGGTGACGCGTGTTGCCTCCGGGTCCTACGACATCGGCTTTGCGGACATGGCCGCGCTGATGGAGTTCCACGCCAACAACCCCGACGCGCCGAACAAGCCGGTCGCCGTCATGGTGGTCTACAACAACACGCCGGCCGCGGTGCTGACGCTGAAGAAGAGCGGCATCAAGACGCTGGCCGACCTGACGGGCAAGAAGCTCGGCGCGCCGGTGTTCGACGCCGGCCGGCGCGGCTTCCCCATCCTCGCCAAGGCCAACAAGCTGGGCGCCGTCACCTGGGTCAGCATGGACCCGCCGCTGCGCGAGACCATGCTGATGCGCGGCGACGTCGACGCCATCACCGGCTTCTCGTTCACGTCACTGCTGAACCTGGAGGCGCGCGGCGTGAAGACGGCCGACGTGCAGCTGTTCCCCTACGCCGAGAACGGCGTGAAGCTGTACGGCAACGTCATCATCGCGAGCCCGAAGTTCGTGAAGGAGAAGCCCGAGGCGCTGAAGGCCTTCCTGCGTGCGTTCACGAAGGGCGCCAGGGAGGTGCTGGCCAAGCCCGACGACGCGATCGCGTTCGTCAAGGAGCGCGACGGCATCATCAACGTGGACCTGGAGAAGCGCCGGCTGCGCATGGCGATCAGCGACGCCATCGCCAGCCCCGATGCGCGCGCCGAGGGCTTCGGCCAGCTGAACGCGGCGCGGCTGTCGCTGATGGCCAGCCAGGTGTCGGATACCTACGGCACCAAGACGCGCGTGGACGCTGGCGCCGTGTGGAACGGCAGCTTCCTGCCGTCCGCTGCGGAACTGAACATCCTGCCGCCCGTCAAGAAATGAGCGCGCAAGGGCCGAGCGCCGGGCCGCCCCAAGCCGGCCCGCGTCCCCTCGGGGGACCGGTTGGGGCTGGCGTAGCCAGTCCCGAACGAGGGGCTGACATTCCTGCGTTCGTCGATTTCCGAGACGTCTGGCTGGCCTACAACGACGAGCTGCTCGCGCAAGAGAAGTTCGCCGTCGAGGCCATCGACCTGAAGGTGGCGCGCGGCGAGTTCATCGCCATCGTCGGGCCATCGGGCTGCGGCAAGTCCACGTTCATGAAGCTGGCGACCGGGCTCAAGCCGCCATCGCGCGGCGAGATCCGCGTGGACGGCCGCACCGTGCACGGCCCGCTGAAGATCAGCGGCATGGCCTTTCAGTCGGCGTCGCTGCTGCCGTGGCGCACGACGCTGGCCAACGTCATGCTGCCACTGGAGATCGTCGAGCCCTACCGCTCCGAGCTGAAGGCCAAACGGCCGGAGTTCGAAGCCCGCGCCCGCGCGCTGCTCGCCCGGGTCGGCCTGGCCGGCTATGAGGACAAGTTCCCGTGGCAGCTGTCGGGCGGCATGCAGCAGCGCGCCAGCATCTGCCGCGCGCTGATCCACGAGCCCCAGCTGCTGCTGCTGGACGAACCCTTCGGCGCACTGGACGCCTTCACGCGCGAGGAGCTGTGGTGCATCCTGCGCGACCTGCAGGCCGCGCAGGGCTTCAACGTCATCCTCGTCACGCACGACCTGCGCGAGTCGGTGTTCCTGGCCGACAGCATCTACGTGATGAGCAAGAGCCCGGGGCGCATCGTGCTCAAGCGCGAGGTGCCACTGCCGCGCCCGCGCGAGCTGGATATCACCTACACGCCCGAGTTCGGCGAGATCGTCCACGAACTGCGCGGCCACATCGGCGCGCTGAAGAAGGCTGGCGCGGAGATCGCCCAATGAAGCTGCAGCGTCATGCCCACTGGCTGTTGCTGGCCGTCATCCTGGCGCTGTGGCAGAGCGTCTGCGGCCTGTTCGACATCTCCGAGTTCCTGTTCCCCAGCCCGGCGCGCATCGCGCAGCAGTTCTGGGAGCACCACGACGTGATCCTCGCCCACGCCTGGCGCACCTGGTGGGTCACGATGCTGGGCTTCGCGATCTCCATCGTCGTCGGCACGCTGCTGGGTTGCCTGATGGGCAGCTCCAAGCTCGCCTACTCGGCCATGTACCCGCTGATGACGGCGTTCAACGCGCTGCCCAAGGCGGCCTTCGTGCCCATCCTCGTCGTGTGGTTCGGCATCGGCGTGGGGCCGGCGGTGCTGACGGCCTTCCTCATCAGCTTCTTTCCCATCATGGTCAACATCGCCACCGGCCTGGCGACGCTGGAGCCCGAGCTGGAGGACGTGCTGCGCGTGCTGGGCGCCAGGCGAACCGACGTGCTGTGGAAGGTGGGCCTGCCGCGCTCGATGCCCTATTTCTTCGGCGCGCTGAAGGTGTCCATCACGCTGGCCTTTGTCGGCACGACGGTGTCGGAGATGACCGCCGCCAACGAAGGCATCGGCTACCTGCTGATCTCCGCCGGCTCGTCCATGCAGATGGGCCTGGCGTTCGCCGGCCTGCTGGTGGTCGGCGCGATGGCGATGGCCATGTACGAATTCTTCGCCGTGCTGGAGCGCCGCCTGACCGGCTGGGCGCACCGCGGACAGACCTGATCAACAACACAAGGAGAACCTCCATGGACAAGAAGATCCTGCTGGCCACCGTCATCGCGCTGGCTGCCGCTCCGGCGCTCGCGCAGAGCAGCGTGACCGCCTTCGGCCTCATCGACATGAGCGTCGGTAGCACGAAGCCCCCCGGTGCGACCGCGTCGGTGCTGGGCGCCGAAAGCGGCAAGATGACCACCAGCCACCTGGGCTTTCGCGGCAACGAGGACCTGGGCGGCGGCCTCTCGGCCATCTTCCAGCTGGAAGGCTTCCTGCGCGCGGACGTCGGCGCCAGCGGCCGCTCCAACACCGACAACTTCTGGGCGCGCAACGCGCTGGTGGGCCTGGCCAGCAAGGAATGGGGCACGCTCAAGGTGGGCCGCAACACGACGACGCTGTTCGTCACCACGCTGAGCTTCAACCCCTTTGGCGATTCGTTCGGCTACTCGCCCAGCATCCGCCACATCTTCACCAGCGGCACCGTCACCGGCGACTCCGGCTGGAGCGACTCGGTGCTGTACACGACGCCCAATTTCAGCGGCTTCACCGGCAGCGTCTTCGTCGCAGCCGGAGAGGGCCAGGGCGGCCGCAACGTGGCCGCCAGCGGCACCTACGTCAGCGGCCCGCTGGCCGGCGCGCTGGTCTACCAGCAGGTCAAGAAGGACGGCGGCGCCACGCCGGTGGACGACACCACCGTCTGGATGGGCAACGGCTCGTACGACTTCGGCGTCGTCAAGGTCTTCGGGCAGTACGCCCAGGTCACCAACGACACCAAGAACATCGACTACAAGATCTACGAGGCCGGCGTGAGCATCCCCGTCGGCGCCGCCAAGCTGCTGGCGCAGTACGGCCAGATCAGCCCCACCACGGGCGCCGGCCGCAAGACCTGGACGGTGGGCTACGACTACTGGCTGTCCAAGCGCACCGACCTGTACGCCGTGGCCATGATCGACAAGCTCAGCAACCTGACCGCCGGCGAGAGCTTCTCGGTGGGCATGCGCCACCGCTTCTGATCAGCAGCGCGCCACCATTGCCGGCGCTCGAGGCGCTAGCGACGGTCGGCGTCTTGCTTGATCGTGACTCGCTGCGGGCAGCGGACGTCGCCGCTCTGTTGATATCCAACCCGCAGGCCGCTGTACTCCAACGCTGACCACGCCCACTCCTGGGCGTGCGCCGACATCTCAGCCCCGGCAGCAACGTCATCGCATCCTCATGCCTGGCCCACGGCGGCGTCCACTGCGCGGACAGCAGGCGTCGATGGACACAATCCCTGCTGCAGTCCCAGCGCTCGCCTCGTTCTGGACCATGAAATGCGGCTCGACGTCCAGCGTCTTCGATACGAAGTCGGGCTCGACAGGACGGCCACTGTTGGCCAGCTCAAGCAGTCGGTTCACGAGATGCTTGATCCGATCCTCGGCAGCGCGCTGGGCCTTCGCCAGCACACTAGCCACGCAGAGGGAAACGGCCAACGTCCATCGCCAACTCTGCAGGAGCTTCCATGTCGTGCTGCGTCCGGCAACGGTCAGGTCTGCCGCACTTTTCTCACGTCACACCGGGAAATCATCAAGGCGCACCTCCCACGCCCGGAATGCCAGGTCGATTTGGCACACCGAGAGTACGTCTGTAGTATCTATTCAGTATCTATCCAACAAGCAGCCATGAATCTCGGCGCGTCTCATCAACATGTCCTCGGCGCTCTGGCCGCGCAAGGACCGTTGGCATCGACAGCCCTGCAAGGAATCGTCCATTTGAGCCAGCCCAGCCTGTCACGGCTGCTGGCGGATCTGGCCGGTCAGGTGGTGCCGCTGGGCAAGGCCCGTACCACGCGATACGGGCTTCTCAAATCTATTCACGGATCGAACGGAAGGCAGCCGCTTTTCCTCACGCTGGCGGATGGCCGCATCGAGCGGATCGGCGACGTGACGCTGCTGTATCCCGAGGTGCTCCACGTCAGCGGCCCTGGCGCCGATCTCACCGTCAGCGCGGAGCTGCCCTGGCTGCTCGCACCGCTGCTGGCCCAGGGTTTCCTGGGGCGGCTGCTGGGGCAGCATCTCGCGGCACCCGGCATCGCGGCAGACCCGGCGGGCTGGCGGCTGGAGACGCAGCTCTTTGCCGCGCTGCACCTGCACGACGGCCCCGGCGCACTGACGCTCGGCGAGCCCATGCACGCGCCTCCCACCCTGCTCCCAGCCGGTGACGACACCGCGGCCTTCGACACGCTCGCCGCCGACGTCGCCAGCACATTGCCCGCAGGATCTTCGGCCGGTGGCGAGCAGCCTAAGTTCCTGGCTACTGCCGCGAGCGGCGAGGCGCTGCTCGTCAAGTTCACGCCGCCGCGCGGCACGCCGTTCGGTGAACGCTGGCACGACCTGCTTCACGCCGAGCATCTGGCCTTGCGCGTACTCGCCGAACATGGCGTGCCGGTGGCGCCGAGCCGCGTCGTCACCAGCGCAGCGCGCACCTATTTCGTCAGCACGCGTTTCGACCGTCTGGGCCGCGGCGGGCGGCGGCACGCGGTGGCCATCGGCGCGGTGCACGCCGGCTTCGTGCCGGGCGGCTACTGGAGCTGGCCGCGCACGACCGAGGCGCTGGCGCAGCAGCGGCGCCTGCCGGCGCTGGCGGCCGCACAGGTACAGGCGCTGTGGCACTTCGGTCGCCTCATCGGAAACACCGACATGCACGGCGGCAACCTGTCGCTGTGGGTAGAGGGCGACGACCTGAAGACCTTGCTGCGCGGCCGCTTCACGGTGGCGCCTGTCTACGACATGCTGCCCATGCGCTGGCGGCCGGACGCGGCGCTGGGCGGCGCGCCCGACTACGCGCCCTTCGTGCCCGACGCGCCAGCGCTGCACAGCGGTGCACGCGAGCCGGCGCTGGCCTTCTGGGCAGCGCTTTCTCGCTCCGGCGACGTGAGCCGTGCGCTACGCGACGTAGCAGCGGAGATGGCGGCTCGGCTAGCGCGCTGAGCGCAGCACCTGCTGCCGCTGCGCCAGTTCCGCGGGCTCGAACGGGCTCAAGCCGGGCTTGTCCGCGTACAGGCGGTACAGCGCCGCGAGGTTGGCGCGCAGTTGCTCATCCTGCGGCGCCATGGCCAGCGCCCCCAGCAAGGCCCGGCCCAGCCGCTGCGCCGAGGCGGCGTCGGCCGGCGTGCCGCTGAGCGCGGACACCGCCGCCAGGTTGGCCGCGGCCGCCGAGGCCGGCAGCCGCGCGCGGGCCTGTGCGAACAGCGCGGCCGCGGCGGCACGGTCGCCCCGGGCCCAGGCGAGCTGGCCACGCAGCGCGGCAGCCAGCCCCCAGGCAGAGGGCGCCTCGTCGCCTGGCACGGCGGCCTCGTAGCGGGCCAGCGCCGCGTCGGTGAACTGCGCGATGCGCGCACGCTCGGCATCGCCGACGCTCCCCACCTGCAGGCGCAGCCAGCCGGCCACGCCCAGCGCGTAGTCCAGCTCCGGCAGCCAGCGTGACAGCGACCACTCCGGCACGCTGTCGTCGCCGCTGCGCGCCCGCACCCAGCCGGCCGGCAGGCCCGGGCGCATCGGCTGCAGCTGCAGCCAGTCGCCGCGCTGCGCGGTGATCCAGTACGGCAGCCCCTGGCCGGGCGTGCTCGGCAAGGCCACGCCGGGGGCCGCCGCGTCCGGCTGCGCACGCACGCTCAACGCGGCGCGGGAGGCCGCGTCGATGCGCGCCAGCTCGTCCACGCGCAGCCGGCGCGGCGCGAAGGCCAGCGCCTGCATCGGCAGCGCCGCCTGCAGCGTCTCGCCGCCCCAGCCCAGCGACAGCGTTTCCGGCTGCAGGCCACCGCCCACCGCCTGGCGCGCGAAGCGCAGGTAGGTCTGCACGAACAGCTCGCCGTCCTGCTCGAAGAACCGCCCCCACAGCACGACGACCGCCTGCCCGGGCGCCAGCGTGCCGCCCAGCGCGCCGCCGCGGCTGACACGGCCCAGCACCTCGTTGACATCGCAGGTGGCGCCGGGCGACGCCACCAGGTCCACCGCGCCGATGGACCCCAGCGGCAACATGCCCATCAGCAGCTGCAGATGCGCCAGCGACGACAGCTGCCGGCCGGTGGCCAGCAGCCGGGGGCTGCCGGACTCCACCCGCCACGGCAGCACCAGCGCATTGACGGCGGCGCCGCGGAAGACGAAGGGGTCGGAACAGTCCCGGGCCATCATGCCGGCCTGCGCAGAGGGGCTGGCCCCCAGCGCTAGCAGCAGGCAGGCGGCGAACAACAGTCGGGCCATGGTCACTCCTCGCCGGCGCAGGGTTGCGCCGGGTTCTGCAGCCGCAACAGGCCTGCCTTGGGGTAGGCCGGGTCCGCCAGCGCATCACGCAGCGCCTTCGCCGCACCGTCCTGCACGAAGTGCTGCAGCGCCGTCAGCTCGGTCTTGACGCGGCCCGCCAGCGGCCGCTTGAGCAGCGCGCCCAGCAGCCGCGTGGCGCGGCACAGGTTGGCGTGCGCGGGGTCGAAACGGCGCTCGCGCAGCAGCTTCAGGCCCAGGCTGGTGGCGATGAAGGCGTCCAGGTCCTGTGGGCGGGCCACCAGCTGCACGGCGTCCTGCGCGGGCGCGGCGCCCGCCTCGGGGTAGCGCAGCCGCTGCAGCGCGGCGGCCGGCACCGCCTCGCGCTGGTCGGCCGCGAAGCGCAGCGGCACCAGCAGGTAGTTCATCTGCGCGGACAGCACCGGCGGCGTGCCGTCGCGGTCCACCGCCCCCCACACCTCCAGCAGCACGCGCTGGTCGTTGAGCTGCTCGACGACCTCGGGGCTGAACTCGCTGCCGTCCAGCGCCGGCGCGCGGCGGGGGCAGGCCCGGAAGGCCACGGGCGTGGCATCGGGGTTGATCCACTGCTCGTCGCGCTCGCGGTCCAGCGCGAACTGCAGCCGACGCAGGAAACCGTCGACGGCGGCGCGGTCCGTCATCGCGCCACCGCTGGGCTCGCTGAGCAGCACGGTGAAGCTGTTGGGCGCCGGCGCGCAGTTGACGACGGCGGCCTGGGCGCCGCCGGCGCCCAGCAGCAGGGCTAGCAGCAGGGATCTCATGGGCATCACTCCAGGTTGGCAATGGCTTCGTCGAGCACCTTCTTCAGCCGCGGGTAGGCCTCGGCCGGCGCGGAGACCTCGCCGCCGATGCGCTCCTGCAACTCCGCGGGCCGGCCGGCGACGGCGGCGTTGACGAAGTCCCGGTAGCGGCGCAGCTGCGGCAGCGCCTTGCGGCAGCCGTTGTCCCCCACCAGGCCCACCAGCGTGCGGTGCGCGGCGATGTCGTAATGCTGGTTGCGCTTGAGCAGCAGCGGCGGCAGCACGCGGCACAGCAGCTCGGGGTCGCGCACCGCCATGGCCTCCAGGCCCCGCGTGGCGGCCACCGCGTGCAGGTCGGTGCGGCGCAATTCCATCAGCAGCGCGGGCAGCGCCGGCTCGCCGAACGACGCCAGCACGACGGCGGCGTTGTTGAGCTTGCCGAGGTCGTCCTCCTGCGTCAGCGTCTGCAGCACCGCCAGCATCTCCTTGGTGTAGCTCAGGTCCAGCTGGCGCTGCTTGATGGCCAAGTCCACCGAGTCCTTGACCCAGTAACCCAGCACCAGCAGCACGATGCCGGCCAGCAGCTTGGGCGCCTCGCCGCCCATCCAGGCCAGCAGGCGGGCGGGCAGCGACGGCGGCGGTGGGGCCGGCTTGGGAAGCGGAGGTGGCGTCGCGCCGGGGTAGCTCATCGCCGCAGTGTCTGCCTGCGTGAGCCGGGCGCACAACCCCAAATCAGCTATCCGGCGCGCTGGCGGCCTTGGCCGCCGTCATGGCGTCGTTGACATGCTCGACGATCTGCTCGAGACAGCCCTTCTCGCACCAGCCCGACATCGTCTTCGTGATCCGGCCGTCCCCACGCACCACCACCGTGTAGGGCACGCCGTCGGCCTTGCCGAAGGCCTTCGCGCTGGCGCCATCGGGGTCGTAGGTGTGCAGCATCTGCATCTTTCCCGACAGCTGGCGGTTGAGCTGCCGGAACACGTCGCGCTCCTCGACGCTGATCGCGACGACACGCGCACGCTCCCGGGTGGCGGCCATCTGCAGACGCTCCAGCCCGGGCAGCTCATTGCGGCAGTGCGGGCACCATGACGCCCAGAACATCACGACGACCGGCTTGCCGTCGAAGTCGGACAAGCGGACGACGGTGCCATCCAGCGCCTTGCCCAGCGGCACGTCCAGCGGCACCCGCTCGGGAGGCGTGGGCTTGGCCCGTTCCTGCGCCCAGGTCGGCGTTCCCAGCGTCGCCAGCATCACGCCAGCCAGCAGCAGGCCGCGGCGCAACCGTTCGTGCTTCATGTTTCTCCCTTGATCGGGCGCAACGCCCCGACTCGCCGCCATCTTAGGGACGACCGCCGCTGCATAGAATCCTGGCATGCCCGCCCTCTCCCACGCCCGCGCGCGCCGCCAGTCCTGGTGGTGGCTGGCCGTGCTGGTGCTGGGCATGCTGGCCCCGGGCATGAGCGCCGCGCTGGCGCATGCGCGCGGTGACTTCAGCGCCTGGCAGGACGTCTGCCGCGCACCGTCGCTGGGCCGGGCCGCCGAGCCCAAGCCCATCGAGAAGGCACTGGAGCTGCTGGCCAACGGCCACTGCGCGGCCTGCCACCTGCACGCCACCGATGCCGCCCCGCCACCGGCCACACCGGCGGTCGCGGTGCCGGCAGGTCTCGTGGCCGAGGCCCCGGCACGCTTCTGGACCGCACCGGTCACCGCCCACGCCTGGCGGCCTGCCAGCGCACGCGCGCCGCCCGCGGCGATCTGAGTCTTCCCGACCGCCCGAGGCCTGCCACGGCCCCGGGGACCGCCGCGCGCCTCGGGCGCCGGCCCGACTCCGATCCCGCCATCCATGAAAAAGACTGCC
The DNA here is from genome assembly GCF_058794515.1 of Roseateles sp. GW823-FHT07B05. NCBI lineage: Bacteria > Pseudomonadati > Pseudomonadota > Betaproteobacteria > Burkholderiales > Sphaerotilaceae > Roseateles > Roseateles sp. GW823-FHT07B05. Next base: position 43,262 of record NZ_JBXAGX010000011.1, read on the forward strand.
CTTGCGCGCGCGGCTGCCGCCTGCGCCGCCCTGTCCAGCCTCGCGCTGGCCCATGCCACCGCCTTCGCCTGCGACGACTGCGAGGACGCCGCCGCCCCTGAACAAACCACGTTGGCTGCGCAGGCCGACAGCGCCGACGCCGCCCCGCGCACGAAGCTGGGTCTGGTGCGCGTGCAGGGCGTGGCGCCCAGTTCGCTGCCCACCAACATTCCGACGACGCGCGAGACCGTCACGCGCGAGGACATCGAGCGCAGCATCAACGCCACCGACTCGGAAGACGCGCTGAAGTACCTGCCCAGCCTGCTGGTGCGCAAGCGCTACATCGGCGACTACAACCACGCCATCCTGTCCAGCCGCGCCTCGGGCACGGGCAACAGCGCGCGCTCGGCCGTCTACGCCGACGGCGTGCTGCTGTCCAACTACCTCGGCAACGGCGTGGGCGGGCTCTCCTTCCCGCCGCGCTGGGGGCTGGTGACGCCGGAGGAGATCGAGCGCGTGGACGTCATGTACGGCCCGTTCTCGGCCGCCTACCCGGGCAACTCGGTGGGCGCGGTGGTGGACTACGTGACGCGCATGCCGACCAAGTTCGAGGCTCATGTCAAAGTGGGATACGGTCACCAGTCCTCGGAGCTCTACGGCCACAGCAGCAGCTACCGCGCCTGGCAGGCCAGCGCGTCGGTGGGCAGCCGCGACGGCGCCTTCAGCTGGTGGCTCAACGTGAACCACACCGACAGCGACGGCCAGCCGCTGACCTTCGCCACGCGCGTGGCCAGCACCGGCACCGCCGCCACGACCGGCACGCCGGTGACCGGTGCCGTCCTCGTGCCCAACAGCAGCAACACGCCGTGGTACCTGCTCGGCGCCGGCACGCAGTACAGCACCGCGCAGGACCACCTCAAGCTCAAGCTCGCCTACGACCTCAGCCCCACGGTGCGGGCCAGCTACGTACTGGGCCTGTGGCGCAACGACTCGGACGGCAACTCCGAGAGCTGGCTGCGCGACGCCACCGGCAAGCCGGTGTATTCGGGGGTCATCGCCATCGACGGCAAGCAGTTCGCCCGGCTCACCGCATCGGACTTCGCCGTGACGCGCGAGCAGCTGCAGCACGCCATGCACGGCGTCTCGGTGAAGAGCCGCAGCGGCGCCGAATGGGACTGGGAGGTCGCCGCCAGCCTGTACGACTACCGGAAAGACCAGAAGCGCCAGAACGGGCTGACCGTGAACGGCGTGCTGACGGACAACCCACAGCCCGGTGCCCTGAGTGGCGGCGCCGGCACGCTGGTCGACGGCAGCGGCACTGGCTGGCACTCGCTGGCCGCCAAGGGCATCTGGCGCCCGGCCGGCACGGCCCACGTGGTGGACATCGGGCTGCAGCAGGACAGCTACGCGCTGCGCTACCTGACCTCCGGTATCAGCGGCAACTACCTGACGGACGGCCCGGGCGACCTGGTCAACCGCGTGGCGGGCAAGACCCGCCTGCAGGCGGCCTATGCGCAGGACGCCTGGCTGCTGAACGCCGACTGGAAGGCCGTGCTGGGCCTGCGGGCCGAGCACTGGCAGGCGTTTGATGGCCGCACGGACTTCTCCGCTACCGGCACGCCGGCGCCCAGCATCTACGCGGCGCGCAGCGCGAACTTCCTCTCGCCCAAGGCGGCACTGTCCTGGCAGGCCACGGCGCAGACCGTGCTGAAGGCGTCGGTGGGCCGCGCCGTGCGCATGCCCACCGTCAGCGAGCTGTACGGCGCCACGTCGACCACCAACTCGCTGTACATCAACGACCCCAACCTCCAACCCGAGAAGTCGTGGACGGCCGAGCTGAGCGCCGAGTCGGCCTGGGGCGCGCTGCAGTCGCGCGTCACGCTGTTCGCCGAAACCACACGCGACTCGCTGTACTCGCAGACGCTGCTGGACCCGGTACTCAACAAGAACGTCAGCCGCGTGCAGAACATCGACAAGATAGCCACCACCGGCCTGGAGGCCACGCTGGCCGCGACCGACTGGGGCCTCAAGGGGCTGGACCTGTCGGGCAGCGTGACCTACACGGACTCCAAGATCAAGGCCAATGCCGGCTTCGTGTCGACGGCGGGTGACACGGTGGGCAAGTGGCAGCCCAACATCCCGCGCTGGCGCGCCACGGCGCTGGCCGCCTACCGCTTCAGCGACGCCTGGAGCGCCAGCCTCGCCGCCCGCTACAGCGGCCGCCAGTACCGCACGCTGAACAATGCCGACGTGAATGGCTTCGCCTACCAGGGCGTCAGCAAGTACGCCACGGCCGACCTGCGCGTGCTGTGGAAGATCAGCCGCCAGTGGAGCGCCGCCTTCGGCATCGACAACCTCAACAACTACCAGTACTGGAACTTCCACAACTACCCGCAGCGCAGCTATTCGGCCGAGCTGAAATTCGACCTGTGAGGAGAGCCGCATGAAAGCCTTCGTCATCACTGCCCTGGCCCTGCTGAGCGCCTCGGCCCAGGCCCACGTCGTGCTGGACCAGCCCGAAGCCGCGGCCGGCAGCAGCTACCGAGCCGCGTTCCGCATCGGCCACGGCTGCAACGGCGCGGCGACGACCGTCGTCATCGTCACGCTGCCCACCGGCCTGCGCGGCGCCAAGCCCAGCCCCAAGCCCGGCTGGACGCTGACCACCACGCGCCGCCCGCTGAAGAGCCCGTACGAGAGCCACGGCAAGCCCGTCACCGACGAACTGGCCGAGGTGCGCTGGACGGCCAACACGCCGGCCGACTTCCTGCAGGACGACTGGTTCGACGAGTTCGTCATCCGCGCCAGCCTGCCGGCCGAACCCGGCACGCTGTGGTTCCCGGTGCGCCAGCTCTGCACGCAGGGCGAATGGCACTGGGCCGAGCTGCCCAGCGCCGACAACCCAAAGCCGCGCGCGCCGGCCGTCAAGCTCATCGTCTCGCCCGCCCAGCCCGCCGCCCACGCGCACTGATGGCGCCCACCGGCCTGCCCTGCCGCACCACCACCCGCGCCGCACGCGCCGGGTGGGTGGCGCTGCTCGTGCTGGGCCTGCTGCTCAAGGCGGCCGTCCCCTGGCTGGCCGCGGGCGCGGCGAGGGCACGCGGCGTGTCGACGGCGGACGTGTGCTCGGTCTACGGCGTGCGCACCCAGCCGGCGTCGACCGACGACACCGCCGGCCACGCGCACCAGGCCTGCCCGCTGGCCACGCTGCTGGCGGCGCTGCCGCTGCCCGCGCTGCCGCCGCGGCTGGCCCTGGCCCCGGGCCCGGCGCCGGCCGATGCCACGGCCACGCCTGCGGGCACGACGGCCCGCGACCCCGTGCGGCGCTGGCTCGCCCAGCGGCTGCACGCGCCGCCCGTGGCCTGACGCCTGGCCTGTCTCGGCGGCCGCTCACGGCTGCCCTCTTCCCCGTTCCTGACCGACCGCGACGCCCTCGAAGGCGCGCGACGGGCCTTCGCCTGAGCCTTTCCATGAAGCACGTTCCCCACCTCGCGCCGCTGGCGCTTGCCTGCCTGAGTTTTTCCGCGCTGTCACAGACCACCGCGCTGGAGCGCGTCTCCGTCAGCGGCACCGCCAGCGGCCTGAACGCCGACGCCGGCGGCAATTCCCGCCTGGGCCTGACGCTGAAGCAGACCCCCGCCAGCGTCACCGTCATCGACCGCGAGGCCATCGAGGCGCGCGGCGCCGCCAACACGCAGGACCTGCTCAAGGGCGTGCCGGGCGTGGTGGCCGCCGACCCGCCGGGCTCCGCCGGCAGCGTGGTCTACCGCGGCTTCGGCTCGGGCTCGCTGGCCCAGCTCTACAACGGCATCAGCGTGCAGTACGACGCCATCGCCGCACGCCCCGTGGACAGCTGGATCGTCGAGCGGCTGGAGGCCGTCGGTGGTCCGTCCAGCTTCCTCAACGGCTCGGGGGCCGTGGGCGGCACGCTCAACGTCATCACCAAGGTGGCCGACACCAGTGGCGACATCTCGCGGCTGTACGTCGCCACCGGCGACCGCGCCCAGGCGGCAGCCAGCCTGCAGCGCACGCTGGGCGAGCAGGTGCTGCGCGTGGAGCTGAACCGCAGCGAGGGCGCGCTGTGGACGCAGGGCCGCGACCGCAGCGCCTGGCAGGCCAGCGCGTCCTGGCGAGCGCCACTGGCCGCAGGCCTGGTGCACACGCTGGCCGTCGAGCGACAGCACGAGAAGGTGACGCAGCCCTACTGGGGCACGCCCATGCTGCGCGCGGCCGACGGCACCGTCACGGGCAGGCTGGCCTTCGACGCGGGCACGGACGGCGTCAACTACAACGTCGTGGATGGCCGCTACGAGCAGGACGTGACCTGGGCCCGCTCGCTGCTCGAGTGGACGCTGTCGCCCCAGACCCGCGTGAGCCACACGCTGTACCACTACGACGCGCTGCGCGACTACGACAACGTCGAGGTCTACACCTTCAAGGCCGGCAATACCGCGGTGGAGCGTTCCAGCGCGCTGCTGCAGCGCCACGACCAGCGCGTCACCGGCAGCCGCGCCTCGCTGAGCCATGGCACCCGCATCGCCGGCCAGCGCTCGGACTTCGCGCTGGGCTGGGACTGGAGCTTCAACGAGCAGACGCGCTTTCCGCTGTCGGTGAATGGCCCGTTCGACACCACCAGCCCCTACACGCCGGCCGACCGCTTCTTCCTGCAGACGCCGGGCATCACGCGCACCTACACCCCCGGCGCCACCAACCTGCTGCGCACCTTCGCGCTGTTTGCCGAGAACCGCACCGAGCTGGGCGATGGCTGGGCCGTGGTCAGCGCGCTGCGCACCGACCGCATCGCGTTGGACGTGCGCAACCACCGCGCCGTCACCGCCACCAACCCCGCGCTGTTCACCACCGACTTCTCGCCGGTCACCGGCCGGCTGGGCCTGGTGAAGGACTTGCGCAGCGACTGGCAGGTCTACGCGCAGGCCAGCACCGCCGCCGACCCGCCGTCGGGCGTGCTGGCCACGGCAGGCTTCTCGGCGCTGCGCGACTTCGACCTGACCAAGGCCCGGCAGCTGGAACTGGGCAGCAAGTGGGGCTTCGACGGCGGCCGCGGCTGGGCCACGGTCGCGGTGTACGACATCACGCGCAAGAACCTCTCCATCACCGACCCCAACGACCGCACCCAGGTCATCCCGGTCGGCGCGCAGAGCAGCCGGGGCGTGGAGCTGTCCACGCGCTGGCGTGCAACGGCTGCGCTGACGGTGGCCGGCCAGGCCAGCTACACGCGCGCGCGATTCGACAGCTTCGTCGAGACCGTCGGCGCCACCACCGTCTCGCGGGCCGGCAACCGCCCGGCCAACGTGCCGGCCGTGGTGCTGGGCGGCAGCGTCGACTGGCGCGCCAACGAGTCGCTGACGCTGGGCGCCGACTGGCGCCACGTCGGCAAGCGCTACGCCAACACCGCCAACACGGTGTGGGACGAGGCGTACTCGCTGCTGGGCCTGAACGTCACGCTGCGCATCACGCCGCAGCTCACGGCCCGCGCCCGCGTGGACAACGTGACGGACACCCGCTACGTGGCCAGCCTCAGCACCAGCCTGCCCTACCTGGGTGCCCCCCGCAGCATCAGCGCCGCGCTGGACTGGCGCTTCTGACCATGAAGCGCCTGCTCTACCTGCTGCATCGCTGGGCCGGCATCGCGCTGTGCCTGGTGATGGCGCTGTGGTTCCTGTCCGGCATGGTGATGCTGTACGTGGGCTACCCCAAGCTCACACCGGCCGAGCAGCTGCAGGGCCTGGCGGTGCTCAAGGCCGGCCCCGGCTGCTGCGTGTCGCTGGACCGGGCGCTGGACGCGGCCGGGCTGAAGTCGCCCACGTCGTGGCGCCTGGCGGCCGTGGCCGGCGAGCCGCGCTACCTGTTCGGCGACGGCCGCCAGGCAGCGGTGGCGGTGGACGCCGCCACCGGCCGGCGCATCGAGGCCGTCACACGCGACGCCGCGCAGGTGTCCGCCTCGCACTTCGCCGGCGGGGCGCCGGTACGCTGGCTGGGCGATGTCACCGAAGACGCCTGGACCCATTCCCGCGCGCTGGATGCCCACCGCCCGCTGCACCGCGTCGCGGTGGAAGACGGCAGCGGCCTGTGGCTGTACGTCAGCGGCCGCACCGGCGAAGTGGTGCGCGACGCCACGTTCACGGAGCGCACCTGGGGCTGGGTGGGCGCCTGGCTGCACTGGCTGTACCTCTTCCGCGGCGGTGCGCTGAACGCGTGGTGGACCGACATCGTCGTCTGGCTGTCCATCGCCGGCGGCGTGCTGGCGCTGAGCGGCCTGGTGGTGGGCATGTGGCGCTGGCGCTTTCGGGGCCGCTACAAGAGCGGCGCGCGCTCGCCCTACCGCGGCCGGCTGGCGCGCTGGCATCACGTGGTGGGGCTCACCGGCGGCACGCTGGCGCTGACCTGGGTGGTGTCGGGCCTGTTCTCGATGAACCCTTGGAAGGTCTTCGACGCGCCCGGCCCCCGGCCCGACCGCGCGGCCTACGCCGGGGGCCCGCTACGCGCGGACGATGCGCCCGACGCCAGCCGCGTGCTCGCGGGTCTGCAGGCCCAGGGCCAGCAGCCGCGCCTGCTGGAGTGGCGCCGCGTGGCCGGCCAGCCCTGGGTGCTGGTGCAGACGGTGTCCGGCCAGTTCCTCGTGGATGGCGAGGGCCGGCGCCTGGCAGCGCTGCCCGAGGCCACGCTGGTGCAGGCCGCGGCGCGGCTGCTGCCGCAGGCGAACATCGTCCGGCGCGAGTGGCTGACCGCCTTCGACAGCCACTACTACAGCCGCGAGGCGCACACGATGACCGGCCAGCGCGAACGCCCGCTGCCGGCGCTGCGCCTGCACTTCGACGATGCCCAGGCCCACACCGTCGTGCTGGACCCCGCCACCGGCGCCATCGTGCAGACCAGCAACGGCCACCAGCGCACCGACCGCTGGCTGTTCGCCTTCCTGCACAGCTTCGACCTGCCCGTGTTCCTCAACGCCCGCCCGGCCTGGGACGCCTGGATGCTGGGCTTCGGCGGGGCCGGGCTGGCGCTGTCCGTCACTGGCACGGTGATGGGCTGGCGGCGGCTGCGGATGGGGATGCACCGGCGCTGAGCCCAAAAAAGGGCGGCCCCGCCCCGCTGATTGCGGCTTTGTTCACGGCGGGCTGCGCCGATGATCCGTTCTGTCACCAGTGCACGGCCCCCGGCAACGCTGCGGCCCCTGGCGAGGCGGAACTCGAGCCCGCCCGCGACCATGAAAGCATGAGCTTCCCGGCCCGCCAGCGTCACCCCGGTGTCGCCCGCGTCAGCCGCCTGCGCTGTGATGCACACCGCAGCCCCATGTCCGCCGCGAGGCGGATGTCCCGGGCGGTGTGAAGCGCTTTTGCGCCCCGACCGGTGAACACCGGTCGGGGCTTTCCTTTGCGCCGTCACCGGACAGGGAATCAGCGCGGGCGACGGCACCGGGCCGTCATCGCGCGGCGCTGCGACGGCGCCGGTGCAGCACGGCGAGGCCGAACAGGCCGCTGGCCATCAGCGCCATGCTGGCGGGCTCGGGCACGGGCGCCGCCACGGGCGAGAAGTGCCCGGAGGCGGAGGTGTAGGTCCAGCCGGGCGGCAGGTCCCAGTGGAACGACATGGTGTGGCTGTAGTCGGCCACGGCGCCGTCGCGAGCCGACACCGACAGCGCGCCGTACACGTACAGCGTGATGGGCTGACCATTGCGCGCCTCCACGGTGCCGGCCGCCTCCATCTTGCCGTTGCCCAGCGTGCGCATGTTGGGCGTGTACCAGCCGTTGGCGTCGGTGCCGATGTAATACCAGGAGGTGGCCGTGGTGCCGCTGCCGTAGGCCCACGGGCCACGCTTGCGGAAGCCGTCGATGGCGAACCGGTAGTCCAGCGTCTCGGTGCTGTTCGCGGCGGGGGTGATGGTGACGGTGTCCCACACCGACACGCTGGCATGGGTCTGCCACGAGCAGGTGTACACCGTGCAGTAGATCGGCAGCGTCGGGTTCTCGGACGTCCAGGCCCGCGCATGGACGCTGAAGGACTCCGAGCTGCCCCAGGCGCTGGCTTCGGTGTTGCCGCTGGCACTGCCGTGCGAAGCGCTCGCCGTGGACTGGTACCAGCCGCCGGCCTTGACGCTGCCGGCCTCGGCCGTCACGCCGAAGCTGCTGCCCTGCAGCACCGCTGCGAGGCTCGGAAGGGACAGGGTGAACAGGCACAAGGCCGCCAGTGCGTGGCGTGGATGAAAGGACATGTTGGGCTCCTGGGTAGGTAGGGTTGCAGGGGATCGCGTGTGAGGGCGTGGATGCCGGTCCTGCGTTCAGGGCCGGGCGGCCATCGGGGGGGCGAGCGGCTCGGGCACCTTGTTGCGGATGGCCGGCACGCTCTTCAGGTAGGCGAAGACGGCCTTGAGGTCGTCGTCCGTCATCTGGCTGTAGACGGGAATGGGCATGGGCGGCAGTACTTGTCTGCCGCGGCCCAGGTGGCGGCCGGTGCGGATGGTCTGCACGAAGTCGTCCTCGCTCCAGCGGCCCAGGCCGGTGTCGGGGTCGGGCGTCAGGTTGGCTGCGAAGCTCACGCCCCAGGGGCCTGCGTAGGCCGTACCGGTGGCCGCGATGGCCACCATCCACGGCACCGGCAGCACTGCCGCAGGCGCCGTGACGGCGAAGCCTGCCGGGTGGCCGGACAGCGCACGAGCCAGGTCAGGCTCCGGGCCGTTGGCCCCCATCTTGAGCGGCGTGTGGCAGTCGGTGCAGCCGCTGGTGTTGACGAGGTAGCGGCCGCGCTCGATGCGGTCGCTGGCGTGCGCGGCACCGGCCAGCAGCACGAGCAGGGGAATCAGGGCTCTCATGGATGAATCTCCAGGTTGAAGTGACGGGCCAGCAGCGCCAGGCCCACGGCGTCGACCACGCGGGTGCCCAGGGGCGGCATCTGCTGGTAGGGGTTGCGGGTGCCGGCACGGCGCAGCACGGCGGCCCGCTGCTCGGCGTGCAGTGGCGCGGGCGGTGCACCCACGTCCAGCGCCAGGCGCAGCGGCACGGGCACACCGCCGTCGCCGATGTCACCGTGATGGCAGTGCGCGCAGTTGCCGTGCAGGTAGCCGCGCGCGGCGTGAGCGGTGGCGTCGGCGGCGATGAAGTCGGGCGGCTGCGCGGCCCAGGCGGCCGGGGCGTTCGCGAGCAGACCATCGCGCAGCAGCGCCGGCACGGCCGGGCCCAGCTGCAGCGCGGCAAACCCGAGCACCGGGCTGCGCGCCCCGGCGTGGCAGGCGACGCAGTCGCCCACCGACGGCACCTCGTAGCGCCGGCCGCCTGGCAGCGTGAGCGCCTGGCCCCGGTCCGGTGCGCGCACCGCGTCGCCACCCTGCCAGAGGTAGCTGGCGAACTGCCAGCGGCCGTCTGCGCCCAGCTGCATGTGGCGTGTCTCCACCGGCAGGCCGTCCACGCTGAAGGTCTTCCACAGCCGCGTGCCGACGGGGAAGCGCCAGGCATCGGGCCGGCTCGCATCGACCGCCGTGCCCGGCGGCAGCGCGATCCAGCGCTGCTTGGCCGCGCCATCGCTCCACAGCGCGAAGCGCGGCTCGAACGGCCGCACGCCGGGCTCGCCCAGGCCGGTCTGGCTCAGCCGTTCGGGCAGGCTGGCCTGCGCCGACGCGGCCAGCACCAGCCCGAGGGCCGCGAGACCTGCCCTCATTGCGGCCGCTCCAGCGACCAGCTGCGAGTGCCGCCAAGGACGACCTCGAGGCCCTGGATGCGGCCCGCCGAGACGTCGCCGCGCACATCCCAGATGTAGCCCGCTGCGGTGGGGCCGGAGACGGTGCCGGTTGGGCAGCTCACGGTCAGCACGGAATCCCAGCGCGTGCTCAGTCCCAGGGTGTAGCGAGCCGGGCTCACCGACTCGTCCACCACCAGCTCGCCCATCGCGTCGGCCTGCGCCAGTGGCAGCTGCCGGGGCGTCACGGTGTGGGTGCAGCCCGTGTCATCGATGGTGTAGATGTGGGTGGCATCGCCTGTGGGGCGGTAGACGCGGCGGGTGTCGGTGCTCTTGCCGGCATCCAGCGTCCAGCGCGTCGTCAGCCGGAACACGTGGCCGGCGCCGCCGGCGCCGATGCTGCCCTCAAGCTCGCCGGTCCAGGCGTCCTCCACGACGCGCACCTGCGCGGTCAGCACCAGGCGCCGCCCACTGGCGACATGGGTGCTGGTGAAACGCAGCGTCAGCGGGTTGGTGGCAGGCACCTGGGCGGGCGCCGTGTAGACCACGCCGCTGCCTGATTCCGCCGCCAGCACGCCCAGCGCCGGCGCGGGCGTGGTGCTGTCCTGCAGCTCCCACTGGCGCTGGTAGCCGGCCTTGGTGTTGCGCACCGGCATCGTCACGTCGCGCAGCACCGGCGTCGGGATGCAGATGTCGCCATCGGCGGGGCTCTCGCAGGAGATGTTGTCGCTGACCGTGTAGATGGACACCGGCACGAAGCGCTGGCTGCCCAGCACCCGCACGCTGGCGGAGGCCGGCAGCAGCTTGTGGGCCTTCACGCGTACGACATGCAGCTTGGCGGAAGGCGTGGGCAGCGCGGCCTGATGTGCCTGCAGCGCCTGGGCGGTCACGGCCTGCGGCCACAGGGACACGGGCAGGTCCACCGTCAGCAGGCGCTCACCTTCGCCGTGCGCCGCCAGCGGCAGCAGCCACCAGCTGCCGTCGGCCTGCTGCACCGCGAGGCGGTCCGAGGTCACGTCGTCCGCGCTTTCGTTCATGCCGTAGCGCAGCGACAGCCTCAGCGACTGCGCCGGGCGTTCGGGCAGGCTCAGCGCGAAGCCGGTGCCCACGCCGTCGGGCAGCGGGTTGCTCACCGGCTGCACGGTGGCGGTGCCGGCCTGGCTGAAGGCGCCGGCCGGCAGCGACAGCGCCAGCGCGCCGTCGGCCAGCGCAAGGCGGCGGGTGTCGGTCGTGAAGGGCAGCGAGACGGCGTCGCCGGCCGGCTGCGGGGCGGGCGTCACCCGCGCGGCATCGCTGCCGGTGCGCGCATCCGCCGTGGCGGCGACGCTGCCGTCGGCGCGCGTCACGCGGTAACGGTAGGCCGTATCGGCAGTGAGGCCGGTGTCCATCCACAGGCCGGCGCCGCTGTCGACATCGGCCACGGCGCTGAACGCCCCGCTCTCGCCGGCGCGGCGTTCCAGCCGCCAGGTCTGGCCGGCGCTGCCGCCTTGCCAGCGGAGGGTGACGTGGGCGGCGGAGCCGGCCATCGCCGACATCGTCGCCGCGGGCGGCAACGGGGTCGGCGTGTCGGGGCTGCCGGACGGCGCGCCGCCATCACCGCCGCCGCCGCAACCGGTGAGCACAAGCAGGCCGGCGCACAGCGGCGCCAGCAGTCGGAGGGACAAGGACATGGGGATCTCCAGAGTCAGGGGAGCGGGAGCGCCGGGCCGGGGCCCGGCGCGCGCGGTCACAGCCAGTGGCGCATCAGCACCACGTCGAGGTCGCTCGTGCCGCTGGCCTCGCCGGCCTGCAGCACACGCACGGTGGGCACGCGGTCGTCGGGCTGCAGCGCCAGCGCCCGGCCAGAGTCGGTGCGGGTACCGGCAGCGACGGCCGTGGTGCGCACGCCGCCGGGGCCGAAGCCGGCGTCAGCGCTGCCGTTGGCGTTCAGGCGCACCAGCACCGTGTCGGCGCTGGAGCTGTTGCCGGTGTAGACCCAGCCGCCCAGCAGCAGCTTGCCGTCGGCCTGCTGCACCAGCGCGGTGGCTTCGTCCCAGTTGGTGGTGCTGACCGGCAGCGTGACGCGCCCGCCGGTGCCGAAGCTGGCATCCAGCACGCCGCTGGGGCTCAGGCGCACGGCCGCGAAGTCGTGGTCGTGATGGCCGGCCAGCACCAGCTGGTTGTCGGCCGTCACGACGACACCGCGCGCGGCGCCGGTGACGCTGCCGAACAAGGCGTTGACGATGCCACCCGTGCCGAAGCCCGTGTCCAGCGTGCCGTCGGCCTTGTAGCCGGCGACGATGAAGTCGCCCTCACCGCCGACGGCGACGAGGCGCTGCGCGCCGCCGACGGTCTGCAGCGCCAGCGCGTAGACCGTCTCGCTCGCGCTGCCGGCGCCGATGGCCGTCAGCACCTTGCCACCGGTGCCGAAGGCCGCGTCCAGCGTGCCGTTGGCGTTGTAGCGGGCCAGCGCGAAGTCGTTGCCGCTGGCGCCCTGGTTGCTGTCGCCGGCCAGCACGATCTTGCCGTCGGGCTGCAGCAGCAACGCATAGGCCTTGTCGGCGCCGTTGCCGAACGAGGTGGTGACGCGGCCCACGTTGCCGAAGGTCGTGTCCAGCGTGCCGTCGGCGTTGTAGCGGGCCAGCGCGAAGTCGTAGCCCGTGGCGCCCTGGTCGCTGGTGCCGGCGACGAGGATCTTGCCGTCGGGCTGCACAGCCACCGCCAGCGCCTCGTCGCTGCGGCCGGCATTGTTGAAGCCGGTGGTGACCTTGCCACCCGTGCCGAAGCTGGTGTCCAGCCCGCCGTCGCGCAGATGGCGCACCAGCAGGAAGTCGGTGCCCGTCGCCGTGGCGGTGACGCCGAAACCGGCCACCAGCACGCGGCCGTCGGCCTGCACGGCCACGCCGCGGACGTAGTCGTCGGTCAGCCCGCCGGGGGCCACCAGCGTGCCGCCGCCGAAGCTGGTGTCGATGTCGCCCGCCTGGCCGCGCACGGTGACGGTCAGCGGCTTGCTGGCGTTGACGGTGCCCGCGATGCCCTTGACGGTGACCGCCGTCGGCAGCGAGTGCGGCGCCGTCGACGTGGCCTGCAGCGTCAGCGTGCCGGTGGTGCTGCCGGCCGCCACGCTGAGCGCGGCCGCCGTGGTGCCGGTGGGCAGGCTCTCGGCACTGAACTGGATGGCGTCGGTGAAGCCGGCATCGCGCTGCACGGTGACGGCCACGGTGGCCTGCTGGCCCTGCCAGACGATGGCCTTGCTGGTGTCCAGCGTGAAGCTGAAGCCGGCGCTGCCGCCGTTGCCGGGCTGGGGTTGCTGGGGCTGGGGTTGCTGCGGGGACGCGTCGGTCGGCGTCGATGAGCCGCCGCCACAGGCGGTGAGCGCGGCGGCCAGCAGCGCGGCCAGGCAGGGAGCGCGCAGCGCGCGGCGGGCAGAGAGTCGGTGTTGCATGGGTTGTCCTGGGTGAAACGTGGAGGGAGCCCTGTTCGGGCCGGACGCCGCTTCAGGGTTGACGGCACTGTGCCGAGCAGGGTCCGCGCGGCCATCGCCCGGACGGGCCACGCGCCGCGGCGTCGAAGAGCCATGCCGCGCCATCGCCCGGATGGCCCATCGGAGCGATGGCAGACGCACCCGGCGCCGGAACACTGGCGGCCATCGGGCATCCCGCCCGGACCACCAGGACCCACCATGACCTCACCCGCCCCCCGCCTCGACCTCTACGCCCACATCCACAAGGCCTTGCGCCTCTTCATGAGCGACACGCTGCAGCAGCTCGGCCGACTGGACATCGACGACCCGCTGGAGCTGGCGGCCACGCTGGGCCAGCTGGACGCGCTGCTGGACGCCGCGCGCCACCACCTGGACAAGGAGAACACCTACGTGCACCCGGCCATCGAGGCCCGCCGTGCCGGCGCCAGTGCAGCCATCGAGGCCGAGCACGACGAGCACCTGGACAGCCTGGCCGCGCTGCGCGCCGAGGGCGCGGCGCTGCGGGCCATGCCGTCAGCCGCGGCCGCGCAGCGGCTCTACCGGCGCTTCGCCACCTTCGTCGCGCACAACTTCGAGCACATGGGCGTGGAGGAGAGCCGCCACAACCAGGCGCTGTGGGCGGCCTACAGCGACGAGGAACTGATGGCGCTGCACGGCCGCATCCTGGCCAGCATCGGGCCGCGCGAGATGAGCGAGACGCTGCGCTGGATGATCCCGGCGCTGACGCCGGCCGAACGCGCCGAGGTGCTCGGCGGCCTGCCGCCCGAGGTGCAGGCCCCGGTGCTGGCGTCGGCCCGCGCGCTGCTCAACGACAACGCCTGGGCCAAGCTGTGCCGGGCGCTCGGTCAGCCCAGCGCGCCAGGCCTCGTCGCCGTGGCCTGACGCTGGTTCCACCACGCGGCGGCCTCGCCGCGCGAGTTCAGGCCCAGCTTGTCCAGGATGTTGGCCACATGGCGCTTCACGGTGTGGGGGCTCAGGTCCAGCGCGCGGGCGATGTGCTTGTTGCTGGCGCCCGCGGCGATCTGCGCGATGACTTCCGCCTCGCGTTGTGACAGCCGGTCATCGGCCGGCGCGGCAGCAGCGTCCGCGCCCAGCTGCGTGGCGGGGCGCAAGGCCTGGCCCCAGGCCCGCAGTCGCGCCAGCGCGGCGGCGTCCAGAAGCTCGCCCCAGTCCTGACCGGCCAGCTGCAGCAACCGGGGCACGGCCCACAGCAGGCCGGCCGGCTCGCGCCGGGCCAGCGCCGGCGCCAGCACCTGCGCGGCGCCCTCGCGGTCGCCGCGGTCCAGCAGCGCGCCGGCCAGCCGCGCCCGCGTCTCGCCCAGCTGGCCCAGCAGGTCGCCGCTCTCGCCGTCGGCCAGCAGGCCGCGCCAGCCGGCGATGGCGTCGTCCAGCCGATCCTCCAGCGCCGCCAGCTGCGACTGCAGCCCGAGCAGCGGCCGCGGGCGGTGTGGCAGCGCGAGGTCGGGCAGGTCGGCGCCCAGGCGCACCAGCCGTGCCAGGCCCTCGGTCAGCGAGGCGCGGTCGCCGCAGGCCGCCGCCATCCGGGCCATGAAGAAGGTGGCATGCCACTCGCCCCAGGCGCCGTAGCCCGGCACATGCTCGGACAGGCGCAGCTTCATCAGCGCAACGGCCGACTCGTGCTGCCCGGCGATGAGGTCCAGCATCGCGTGCAGCGCCTGGCCATGGTTGCGCGCGATGACGATGCGGCCGCACCAGGCCGCATCGGCCTCGGCCCGCCGCAGCAGCTCGCGCGCCTCGTCCAGCCGGCCCTGCCAGAACAGGTTCCAGGCCTGCGCCATGTGCGCATTGACGCCGAAGGGCAGCGGCCGCTCGCCGACCACCTGCAGCGCGCCGAGGTACCAGCGGTCCACCACGGCCGACATGCCCAGGCAGCTGATCTGCCGCGGTGGCGGCGAGCCGGCGTACCAGGCCTCCAGCGACGCGCTTTGCAGCAGCTCGGTGACGAGCGCGTCGTACAGCGGCGCGACCGCATTGAAGTGGCAGCTCTCCAGCGCGTGCCAGGCCCGGCCCAGCAGCGTGATGCGCTTGAGCTCGCCGCTCAGCGCAAAGGGGTCCAGGTCGCGCAGCAGCGCCTCGGCCTCGTGCAGGCGGCCTTGTGCGATGAGCAGGATGCTGCGATGCGCACGGGTGGTGCGCAGCCCGGTCTCGTCGGCGCGCGCCTCGAACAAGGCCTCGGCCCGCCCCAGGTGCCACTCGGCCTGGCGGACCTCCCACAGCACCCACAGTGCCAGCGCGTTGACGCGGTGCAGCTCGGGGCTGGCGTCCGCGAACGCCGGGTCGAAGCGCCGGGTCAGCTCCATCAGCCCCTGGGCGCCCAGCTGGTTCATCAGCAGCGCGCCATCGCCCAGCAGCAGCTCGGCGGCGCGCTCGGGGAGCCCGGCGGCCAGCAGCAGGCCCTGGCGGCGCACCGGGTCGGCCTCCAGCAGCGCGGCGCGCTCCAGCAGCTGGCGGTGCAGCGCCGGCTGCTCCTGGCTCAGCCGCTGCTGCAGCATGTCGCGGAACAACTGGTGCAGACGCAGCGTGTGCGGCGCCAGGTCCACCACCGTGACGAACAGCGACAGCCGCTCCATCTCGGCCAGCCAGTGCCCGGCGTGGCTGTCTTCGCCCAGCGCCTGGCAGCGCGCGGCATCCAGGTCGTGCAGCACGCTGGTGCGCAGCAGGAAGCCACGCAACCCGGGGTCCAGCCGGTCCAGCACCTCGGCAGCGAGGTAGTCGAACGTGGCGCGGTCGATGGCCGACGGCTGGCGCTGCGCGCCGGGGGTCATGCCCAGCGCCAGTCGCAGGCCGGCAGGCCAGCCCTGGCAGCGCTCGTACAGCCCGTCCACGGCGCTGTCCTCCAGGCCCGCGGCCTGGGCCAGCTGAGCCACTTCGTCACGCGCCAGCGCCAGCGCGCCAGGGCCCAGGTCGGCCAGTTCGCCCGCGGCCCGCAGCCGGGCCAGGCGCAGCGGCGGCTCATGCCGGGCCGACAGCACCAGCCGCCAGCGCCAGCCCATGCGGGCCAGCCAGCGGTCCAGGAACTGCTGGGAGGCGGTGTCCGCGAGGTGGTGCGCGTCATCGAGCACGATGAGGCCGCGCGGCACCTCGCAGGCCTCCAGCGCGTTGAGCATCGCGTCGGCCACCGTGATGAGCTCGGCACCGCCACGCAGCGCCGCATCACGCAAGCCTTCGGGCGCGGTGCGCCACGGCGGGTCGTAGGGCTCGAGCGCGGCGAACAGGCAGTCCAGCAGCCGCCCCAGGTCGTCACCTTCGTCCAGCGCCACCCAGGCGATAGCCATGTCGGCCGGCTGGGCCGCCAGGGCCTGGGTCAGCAGCGCCGTCTTGCCGTAGCCGGCGGGCGCGCACAGCAGCAGCACGCGCTGCTCGTCCAGTGCGCGCGACACCTGGTCCAGCAGCGCCGGCCGGGGCAGCAGCAGACCGTCGCGGGGGCGCGGCGCGCGGGTCTTGGTGTGGGCAAGGGCCATGGCGCGAAATGATAGGTGGCGCCCCGGCGCCTGGCGCCGAGTTCAGCGGACGCTCAGCCCGCGAATGCCAGCGACACCTGCAGCTCCGCCGGGCCGCGGGGCGCCAGCGGCGGGCTGCCCATCACGCGCACCACGGCCGCGGCTTCGTCCTTGCTGCAATGGATCTCGGCCTCATACGTCCAGGACTGCCCCGCCACCAGCGGCGTGGCCGACACGCGCAGCACGTCGTAGCGGCAGTCGCGCGTGCCGGCAAAGTCCTGCGCCTGTCGCAAGGCGGCGGCGACGACCGCATTGGCCTTGAGCTGCGCGACGACACGCGCCTTGTCCGCGGGCTTCACCTCCGCCGCCTGCGCTGCGGCGGCCAGTGCCAGCCCGGCCAGGGCGCACAGAGCTGTCTTCATCACTCGTTCTCTCCGGTGCGGCCCATCCACGGCCGCGTTGCTGCCCATCACGGGCGGGGCGCGATGGTCCGCGGCGCCACCGGCGCGGGCAATCCCCAGCTTCCACGTGACCCAGGTCATGGGCCGGCCCATGCCCGGGCTGTCGCACGGCGGTCAAACGGCGTCGCGATAGTCGCGCTCCCACAAGGAGAAAAGTCGTCATGGGTCGTCCGAAACAAGTCCAGCCCGCGCGCACCGGCAGCAGCCGCCGCGATTTCTTCAAGCGCTCCGGCGCCGGCACGCTGGCGCTGGCCGCCGCGCCCGCGCTGCTGCCACTGGCCGCCGAGGCCGCCGTCAACACGGTGTTCCAGCATGGCGTGGCCAGCGGCGACCCGCTGGCCGACCGCGTCATCCTGTGGACGCGCGTGACGCCCGCGAGCGTGAAGCCGGCCGTGACCGTCAGCTACGTCATCGCCACCGACGCGACACTGACGCAGGTGGTGCAGCGCGGCAGCGCCAAGACCAACCCGGGCCGCGACTACACGGTCAAGGTCGACGCCTCCGGCCTCAAGCCCGCGACGACCTACTACTACCAGTTCAGCGCCGAGGGCGCCACCAGCCCTGTGGGCCGCACCAAGACGCTGCCCACCACTGGCGCCAGCAGCCTGCGCATGGCCGTGGTGAGCTGCTCCAACCATGCCTACGGCTACTTCAACGCCTACGCCCGCATCGCCGCGCGCGCGGACCTGGACCTGGTGATGCACCTGGGCGACTACCTGTACGAGTACGGCGCCGGCCAGTACGGCAGCGTGCGCACGCCCGAGCCGGCGCACGAGATGGTGACGCTGGCCGACTACCGCGCCCGCCACGCGCAGTACAAGCGCGACGCCGACGCGCAGGCCATGCACCGCCAGCACCCGATGATCGCGATCTGGGACGACCACGAGGTCACCAACGACTCGTACCGGGACGGCGCGCAGAACCACCAGCCCGCCACCGAGGGCGACTGGCCGGGCCGCGTGGCCGCCGCGCTGCAGGCCTACTACGAGTGGATGCCGGTGCGCCCGGCCGACACGGCCAACCTGCGCGACAACCACCGCAGCTTCGCCTACGGCGACCTGGCCGAGCTGCTGATGCTGGAGGAGCGCCTGAACGCACGCTCCAAGCAGGTGGGTACGGCCACGCACGCCACCGCCTTTGGCGCCGGCTTCGCGTCCACCGACCCCGGCTACAACGACGCCAGCCGCACGCTGCTGGGCGAGGCGCAGGAGCAGTGGCTCGTCAACCGCCTGCGCGCCACGCCGGCGCAGTGGAAGCTGCTGGGCCAGGGCGTCATGTTCGCGCAGCTGAAGGCCCCGGGCAGCAACCAGGCCACCGATCCAGGCCTGTACTTCATCAACGGCGACCAGTGGGACGGCTACGAGCCGGCCCGCAACCGCCTCTACGCCGGCATCCAGGGCGACGCGACGCACGCGCCGGTCAACAACGTCGTCGTGCTGACCGGCGACATCCACAGCAGCTGGGCCGCCGACCTGCACCCCAACCCCTACAACCCCGCGCTGTACGACAAGGCCACCGGCACCGGTTCGCTGGCGGTGGAGTTCGTCGGCACGTCGGTGTCGTCGCCCGGCATCGACACCGACACCACCGGTGCGGTGGCCGGCGCCATCCGCTTCTACAACCCGCACCTCAAGTACGTGCAGCTGACGCGCCGCGGCTACCTGCTCATCGATGTGAACCGCGACCGCGTCGTCGGCGAGTGGTGGTACGTGGACACCGTGGCCAGCCCCAGCAACGTGGAGACCTTCGGCACCGCCTTCGAGGTGCGCGCCGGCGAGAACCACCTGCGCCCGTCGGCGCAGACGCCCTCGCGCGCAAACCCGCCGCTGCTGGCCCCCTGACACCTCAAGGACACGACATGCACAAGCACCTGCTCTCACTCGCCCTCGCCGCCTCGGCCCTGGGCGCCCACGCCGCCGACTTCAGCTTCTCAGGCCAGGCCGCGAACCACAACGACAAGATCGTCATCGACTTCCAGGTCGCCGCCGGCAGCTCGGTCAGCCTGTGGACCGACTCCTGGCAGTCGGGCCTGAACTTCGACCCGCAGCTGTTCCTGGCCTCGGGCGGCACCATCGTGCAGGCCGATGACGACGGAGGCAGCCTCGTCAACGCCGGCGCCGGCTACTACGACGCCGGCCTGCAGTTCACGGCCACCGCGGCCGGCAGCTACCGGCTGGTGCTGAACGCCGCGTCCAACAACGCGCAGGGCGCCACGCTGTCGCAGGGCTTTGTCTACGACGGCGACGCGCCCATCGCGCTGGCCGCCTGGAACCAGCCCAGCTACGACATCAACGCCAACGACCAGAAGGGCGGCTTCTGGCGCCTGCACCTCAGCGGCGTGGAACAGGCCGCCGCCGTGCCCGAGCCGGCCAGCGTCGCGCTGCTGCTGGCCGGGCTGCTCAGCCTCAGCCTGGCCGTGCGCCGCCAGCAACGTCGCTGATCCCCCGTCCGCGGGGGCCACGCGGCCCCCGCCGCTAACGTTTGCCTAACGGGCGCTGCCAACACTGGGCCTCCCTTGCCGAGGAGACGCCCGATGACCACCGCCCGCCACCTGTTCGCCGCCGCCCTGCTGGGCGCCGCACTCGCCTCCAGCGCCCACGCCGATCCCGGC
This sequence comes from Roseateles sp. GW823-FHT07B05, assembly GCF_058794515.1. Classification (NCBI taxonomy): domain Bacteria; kingdom Pseudomonadati; phylum Pseudomonadota; class Betaproteobacteria; order Burkholderiales; family Sphaerotilaceae; genus Roseateles; species Roseateles sp. GW823-FHT07B05. The sequence continues at coordinate 62,924 of NZ_JBXAGX010000011.1, forward strand.
GTCAGCATGGCCTGGAGCTACCGTGACTTCACCACCTGGCAGCTGTTCGGCACCGCCACCGCGCAGAACGACGTGCCTGGCAACGGCTTCATGTACAGCAACCTGGTGCTGACGGCGCCGGCCTCCCACGACGCCGCCGGCGCCGGTTTCGCGCCCGGCGCGCTGGCGCTGGACTTCAACCAGACCTTCAGCTTCGACTTCCACTTCTTCATCCCCGCCAGCCAGGACACGCGTGGCGACGGCCTCACCTTCACGCTGACCGACGCCACCGGCGTCGGCAACGGCGGCTCGGGCCTGGGCTACGAGGGGCTGAGCGCCCGCAGCGTGGCGCTGGCCATCGACACCTTCCACTTCGACGGCCAACCCGTCTCGCCCAGCCTGCAGCTGCTGTCAGGCGGCTCCGTGACGCCGCTGGCCGCCACCGAAACCGGCCTGGGCGACGCCATCCGCGGCAGCACCTACCAGTGGTACGCGGCACTGCACTACACGCCGTCCGGCAACGGCGACAACACCGGCGTGCTGACCGGCACGCTGGAGAACCTGGACCACGGCAGCTTCAGCGTCAGCGCCGCGGTGGACTTCGACGCGCTGGGCCTGGTCGGCGTGCCGGTGTTCTACGGCTTCACCGCCGCCAACGGGCTGGCCACCGACGGCCACTTCGTCACCAGCGCGATGCCGGTGCCGGAACCAGGCCGCTGGGCGCTTGTGCTGGCCGGCCTGGGCTGGCTGGCGCTGCTGGCACGGCGCCGCAGCGCGGCCTGACCGGGCCGCGGTTGAACCTCATCCGCCGGCCACGAAGGCCAGCGCCTCGCGCGACAGCGCCAGGCACACCGCCGGCGTGGGCCTGGCCAGCTGCAGCCACTCCTTCATGACGCGGCCGTGGCCGGGGTCGAACCGCTCGCCGTCGCCCTGCGCCACCAGCGCCTCGACACGGGCGCGCGGCAGCTTGACGACGAAGTGGCCCGCCGACGAGACCATCGCAAAGATCTTGCCGTGCACCTTCAGCGTGCCGGCGCCGAACGACTTCTTCGCGCTGTCGGCCAGCTCGACACCCGGCTGGCCCGCCAGTTCACGCGCGACCTGGTGGAAGACGGGGGTGAGATCGGTGCTCATGGGGCTCCTCGGTCAACGCCGGCCGGGCCAGGCTCAGTCTTGTCGCGCCACCAGCCGGCGGCCCGCGTCGGTGTGGCTGGCGTGCAGCGGGTCGATGGTCTGCCGCAGCCGCAGCAGCACGTCCGGCGCCAGGCGCGGGCCGTGGTGGTTCAGCGTCGCCCGGGCCAGGTTGATGATGCGGGCATTGAGGCTGGTGCTGGCCAGCTCGGCCAACGCCTCCAGCGTGCGCTGGTGCTGCTTGCCGACCAGGTGCGACATCGCCTCGTTGGCCTGCGCATTGATGGCCTGGGCCGTGTCGCGCACCAGCAGTTCCACGGCCGGCATCGCCGCGGCGGCCAGCTCCAGCAGGTGGGTGCGCGGCCGCGAGATGCAGAAGCGCCGCGCCAGCTGCGCGGCCCAGGTCATGGCTTCAGGAATGGGCTGCTGGCCGGCGCTGCGCACCAGCAGCTGCAGCAGGCTGCCGGCCATTTCGTAGGTGAACTCGGGCTGGGCGATCTGCGCGGCCAGCTGCCGCAGCCCGGCGTGGGCCGAGGCCGCGCGGCGCAGTGCCAGCTGCAGCGCCACCTCGGTGGTGAGCTTCAACATGCGCACCCGGTAGCTGTCGGGGTGGCGGCCCAGCGCGGCCTCCAGGCAGCGGAAGGCACGCTCGGCGCCCTCGACCTGGGCCAGATCCAGGCTCGCGATGGCCAGCGCGACGACGCCCTGGTAGTCCAGCGCCCGCGACTGCGCGCCGATGGTCAGCGCCGCGCCGAGATGCCGCGCCGCTTCCGCGCTCTGGCCCAGGTAGAGCTGCAACGAGCCGAGCTTCTGCAGGCGCGAGACGTTGCCGGGCGTGATCTGCACCGCCTTGGCCAGCACCTCGGCGGCCGCCTCGACCTTCATGTCCTCCAGCAGCGCGTGGCCGTAGACGTCGTAGGCATCGGCATAGGCCGGGTTCTCGGTCAGCAAGGTCTCCAGCGCGCGGCAGGCCCTGTCGGTGTCGGCGCCGCTGAGGTCCAGCCGGGCCAGGCCCAGCTTCGCCCACGGCACGGCCTTGTAGGCCAGCACCGCCTCCAGCATGCGCCGCGCGGCGTCGAGCTGGCCCAGGCGCAGGTAGAGCTCCGAGCCGATGCGCGCGGCGTAGACCCGGTAGGCCGCGCTGTCGCGGAACATGGCCTCGCACAGCGCGGCCGCGTTGGCATAGTCGCCCGTCGCGATGGCCTGGAACACCGCCCGGAAGGCCTGCTTGCGCGCCAGCACCACCTGCAGCCGCTCCTCGAATTGGCGCGCCGTGATGGGCTTGAGCAAGTAGTCGTCCAGCGCGCCCTCCACGGCCTCGGCCACGTGCTGGTAGCGGGCCTCTCCGGTCACCATGATGAAGGCCGTTTGCATGGGCAGGCCCTTGGCCTGGCGCAGCTCGTCCAGCAGGTCCTGGCCGGTCATGTCATGCGGGCCGTGCTGACGGAACGTCATGTCGCTGACGATCAGGTCATAGGGCTGCGACGCGCTCTTGATCAGCCGGCGCGCCTCCTCCGGGCGGCGAGCCATGTGCAGGTTGTGGTGGCGCACGCCCAGGTCGCGCAGCATGCTGGCCAGCACCGAGCGCGACAGCTCGCCCTCGTCGATGATGAGCACGATCAGCGGGTCCACCGGCACGCCGCCAGCCAGACCATTCGCCTGGATTGCCGATGACATCTCTTCAGGTCGCCTCAAGGGTGGGTCAAGGCAGTCTGTCAGTTATTGGCCGCCGCGTCCGGATGTTTTCACATCTGCCGGGCTACGCCAGCAGCTGCTCCAGCCGCTGCTCGCGCAGCCCGTAGAAGCGCTTGATCTCGGCGATCTGTGCCAGCAGCTCGGGCCGGCGCGCCGCCAGCACCTCGGCGGCGGGGCCCTGCGCCTTCACGGCCAGGATCATCTTGTTCTTGCTGGTGTGCTCCAGCGCGATGAACTCGAACACCTGCGTGCGGTAGCCCTGGCTCTCCAGCAGCAGCGCGCGCAGGCTGTCGGTCACCATCTCGGCTTCCTGGCCCAGGTGGATGCCGTGCTGCAGCATCGGCCGCAGCACCGCCGGCAGCATCATCTGCGGGCGCAGCTCCTTGTGGCAGCAGGGTGAGCTCATGATGACCTTGGCGCCGCTCTGCAGGCCCACGTGCAACGCATGGTCGGTGGCGATGTCGCAGGCATGCAGCGCGATCATGACGTCCAGCGGCTGCACGGGCTGCGTGCGCACGTCGCCCTGGTCGAAGCGGATGCCGGCCAGCTGCTCGCCGTCGATGACGGCGTTGCACAGCGTCACCATGTCGTCGCGCAGCTCGATGCCGGTCACGCGCGGCTGCAGACCGTGGGCCTGCAGCCAGTCGTGCACGGCGAAGGTCAGGTAGCCCTTGCCGGAGCCGAAGTCGGCAACGCGCACGGGGCCGTGCAGCTGGGCTTCCTCGACGGCCGAGGACAGGATCTCGACGAAGCGGTTGATCTGCTTCCACTTGCGCGCCATCGCCGGCACCAGCGCCGGCTCGCCCTTGACGAGGTGGGTCAGCCCGAGCGCGCGCCACACCGGGTGCGCCATCTCCAGCGGGCGCTGCTTGGCCTTGTCGTGCGCGGCCGGTGCAGGGGCGTCCTCGGCGCCGTCCAGGCGCGTCACTCGCAATGTTTCCCGGCCCTTGCGGCTGACGGCGAACTGCACCTCCTCAGAAGCCGTGTGCAGGTGCGCGTTGCGAAAGCGCGCCCCCAGCAGCGTGGCGAGTTCGGCGACGCCGGCCTCGGGCGTGTGATTCTTCGTGATGTCCTTCGTGCGGTGCCGCCACAGGAAGCTCAGCGCCGGCTCGCCGCGCAGTTCGACGAGCCGCACGGTCAGGCGCTCCACGTCCTCGTCCTCCCCGTTGACCGAGACCGGGCCGGACAGCAGCAGCTTGCCGAACTGCCCGCCGGCCAGTGCCAGGCGCACCAGGTGCAGGAAGCGCTCGTGCGCGGGCGCCGTGGCGGCGGGGGGCGGGGTGATGAGAGAGGTGAAAAGCGGAGCGGCCATCCGCCGCATTGTCGAACAGCGCTCCGAGCCTTCCCTAGCCTCTGACAACGCTGACAAACCATCCCCCCCCCCGCGAATGGGCTAGCGCACTCACGGCATGGCATCCCGGCCCCTGCCCCCCTAGATTGGCAACCGTGCCGTTTCGCCCGCACCGCCGGAGTCCTCCATGCCCCTGCTTGCTGCCCTTGCCCTCTCGGCAGCCCTGACGCCCGCAGGCAGCTGCGAGTGGCATCGCGGCAAAGTCCCGGCGCAGTCCGGCGATCTGGGTGCGCAGGTGCTGCGCCTGAAAGATCTGCCTGCCGCACGCCGCGACAGGCTGGCCCGCAAGGTGCAGGCGCTGCGCTTCGACGACACGGTGGTCATCGCCCGCGACGGCATCACCGGGCAACAGGCCTACGAGGCGACGCTGCGTGACATGCGGCTGGGCGGCCGCGCCTGCCCGGAGGTGGCCCGCAGCGGCTGGGCCGAGGACGAGACCGAACGCGCCCTGGTGTTCTGCGAGGCGGACGACTGCGTGCTCGTCACGATGCAGGGCCGGCTGCTGGCGCGTGTCAGGCCGCTGCCGGCGGACCCGGTCGGCCAGGCCATTGCCGAGCTGGCGCACAGGCCCACCGCGGCCGGCCCGCAAAGCACCTGGGCGCCACGCCGCGTGTTGATCGGCGCACGCGCCGGGCTGAGCGCCGGCGAGGTCGCCAGGATCGCCTCGGTGCACGGCGCGACGCCGCGCCGGCTGGGGCCGCCCGATGTTTACGTGCTGGACCTGCCGGCGACGGCGTCCGAGAAAGCCGTGGCGGCCACGCTGGCCCGCCACCCGCACTTGAAGTTCGCGGAGCTGGACCAGCTGGCACCTCCCGCGCTGGCGCCCAACGATCCCTACGCCGGCAGCGAGTGGCATCTGGGCCGGCTGGGGCTGCCCAGCGCCTGGGACACCGCGCAAGGCGGCGGCGTGACGATCGCCGTGCTGGACACCGGTGTCGATGCCACCCACCCCGACCTGGCCGGCCGCCTGGTGGCGGGCTGGAACTTCTACGACAACAACAGCAACACGGCAGACGTGAACGGCCACGGCACGGCCGTCGCCGGTGCCGCGGTGGCCTCGGTCAACAACGGCGTGGGCGTCGCCGGCATGGCCGGGCAGGCGCTGCTGATGCCGGTGCGCATCGCCGACGCCAACGCCTATGCGTACTGGAGCACCGTCGCGCAGGGCCTGAACTGGGCCACCGACCACGGCGCCCGCGTCGCCAACATCTCGTACGCGGGTGTCGCCGGGAGTGCCACGGTGCAAACGGCAGCGCAGTACATGCGCGCACGCGGCGGCCTGGTCGTCGTCGCGGCGGGCAACAACGGCATCGACGAAGGCATCGCACCGACGAGCAGCATGATCGTCGTGTCCGCCACGGACGCCAGCGACCTGAAGACGACATGGTCCAGCTACGGCAGCTTCGTCAGCATCTCGGCGCCCGGGCAGGACATCTGGACGACCACCCGCGGCGGCGGCTACCAGGCCTGGTGGGGCACCTCGCTGGCCAGCCCCGTGGTGGCCGGCGTCGTGGGCCTGATGATGTCGGCGCGACCCGCCATGGCCAACACGCAGCTCGAGAGCCTGCTGTACGCCAGCAGCCAGGATCTCGGCACCGCAGGGCGCGACAGCTACTACGGCTGGGGCCGCGTGAACGCCGCCGCCGCCGTGCAGGCCGCGGCCACCAGCACCATCTCCGACACGCAGGCCCCGAGTGCCACCATCGGCTCACCCGCGAGCGGCAGCGTCGTCAGCGGCCTGCTGGCCGTCAACGTCACCGCCAGCGACAACGTCGGCGTGACCCGCGTGGACCTGAAGGTCGGCAACAGCGTCGTCGCCTCGGACACCTCGGCGCCTTACGGCTTCAGCCTGGACACGACGCAGCTGCCCAATGGCAACGCCTCGCTCACGGCCGTGGCCTATGACGCCATGGGCAACGCCGGCAGCTCCGGCAGCGTGACCGTCAGCGTCAGCAACGCCGTGGCCAGCGCGCCGGACACCACGCCGCCGATCGTCACGATCACCGCCCCCGCCAACGGCGCCAGCGTGTCGGGCAACGTGGGCATCAGCGTGAGCGCCAGCGACAACGCCGGCCCGACCGGCCTGAAGCTGCAGTTGCTGATCAACGGCAGCCCGGTCGCCAGCGCCAGCGGCGGCACGCTCACCTACAAATGGAACACCACCAAGCTGCCAGCGGGCAGCTACACGCTGGAGGCCCGCGCGACGGACGCGCAGGGCAACCAGTCCTCCAGCGTCGCCAGCGTCAGGCGATGACACCCACTCAAGACGTCGAAGGCGCGCCCCGCACCTCGACCCCGACATCCCGCCCGACAACACCCATCGACCAAGGAAGTGACCGGAACCCCATGATCACTGACTGCACCCACCGACGGACGGGACACCCTGGAGGGCACCATGTTGCGTAATTCGATACACCGGCTCTGTGCTGTCGCACTGTCGCTGGTCTGTGCCTCGGCGCAGGCCGGCTATGTGCTGTCATCGCAGGGCGTCAGCTTTGACTTCAACCAGCTCGACGCCGATTCCTTCACCATCAAGATCACGAACGCGGAGAACGCGACAGGGAACTGGGGACCGGAAACCCACCTGGGCTTCCTGGGCTTCAAGGACCTGGGCGCGCTGGCCGGGCTGACCGGCGCCACGGTCACGACCATCACGCCGTTCACCACCAGCGTGTGGAACTTCTCCACGCAGGAGCTCAACGGCAACGGATGCCTGGGGGGCAATTCGGGCGGCATCTGCCTGGATGCCGATCCGGACATCGCGCTGGCGCACGAGATGCTGTTCCAGATCGACCTGGTGGGCACGACGCTGGCGATCGATCCGACCCTCGGCCCGCACCTGAAGGTGGGCTTCACGCACTGGGTCGACGCCAAGGGTGACCCGACCAAGAGCAACTACGAGCCCGGGCACTACGAGATCGGCGGCGACCTGCTGTCGCGCAACATGGTGTTCAGCGCCTGCTCGACGCCCGGCTGCGACGGTGGCGGCGGCGGCGGTGGCGCGGGCGGTGGTGGCGGCGGCAGCACGCTGCCCGAGCCCGCATCGCTCGCGCTGACGGGCGTGGCGCTGCTGTTGGCCGTGCAGGCCCGCCGGCGGCGTCTGGCACGCTGAGCGGCAGGCGCCGCTTCCGCTCGCGCGGGCGGCGCCAGCGCTTGAACGGCGTCGGGTTGCGCGCCTGCGCCCAGCACCGGCCGCAAGGCCAGCAGCGCCATGGTCCCCAACGCGACGCTCCAGGCCAGCAGCGCGAACCCGGCCGCCTGCTGGTCGTCGATGAGGTAGTTGACGCAGAGCCGCTGCTCGGCATCGAGGTAGAGCAGCCCCGCCGTGGCCGTCATCCAGGCCGCATTGGCCAGGAAGAACGCGGCGGCCACCGGCGCATGGCGCGCACGGGCCTGGCGCAACAGCGCGCCAGCGCAGGCCCACAGGCCGTACTTCAGCAGTGCGACGCCAGGCTCCAGCAGGGCCAGGTCGAGCGCCGCCGGCAGCATCCACACCGCCAGCACGCAAGCCGCCATGGTTGCCGCGAGCAGCCCGTCGGCATCCATCCCTGCCAGCCACCGCCAGCGCTTTGGCGCGGCGCCGGCGGCCAGCCAGCCGCTCAGCAGCAGCAGCGGCAGTTCGACCGCCATGTGCAGGCTCATGCGGCTTTCCAGCGCGGCTCGCACCTCTGGCGTGGCCAGCAGCAGGACGAGCAGCACGCCGGCCGGCCACCGCCTCATGGCCGGCCTGCCGCCAACTGGCGGGCCAACGCGAGCGCACGCTGCCAGTCGGCCGTGTCGAAGATGCCGGCCACACGGCCGCGAGGGTCGACGACGTGGATGGCGCCGTTGTGCACGAAGCCGCCGCGGCCATCGGCCACGGCGATGACGCCCAGCGCCCGGCGGGCCTGCCTCCCCGCATCCACCGACCGTGGAGCGGTGATGGCCCACACCGCGCCATCTGCGCGGTGGCGTGCGCCGTAGGCCGCCAGCGCCGACGGGGTGTCGCTCTCGGGGTCGATGGAGATGGACAGCAGGCGAATGCGCTGCGCTTGGCCCGCAGCAGCGCGCCGGATCTGCTGCTGTGCCTGAAGAAACTCCGCCCCGAGGGCCTGGCACACGGACTCGCAGCGCGTGTAGATGAAATCCACCACCAGGACCTGGCCCGTGCCGGCCGCCGGCAGGTGCAGCGGTCGTCCCTGGGCGTCGATGAGGTCCAAGGCCGGGAACGGCATGGCGCCCGCGAGCGCGGCCTGCCGGCGCAGCGCCTCGAAGGTCCAGTGCTCAAAGCCGGCCGTGAGCCGCCACGTGGCCGCGGTGAACGCCGCAGCCACGAGCGCGCAGGCCAGCAGCGTGAGGCCGAGGTGCCCCGACGGGGCCGGCCGGTCAGTCATGAGCCGGCAGTTCCTTGTCGCCCGCGAACGGTGCCGTGCGCTGCTGGTGCTCGGCACGCGCCTGCGCAACGGCCTGTGCGCTGACCGGCGCCGCCGTGTTGCCCCACTGGGCGCGCACATGGGTCAGGACTGCGGCGATCTGCTCATCGCTGAGCTGGCCGCCAAACGCGGGCATGGCGCCCTGGTAGGTGACGCCCTTGACCGACAGGCTGCCGGTGACGCCGTGCAGCAGGATGGCGGCGGCGGTGCCGGCCCTGCCCTGCACCCATTCGCTGCCGGCCAGCGGCGGGAACACGCCCGGCAGGCCCTGGCCGTTGGCCTGGTGGCAGGCGACGCACAGGGCGGCGAAGAGCGCGGCGCCGTCGACCTTGGCGGTGCCGGGCGCCGGGCCGCCGCCCAGTTCGGCGGCCGAGCGGCCATCGCCCCAGGCCGCCGGCGTCTCGATCTCCGCAGCGCAGATGTAGGCGATGCAGAACACCAGCAGCAGCGCCAGCAGCAGCCGCATCGGCCACGGCACCGGGTGGCTCTGCTCACGCGGGTCGGGGTGCTCGCGCTGCTGGGGCGAGGAGATCTGTGGGTCGGGTGTCATGGGGGCTCCAGAGGGTCAGCGCCTGGCGGGCAGGTCGGCCACCGGATAGGTGTGTTCCAGCGCCTTGAGGTAGGCGACCAGGTCGAGCGCCTCGGCGTTGGCCGTGACGAGCTGGCCCGGGGGCGCTTCGCCGGGCGGCAGCTGCACCTGCACGTCGCCGCGCTCGAGCCGGGCCTTGGTGGTGAACAGGAAGGGATAGCTCGGCATCACGCTTGCCGGCACATAGGCCCGCGGCTGGTAGAGGTGGCCGAGGTGCCACTGCTCGCTGGGCTGGCGGGCACCGATGTTGAACAGGTCCGGGCCGGTGCGCATCGTGCCCAGCAGGTGGGGGGTGTCATGGGCGTAGTCCGAGGCGACGCTGGCGCGCCCCCAGCCGCGGGCATGGTCCGGCGCGAGGCTCCTGGCGCGCGGCTGCTGCGAATGGCAATAGACGCAGCCGTTGGCGATGTAGACCTGCCGCCCGCGGAGCTGCGCCGCGGTGTAGGGCTTGAGGGCCTCTGGCGCGCGCACTTCCCGCACGGTCAGGTAGGGCACCACCACCAGGGCGCTGGTGGCGATGCTCAGCATCGTCATGCCGCCGGCAATCAATCGGGTTTCACTGTGCATGGCGGGTCTCCTCAGCGCGCTGCCAGCAGCGTGGGCGTGGCGCGGCCCGTCGTCCGCCCTACCAGCAGCATCAGGAAATGAAGGGCGAACACGAGGTGACTGAGCCCCATCAGGGCGCCACCCACCGTGCGGGCCTTCAGGTAGGGCAGCGTCAGCGTGACGGAGTCCATGAAGGGCCGGCTCTCGTCCAGCATGGCGAGCCCCTGCAGCCAGCCGCCCACCGTCAGCGACACGAAATAGACCGTGATGCCCACGGCAGCCAGCCAGAAATGAAGCGCGATGAGCGCCCGGGACGGCCACTCGCGGCCGCAGATGCGCGGCGTGATGAAGTAGATGGCGCCGAAGAACACCATCGTCACGAAGCCATACAGGCCCAGGTGGGCATGCGCCACGGTGAAGTGCGTGAAATGGGCCACCGCGTTGACGCTGCGCAGCGCCTCCAGGCTGCCCTGCACGGAACAGGCCGTGTACATGAGGCCACCGAAGCCGATGAAGCGCAGCGTCGGCGAGGTGCGCAGCTCGCCGACATGCCCCTTGAGCGTCTGGTACTGGTTGACGGTGAACGCCGCCACGGGCACGACCATCATCACGCTCTGCACGATGGACAGCGTGATCAGCCAGCCCGGCACCGGCCCGCCGATCAGGTGGTGGCCGCCGACCTGGCCGTAGAAGAAGGCCAGGCCCCAGAAGCCCAGCAGCGACAGGTTGTAGCTCTGCACCGGCCGGCCGATGACCTTGGGCAGGAAGTAGTACACCGAGGCCAGCGCCAGCGGCGTGTAGAACAGGCCCAGCACGTTGTGGCCGAACCACCAGTTCATCGCGGCCTGCTCCACGCCGCGATGCAGGCCGGGCACATTGGCCACCACGAACAGCACCGGCAGCCAGAACAGCGCGCAGCCCATGTACCAGACCGACACATAGAGGTGCGCCACCCGGCGGCTGAGCAGCGTCAGCACCAGCGGCAGGCCGACCAGCGCGCCGCCGGTGGCGAACAGGATGTCGATCTGCCAGGGGATTTCCAGCCACTCCAGGCCGTCGCTGAAGCCGGCGGCGATAGCGCCCAGGCCGGCCACCAGCGCGGCGTTCCACAGCGCCGCGCCGAGGAAGGCGTAGCGGGCCCCGACGAGTTCCGTCTTCAGCAGGCGGGGAATGATGAACAGCGCGATGCCCAGGCCCGCCATCGGTGCCCAGCCGTAGGCCACCGCGTTGAGGTGGATGGTGCGGATGCGGCCGAAGGTCAGCCAGGCCTGCGACGCCAGCCAGTCCGGCTCATGCAGCTTGATCGAGGCGGTGAGCCCCGCCGCCGACGCCACCAGCAGCCACGCAAAGGCACAGCACAGAAAGAAGAACACGAGTGGCGCCGTCGACGCGTCGGCCTGGGCGCGCCGCAGCAGCTCCTCGTTGGCCAGCGGCGGTGTGACCCCGGCGGCCGGGTCTTCCACCTGGCCGATCTCGCCGGGCGCGAAGATCACCTCGCCCGCGCCGGCGCTGCGCTCGAACAGGCCGCGCCGCTGCGTCCAGATGAAGAAGAGCAGCGCCGCCACCGAGAGGACGAAGGCCGATAGAAGAATGCTGACGGTGCTCAAGAACGCACTCCTTGGAAGTGAAGGTGGGCAAGCCGGGCCGGCATGGGCTACTCGCGGTTGGACCGGGTCATCACGAAGGACTCGATCTCGGGCAGCGCCGACAGCTCCAGCGCCACCTGGCTCATCGTGGTTGCGCGCGGGCCGCCGTCGGCAAAGATCAGGCTGTCGATCTCGAAGTGCCCGTGCTTGAACTTCACGGTCATGGTGTTGGGCGGCATGCGCAGGCCGCGCGCCACCAGGAAGGCCTGGACGACCTCGATGCGCGGCTGGAAGCCGGCGCGGAACTTCAGCGTGCTGGTGAAGGCCGTGCGGGCAGGCAGCCGGCGCTCCAGCCAGGGCAGCAGTTCCACGGCCACGACGGACAGCGCCGTCAGGGCGATCGCCGGCAGGTACAGGCCCACGCCGACGAGGATGCCCTGCGCGGCCACGCCCCAGATGGACGCTGCCGTCGTCAGCCCGCGCACGTTCAGCCCGGTCTGCACGATCAGGCCGGCGCCCAGGAAGCCGATGCCGGTCAGGATGGACCCGATGACCCGCGTGGGGTCGCCGCCAACCGACCCGGGGTCGACGCCGCCGTACCAGAGGCCGGGATGCCCGGCCAGCAGCGTGACCGCGGCCGAGGTGGCGCCCACCAGGCAATAGACCTGGCTGCCGGCGGCGCGCCCGCTGAAGAAGCGCTCGTAGCCGACGATCCAGCCCAGCAGCATCGCCAGGCTGAGATGGGCGAGGAACTGCAGGCCGGATGCCAGCCACGGCGGGTCGATGGGCATGGGGATCATTCGGGGGACGCGGGGCTTTGCAGGCTGCGCAACATGGCGCGGAACTCGGGGGCGGCGCGCAGGCGCTGCCGCGCGTGCGCGCGCAGCAGCGCGACGTCGGCCGGCGGCAGTTCGAGCGAGGTGGGGATGGCCTTCAGCCGCTCGGCCAGCGCGGCGTCGGGCGCGTCCAGGCCCACCTCGATGAGGTGGAACTCGACGTCGGGGGCAAACGGCGTGTCCTCGCCGCGCGCCTGGGCGTTGTGCACTTCCTCGCGCCAGGCCTGGACGGTGGCGCGCATCTGGTCCAGCGCGACGTCGGAGTTGCGGTTGATCGGGATGTCGGCCAGCGCCAGCGCCGTGCGCAGCGGCCCCGGCACCTGGGGGCTGAGGTCCTCGGGCGTGCGGGCGCTGGTCTCGGCATTGACGACGATGAAGACGACGCGGCGCAGGCGCCGGTAGCCCGCGAAGCGCGCGCTGCGGACGATGCCGCCGAACTGGCCGATGTAGTCGGTCGGGCCGCGCACGCTGACGTTGTCGGCCAGGCCCCCGTCCACGAGGTGGATGAAGGGCCGGCGCGGCCCGCCGGCCTGCAGCTCGCGGTAGCTTTCCAGCTCGCCCAGGCGCCGGCTGTTCAGCACGGCGGGCTGCGCCCGGGCGGCGCGGCGCAGCAGCGGCGGCCCGCAGTCGTCGCCGGGGGCGCCGCGCACGTGGTTCCAGATCGTCACCGGGCTCAGCAGCAGCGGCACGGCGCTGGAGGCCGCCACCGCACGCGCCAGCTTCACGCCGCCGAGGTCGCTGCACAGGAAATCGAACTGCTCCTGCACGAACTCGAAGCGGCCGCCGTTGACCATGTCGGAGGCGTAGATGACGGCGAAGGGCTTGCGCGGGTGCTCGCTCAGGTCGGCGAAGGTCGTGCCCTGGAACACGCGCTCGTCCAGGAAGCGCTCGAAGGCGTCGCTGCGCCCGAAGTTGGGGGAGCTCAGCCGCCACAGCGTCGCCGGCGAGAGCAGGCTGCGGGCGAAGTCCGACTGGGGCGATCCCCGCAGCAGCGCGTCCTCGAAGCGCACGAGGCCGGCTTCGCCCCCCATGGCCAGCGCGCCGGCCAGCATGCTGCCGCCGGACAGGCCCATGACGATGTCGACCTGGTCGAACAGCCGCTCGTCGCGGCCCGCCCAGTGGATGGGGGTGTCGCGCAGCTCGTCCAGCACGCCCAGGCCCAGCGTGGCCGCCCGCAGCCCGCCGCCGGAGAAGGACAGGTGCAGCAGCAGGCTGTCGTCCGGGTCTTGCGCAACGAAGCGCTGCAGCCGGTAGCCGCGCTGCGGGTCGACCTGGGCCAGCGGCGGGTTGACCGCGTAGTGCGCCGTCGAGCAGGCGCCCAGCAGCAGGCCCAGCGCCACGCCCGCGCCACGTGCGAGCCAGCCCGTCACGGTGCCACCCCCGACCAGCCACCGCCCAGCGCGCGGAACAGCGCCACCTGCGTCTGCAGCAGCCCGGACTGCAGGCCGACGAGGCCCTGCTCGGCGCCGAGCAGCTGGCGCTCGGCGAGCTTTTCATCCAGCGCGGACGCATAGCCCTCCCGGTAGCGCCGCCCGGCGATGCGCAGGGCCTCGGCCAGCGCTTGGTGCTGGGCCAGGGCCTCGCGCAGCTGGATCTGCTGCTGCTCGTGGCTGTTGAGCTGGACCTCGACCTCGGCCCACGCGCCCAGCACGGCGCGCTCGTAGGCCGCCAGCGCCTGGTCGCGGCGCGCCTGGCTGGCCTGGGCCAGCGCCTGCAGCCGGCCGCCGTTGAAGATCGGTGCCAGCACGCTGCCGCCGAGGCTCCAGATCGTGAACGGGTCGCCCCGCAGCACGCTGGCGCCGACATGGCCGAGGCTGGCGTTGAGCCGCAGCGACGGCAGCCATTGCGTGCGCGCGGCGGCCAGCTGCGCATCGCTCGCGGCCACCTGCAGCTCGGCGCCATGGATGTCGGGCCGCTGTCGCAGCAGCTCCGAAGGCAGGCCCGCATCGGGCAGCGCACAGGAGCGCAAGTCGGCCAGGCCGCCGCCCCGCGCCACCCGGCCGGGCGGGCGGCCCAGCAGCAGATTGAGCTGCGCCTCCTGGCGTTCGAGGGCGCGTGACAGCTGCGGCAACGCCTGGACGCCGGTATGCAGCTCAGCCTCGGCCTGGGCGAGTTCCAGGTTGCTGGCATGGCCCTGGTCGCGGCGCTGGCGCACCAGCGCCACCGTGCGCTCGCGTGACGCCAGCAGGCGCCTGGCCAGGTCCACCTGCGCGTCCAGTTCCAGCAGGCCGATGTAGGCCTGGGCGACGCTGGCCGCCACGCTCAGCGCCACGCCGTCGCGGGCGGCGCGGCTGGCTTGCTCGCCCTGGTCGGCGGCACGGGCCAGCGCGTCGATGCGGCCCCACAGGTCGACTTCGTAGCTGGCCTGGAAGAGCTCCTGGTGGCCCGTGGAGAGGTAGGGCTTGAGCGTGACGTCGCTGATGCTGCGCGAGCGGCCGGCGCCGATGCCGGCGTCCAGCGCGGGCCAGAAGGCGGCGTGCTGGGCGGTGGCCAGCGCACGGGCCTCGGCCACGCGGGCGGCCGCCTGGCGCAGGTCCTGGTTGTTGGCCAGCGCCTCGCGGATGAGCTGCGCCAGCGTCGCGTCGCCGAAGCCCTGCCACCAGTCCTGCTGCAGCGCGGCGGTGCCGGCGTCATGGCGCCAGCCCGCTGGCGGCGTGGGTGGAGTGACCGGCGGCACGGGGGGAGCGGCGCAGGCGGCCAGGGCCAGGGCGGCCGCCAGCGCGACGGCCAGGGGGGTGCGATGTGGCTTCATGGCTGGTGCGAGCCCGTGTCCACCTCGGCGAGCACCGACATGCCCGGGCGCAGCCGGCTGGCCAGCGGGTCGTTCGCGTCGACGGCGATGCGCACTTGCAGGCGCTGCGGCACCTTGGTGAAGTTGCCGGTCGCGTTGTCCGCACGGATGACGCTGAACTCCGACCCCATGGCCGGTGCGAGCTGCTCCACGCGGCCCTGCAGCTGCGCGTGGCCCAGGCCGTCGACCTGCAGCCGCGCCGCCTGGCCCGGCGCCATGCGGGCTGCCTGGGCCTCCTTGAAGTTGGCCACCACCCAGACCTGGGACGGCACGAGCGCCAGCAGCTGGGTGCCCGGCGTCACGTACTGGCCGAGCTTGACGCCGATCTCGCCGGCGGTGGCCGCGCGCGGCGCACGGATGCGGGTGTTCTCGAGATCGATCTCGGCGAGCTGAACGCTCGCCTGGCCCCCCTGGATGGCGGCTTCGATGACCTGCTGGTTCACGTCCACCGAGCGCAGCTCCTGGCGCGCCACCTGGATGGCGGCGCGGGCCTGGTCGGCATGCGCGTCCGCCTGACGCTGGGCGGCCTGCGCCTGGCGCAGCGCGCTCTCGGCCTGCTCCTGCTCGCGCCGGGACACCGACCCGTCCTCCACCAGGGCGCGCGTGCGCCGCTCGTCCGCCTGGGTGCGGCCGAGCTGGGCGGCCGCACCGGCCTGCTGAGCCTCGGCTGCCGCGAGCTGGGCCTGCGCATTGGCGATGCCGGCCTCCCGCACCCGGCGCGTCTGCGCGATGTTGGCCAGGTTGGCCTGCTGCGCCGCCAGCGCGGCCCTGGCCTGGGCCAGGCGCTGCCGGAAGTTGCGGTCGTCCAGCCGCACGAGCACCTGGCCGGCGTCGACCGATGCGAAGTCGCGCACCAGGACTTCGGCGACGTAGCCGTCCACCTTGGGCGCGATGACCGTCACGCTGCCGCGCACGTAGGCGTTGTCGGTGGATTCGATGTCGCCGTGGAAGGGCGGGAGCTGCCAGGCGTGCAGGACGAAGGCGATGGCGCCGAGGGCCGCGGCCGCGATGGCGATGTTGGCGAGGTGGGGGGACTTGCGCATGGTGGCGGAGGTTTCAGGGGCGGGCGGCGGACTGGCGGCGCAGTCCGCGGATGGCGAGTACCGTGAGCCAGGCCAACATGGCCGCGGCCAATGCCGCCGTGCTGGCGAACAGGTCGTCGTACGCCAGCACGACGGATTCGCGGCCGACCTGCTGGTGCAGCAGCGCCAGGCCTTGCTGGGCGCGCGCCGTGGGGTCGGTGACGAAGCGGGCCACCGAGCCCGCGAGCTGGCCCAGGCGCTGGGCCACGAGGGGGTCGCCGATGCCCAGGCGTTCGACGATCGCCGCGTAGTGGAAGGACTGCCGCCGGGCGACCCAGGTGGCGACCCAGGCCGAACCGAGCAGGCTGCCCATGAACTGCGCGGCGCTGAAGGCGGCCAGGAAGCTCACGAGCCGGCGCCCGCCGTCCTCGATGACCGGGCCGAAGCCCTGCAGCAGCGACGCGGAGAAGAACAGGCCCAGGCCGACGGCCAGCAGGGTCTGGCTGACGTAGAACTGCTCGGGGCGGCTCAGCGCGGTGGCGCGGCTGTCCATCCACGCGGCACACAGCACCAGGGCCACAGCGACCACCGACAGCAGCGGCACGCGGCGCCTGAGCGCCATGACGGCCGCCAGCACGAAGCCGGCCAGCAGGCCCGCGCTGGCCAGGGCGAAGAGGCCTTGCATCTGCACGTTGGACTGGCCGAGCGCCGACATCAGCCCCACCACGCCCACCGTCTGCTCCGACAGCACGATGCGGAACAGCAGCACGGCCAGCACGAAGCGCAGCATGTCGGGGCGGGCCAGCCAGCGCAGGTCGAGCAGCGGGTTGCTGCGGTTGAGGTCGACGAGGACGTACAGCGCCAGGCAGGCCATGCCGAGGGCCAGGCACACGCCGAGCCAGGGCGCGTCGGTCCACCAGGCGAGGCGGCCTTGCGAGACGGTCACGCACAGCAGGGCCAGGCCGGTGGCGTAGAGCAGGAAGGGCAGCAGGTCGCCGGCCTCGAAGGCGGGCTGGCGGGGCTGCGGCTTCAAGGGCAGCGCGTGGATGGCCGCGACGCTCACCGCGGCCAGGGCCACGTCCAGCAGGAACAGGCCGTGCCAGCGCCCGGCCGCCAGCAGGTCGGGCGAGATCACGCGGCTCAGCGGCCCCGGCAGCTGCAGGCAGGCAAAGCCGATCAGCAGCGCCAGCGGCGCCAGCTTCTGCGGCAGCGCCTCCATCATGTAGAACACCGCCAGCGTGCTCAGTGGCGCGGCGGCTAGGCCCAGCGCCGCGCGCACCGCGACCGCCGAGCCGAGCGTGTCCGTCAGCAGATGCAGCGCGCTGATCGCCAGGAACAGCCACAGGCTGGCCACCGTGAACGCGCGCAGCCCGAAATGCAGGCGCATCTTCGTCACCAGCAGGGTGGCCCACATCGCCGTCGCAAAGTAGGCCGTGGTGAGCCAGCTGGCCTCGGCGGCGGTGGCCCCCAGCGAGCCCTGGATGTCTCCCAGGTTGTTGGTGACCAGATAGAGACCGAAACCCTGGGTCAGCGCGAGCAGCACGGCCGCCGCCGCGCGCACGAGCGGCCGGGCTGTCGGGGCGGGCAGTGCCGTGGCGGCGGGGTCAGGGTTCATGGCGGTACATCCAGGGTGGTCCGTGGTCCGGTGGGCCGGCGTTTGCGGCACGGCCTGCACCGGCGGCGGGTGCCGACGGCTTCACGTGGGTGCAGGACGGTCTGCTTGCGCGGGCTTGCGCAGCACGAAAGGAATTCTGTTCAGGCAGGCACCGCGCACAAAGTCAGACTCGGACAGCCCGCGCATCGGATCGGACAAGTTCGCGGGCCTCACCGCGCCGGGTCGTCACGGCGGGCACTTAACATCCTTCGCTGGTCCCAACCTGCCCGGTGCCATGCCCATCGCCCCTCGTCCTGCCGCCAAGCAGGTACCGCCCGCTCCCGGCTTCCCGGTCCATGTCGCGGCCCGGCAGCGCGAGAAGATCTACGCGCCGTTGAAGATCCTGAGCGTCGTGCGGGCTCTGGCCGAGTGCGGCGTGGCCGGCGATGCCGCGCTGGCGGACACCGGCCTCAGCCTCGATCAGATCCGCGACCCCGACGTCCTGACCTCCGTGCAGCAGCTGCTGACCGTCGGGCGCAACGCGGTCCGGCTCTGTCCCGACCCACTGCTCGGCCTGTTCGCCGGCCAACGCATGCATGTCAGCAGTTATGGGCTGTACGGCTACGCGATGCTGTGCGCGAACACCATGCGCCAGGGCTTCGAAATGGCGCTGCGCTACCAGGACCTGGGCACGCCCGTGATGCCGATGAACTTGCTGGAGGAGGGCAGCGTGGCGATCTGGCAGCTGCCCCGCCATGAGGACGTGGCGGTGCTCGGCCTGAGCGCCGCGGAGTACGCCTGCTTCCTGGACATGCAGTTCGCGATCACGCTCACCCTCGTCAAGGATGTGATGGGCCCGTGGTGCGTGCCGACCGAGGTGCTGTACGCGCTGCCGCAGCCCCCCCATGCCGAGGAAATGGCGCGCATGCTGGAGTGCCCCGTACGCTTCGGCCAGGACGTGAACCAGCTGCACTACCCGCGCGCCTGGCTGGAGCGCGCGCCGCACATGGCCAACCCGATCACTGCCGCGCAGATGTCGGAGACCTGCGAGCGCCTGATGACGCAGATCTCGTGGCAGGCGGGGCTGACGCGCCGGGTGTACGAGGAGCTCACGCGCACACCCGGGCGGTTTGCGAGCATCGAGGCCGTCGCGGCATCGCTGTGCATGACCTCGCGGACGCTCAGGCGCAGGCTGAGCGCCGAGGGCACGTCATTCAGCGAGCTGCTGGCGCGTGTGCGCCACGCGCTGGCGCTGGACTATCTGCGCACGACCCAGCTGTCGGTCGAGGACATCGCCGCCGCGCTGGGCTTCAGCGACGCCAGCAGCTTCAGGCACGCATTCAAGCGCTGGTCGGGCAAGTCACCGCTGGAGTGGCGCACCAACCCGGGCCGCGTGGCACCGTGAGGGCGATGGCAGGAGAGCCATGACGGCGCCGTCAGGCGTGCGTGGCCAGTTCCCTCGTCTCCGCGGTGTCCAGGTGCGGCAGCGTGTTGAAGGTCGCGAGGCGATGCTGCTTGCGGTTGAGCTCGAACTCGGTCGCATGTCGACCGAGCACCAATCTGTACAACACGCGGCCTCAATGGCTCGTTGACGCCCATGAAGGGCTGGACCGCGCGGTCGCTGAAGCCTGCGGCTGGTCTGACTACGCCTCGGAAGTGCCGGATGAGGAGGCACTGCGGAGGTTGCTCCTGTTGAATGCAGAGCGCACCTCATTTGAGACAGACAGCCAGCTGACTGTGCCGTTTGCAGGGTGCACTCGCAGTCCCGTCGCAATGAAGCAAAAAGGTTGAGCACCAACTCCAGCACGGCCGAGTTGCGCAGCCGCAGGTTCAGATCAAGCAGGAGATGGCTGCCATTGCGGCTGAGTCGGCGGTAGATCTGCTGACAAGGGGCATGCAAGCGTGCAGCATGCGCTGTTGCGCTGGGAGCGAACAGCCTGGGAAGCTTCTTCAAGTCGCGAGACCGCGCCTCTATACTACTATTATAAAAAAGGTAGTATACGAACATGTTCGTCGATCACAGCGTTGCCGCCCAAGCCGCGTACTCGTCGGTGCTCTCGGCAACACGCATGGCCCAGCTGAATCGATCGCCAGCAGACTTGCCGGGCGGATTCTCATCCAAGCAAGTCCACGGCAAGCAGTACTGGTACTACCAACGCAAAGGCCCCGCAGGCCTGGAGCAAATCTATGTCGGCCCCGACGATGAGTCGACACGCGCCCTCATTGAAGCGTCTCGCAATGAAACTGCGAGCGCCCATCAAGAGCACTTGCGCAAACTCGCCAATGCCGCCGCGGCCCTGGGCTGCTACACCGTCGCTCCCAAGCACTTCCGGGTATTGAAGCGCCTTGCGGACCACGGCGTGTTCTCCGCCGGAGCTCTCTTGGTTGGCACGCACGCCTTCTTGGCGTACCAGAATGTCCTGGGCGTACTCTGGGGAGACCCGGGCCAGACGGTTGACTTGGACTTCGCGCACGCCGGCCGCAACTTGTCGCTTGCGTTGGCACCCGATGCCCGTGTCGACGCGCACTCGGCCATCGATTCACTGCAGATGGGCTTCGTGCCGGTGAACTCGGGCACGCGCTACATCAAGCCGGACGAACCCGATTTCGATCTGGACTGGCTGACTTCAAGAACCCGCGCCGGCGATGAGCCGGTTGCGTGCCCCGCGCTGAACGTGACCTTGCAGCCGCTACGCTTCATGGAGCTCGCGCTTGAGGCGCCCATCCCCGCAGCCCTGCTGGGCAGCACCTCGGCAATCGTCGTCAACCTGCCAACCCCGGCTGCCTACGCAGTAGGAAAACTGCTGGTCGCGGCGGAACGCACCGGGGACAGCCGGTCCAAGACGAAGAAGGACATCGCCCAGGCCGCGGCGCTCATTGACTACTTCATCCAGCGCGATCCCGACACCATTGTGGAAATGGTTGAGCAGACTCGCGCACGGGGCCCTGCGTGGCGCAAAGCGCTGGATGTGGGACTCGCCCAGGTTGGCCGGGCTTGGCCTGCCGCCGCGGCGGCGCTGGCACAGGCGACCTCAGGCCACAAGTAGACGTCTTCCCCCAGCCCGCCGGGGAAGCATGCAGAGCCTAGGCGGACCGGGCCGTCAGGCGTGCGTGGCCAGCTCTCTCGTCTCTGCGGTGTCCAGGTGCGGCAGCGTGTTGAAGGTCACGAGGTGATGCCGCTTCGGGTTGAACACGAACTCGGTGACGGCCGCGTTGCGCAGCCGCAGGTTCAGCTCCACGACGCTCTCCGCCGGGCAGGCCAGCACCTGGCCCACGGCGGTGGAGATGGGGCCGCCGCTGGAGACGATGAGCACCTGTTTGCCAACGCCCAGCGCCAGCACGCGGGCCAGCGCGTCGGCCACGCCGGCGGCAAAGTCGGCGTGCATGGGCATGCCCGCGGGGGCCGTCTCGCCGTGCATCCAGGCCAGCAGGCCCGTGCGCAGCAGCCGGAAATGCTGCTTGACCGACTCGGCATCGGTGGGCTTGCCCAGCGGCCCCGGGTGGACGGCGCGCACGATGGCCTCGCTGTCGTACTCGTTCAGGCCCGGCAGCGCAACGGCCGGCAGGTCGTCGCCGAAGCCCTCGACGATGCCTGCCAGCGACTGCGCATGCCGGCGCAGCGTGCCGGTGAACACGGCGTCGAAGCGCTGGCCGCGTGCACGCCAGTAGGCGCCCAGCAGCCGGCATTGCTCATGGCCGCGGGGGCTGAGCTGGTCGTAGTCGGCCGCGCCGAAACTGGCCTGGCCGTGGCGAACGAGGTAGAGGCTTCCCATGGCCACCATCATCAGCCGGCGCGGCGCCGCCGGCTGTCGCGACAATGACGGCATGTCACACCTGCGCCAAGCCACCCGCGACGACACCGCCGAACTCTGGCGCGTGCGCTACGCCGTCACCGAGAACACGCTGACGCCGGGCCGCATCTCCGACGCCGAGCTGCATGCCTACCTGGAGGAGCTGGGCCGCGGCTGGGTCGTCGAGCTTGAGCCCGCGCCGAACCTGAAGATCGCCGGCTTCGCCATCGCCGACGCGCGCGACGGCCACATCTGGGCCATGTTCGTGGACCCGGCGCTGCACGGCCGGGGCTACGGCCGGCAGCTGCACGACGTCATGGTGGGCTGGCTGTTCGCGCAGGGCCATGAGCGGCTGGACCTGGGCACGCAGCCCGGCTCACGGGCCGAGGCCTTCTACCGCCGCGCCGGCTGGCGCCCCCTCGGCGACGGCGTGGACGCGCACGGCGACAGGTCGTTCGAATTGCTGAAAAAGGACTGGAACCCCCATGCTTGAGACCCACGTCATCGAGACCGCCCCCAACCCGCGCACGACGATCATCGTGCTGCACGGCCTGGGCGCCGACGGCTACGACTTCGTGCCCATCTGCGGCGAGCTGGACCTGGCGGCACTGGGCTCGGTGCGCTACGTGTTCCCGCACGCGCCGCAGCGGCCGGTGACGATCAACGGCGGCTACGTGATGCGCGCCTGGTACGACATCCGCGTCACCGACCTGGTGCGCGAGGAGGACGAGGGCGGGCTGCGCGAGTCGTGCGCGCAGATCAGCGCCCTCATCGACGCCGAGCGGGCCCGCGGCGTGCCGGCTAACCGCATCGTGCTGATGGGCTTCTCGCAAGGCTGCGCGATGACGCTGATGACGGCGCTGCGCTACCCCGAGCGGCTGGGCGGCGCCGTGGGCATGTCGGGCTACCTGCCGCTGGCCGCGACGACGGCTGCCGAGCGCCATGCCGCCAACGCGCACCTGCCCCTCTTCCTGGCCCACGGCACGCAGGACCCCATCGTGCCGCCGGCCCGCGGCGCCGCCAGCCGCGACGCGCTGCGCGCGCTGGGCCATGACGTCGAATGGCACGACTACCCGATGCCGCACTCGGTGTGCGCCGAGGAGATCGAGGCGATCAACGCCTGGCTGCTGAAGCAACTGGCCTGACTTCAGCCCGCTGTTCGCGGCGCCGCAGGCGCAGCGCTGGGCGAAGATCAACAAGTCATGGAGCGCCTGCCCGAACAGATCGTCGACTGGCACAACCGCCACCCCCTCGCCCGCCGCATCGGCGTGGGCGACGTGCACACGGTGGGCGTCGTCGCCCTGCCCTTCGTGCGCGCGACGGCGCAGGCGGGCGGCTTTGCCGAGCCGGTGCTGACGGACGCGGTCAGCGCGTTCGACGAGCTGCACGGCTCGCCGCCGGTGTCGCGCGGCACGGTGTGGCTGCAGCGGCTGCAGGCACTGCCCGCGCGGCTCGCCGGGCTGCTGCCGGGGCGCCAGCCGCGCACGCAGTGGCGGGCCTTCAGCGAGAAGTTCCTACCGGGGCTGGGCGTCGGCCGCATCGAGCGCTTCGCGCTGGCCCACGGTTTTGCCGAGCCGCCCGCGACGCCCGAGTCCCAGCCCTGGCGCGTCATCGTCATCGACGAGAAGCTGGCCAGCACCCACGGCGGCTGGCCGTTCGAGCTGTACCTGATGAGCGCTGGCATCGACGTGGGCAGCGCGCGCACACGCGTGCTGTGCGGCCGCGGCATCCCGTCGCAGATCATCGGCCGGCGCCTGTGGGATCCGCGGCGCGTGGCGATCGCCGCCGCGGTGGCCGCCCTGCTGGGCGCCGTGGCGGCCTGGGCGCTGTGGCCACGCCACGCGGCCGAGCCGCTGCCTGCCCCGGTGGTCGCCGCCTCGGCACCGGCCGCGGAGGCGCCGCCGGTGGGGCCGGCAGCACCGGCTTCGGCGGCCAGTGCGGCGGAGGCCGCCTCCGCGCCTGACGCCGCCTCAGACTCGCAGGCGACGGTGCCTGCTACGGTGCCCCTGCCCGCGGCGTCACTGCCCGCGGCGTCACTGCCCGAGCCGGGCGCGAGCGGCGCCTCGCAACCCGACATCCGCCCGCGCCTGGTCGAGCGCGCCGATGGCGTCGCCCGGCCGCCGCTGCGCGCCGACAAGCCGGTGCAGCCGCCGGCCACCGAGGCGGCGGGCAAGGTGCCGGAAAAACCGGGTACCAGCCCCGCTGAGAAATCCCCCGAAAAGGCCGGGCAAAAGGCGGCCGAGAAACCCGCCGAGCCCGTCGACCCGCGCCTGGTGCGCATGGCCGAGTCGCCCGCCAAGATCGCGGTGGCACTGGTGGGCCCGCCGGGCAGCAAGGCCGACGCCGAGGCGCTGCTGAAGAAGATGAAGGACGGCTTGAAGGGCGTGCACGGCAACCCCGACGCGCTGCAGGCCGACGTCATCCAGACGCCCGAGGGCTGGCGCGCCACGGTCTGGCCCTTCCCCAGCCGTGAGCAGGCCCAGCTCATCAACGCCACGCTGGTGGCGCGCGGGCTGAAGACCAAGGCCGTCAACTTCTAGGCCGGCGCGCCGAACCGCTCGGCCAGGAAGTCCAGCAGCAGCCGCAGCGCCAGCGGCTGGTACTGCCGCGACAGGTAGACGCCGTGGATGCCATGCGACTCGGGCTCGCAACCCGGCAGCACGCGCACCAGGCGGCCCGCGCGCAGGTCGTCGTCGACGAGGTAGTCCGGCAGGATGGCCAGGCCCGCGCCGGCCAGCACGGCGCGGTGCATGACGCCCGCGTCGTTGCTCTGCAGCACCGAGCGCACCGGCACCCGCAGCCACTGGCCGGCCTGCTGCAGCGCGTAGTCGCTGCGGTTGACGTAAGCATGCGTCACGCAGCGGTGCTGGCGCAGGTCCTCGGGCGTCTGCAGCGGCGGCGCGCCGGCGAGGTAGCCGGGCGTGGCGCACAGCACCGAGTTGAAGCGCCCCAGCGGCCGCGCCACCAGACCCGGGTCCAGCTGGTTGCTGATGCGCACGGCCAGGTCGATGCGCTCCTCGACGAGGTTGACGGCGCGCTCCAGCACGACGAGCTCCACCTCGCAGTCAGGGTGCCGGGCCAGGAAGTCGGCCACCGCCGCGGCCAGCCGTGCCTGCGCCAGCGAGGCGCTGGCCGTCACGCGCAGCCGGCCGCGCGGCGCCAGCTGCTGCTCACCGGCGGCGGCCTCGGCCTCGCGGGCCAGCTCCAGCATCTGCCGGCAGCGCAGCAGCGCGCCGCCACCCGCCTCGGTGAGGCTGACACGCCGCGTGGTGCGCTGCAGCAGCCGCGCGCCCAGCCAGCGCTCCACGCTCTCCAGGTAGCGCGACACCATCGCCCGCGACATGTCCAGCGCGTCGGCCGCCTGCGTCAGGCTGCCACGCTCGGCCACCTCCACGAACACCTGCATCGCGATCAGGCGGTCCATGGTCCTAGAAGCGGCAGTTGAGCAGGCCCGAGGGCGCGCCGAGGCGGGCGGCTGGCAAGGCGCGACGACGACGTGGGCTCATGCCCACGAGAAGGAGCAACGCAGCCAGCGGCCCGAAGCGGCGGGCCAGCGGGCCTGCAGCGCTGCTGCCCGACGTGGTGGACGTGGCACCGTGAGCAAGGTCTTGATGCATTGAGACTTTCGATCAGTAGCAAGCGGTCGACTGCCGCTTCTAGGACATTTGCTCGATCTGGTTGACAAAGCATCGACTCTAGCGGCGTTTATTCATTCAACCAGCGCAAATAGAGTGCAAGTCATTCCTTCCACCTCTCCAAGGACCGCCATGAACCCCCTCAAGACGCTGCGCCGCTTCGCCCTGCCGCTGGCCGCGCTCACGCTGGGCGTCACCGACGCCGGCGCCCAGGCCGCCGCACCTGCCGCCACCCCGGCGCCGCTGACGCTGCAGGTCTACAACGCCGACGCCGGCAGCTTCCACGTCAACGCGGTGCTCGTCAGCGGCAAGACCGACGCCGTGCTGCTGGACACCGGCTTCACGCGCGCCGACGCGCTGCGCATCGCCGCCCTGGTGCTGGACAGCAAGAAGACGCTGACCACCATCTACATCAGCCAGGCCGACCCGGACTTCTACTTCGGCATCGGCGTGCTGAAGGCCTTCTTCCCGCAGGCCCGCGTCGTCGCGACCGCGCCGACGCTGAAGAAGATCGAAGCCACGCTGCCGACCAAGCTGCAGGTGTGGGGCCCGCGCCTGGGCGCCAACGCGCCGCAGGCCGTGCCGCTGCCCGAGGCGCTGGCCACGCCGGTCATCGAGCTGGAGGGCGAGAAGCTGGAGATCCGCGGTCTGGACGACACGCTGGCGCACCGCAGCTATGTCTGGATCCCGTCTCTGCGCACCATCGCCGGTGGCGTCAACGTGTTTGCCGGCCTGCATGTGTGGACGGCCGACACGCCGACCGTGCAGGAGCGTGCCGCCTGGCGCGACAAGCTGTCGGCCATGGCCGCGCTGCAGCCGCTGCGCGTCATCCCCGGCCACAGCCGCGCCGGCACGCCGCAGGACGCCACGCAGATCCGCTGGACGCAGGACTACCTCGCCCGCTTCGAGACCGAACTGCCCAAGGCCGCCAACGCCGCGGCGCTGATCGGCACGCTGCAGCAGGCCTACCCGGACGCGGGCCTCGGCATCGCGCTGGACATCGGCGCCAAGGTCAACAAGGGGGAGATGAAGTGGTGACCCGGCTGCACTACGTGCACGACCCCTTGTGCGGCTGGTGCTGGGCGGCGTCGCCGCTGGTGCAGGCCGCCCGCGAGCTGGTGCCGGTCCAGGCCCACGCGGGCGGGCTGTTCATGGACGACGCCCGCCGCTCCATGGGCGCCGAGTGGCGCGCCGATCTTTGACGGCTAGGTGTGCCGCACGCCTCGCCAGGCAAGCGCAGTCTTCCCACCCACATGCAGGCCCGGTATCAATTCCGCCAAGCGGGCCAAGCTGGCATCACGGCCCAACTGGTCCCCCGGGAGGATGTAGAAACCGTGCCCGAGGCGCTCAAGCCAGCCATCCTGCGCAAGCCTTGACACCTGCTTTGCGGTCAAGCCGCGCGCCTGCAGCCAGGTGGTCGGCATGGGCAAACCTCGCGGCACCTCCGCCAGGAGTTCTCGGAATACAAAAGATGGCAAGGCTCCCATCTGGAGGGGATTTTATGGATTTTTCTATTCCGACGCCACACTAAATCGGTCGGCAAGCCGGATCTTGAGTTCCCATCGTCGCCTGCTCGAATGCATATAAATATTGTCGATATTCCCGCTACACGGCTGATACGAAACCTTTTCTATTCCGCTAGTCAAGGTCTTACGCCGTCGACACTGCGCCTGCTGGCCGGCCCTCGAACGAGCTGGTCCTACGGGACCGATTTTTCTGCCGCGCCAGTGCCATCGGGATGCACGTTCACTTCGGTGCTGTCCAGCGACGCGCAACGATCTTCGCCACCGGCGGCTCCTTCATGCCGGCACCGATGAAGAAGCTCGGATACGGCGGCTGGTTGTAGGCGGTGTTCTGCCAGGCGATGGCGACGCGGTACTGCGCGTCGTGCATCAGCGTGAAGAGGCGCCGGTCGGTGGGATGGGGCGTCGTGTAGATGCGCAGGAACTTCTCGTCCGGCGTGTGCCACACGACTTCTTCGCGCCAGTCGCCGAACAGGTCGGCTGACACGACGGGCACGTTCTTCGTGCCGCTGGTGTGCGTCGCGCCGGTCGCCTCCAGCAGCGTGCGCGACGTGCCTGCCAGCCAGTCCCACTTGGTAATGCGGTTCTTGTCGAACATCTCGCGCAGGTCGTCGCCATCCCACCAGACGAAGAAGCTCAGCTCCCTGGGCCGCTTGACGCCGTCAATGGGCTTGCCCTGCGCGGTGTACAGCGCGTCCTGGTTGGTGGCCCAGGCCTCGGCGCCGGGGAAGCGCGGGTCGATGTCGGCGGCGACGCCGCGGCCGGTGTCCTTGTCCGCCGGCGTGCTCCACAGCACCTTGCCCGTGCGTGCGTCCAGCATGGCCGCGCCGATGCCTCCGTTGCGCCCTACCACCTCGTGGGCGCCGAATTTCTCCAGGCCCGGGTGGCCCGGGTCCAGGTCGCTGACGGCCATCGCGTCGCCGTGCAGTAGGCCGGAACTCCACAGCCCCTTGCCGTCGCTGCCGACGACCATCGAGCCGTAGATGACTTCGTCCCGGCCGTCGCCGTCCACGTCGGCCACGCTGAGCTGGTGGTTGCCCTGGCCGCCGAAGGCCTCGTTGCCCGGCTCGGTGCTGTCGAAGGTCCAGCGTTTGGTCAGCCTGCCGTCGCGCCAATCCCAGGCGGCCAGCGTCGTGTGCGCGTAGTAGCCGCGGGCCATGACGATGCTGGGGCGCTCGCCGTCGAGATAGGCCGTGCCGGCCAGGAAACGGTCGGAGCGGTTGGCGTAGCCGTCGCCCCAGACCTCCTTCATCTGCGCGGCCGTCGGCGCGTCGGTGCGGGGGGCGCGCGCCGGCCAGTAGGGTTCGCTGGCCAGCGCCTCGCCGGTCGCGCCGTCGAAGATCGTCAGGAACTCGGGGCCCTTCAGGATGCGGCCCTGCAGCGGCGCGACCAGCGTGCCGTCGGGCTGCGGCTTGCCGCCGGTGCGGTCGGTGGACGGCACCTCGCCGCCGGTTTCGCGCCAGTCGGCGTTCGCGTCGCCCAGGACCTGACCGGTGCCGTCGACCGTGCCGTCGCTGGTGCGCACGGCCAGTTCGGCACGGCCGTCGCCGTCGTAGTCGAAGACCTGGAACTGCGTGTAGTGCGCGCCGGCGCGGATGTTTTTGCCGAGGTCGATGCGCCACAGCCGCTGGCCGTCCAGCGTGTAGGCATCGAGGTAGACCGGACCGGTGTAGCCGTGGAAGGCGTTGTCCTTGGCGTTGGTCGGGTCCCACTTCAGGATGATCTCGTAACGGCCGTCACCGTCCAGGTCCGCGACGCTGGCCTCGTGGGCCGTGTAGGTGTAGGCCTCGCCGGCCGGCGTAACGCCGCCCTCGGGCTGCTGGATGGGGATGCTGAGATAGCCCTCGGCCCAGACCTTGACCGGTGCCGTGCGCTCGATGTCGCGGCCGTTGATGCGGGTGCGCACCACATAGGTCGACTGCGGCGTGCCGGCCTTGTCGACGAAGTTGGTGCCGCCGCCCAGCGGCTTCGCATTGAGCTTGCGGCCGTCGCGGTAGACGTCGAACGTCGTCTTCGGCGCGTCGGTGGCGAGCAGGCGCCAGCTGACGAGCACGCCGCCGTCGATGGCCGGCACCGCGACGGCGCCGCGGTCCAGCGCCTCCAGCCACTTAGGCGCGGCGGTGGCGTTGCAGGCGGCGAGCAGGCCGAGGGTGGCGCCGCCCGCCAGCAGTGTCTGGCGAAGACGGGCTTTGAATGTTCTGGTCATCGTTGAATCTTTGGTGGGTCTGGGCTTGAGGGTCATGGCGCCAACGTCGTGCCAGCGGCTTCCAGACGCAGGTAGTCGTACTGCGTCGTGCCACTCTTGCCCTTGGCAAACACTTGCGACAGGGAAATGGCATTAGCGCCTTGCTTCAGCAGGCCGCCAGGGATCTCGATCCGCGTCTCCGCAAAGGCACCATGGCTACCCAGGCGCACCGGTGCATGGCTGGGTTGCGGAGCCTTGTAGGTGGCGACCTGCGTGCCGTTCACTGTGACGACTAAGCTGGCCTGCGTGGACGCCAGTGCGATGTACAGCGACGCCGGCGCGTTCATGGGAGGCGTCGCGGCCAGCGCGAACTTGATCGTCCACGGCGCCGAGCCGAACTGCGCGTAGTGCCAGTCCTTGCGCCAGTCGCTCTTGCCGACGGTGTAGGTCAGGCCCGAGGTCTCGGCAGCGGCCTTCTCGTAGGTGGCCCACTGCGAATAGTTGAACGCACCGTCGTTCAGTTCCTGGGTATCACGATCGGGGATGCCGATCTCCCACAGCGTGGGCGCGACCCGCGGGGGAGACCACGGCACCGCGCCGAGGTCCAACACCTTTCCGGCCTGCACTTCAATGTTCGCGCGCTTGAAGGTGCCGATGTTGCCGGCGCCGAACGCCAGCAGGTGATATGGGCCTGGCAGCACGTGCGGGATGCGGAAGCGGCCGTCGGCGCCGGCCTTGACCCAGAACTGGTAGGTGCGGCCCTGCAGCTGGAAGTCCGTGCCACCGTCATCGGGTGCGAGGCCCACCCAGGCGCCGGCCGATGTAGCGGCGGCATTGCCGCTGTCGCTCACCTGCAATTGGCCGTTGACCTGGCCACGACCCGAGGCCTGGACGTAGTCGGCGTTCTTGAACCACGTGTAAGGCCACGCGGAGCGTTCGGCATCCGCCTGGGCCTGCGCGTCCCGCCACAGCGACTGGGTCACCTGGCTCGTCGAATCGGTCGCGGCGCCCTGGTAACGGTTGGCGTAGACGAAGAAAGGGCCGTAGGTCTTCTTGAAGTCTTTGCCAGCGTCCAGGATCAGCTGTGTGCCGATGCTGTAGTGCGACCCGTTCAGCATGTTCAACAGCGCATGCGTCATGTGCCCCGTCAGTTCCCGCTTCATGGGGCCGCCGTTGTAGTACTCGTGGCTGGGCACGGTCATCCAGATGCCGATGCGCTTGGTCGTGCTGCTCCATCCCCAGACGTTCAGTTCGCCCAGGTCGGCGCTGTAGGAATACTTGCACTCGTACTGGCCGGCGTATGTGCCGGTGGTCAAGCGGGTCACCTCCTTGGGCGCACCCGGCACAGGCACCGAGGCAGCCAGGTCTTCAGCCGTGGGCATCTGTCGCTGCCGCAGCGCGTCCACGCTGAGCCAGTCGAACATCGGGCTGACGTAGGCATTGGAGCGCCACTCGCCGATATCGGTCCGCGGGTAGGACGCCGGGTGGTGCAGCACGGCTGCCGCGTAGTAGCCGTGCGCACCGCGCTTGAGGCTGAAATAGATGTCCACATCCATCGCCGCCTCGCCAGCCTTGCCGGACCAGGGGCTATGGATCTTCACTTCCGCGTAGTCGCCATGGTTGGACGCAGGGTCGACCGTCAGCGTCGACGTGCCCTTAGGGCCGCCATAGGCCGGTGCGTTCCAGCTCCAGTAGAAGCGCCCGCCCTTGTAGCCGTCGCCGAACAGGTTGGTGCCCTGGTAGTTGAACGTGCTGATCGACGCATCCGCCTTGTTGACGCGAATCGAGACGATGCCGTTGTCCAGCACGATGGCCCCGCCTTCATCCTTGAGCGATACATCCGGGCCTTGGCCGTTGCCGCCCCCCGCGACGTTGGCAAGGACGCTGGCCGGCGCCACGCCGGCCAGCGCGGCGAAAAGCATATTCAGCAGTATGGATCGGCAGTTTGCAAACATCATCAATTCGATTCTCAATCGCGACGGATATGCACCCAGGGTCGGATGCATATGATCATTCCGACTATCGAATTCCATCGATCTGGGATTCGCGCTGCATTTAACGGCGACCGGCACGGCCTCGCCTACACGGTATCGCTCAAGGCTCTGCGCGTTTGCTGTGAGCGAGGTGATGAGGCGGCACCCGGACAGCGTTGCCAAATGAATAGATGGCGTCAAACTGGATATATATCCAATTGAAGGGCGGCGCACCCAACATTTATATAGGTCGCGTTTTGCAGTGCAGCTGCAATCAGGGTGCTGATCATTTCGGGCGGCGGATATACAAACAAGCCGTCATGCCTAAACTGGCCGCATGACTGCCAAACGCTTCAAGACAATATCTGCCCTAGCCCTTGCCTTCGCCATGGTGGGCGCCACAGCGCAGGACCAGCCCCATCTGCGCAGGCAGGGCACGGCCACCCAACTGATCGTGCACGGCAAGCCCATGCTCATCCTGGGCGGCGAGTTGGGCAATTCGACGGCGTCGGACCTGAAGTACCTGAATCAGTACTGGCCCACGCTGAAGGCCATCGGCCTGAACACAGTCATCGCCACCATCGAGTGGGACCAGATCGAGCCCAGGGAAGGCAGCTTCGACTTCTCGTCGGTGGACGGTCTGATCCAGCAGGCCGAGGCCAACAACGTCAAGCTGGTGTTGTTGTGGTTCGGCGCATGGAAGAACTCGACCTCGTCCTATGCGCCGCCCTACATCAAGCACGGCTGGCAGAAGTACGCCAAGACGCAGGACGACAAGGGTGTGCCCCAGGACATCCTGAGTCCTTACGACATCGACACGCTCAAGGCGGACCAGCGCGCACTCGGTGCGGTCATGGCCCACGTCAAGAACGTCGACAGGAACCACACGGTCGTCATGGTGCAGGTGGAGAACGAGATCGGCATGCTGCCCGTCGTGCGCGACTACAGCCCGCTCGCACAGCAGGCCTTCAAGGGCCAGGTGCCCCAGGCGCTGACGAACTACCTGCGCAAGAACCAGTCGACGCTGCACCCCTACGTGCGCAACGCCTGGGCCGCGAAGGGAGACAAAGCAGCCGGCACCTGGACGGAGGTGTTCGGGGATGGCGTCGAGGGGCAGGAGATCTTCCAGGCCTGGGGCTTCGCGGTGTTCGCCAACGAGCTGACGAAGGCAGGCAAGGCCGCCTACAACCTGCCCATGTACGTCAACGTCGCGCTCAATCGGCCCGACCAGAAGCCGGGCCAGTACCCGAGTGCCGGCCCGCTGCCCCACCTGTTCGACGTCTGGAAGGCCGCCGGCCCGGACATCGACCTGATCGGCATGGACGTCTACTTTCCGAACTACGTCCAGTGGGCCGACCAGTTCAAGCGCCCGGACAACCCCGTGTTCGTGCCCGAAGCCAATCGCGCCGGCCAGTCGGACGCCGGCGGCAACGCCTTCTACACGCTGGGCGAGCTGGACGGCATCGGCTTCTCGCCCTTTCATATCGAGACCCTGCCCAACTTCGCGACCGATCCGTTGACGGATGCCTACCGCGTGCTGCGCCAGATCGCGCCTGTCGTGCTGGCTCACCAGGGCAAGGGCACGATGCGCGGGTTCAAGGCGCCGCTGAGCTACGAAGGCGTGCTCGACGAAACGCCGAGGAAGATCGAGCTGGGCGGCTTTGCGCTCACGGTGACCATGGTCGACTCGCGCACGCCGAAGAACACGCAGGACATCAAGGCGCACGGCGGCCTGATCATCCAGACCGGCAAAGACGAATTCCTGGCCGCGGGCCGGGGTGTCATCGTCAGGTTCGCCGATGCCGCCGCCATCTCCGGCTACCGCATCGGCATCGAGCAGATCCGCGAGGGCGAGTTCGTGAACGGCGAGTGGGTACCCGGCCGCTGGCTGAACGGCGACGAGAGCGGCCAGGGTCGCTACCTGCGCCTGCCCCCGGAGAAGTTCGGCATCCAGAAGATCAAGGTCTACCGCTACAAGTAGCGCGGCCGGGTCGGCCCGGTTCAACGCCGCTGCGGCCTGACCGCGCAGCGTCCGGCGCTCGTTGGCTGGCGGCCGACTCCGCCGAGACCGGCGCGACGATATTCCGAGGTCATTGCGTGCCACCGGGAAGGCCGCTTCCCGCCAACTGGCAAGCGCCTCTGCCGAATGGTCCTCGCGCAGATGCCCGTAGTGCTTTTCGATCATCTCAACGCTCGTCCCACTGAGCAGTGCCACGGTCAGCAGGTCGAGTCCATCGATGACCAGGTCCGTGATCGTTGAATGCCGCAACGTGTAGAGGACGGTCCCCGGTGGCAGGCCCGCAGCAGCAGCTGCTGCCTTC
The DNA here is from genome assembly GCF_058794515.1 of Roseateles sp. GW823-FHT07B05. Taxonomy (NCBI): domain Bacteria; kingdom Pseudomonadati; phylum Pseudomonadota; class Betaproteobacteria; order Burkholderiales; family Sphaerotilaceae; genus Roseateles; species Roseateles sp. GW823-FHT07B05. The sequence goes on from NZ_JBXAGX010000011.1 coordinate 95,884, forward strand.
ATCGGCCTCTTCCAGGCATCCTTGTTCCAGGCTTTGCCGCGGCCCCGCGCGAAGAGTGGTGCAGCAGGCAGCCGCGCGCTACTCAGTGGCCTGGGCGGCCGGGGCTTTCCGGCGCTGGCGCGCGGCGACGACTGGCAGGTGATCGACGTGGGCCGCTACCTGGGCCGCGTGGACGACTGGCGCAAGTGGCTGCGGACGCAGCGCTGAGCGCTCAGCGTTCCGCGGGCGCGCGGATGACGAAGGCGCGCTTGTCGCTGCTGCTGAAGCCGCAGCGCTCGTAGAACGCCCACACGGCCGGGTCCTTGCGGCTGGTGGTCAGCACCACCTTGTAGGCGTCCATGGCCCAGGCCTGCGCGATGGCATGCCGGATAACGGCCTGGCCGTGGCCCTGGCCGCGGTGGTCGGCCTGCGTCACAACGTTCTCGATGACGCCGTAGCTGCGCCCGCCGCGCGTCAGGTTGGGGATGACGGCGAGATTGCAGCTCGCGATGAGCTGCGCCCCGTCGAACCGCCCGAAGTGGCGCAGCCCCGGGTGCGCGAACACACGGCGCACCGCCTCTGGCGAAGGCGGCGCGTCGCCGGCGTTCAGGTGCTGGTACAGCGCCAGGAGGGCGTCGACATCGTCGACACCCAGGTCGCGGATGGTGGTCATCATGATTTACGGGCCGAGCGCCGGGCCGCCCCAAGCCGGCCCGTCTGGCGATGTGCTTGCGGCTCAACGCCGCAAGCATCGCCGTCCCCTCGGGGGACCGACCAGATCCGCCCGCGTTCAGCGCAGCGGGACTGGGCGAGGGGCCCCATCACTTGACTTCGAGCTTCATGGTGTTCGCGATGAACGCCAGGATGTCGCTGCGCTCCTCGATGATCTTGGAAGTCGGCTTGCCGGCGCCGTGGCCGGCGTTGACCTCGATGCGGATCAGCTTGGGGGCCGGGCCGGTGTCGGCGGCCTGCAGCGCGGCGGTGTACTTGAAGCTGTGTGCCGGCACGACGCGGTCGTCGTGGTCGCCCGTGGTCACCATGACGGCGGGGTAGGTCGCGCCGTTCTTGATGTTGTGCAGCGGCGAGTAGGCATACAGCGCCTTGAACATGTCGGCCTTGTCGCTGGTGCCGTAGTCGGTGGCCCAGGCCCAGCCGATGGTGAAGTTCTGGTAGCGCAGCATGTCCATCACGCCCACCTGCGGCACGGCCGCGGCGAACAGGTCGGGGCGCTGGTTGGTCACCGCGCCCACCAGCAGGCCGCCGTTGGAGCCGCCGTTGATGGCCAGCGTGGCGGGGCTGGCCACCTTGTTCTTGACCAGCCATTCGCCGGCGGCGATGAAGTCGTCGAACACGTTCTGCTTCTTCAGCTGCGTGCCTGCTTCGTGCCAGGCCGAGCCGTATTCGCCGCCGCCGCGGATGGACGCGATGACGTAGACGCCGCCCATCTTCAGCCAGCTGGCCGACGTGACGCCGTAGCTCGGCGTGATGGAGATGTTGAAGCCGCCGTAGCCGTACAGCAGCGTCGGGTTCGTGCCGTCCAGCTTCAGGCCCTTCCTGGCGGCGATGAAGATCGGGAAGCGCGTGCCGTCCTTGCTGGTGACGAACTCGCGGCGGGTTTCGAACTCGTCGGCGTTGAAGGCGGTCTTGGGCTTCTTGAACAGCTCGATCTTGCCGGTCTTGACGTCGTAGCGATGGATCTCGGCCGGCGTCGTCAGGCTGGTGTAGCTGAAGAAGGTCTCGGCGTCGCTCCAGCGGCCGCCGAAGCCGCCGGCCGTGCCCACGCCGGGCAGCTTGACCTCGCTGAGCGGCTTGCCGTCGGCGCCGTGCACGCGCACCAGCGTGGCGGCGTCATGCAGGTAGCTCAGCAGGTAGCGGCCACCCACGGCGGACGCGCTGGTCATGGCGTCGGGGCCCTGCTCCACCAGCGTCTTCCAGCCGGCGGGCGCGGGGTTCTTCAGGTCGATGACGATGAGCTTGCCACGCGGCGCGCCCTTGTCGGTCTTCACGACCAGCTTGCTGCCGTGCACGGCGACGGGGCTGTAGAGCGCGTCGAAGTCCAGCGTGACGGGCTGCGGCTTGCCGCCCGAGAAGCCGCCCTTGGGCAGCGGCAGCACCAGCAGGCCGTTCTTGCTGCCGGCGCTCTTCCAGACGTTGATCAGCAGCAGCTGGCCGTCGTCGGACACCTCGGCGCCGAAGCCCCATTCCTTGTCGTCGCGGTTCTCGGTGACGAGCACGTCCTCGGCCTGCGGCGTGCCCAAGCGGTGGTAGTACAGCTTCTGGAAGTAGTTGGCGCCCTTGAGCTTCTCGCCGTCCTTCGGCGCGTCGTAGCGCGAGTAGAAGAAGCCCTTGCCGTCGGCCGTCCAGGCCGCGCTGCTGAACTTGACCCACTCGATCTTGTCGTCCAGGTCCTGGCCGGTGGCGAGGTCGCGCACCTTCCAGGTCTGCCAGTCGGAGCCGGCACCAGCGATGCCGTAGGCGATCAGCTTGCCGTCGCGCGACGGCACCAGGCCGGACAGCGCCACCGTGCCGTCCTTGGACAGCAGGTTGGGGTCCAGCGCCACCGTGGGCGTGTCCTTCAGCGACTTGGCCGTGTAGATGACGTTCTGCTGCTGCAGGCCGTCGTTGCGGCTCCAGAAGTAGCGGCCGCCCTCGCGGAACGGGATGCCGAAGCGCTCGAAGTTGTAGAGCTCGGTGTAGATGCGGCGCGCCGGCAGGCGCTGCGGCATGGCGTCGAGGAACTTGTCCGTGACCTTGTTCTGCTCGACGACCCAGGCCTTGGTCTCGGCGCTGTTGTCGTCTTCCAGCCAGCGGTAGGGGTCGGCGACGGCGGTGTCGTGGTAGCCGTCGATCTGGTCGACCTTGCGCGTGACCGGGTAGGTCAGCGACTGGGCATGGGCCGAGGTGGCGAGCGTGGCCGCGAGGGTGACGGCGGTCAGGGCGAGCTTCATCGTGCGAAGTCCTGGGGGTCTAGAAGGCGCGGATTGTCTCCGCGCCACCCACCCCGGCCGATGGTCACTTCGGGTTTCACCCGGCGCCGACCTCCGCGTCGGAGGTCAGCTGCGGTAGTCCGCGTTGATGGTCACGTAGTCGTGGCTGAGGTCGCAGGTCCACACGGTGGCGCTGGCCGAGCCGCGGTTCAGGCCCACGCGGATCGTGATCTCGCTCTGCTTCATGACGCGCTGGCCGTCTTCCTCGCGGTACTCCGGCCGGCGGCCGCCGCGGGTGACGACGTGCACATCGTCCAGGTGCAGGTCGATGAGGCCCTGGTCCAGGTCCGTGATGCCGGCATAGCCGACGGCGGCCAGGATGCGGCCCAGGTTCGGGTCGCTGGCGAAGAACGCCGTCTTGACCAGCGGCGAGTGGGCGATGGCATAGGCGGCCAGCCTGCACTCGGCCTCGTCACGGCCGCCTTCGATGGTGATGGCGATGAACTTGGTGGCGCCCTCGCCGTCGCGCACGATGGCCTGGGCCAGTTCCTGGCTCAGCGCGATGAGCGCCTCGCGCAGCGTCTTCGCATCGGCGCTGTCCAGCGACGTGATCTCGGCGTGGGCCGCCTGGCGGCTGGCGATCAGCAGGAAGCAGTCGTTGGTGGACGTGTCGCCGTCGATGGTGATGCGGTTGAAGGACGCGTCGGCGGCCTCCTTCACCAGCGGCTGCAGCAGCGCCGGCGCGATGTTGGCGTCCGTCGCGACAAAGCCCAGCATCGTCGCCATGTTGGGGCGGATCATGCCGGCGCCCTTGGAGATGCCCGTCAGCGTGACCGGCACGCCGCCGAGCGTGATGCGGCGCGATGCGGCCTTCGGCAGCGTGTCCGTCGTCATGATGCCGGCGGCGGCCTCGCCCCAGTTGGCCGCCTCCAGCGCGGCCAGCGCACCGGGCAGGCCGGCGGCGATGCGGTCGACGGGCAGCGTCTCCATGATGACGCCGGTGGAGAACGGCAGCACCTGCTGCGGCTGGCAGCCGATCAGGCCGGCCAGCGCCTCGCAGGTCTGGCGCGCACGGGCCAGGCCGTCGGCGCCGGTGCCGGCGTTGGCATTGCCGGTGTTGATGACCAGCGCCCGGATGGCGCTGCCGCCGGCCAGGTGCTCGCGGCACACCTGCACCGGCGCGGCGCAGAAGCGGTTGGTCGTGAACACGCCGGCCACGGCGGCGCCCTCGTCCAGCGCGATGACGGTCAGGTCACGCCGGTTGGCCTTGCGCACGCCGGCCATCGTCACGCCGAGGCGCACGCCCGGCACGGGCAACAAGGTGGCGGGATCGGGGGCAGAGAGATTGACGGGCATGGCGCGCTCGGTGAGGGTGTCAGGGAAACCCGCGGATTCTAGAAAAGCAAAAAGGCTCCCGAAGGAGCCTTTTCGTCGCACGGCTGACGATCAGCGCGGCAGGCGGCGGCGGGCAATCATGCCGATGGCGCCCAGGCCGGCCAGGAACAGCGCGTAGGACTCGGGTTCCGGCACGGCGGCCAGCGGCGTCGCGACGATCAGGTCCTGCTTGCCCAGGTTGACGTCGTCACCCAGGTTGGTCAGCTTGGTCAGCGAGTACTGGGCGGCGCCGTTGTAGCTCAGCGCCTGCGCCAGGAAGCTGGTGGCCTTGGCCACGACGGCGGCGGTGGCGACGTCGTCACCCAGCGTGTAGAAGCTGCCGGCGCTGACGTTGAACGTGCCGCTGGTCTCGCGCACCAGTTCCCACACGGCCAGCTGGAAGGCGGCCTTGTCGTTGTAGGTGGCCAGGCTGGCGTAGCTGGTCGAGAACAGGCCTTGCAGGTTGTGCGCCTGATCGCCGCCGAAGCTGGCGACGTTGTAGGTGTACTCGCGGCCCTTGCGGCCGTTGCCTTCGTTGGGCTCGATGCAGAAGGCGATGAAGCTCTCGCCGCTGGCGGCGTAGCTGTAGTTCAGCGCCGACGTGGCGTAGCCGTCGGTGACGGGCACGCTGGCGTTGATGGTGCTGTCGATGGTCGTCAGCTTCGTGCCCGCCTGGTCCAGACCGGCCCAGATGATGTTCACGGTGTTGGCGGCCGAGGCGCCCTGGGACGCGAGGACACCGGCGGTCAGCAGGCTGGCGGCAACAATGCTTTTCATGGGAGTCATCCGTTGTTCTTGTGGGGCTCAGGCCTTGCGGCGGCGCGCGCTGGCGGCACCGGCGCCCACCAGGGCCAGGGCGGCGAGGGCAACGCTGGCGGGCTCGGGCAGTTCCAGCGTGGCGGTGTAGCCATTGCCGGCCTTGTCGATGTAGCTCACGCCCTTGACCTCGAACTGCCAGCTGCCGGCAGCCAGTTGCTGGGTGGCCATGGACCACTTCTCGACGCCGCCGTCGGCGACGTCCCAGTTGATCGCGACGTTCTGGACCCAGCTCAGGCCCGTGCCCAGCTGGCGCAGCGTGACGGACTGGATGTCGATCGCCGGCAGGCCGCCCAGCAGCGTGCCGGTCGTCAGCAGGCCGCCCACCCAGGTGTCGCTGGCCAGCTCGAACGTGTAGGTGTCGTCGAAGGCCGTGCCGTCACCGGTCAGGTCCTTGTGCGAGAAGTCGCTGATCTTGATCGTGCCAGCGGAGGCGCTGGTGGCCAGGACAACGGCTGCGATCGCGGTGAACAGGGCTTTCATGACGAGCTTTCTGGAACTTCTATCGGGCAAACCCCAGTGGCGGGGATCTCTTGGACTGCACTCTAGGGGGATGCCTCTCCCCCGAGCACCCCCCATGCATGTGGCGAGGGGGTCTGTTCGTGCCCAAACGCACGGTTTTCCCCCTGGATGGGTGGGGTCCCGACATGCCGCGCCGCCCATGAAAACGGGCCGGCAATGCCGGCCCGCGAGGGTTGTGGCGGCCCGCCGGAATCAGGCCAGCTTGCCGTGGCAGCTCTTGAACTTCTTGCCGCTGCCGCACGGGCAGGGGTCGTTGCGGCCGACATGGCCGAACTGCTCCAGCAGCGTCTCGGGGTCGACGTCCTGGCTGATGGAGCCATCCTCGTTGGGATGCTGGTAGGTCACGTTGGACACGGCCTCGGCGCGGCGCTCGATGGCCTCGGCGGCGCGGTCGGCTTCTTCCTGGCTCTGGATGCGCACGTTCAGCAGGATGCGCGTGACTTCCATCTTCACGACGTCCAGCAGCTGCGAGAACAGCTCGAAGGCCTCGCGCTTGTATTCCTGCTTGGGGTTCTTCTGGGCGTAGCCGCGCAGGTGGATGCCCTGGCGCAGATAGTCCAGCGCGGCCAGGTGCTCGCGCCAGCGCTGGTCGATGCTCTGCAGCAGCACCATGCGCATGAAGGGGTTGAACTGCTCGATGCCGACGCGGTCGATCTTGGTCTGGAACAGCGCGTCGCCGGCCTTCACGACGGCCTCGACGATCTCCTCGTCGGTGATGGAGTCGCTCTTCTTGACGAGGTCGGTCAGCGAGACCTCGACCTGCCATTCGTCGCGCAGCACCTGCTCCAGGCCGGGCAGGTCCCACTGCTCTTCGACGCTCTCGACCGGCACGTAGGTGCGCACGACGTCGGTCAGCGTGGACTCGCGCAGCGACGCGATCTGCGCCACCAGTTGCTCGGCTTCGAGGATGTCGTTGCGCTGCTGGTAGATGACCTTGCGCTGGTCGTTGGAGACGTCGTCGTACTCCAGCAGCTGCTTGCGGATGTCGAAGTTGCGCGCCTCGACCTTGCGCTGCGCGCCTTCGATGGAGCGCGTGACGATGCCGGCCTCGATGGCCTCGCCCTCGGGCATCTTGAGCCGGTCCATGATGGCGCGCACGCGCTCACCGGCGAAGATGCGCATCAGCTGGTCGTCCAGCGACAGGTAGAAGCGGCTGGAACCCGGGTCGCCCTGGCGGCCGGCACGGCCGCGCAGCTGGTTGTCGATGCGGCGGCTCTCGTGGCGCTCGGTCGCGATGATGCGCAGGCCGCCCTCGGCCTTGACCTTGTCGTGCAGGCCCTGCCACTCGTCCTTGAGCTGCTGGATGCGCGCGGCCTTCTCGCCTTCGGGGATGGACTCGTCGGCCTCCAGGAACTTGACCTGGTTCTCGACGTTGCCGCCCAGCACGATGTCGGTGCCGCGGCCGGCCATGTTGGTGGCGATGGTGATGACGCCCGGGCGGCCGGCCTGGGCGACGATCTGCGCTTCCTTCTCGTGCTGCTTGGCATTCAGCACGTTGTGCGGCAGCTTGGCCTGGTTGAGCAGCTTGGAGATCAGCTCCGAGTTCTCGATGGACGTCGTGCCCACCAGCACCGGCTGGCCACGCGTGTGGCAGGCGCGGATGTCCTCGATGACGGCGGCGTACTTTTCCTTGTCGGTCTTGTAGACCAGGTCCAGCTCGTCCTTGCGGATGGTGGGGCGATTCGGCGGGATGACGACGGTCTCCAGACCGTAGATTTCCTGGAACTCGTAGGCCTCGGTGTCGGCCGTGCCCGTCATGCCGGACAGCTTGCCGTACATGCGGAAGTAGTTCTGGAACGTGATCGAGGCCATCGTCTGGTTCTCGGCCTGGATCTGCACGCCTTCCTTGGCCTCGACGGCCTGGTGCAGGCCGTCGCTCCAGCGCCGGCCGCTCATCAGCCGGCCGGTGAACTCGTCGACGATGATGACTTCGCCGTTCTGCACGACGTAGCTCTGGTCACGGTGGTAGACGTGGTGGGCCCGCAGCGCTGCATTCAGGTGATGCATCAGCGTGATGTTGGCCGCGTCGTACAGGCTCGCGCCCTCGGCGATCAGGCCGGCCTGGCTCAGCAGGCGCTCGGCGTTCTCGTGACCGTCCTCGGTCAGGTGGATCTGGTGCGACTTCTCGTCCACCGTGAAGTCGCCCGGCTCGATGACGCCCTCGCCCGTGCGCGGATCCAGCTCGCCGATCTGCTTCTTCAGGCCGGGGACGACGCTGTTGATCTTCAGGTAGACGTCGGTGTGGTCGTCGGCCTGGCCCGAGATGATCAGCGGCGTGCGCGCCTCGTCGATCAGGATGGAGTCCACCTCGTCGACGATGGCGTAGGCCAGGCCGCGCTGCACGCGGTCGGCCGTCTCGTAGACCATGTTGTCGCGCAGGTAGTCGAAGCCGTACTCGTTGTTCGTGCCGTAGGTGACGTCGGCAGCGTAGGCGCTCTGCTTCTGCTCGCGCGGCATCTGCGGCAGGTTGATGCCGACCGACAGGCCCAGGAAGTTGTACAGGCGCCCCATCCACTCGGCGTCGCGGCGCGCGAGGTAGTCGTTCACCGTGACGACGTGGACGCCCTTGCCGGTCAGCGCATTCAGGTAGACCGGCAGCGTCGCCATCAGCGTCTTGCCTTCACCGGTGCGCATTTCGGCGACCTTGCCGGCGTTCAGCACCATGCCGCCGATCAGCTGCACGTCGAAGTGGCGCATCTTCAGCGCCCGCTTGCTGCCCTCGCGGCAGACGGCAAACGCCTCGGGCAGGATGTCATCGACCGTCTCGCCGGCGGTGATGCGCTGCTTGAACTCTTCCGTCTTGCCGCGCAGTTCGTCGTCGGTCAGCGCCTCGAACTTGGGCTCCAGCGCGTTGATCTGCTGCACGGTGCGGCGGTAGCCTTTGAGCAGGCGCTCGTTGCGGCTGCCGAAAATCGAGGTGAGAAGCTTGGGCAACATGCTGCAGGTGACGAAACAGGGGCTGAGGCACGGGCCGGCGAAGGCCGGATGACGCGCGAATCTGGGGGCGGGCCGGGGCAATGCAAGGCGGGTTTGCCTGGCCGCGCAAAGCGGCGCAGTTTAGCAGCGGGCCTGTGTCGGCCGGCCCGGCTGACTACACTGCCGCCATGGCCCTGCCCCGCTACCTCGCCCCCACGCGCGTCCGCGCCAGCGTCCCGTCGCCCACGCCGATGGCCGACGCGCTGCGTGCGCACGAGGGCCTGGCACGCCTGGGCGAGCGGCTGGAGGCGTCGCGGCGCCGGCTGCGTGTCATCGCGCCCGCGCTGCCCGGCACGCTGATGGCCAGCATCCAGCCGGGCCCGCTGGACGAGGACGGCTGGAGCCTGCTGGTCGCCAACGCGGCCGTGGCCGCCAAGCTGCGCCAGCTGCTGCCGCGCCTGGAGGCGCTGCTGGCCCAGGCCGGCCTGCCCGGCCGCATCCGCGTGAAGCTGGCGCAGAAATGAGAAACGAGCCACTCCTTAGAACTTGCTTTCTCGATTGCGTGCTCCCACACGGGGTCGCCTCTATGGACGATGGGCTACCCAGGGCACCGACTGCTGCATCAGCCAGTCCAGATTTGCAGGATCACCCGCGCCGTTGAGTTGGCGACCGGAGCAATGTTGCGCTCAACGACATTCATCCCGGCTCGCACCAGCGCCGTGGCGAGCATGTGCCCATCCCGCGCGTTCAGTTCATCGAGTAACAACACCAAGGTGCCCTCACGCACGGCGCTGGCGGCAACTCGCGACGACTGCGCCGACATTGATGCCTCAGGCCAACCAAGCGGCGAACTGACGAACTTGACGCGCGCGGCACAGCTGCGTTGGGAGCGGCGGAAGTTCTGACATGAGGGCCTTGCGGGCCTGGGCCGCTTGCCAAAACCTACCCCATCGGTGACATTCGCAATTCGCGAATAGCGAATATGGCGATGTGATGGAACTCAAACCCCAAGACCTGCTGGTGCTGCTGAAGGTGGCGGCGCACCCGCCGCAGCGCTGGACCTATGCCGCGCTGGGCGAAGCGCTGTCGATTAGCGCCTCGGAGGCGCATGCGAGCGTGAAGCGCGCCGTGGCGTCCGGCCTGGCAGTGGCCCCCGGTCGCGGCGAGTGGTCGCCGGTGCGCCCAAGCCTGCTGGAATTCGTCCTGCACGGTGCACGCTACATCTGGCCGGCCACACAGGGTCCGGTCAAGCGCGGTGTGCCGACCGCCTTTGGTGCCGAGCCCCTGGCCAGCCAGTTGACGGTTGCCTCTGGCGAAGCGCCGGTCTGGGCACACCCCACCGGTAGCGCCAAGGGCCCGACGCTCTCGCCCCTGTACAGGACGGTGCCGCAAGCCGCCCTCGCCGACCCAGCGCTGCATCGCCTGCTGGCCCTGCTGGATGGCTTGCGCATCGGGCGCGCACGCGAGCGCGGCCTGGCAGCCAAGCTGATGGAAGTCGAGCTGATGCGCTTCGAGTCAGGAGTTGCTGATGCGAGCCGATGACCCCAATCTGCCCCACTTGCGCCGCGTCGCCGAAGCGCTGGGCGAGCTGCGCGAGCAGGTGGTGTTCGTCGGCGGCGCCGTAGCCGGCCTGCTGGTGACCGACCCACTGGCCGACCCGGTGCGCGCCACCCGCGATGTGGATGCGGTGGTGAATGCCAGCCGCACCATGTTCCATCGCATCGAAGCCCAGGTGGCGGAGCGCGGTTTCACGCGCGACGTGAGCAGCGATGTGATTTGCCGCTGGGTTCACAAGGCCTCAGGCGTGCTCTTTGACCTGATGCCGGTGCAGCCAGAGGTGCTGGGGTTTTCCAACCGCTGGTATCCGCATGCCGTGGAGACGGCCGTGCCAATGGACCTGGGTAACGGCGTGATGGTCCGCTTGGTCAACGCCGTGGCCTTTGTGGCGACGAAGCTGGAGGCCTTCGCCAGCCGCGGTGGCTGTGATTTCCTGAGCAGTCACGACCTGGAGGATGTACTGAACATCGTCGATGGGCGCGAGGAACTGGCCGAGGAATTGGCTGCCGCTCCCGCCGAGTTGAGGCAGGCCGTGGCTGCGGCCTTCACGCCCTTGCTGTCAAACCAGGATTTTGTGAACGTGTTGCCGGGCCTGATTGCCGAGCCGGAGCGTGCCAGTCTCGTGATGGACCGCCTGAGGGCTTTGATTCGATGATGAACCTGCACCAAGAACACCACTTCGAGCGCGAGATCCGCACCCACTTGGCCGCGAACGGTTGTAGGGGTATTGACGGTCTGGGACTGCGGCCCCAGCAACCTTCACGGCGACAAGTACTTGTCGTGGAGGGATTTTTGACTCAACCGCAGTAGCTGCTATCGAGACTACGGGGGCCTCCCACCTGGCTTCGGGGCGGCCTTGGTGCAGGTGATGACGGCAAGGTATCTCCAAGAGCCACCAGAGCAAGTACCGTCACGCATACCGTCACAAGCGCTGACCTTCCACGGCGCAGGAAGATGCGGACTGAAATGAAAAAGACCCCCAAGTCGTTGATTTACTTGGGAGTCTTGATCTTCCTTGAGCCTGGGCGACTCGGGGAAATGGTGCCGGCTATCGGATTCGAACTGATGACCTACCGCTTACAAGGCGGTTGCTCTACCAACTGAGCTAAGCCGGCGAAAACAGGAGGCGCATTCTAGACCGCGCGCCGCACGCGTTCTGCGTGCAGCTGGCCTATTTGACCCGCTTCAGCGCCGGGCGAGGCCCGCCGCCGGGCGCATCGGGCGGCGGCGGTGCGTCGTCCCCCTCGTCGTCACCGGCTTCGCTGGCCAGGCGCAGGCCGCTGCGGCGCGGCTCGGCAGGCGCGGGGGCCACCGGCGGCGGCACGCCGTCAGCCGGCGCCTCGGGCGCCGGAAAGGCCATGCCCTGCCCGTTCTCGCGGGCGTAGATGGCCACGACATGATCGACCGGCACGAGGATCTCGCGCGCGACGCCGCCGAAGCGCGCCTTGAACTGGATGAACTCGTTGCCGAGGTCCAGCCCGCTGGTCGCATCGAAGCCGATGTTCAGCACGATCTCGTTGTTGGACACGTACTCCATCGGCACCTGCACCGAGCGGTCGACATGGACCGCGATGTAGGGCGTGAAGCCGTTGTCCGTGCACCAGTCGTGGAGCGCGCGGATCAGGTACGGCCGGGTGGAGGTACCGTTGCCCGCGCCGGTAGCGGGGGTCTGGTCCATCAGCGGCGCATCACCTTCTCGGACGGCGTCAGCGCCTCGATGTAGGCCGGGCGGCTGAAGATGCGCTCGGCGTACTTCAGCAGCGGCAGCGCGTTCTTGGACATGTCGATGCCGTAGTAGTCCAGGCGCCACAGCAGCGGGGCGATGGCCACGTCGAGCATCGAGAAGTCGTCGCCCAGCATGTACTTGTTCTTCAGGAAGATCGGGGCGAGCTGGGTCAGGCGGTCGCGGATCTGGGCGCGGGCCTTCTCGAGCTGCTTGTCCGTCGCCTTGGTCGTCATGCCGCGGCCTTCGAGCACGTTCACGTGGGCGAACAGTTCCTTCTCGAAGTTCAGCAGGAACAGGCGCACGCGGGCGCGGGCGACCGGGTCGCCGGGCATCAGCTGCGGGTGCGGGAAGCGCTCGTCGATGTACTCGTTGATGATGTGCGATTCGTACAGGATGAGGTCGCGCTCGACGAGGATGGGCACCTCGTTGTACGGGTTCATCAGAGCGATGTCTTCAGGCTTCGCGAACAGGTCAACGTCGCGGATTTCGAAGTCCATGCCTTTCTCGAACAGCACGAAGCGGCAGCGGTGCGAGTAGGGGTCGGTGGTACCGGAGTAGAGGACCATCATGGCTTGGGCTCCCGAGGGGTCAGTCAATCAAAAAGCGCAGCGGTGGCCGCGCTGAAAAAGCAAACGCAGTGGGTGGCCGAAGCGCGCCCCACTGCGTGGTTCGACGCCGCTTTGACGCGGCGCCGGGAAGGACAGGCTTACTTCACGCCCTTCCAGTACGAGGCGTTCAGACGCCACGCGAACAAGGTCAGGATGCCAAGGAAGATCAGCACGATGACACCGAGCTGGAATCGCTGGCCCTGCGCGGGTTCACCCATCCATTGTAGATAGGCCACCAGATCGGCCACCGCATCGTCATATTGGCGCTCGGTCAGCGTGCCGGGCGTGACCTGCTGATAGCCGGCGAAGACGTGGGTTTTCTTCTCGTGGTCATGCGGGTCGGCGACCTCGTCGAACTTGGCCACACGCTGGCCCTGCAGCTCCCACATCACATGCGGCATCGCGACGCTGGGGAAGGCCAGGTTGTTCCAACCGGTGGCCTTGGTGTCGTCGCGGTAGAAGTTCCGCATGTAGGTGTAGAGGTAGTCCGCGCCCGAACCCTTGGCGCCATCGGCACGCGAGCGGGCGATGACGGTCAGGTCCGGCGGATTGGCGCCAAAGTAGGCCTTGGCGTCTTTCGCGTCGAGGCTGACCTTCATCGTCTCGCCAACCTTGTCGGCGGCGAACAGCAGGTTGTTCTTGATGTCCGCTTCGGTCAGGCCGATGTCGCGCATGCGGTTGTAGCGCATGTAGGCGGCCGAATGACAGTTCAGGCAGTAGTTGACGAACAACTTGGCGCCGTGCTGCAGCGCGGCCATGTCCGACATCTTTTCCTTGGGGAACTTGTCCCACTCGATGCCGCCGGTGTTGGCCTGCACGGCGCCGGCCAGGCCCAGGGTGGCCAGCAGGAGGGCGATCAGCTTTTTCATTGGTGTTCTTGCTCCGCGGCTCAGTGGGCGTGGAAGGTCACACGGTCGGGCACGGGCTTGGGCGTACCCAGGCGGCTCCACCACGGCATCAGCAGGAAGAAGCCGAAGTAGAACAACGTACCGGCCTGAGCCACCAGAGTACCCGCGTCGCTGGGCGGCTGGATGCCCAGGTAGCCCAGGATCAAGAACAGCACGACGAAGACGGCGTAGACGTACTTGTGCCAGTCGGGGCGGTAGCGGATGGACTTGACCGGGCTGTGGTCCAGCCAGGGCAGGAAGAACAGGATGATGACCGCGCCACCCATGACGACCACGCCCCAGAACTTGGCGTCGAAGATCTTGAGCAGGAAGATCAGCACCGCTGCCGCCACCAGCAGCGCCACCTTGGCACCGCCGCCGAACTTGCCCTTCAGGAAGCTCACCACGGCCGCCAGGCCGATGACGCCGCACAGCACGTTGACCATCACGTCGGTCGTCGCGCGCAGCATCGAGTAGAACGGCGTGAAGTACCAGACCGGGGCGATGTGCGCCGGCGTCTTCAGCGGGTCGGCCGGGATGAAGTTGTTGTACTCCAGGAAGTAGCCGCCCAGTTCCGGCGCGAAGAACACGATGGACGTGAACACCATCAGGAACAGGCAGACGCCGTAGATGTCGTGCACCGTGTAGAACGGGTGGAAGGGCACGCCGTCCAGCGGCTTGCCGTTGGCGTCCTTGGGGCCCTTCTTGATCTCGACGCCGTCGGGGTTGTTGGAGCCGACATCGTGCAGCGCCAGCAGGTGGGCCACCACCAGGCCCAGCAGCACCAGCGGCACGGCGATGACGTGGAAGCTGAAGAAGCGGTTCAGCGTGGCGTCACCGACGACGTAGTCGCCGCGGATCATCAGCGCCAGATCGCCACCAACGAACGGCACGGCGGCGAACAGGTTCACGATGACCTGGGCGCCCCAGTACGACATCTGGCCCCAGGGCAGCAGATAGCCCATGAAGGCCTCCGCCATCAGGCACAGGAAGATCGCACAGCCGAAGATCCAGACCAGTTCGCGCGGCTTGCGGTAGCTGCCGTAGATCAGGCCGCGGAACATGTGCAGGTAGACGACCACGAAGAAGGCCGATGCACCGGTGGAGTGCATGTAGCGGATCAGCCAGCCCCAGGGCACGTCGCGCATGATGTACTCGACCGACGCGAAGGCCAGGCCCGCGTCGGGCTTGTAGTGCATCACCAGGAAGATGCCGGTGACGATCTGGATCACCAGCACCAGCAGCGCCAGCGAGCCGAAGATGTACCACCAGTTGAAGTTCTTCGGCGCGTAGTACTCCGACATGTGGACCTTGTAGGCGTCGAACGCGGTCGGGAACCGGTTCTCCAGCCAGGTCATGGTCTTCACGCCGACCGAGGCGCCAGCGGGCGCTTCCTTGAATTCAGCCATGTGTCGTCCCGGATGTTCTAGTTAGGCCTTCTTGTCCTCGCCGATCAGCAGCTTGGCGTCGGAGAGGTACATGTGGGGGGGCACTTCGAGGTTGTCGGGCGCCGGCTTGTTCTTGAAGACGCGGCCGGCCATGTCGAAGGTCGAGCCGTGGCAGGGGCACAGGAAGCCGCCCGTCCAGTCGTCCGGCAGCGAGGGCTGCGGGCCGGCGGCGAACTTGTCGCTGGGCGAGCAGCCCAGGTGGGAGCAGATGCCCACGGCGACAAAGAACTCGGGCTTGATCGAGCGGTAGCCGTTCTTGGCGTACTCGGGCGTCGGGTAGGCCTTGCGATCAGAGTTGGGGTCGGCCAGCTGGCCATCGATCTTCTTCAGGGCTTCCAGCTGCTCCGGCGTGCGGCGGACGATCCAGACCGGCTTGCCGCGCCATTCCACCGTGAGCTTCTCGCCGGGCTTGATGCCGGAGATGTCCACCTCGACCGGGGCACCGGCAGCCTTGGCGCGTTCGCTGGGCGCGAAGGTGCTGACGAATGGCACGGCCGTCGCGACGCCACCCACGGCACCCGCACAACCGGTTGCGATCAACCAGGTCCGCTTGCCTTGGTCCACTTGCTGGTCACTCATGAGGGTCCTCTAAAGAGACTTCTGATCAGGGGCAGCCGGGGATTCTAGCGGACGAGAATTCGCGCTCCGGGCCTGCGACACTGGGGAAAGAACGCAGGTTTACCCGCCTTCTGACCCCGTCGGGTTGGCGCCAAGATGCTGCCAAGACCCTTCTTTGATCCCTATCAGGAGTTCTGCATGAGTTTCTTCTCCGAATTCAAGGAGTTCGCCGTCAAAGGCAATGTCATCGACCTGGCAGTCGGTGTGATCATCGGCGGCGCCTTCGGCAAGATCGTCGACTCCCTGGTCGGCGACGTCATCATGCCGGTCGTCAGCAAGATCTTCGGCGGGCTGGACTTCAGCAACTATTTCATCCCGCTGGCCGGCCAGACGGCCGCGACGCTGGCCGAGGCCAAGAAGGAAGGCGCGGTGCTGGCCTACGGCAGCTTCCTGACCGTGTCGCTGAACTTCATCATCCTGGCCTTCGTCATCTTCCTGATGATCAAGCAGATCAACCGCCTCAAGCGCAGCGAGCCGGCGCCCGCCCCGGCCGAGCCGCCGCCCACGCCGGAAGACATCCAGCTGCTGCGCGAAATCCGCGACTCGCTGAAGCGCTGAACCCGCTTCCGGCACCCTCACCCGGTAAGCAATGGTTACCGGGCTTTCTTTTGCAACGGATTTGGCGGCCTGCTGAAAACCCGACCCTGTCGCAGGCGCGATACTTTCGGCGCAGCTTGTGCCATTTTGTAGATGAACGCGCCCGAGATACGCCTGAATCCGCACCTCGAAGCTTCGCTGACCCGCATCCGTCTGGCGGGTGAGCAGGCGGCGGAGCGCTGCGCGGAAGGTCTGGGGCTGTCGGCGCTGTCGGCAGGCCAGGTCAAGCGGCGCGATGCGCTGCTGGCGGCCCAGTTCGTCTTCCGCCAGCAACAGGGCACGTTCTCGCAGCGATTCCTGCAGAGCCTGCGCCGCCAGGTGTCGGCCGAGCAGTCCGACACCAGGCCCGCCGCCGCCCCCACGGCCAAGAAGGACTGGGGCGAGCTGTCGCTGATGGACGACGACCAGGTCAACAACCTCGTCGCCGCCGACCGCATCGGGCTGGCCATCGGCCACCACAGCGAGTGGGAGCTGCGCGAGGTGGAGTCCTACATCTCGGGCATCCAGGTCGGCGAGCGCAATCCGCTGCGGCCCGAGCTGATCGGCCAGGCTCTGCTGGATGCCGTGCAGGCCATCACCGACGACCCGCTGACGCGCCAGACGCTGACCGACGAGCTGACCCGCTCGCTGGCGCAGGAAATGCGCGGCTGCTATGCCGACATCGCCGAGTTGCTGCGCTCTCGCGGGCTGCGGCCGCAGAACCTGCGCGTGCGCGCAACGCCCGATGCCGTCTCGCGCCACGGTTCGCTGAGCGGCACCAGCCAGATGGGTGACCTGGACAGCAGCCACGGCGGCATGTCCACGCGCGGCGGCGGCTATGGCGGCTCGGGCCACGGCGGGCTGGGCCAGGCGGGCGGCCGCAGTGGCTTCGGCGGCGGTGGCGGCTTTGGCGGCGGCAACGGGTTCGGCGGCCGGGGCGGCGCGGGCGGTGGCGGCATCGGCCGCGTCGACCCGCAGATGATGGACCTGCTGCGCCGCCTGGCCCAGGCGCCGGCCCCCTACGACAGCTACGACAGCGGCCATTCCAGCCGCATGGGGCTGGACACGCTGTCCGGCGAGCCCAGCGCCTGGGGGCAGATGCCGCTGCCGACCAACCTGATCCACCTGCACCGGGACGAGCTGCGCCAGGCCGCCACCGGGCGGCTGGACCACATGGTCATCGACGTCGTCAGCAGCCTGTTCGACCAGATCCTGTCCGACCCCAAGGTACCGCCGCAGATGGCGCGCCTGCTCGCCCGGCTGCAGCTGCCGGTGCTGCGCGTGGCGCTGGGCGACGAAACCTTCTTCTCGTCGCGCCGCCACCCGGTGCGCCAATTCGTCAACCGCATGGCGTCTCTGGCCTGTGCGTTCGACGACTTCGGTGAGGACCCCGGCCGCTCCTTCCTGGCCCATGTGCGCGACATCGTGCAGGAAGTGGCCCAGGGCGACTTCGACCGCATGGACGTCTACACGTCCAAGCTGGACGACCTGGAATCCTTCATCACCGAGCAGGCCCGCGTCACGCTGAAGGCCTCGGGCGATGCAGCCGCCGTCGTCGAGCGCCGCGAGACCGACCTGCGCCTGCAGCAGCGCTATGCGCTGCAGCTGCAGCAGCAGCTGGCCAAGGTGCCGATGCAGGAGTTCCTGCGCAGCTTCCTGGCCGGCGTGTGGAGCCAGGCCATCGTGCTGGCCTCGCGCGAAGGCGCGCCGGAGCGGGCTCTGCGCCTGCGCCAGCTGGGCCGCAGCCTCGTCATGAGCGTGCAGCCCAAGGGCGGCACGGCGGCACGCGCCGACTTCCTGCGCGAGCTGCCCAACCTGATGCGCACCCTCAACGAGGGGCTGGACCTGATCCGCTGGCCCGATGGGCCGCGCAAAGACTTCTTCGGCGCGCTGCTGCCGGCGCATGCCGAGTCGCTGAAGGGCCAGGCCCCCAGCGCGCTGGACACCAACCTGCTCATCAAGCAGCTGGACCAGATCTTCGGCGTGCCGCCGCCGGCCGAGGGCGACCTGGCCAAGCCCATGGCCGGCGAGACGCTGCCCGGCGAGCTGGACGCCAGCCAGCGACTGACGCCCGCCGAGGCCAAGAGCCTGGGGCTGGTGGAAGACGCCGTCGTCGACTGGAACGGCGAGCTGGACCTGGACCTGTCCGGCAACGACGCCACGGCCGCGGCCGAACCGCTGCAAGCGGTGGACATTTCCATCGACGGCCTGCCCGCGGCCGAGGCAGCCTCGGAACCCGGCACGGGCGCCCTGCTGGTGGACCACATGCAGCTGGGCTTCGCCTACCAGATGCACACCGGCACCGAGTGGCAGAAGATGCGGCTGGCCCACATCAGCGCGGGCCGCAGCTTCTTCATCTTCACGCATGGCAGCCGCCAGCAGCAGACGGTGACGATGACGGCCCGCATGCTGAAGAAGCTCTGCGAGGCCGGCCGCATGCGCACCTACGAGACCGCGCACCTGCTGGAGCGCGCCACCGCCCGCACGCGGGCCCAGCTGGCCGCCCTCACGCCGGCGCGCTGAAGTGATGCCCCTCGTCCAGCCTCGCCGCGCTGAACGCGCGCGAGTCTGACCGGTCCCCCGAGGGGACGGCGATGCATGCGGTATCGAGCCGCATGCACATCGCCATTGCGGGCCGGCTCGGGAGCGGCCCAGCGCTCGGCCCGGAATACTCCAGCGCCAGGCTCTCAGGCACTCAGACGTCGCGCCATCGCCAGCGCCGCCGCGAGGCTGGCCGGGTCGGCGATGCCGCGGCCCGCGATGTCGAAGGCGGTGCCGTGGTCGGGGCTGGTGCGCACGAAGGGCAGGCCCAGCGTCACGTTGACGCCCTGCTCCACGCCCAGGTACTTCACCGGGATCAGTCCGTGGTCGTGCGTCATCGCGACGACGACGTCGAACTCGCCGCGGCGCGCGCGCATGAAGACCGTGTCGGGCGCGTAGGGGCCCGTCGCGTCCAGGCCCGCGGCGCGCGCGTCGGCGATGGCCGGCGCGATGTGGTGGATCTCCTCGTCGCCGAACAGCCCGCCCTCGCCCGCGTGCGGGTTCAGGCCGGCCACGGCGATGCGCGGCGCGGCGATGCCCATCAGCTGCATCGCCGCGCCAGTGATGCGCAGCGTCTCCAGCACCGCCTCGCGCGTGACGCGGGCGATGGCGTCGCGCAGCGAACAGTGGATGGTGACCAGCACCGTGCGCAGCTCCTCGTTGGCCAGCATCATGCGCACCGGCACGCCGCCGGCCAGCGCCTGCAGCATCTCGGTGTGGCCGGGGAACGGCGACCCGGCGGCGTGCAGCGCCTCCTTGTGGATGGGCGCGGTGACCAGCGCCTGCGCGCGGCCGGCCTGGATCAGCGCCACCGCCGCCTCGATGCAGCGCGCCGCCGCAGCGCCGGCGCGAGCGTCCACACGGCCCAGCGGCGCCTCGGCCAGGCCGGCTGGCAGCCCTGGCGGCTGCCACACGGGCAGGCAGCGCGGCGGCACGCGCGGCGCGTCTTCCGGGGCCTGCAGTTCCGCGACCGCCAGGCCGCCGCCGGTGGCCGCCACGGCGCGCCGCAGCACGTCCACGTCGCCGACAACGATGGCGTCGCGCGGCGCGTCGCGGCGCCACAGGCTGGCAATGATCTCGGGGCCGATGCCGCAGGCGTCGCCCATGCTGATGACGACGGGGCGGGGCTCAGGGGTGACGAGGCTCATGCAGCATTCTTTCATCACGCCCCGGGGCATGCTGGCAGACTGCGCGACCACCCAGCCCCGTCGAGGAGATTGCCTTGCGCCGCCTGATCGCCGCCGTTCTCGCCCTCGCGCTGCCCTGTGCCGCGCTGGCCACCGATGCCCGAGCGCCGCTGCGGGCGCTGTTCGACGAGGCCTGGGAGGCGGAGCTGCGCGCCGCGCCCGAGATGGCCAGCCTGCGCGGCGACCTGCGCTTCAACGACCGGCTCACCGATCGCTCCGCCGCTGCCCTCGCCTCACGCGACGCGTTCGCCCGCGACATGCTGGCCCGCGCGCGGGCCGTCGATGCCGCGCCGCTGGGCGACGCCGACCGGCTGTCGCTGGCGCTGTTCGTGCACCGCTACCAGCAGGACGTAGCGCTGCAGGCCCACCCCGGCTGGCGCACGCTGACGCTGGGCACGCTGGGCGGCGCGCAGTCGGCGCTGGCCGGCCTGGCGCGCAACGTGCCGGTGGGCAACGAGGCGCAGGTGAAGCAGTGGCTGGCGCGGCTGGCGGCCTATCCGGCGCGGGTGGAGCAGGAGATCGCCATCCTGCGGCAAGGCCTGGCCCTGGGCTGGGTGACGGCGAAGCCGGTGCTGGCGCGCGCCATCGCGCAGATCGAGGGCCAGCTGCCCGACGACGTCACCAAGAGCCCCATCTACGAGCCCTTCACGCGCATGACCGTGGACGCCGGCGCCCGCGCCGCGCTGCAGGCCCAGGGCCAGGCGGCGTTGCGCGAGCAGGTCTACCCGGCTCAGCGCCGGCTGCTGGCCGTGCTGAAGGACGAGCTGGCGCCCAAGGCGCCCGAGAGCGGCTCGATGGCCAGCTACCCGGGCGGCGACAAGGCCTACGAGGCGCTGATCCTGCGCCACGTGACGCTGCCGCTGACGGCCGCCGAGATCCATGCCACCGGCCTGCGCGAGGTGGCCCGCCTGCGTGCCGACATGGACAAGGTGCGCGCCGAGGCCGGCTTCGACGGCGACCTCGCGGCGTTCAAGAAGTTCCTCTACAGCGAGCCGCGCTTCTTCAACCAGAGCGCCGACGAGCTGCTGGACGGCTACCGCGCCATCGCCAAGCGCATCGACCCCGAGCTGCCCCGGCTGTTCACGCAGCTGCCGCGCTCGCCGTACGGCATCCGCGCGATGCCGGCCTACACCGGCGAGGGCGCGGCCGACAACTACAACGGCCCGGCGCTGGACGGCACGACGCCCGGCTGGTTCAACGCCAACGCCATCGCGTTCAAGCGCCGGCCCAAGTGGGCGATGGAGACGCTGGTGGCGCACGAGACCGTGCCGGGCCATCACTTGCAGATCTCACGCCAGGTGGAGCTGGCCGACCTGCCCGCGTTCCGCCGCCAGTCGCAGTACTCGGTGTTCAGCGAGGGCTGGGCGCTGTATGCCGAGACGCTGGGGCCGCAGCTGGGTCTGTACCGCGACCCCTACACGCGTTTCGGCCACCTGCAGGCGCAGATGTTCCGTGCCGCGCGGCTGGTGGTGGACACCGGCCTGCATGCGCTGGGCTGGCCGCGCGACAAGGCGATCGCCTACATGATCGAGCAGACCGGCCACGACGCGACCTTCATGACGGCCGAGGTGGACCGCTACCTCGCCCAGCCCGGCCAGGCCCTCAGCTACATGATGGGCAAGCTCAAGATCCAGGAACTGCGCGCCCGCGCCGAGGCGCAGCTCGGCCCCAAGTTCGACCAGCGCCGCTTCCACATGGCCGTCCTCGACCAGGGCGCCATGCCGCTGCCGCTGCTGGAGCAACGCATCACCACGTGGATTACCACGGAGAAAGCCCGTTCATGACCTATCCCATCGGTACCCCCGGCCAGCCCTGGGGCGACACGGAGATCGCCGTCTGGCGCGCACATGTCGTCAAACAGCGCCGCTACGCCGACGACGTGCTGGCGGCCGTCGAGCCGCTGCGCGCCGACTTCGACGTCAGCGAGTACGGCGCGCTGGACTATGACGGCGAGCACTTCCCGCTGATGGCCGTGCGCAGCCGCGGCTGGCGCGAGAGCCTGCCGACGCTGGTCGTCACCGGCGGCGTGCATGGCTACGAGACCAGCGGCGTGCTGGGCGCGCTGCAGTTCCTGCGCGAGCACGGGCCGGAGACGGCCGGCCGCGCCAACCTGCTCGTGGTGCCCTGCGTCAGCCCGTGGGCCTGGGAGCGCATCCAGCGCTGGAACCGCGACGCGCTGGACCCCAACCGCAACTTCCGCGCGGGCAGCCCCGCGGGCGAGTCGGCAGCGCTGGTGTCGCTGCTGGCCCCGCTGCGCGGCCGCGTGCTGATGCACATCGACCTGCACGAGACGACGGACAGCGACGAGGCCGAGTTCCGCCCGGCGCTGGCGGCGCGCGACGGCGTGCCGTTCGAGCCCGACGTCGTGCCGGATGGCTTCTACCTGGTCGACGACGCCGACCAGCCGCAGCCCGAGTTCCAGCGCGCCGTCATCGACGCGGTCGCGCAGGTCACCCACATCGCGCCGCCCGACGCGCACGGCCACATCATCGGCTGCCCACTGCAGTCGCCCGGCGTCATCAGCTTCGCCGTCTCGAAGAAGGGCCTGTGCGCGGCCATCACGGGAGCGCGCTTCAGCACGACGACGGAGGTCTACCCCGACAGCCCGCGCACGACGCCCGAGCAGTGCGTGCAGGCGCAGGTCACGGCCGTGCGCGCAGCCATCGGCTACGCGCTCGCGAACGCCTAGGCGGGATTCGGGACGTCGATGAAGCGCACGTCCAGCCCCAGCTCGGCGGCGACGCGCTCGCCGACGCCCTGCACGCCGTAGCGCTCCGTGGCGTGGTGGCCGGCGGCGATGAAGGCCACGCCGGTTTCGCGGGCGTAGTGGGCCTGCGGCTCGGAGATCTCGCCGGTGATGAACACGTCGGCACCGGCGGCGATGGCCGCCTCGAAGTAGCCCTGCGCGCCGCCCGTGCACCAGGCCACGCGGCGCAGCGGCCGGCCGTCGCCGGGCACCGCGGTCACGTCTCGGCCGGTCAGCGTGCGCAGTTGCGCGGCCACCGCGTCCAGCGTCGTTGTCTCGACGGCGGCCGTGAAGCCCAGGTCCTGGTCGCCGAAGCGGCCGTCCGCCGCCCAGCCCAGGCGCTTGCCGAGCTGCGCGTTGTTGCCCAGCTCGGGGTGCGCGTCCAGCGGCAGGTGGTAGGCAAACAGGTTGATGTCGTGCTGGATCAGGCGCGCCAGGCGCTGCTTCATCCAGCCCGTCACGCGGCCATCCTGGCCGCGCCAGAACAGGCCGTGGTGCACGAGGATGGCATCGGCCCGTGCCTCGATGGCGGCGTCGATCAGCGCCAGGCTGGCGGTGACCCCGCAGACCAGCCGGGCGACCTCGGCGCGGCCCTCGACCTGCAGACCGTTCGGCCCATAATCCTTGAACCGTGTGGGCTCCAGCCATTGGTTGAGCTGGCGTTCCAGCGCGGCGCGATCGGTCATGGGGTGATGAAGTGTTGAAGCGGCTCTGGCTGATTTTCGCGCAGGCGGTCACGGTGGTGCTGGCCGCCCTGTTCGTCGTGGCCACGTTGAAGCCGCAGTGGCTGCAGCAGGAGCGCCCGCTGCCGAAGGCGGTCACGGCGCAGACGGCCCAGCAGATCGCGCTGCCCGCGTCGCCGCCGGCGTCGGTGGTGCGCGCCGGGTTCGCGCAGGCGGCCCGGGCGGCGTCGCCGGCCGTCGTCAGCATCACGGCGCGCAAGGCAGCGGCACCGGTGGACGGCAAGGCGCGCGACT
Organism: Roseateles sp. GW823-FHT07B05; assembly: GCF_058794515.1. Classification (NCBI taxonomy): domain Bacteria; kingdom Pseudomonadati; phylum Pseudomonadota; class Betaproteobacteria; order Burkholderiales; family Sphaerotilaceae; genus Roseateles; species Roseateles sp. GW823-FHT07B05. The sequence goes on from NZ_JBXAGX010000011.1 coordinate 119,289, forward strand.
CGCTGTTCGGCTTCCCGTTTGGCCCGCGCATGCCGCCGGGCCATCCCCAGCGGGGCCTGGGGTCGGGCGTCATCATCTCGGCCGACGGCGTGCTGCTGACCAACAACCATGTGGTCGAGGGCGCGTCGGACATCGAGGTCCAGCTCACCGACGGCCGCCAGGCCCGCGCGACGCTGATCGGCACCGACCCCGAGACCGACATCGCGGTGCTCAAGATCGACCTGCCCGACCTGCCCGCCGTTGGCCTGGGCGACGCCGCCAGCCTGCAGGTGGGCGACGTGGTGCTGGCCATCGGCAACCCGTTCAACGTGGGCCAGACGGTGACGTCGGGCATCGTGTCCGCGCTGGGGCGCAACCAGCTGGGCATCAACCCGTTCGAGAACTTCATCCAGACCGACGCGGCCATCAACCCGGGCAATTCGGGCGGTGCGCTGGTGGACGCCGATGGCCGGCTGGTGGGCATCAACACGGCCATCTTCTCGCGCGGCGGCGGTTCGCTGGGCATCGGCTTCGCCATTCCCGTGGACATGGCGCGCCAGGTGGCGGCCACCATCCTGAAGGACGGCGAGGTCGTGCGGGGCTACATCGGCGTGCAGACGCGGGAGCTGACGGCCGAGCTGGCCGAGGCCTTGAAGCTGGGCGACGGCAAGGGCGTGCTGGTGGGCGGCGTCGTCAACGACGCGCCGGCGGGCAAGGCGGGCATCAAGCCGGGCGACGTGCTGACCCGCATCGGTGCGCATCAGGTCGCGTCACCGGCCGAGCTGCTGGCCAGCGTCGCGGCGCTGAAGCCAGGCAGTCAGGTCGAGGTGGGCGTGCAGCGCGGCGGCAAGGCGATGAGCTTTGCCGTCACGGTGGCGCAGCGGGAGCGGCTCAGGCCTCAGCGCGCATCCGAGGACGACTGATCGGCGTCTTCGTCATCCGGCGCCTTCGTGGCCCGGATGAAGTGCGTGGCCGCGAACAGGCCCAGCTCGTAGAGCAGGCACATCGGGATGGCCAGCGCCAGCTGCGACACGATGTCCGGCGGCGTGATGACGGCCGCGATGATGAAGGCCACGACGATGAAGTAGCCGCGCCATTCGCGCAGCTTCTCGACCGACACGATGCCCATGCGCGCCAGCACCACCACCACCACCGGCACCTCGAACGCGGCGCCGAAGGCGATGAACATGTTCATGACGAAGCCGAGGTAGGCCTCGATGTCCGGCGCCGCGGTGATGCTCTTGGGCGCGAAGCTCTGGATGAACTTGAAGACCTGGCCGAAGACGAAGAAGTAGCAGAACGCGACGCCGGAGAAGAACAGCAGCGTGCTGGACACCACCAGCGGCATCACCAGCCGCTTCTCGTGCGAGTACAGCCCCGGCGCGATGAAGGCCCAGGCCTGGTACAGCACCACCGGCAGCGCCAGCAGGAAGCCGGCCAGCATCGTGATCTTGATGGGCACGAAGAACGGCGCGATGACGTTGGTCGCGATCATCTTCGTGCCTTCGGGCAGGTTGGCCACCAGCGGCGCGGCCAGCAGGTCGTACAGGTGGCCGGGGCCCGGGTACAGGCACAGTGCGCCGAAGCAGACGGCGATGGCGATGACGGCACGCAGCAGCCGGTCGCGCAACTCCATCAGATGAGAAACGAAAGGCTGCTCGGTGCCGGCCAGTTCGTCGTGGTCGGGCTTCTGGAAGGAGCTCATCAACGGATACCGGGGGGACGGAAGCGCGCCACGCGGGCAGCCCCCGACTGGGTGTGACGCTTCACGCCGGCCTTCTGCTTGAACCACAGCGGCGTGGCGCCGCGCTTGAGCCGCCAGTTCTTCTTGGGATGGCGGTACTCGGGCGGCGGCGGGGCGATGCTGTGATAGTCACTGCCGCCGGCGTCGCCGGTGACGTCGCTCCAGGTCTGGTTCAGCGCCTGCGTCGCGGAGTTGACCTCCTGGCGCACGCTCTGCTCGACGTCGCTCACCGCCGTCTGGAACTGGGTCTTCATCTTCTGAAGCTCTTCCAGCTCGATGGAGCGATTGACCTCGGCCTTGACGTCCGCGACATAGCGCTGCGCCTTGCCCAGCAGGGTGCCCACCGTGCGCGCGACGCGCGGCAGCTTCTCGGGGCCGATGACGATCAACGCCACCGCGCCGATCAGCGCGATCTTGTCAAAGCCGAAGTCCAGCACTCGTCAGGCTCAGGACTTGTGCTTGGCGTCGACGTCGACGGTGTTCGGGTCGTTGGCCTTGCTGGCCGTGACCTGTTGCTGGGGCTTGGCAGCGTCCTCGGACGTCGAGCCGTCCTTCACGCCGTCCTTGAAACCCTTGACCGCCGCGCCGAGGTCGGAGCCGACGTTGCGCAGCTTCTTGGTGCCGAAGATGGCGATGACGACGACGAGAACGATCAGCCAGTGCCAAATACTGAATGAACCCATGATGCTTACTCCTTGTGGACTGGCTCAAATTCTAGGTGAGGGGCAACCCTCAGCCCTTCAACCACGGGCGCGGGCCGCCCATGACGTGCAGATGCAGGTGAAACACCTCCTGCCCGCCATCATGACCCGTGTTGATGACATGTCGGAACCCGTTGGTCACGCCCAGTTCCTTCATCAGGCGCGTTCCGAGCGTCGTCATCTTGCCCAGCAGCGGGGCCTCGGCCTCGGTCACGTCGGCCATGGAGGCGATGTGGCGCTTGGGGATGATGAGGATGTGGACCGGCGCCCAGGGGTTGATGTCGTGGAAGGCCAGGACGTCCTCGTCCTCGTAGGCCTTCTTGCTCGGGATCTGGCCGGCGACGATCTTGCAGAAGATGCAGTTCGGATCTGCGCTCATCAGGTGTTTCCTCGTTGGGCGAATTCGGTCAGGCCCGACAGGCCTTCACGCCGGGCCAGCTCGGCCAGCACGTCCTCGGGTTTCAGGCCGAAGTGGGCCAGCGCGATCATGCTGTGGAACCACAGGTCGGCCACCTCGTAGACGACCTTTTTCGGGTCGCCGTCCTTGGCGGCCATGACGGTCTCGGTGGCTTCCTCGCCGACCTTCTTCAGGATGCTGTCCAGCCCCTTGTCGAAGAGCTTGGCGACGTAGCTGGTGGAGGGGTCGGCGCCCTTGCGGCTGTCGATAACCGCGCCGACGCGGCGGAGGATGTCGTCATTCATAGATCTTGTGCGGGTCCTTCAGCACCGGCTCGGTGGTGCTCCAGACGCCGTTTTCCAGCTTCTGGAAGAAGCAGCTGTGCCGGCCGGTGTGGCAGGCGATGCCGGGCTCGTGCCCCAGCTGCGTGATGGTCAGCAGCACGACGTCGTTGTCGCAGTCCATGCGGATGCTGTGCACCTGCTGGAAATGGCCGCTCTCCTCGCCCTTGTGCCACAGCTTGTTGCGCGAGCGGCTGAAGTACACCGCCTGGCCGCGCTCGGCCGTCAGCGCCAACGCCTCGCGGTTCATCCACGCGAACATCAGCACGTCGCCGGTGCCCTGCTCCTGGGCGATCACAGGCACCAGGCCCTTGTCGTCCCACTTCACTTCATCCAACCAATTCATCGCTTCAGTCTAGGTGAGTCGCGCCGGCATGGCCGCGCTCGGCGGCAAACCACTGCAGCACGGGGATGGTGCCCGGCAGCACGGGCTGGACCTGCACCGGCAGCTGGCCCCAAGCCATCTGCTGGCCCTCGAGCATCTGGAAGTCGCCGATCCAGTCGTAGACCTTGCAGAAGTTCAGCCGCACGCGGGCGTGGGGGTAGTCCATGACCAGCACCTGCCACGGGTGGGCGGCACCGATCTGGATGCCGATCTCCTCGCGCAGCTCGCGGGCCAGCGCCTGCTCGACGCTCTCGCCCGCCTCGACCTTGCCGCCCGGGAATTCCCAGTAGCCGGCGTAGACCTTGCCCTCGGGGCGGGAGGTCAGCAGGAAGCGGCCTTCCCGGCCGGCCGCGTCGCGCTCGACGAGCACGCCCACGGCCACTTCCACCGGCACGCGTTCGGCGTCAGACATGGTCCAGCCCTTCCGGTGCCTGGCCGTAGTCGCGGATGCGTTGCGCGGGCTCGGCATGGCCAACGGCCCCGCGGCCGGCGCGGTCACGCGCGAACTGGAAGGCCACGCGGCCCGAGCGCGAGCCGCGCTCCAGCGCCCAGATCAGCGCCTCCTGGCGCGCCGCGTCGATGGCTGCGTCGTCCAGGCCGAAGTGGCGCAGCCACTGCGCGACGATGGTCAGGTACTCCGCCTGGCTGAACGGGTAGAAGCTGATCCACAGCCCGAAGCGCTCGGACAGCGAGATCTTCTCCTCCACGGCCTCGCCGGGATGGATCTCGCCATGCTCGCCGCGCGTGCCGCCGAGGTTGTCGGCCATCTTCTCGGGCAGCAGGTGGCGGCGGTTGCTGGTGGCGTAGATCAGCACGTTGTCGCCGGCCGCGGCCACCGAGCCGTCGAGCACGCTCTTCAGCGCCTTGTAGCTGGGCTCGCCTTCGTCGAAGCTCAAGTCGTCGCAGAAAACGACGAAGCGCTCCGGGCGGCCGGCGACCTGGTCGACCAGGTCCGGCAGGTCGACGAGGTCGGCCTTGTCCACCTCGATGAGGCGCAGGCCCTGGCCCGAGAACTCGTTCAGCACGGCCTTGATCAGCGAGCTTTTTCCCGTGCCCTTGGCGCCCGTCAGCAGCACGTTGTTGGCCGGGCGGCCGGCGACGAACTGGGCCGTGTTGCGCAGCAGGCGCTCCTTCTGCGGCTCCACCTCCTTCAGGTCGGACAGCGCGATGCGGCTGATCGCGCGCACCGGCTCCAGGCACAGCGCGCCGTGACGGCGACGGGCGCGGAAGGCGGGGGACGCGGCCCAGTCGGGCGGCGTAGCGGCGTGGGGCAGCACGGCTTCGAGCCGGGCCAGCAGGCCCTCGGCGCGGGCCAGCAGGGATTCAAGAGCGGCAGACATGCCGCCAGTGTAGGAGGCGAGCCGTCAGCCGATGGCCTTCAGGGCCGCGTCCAGCTGCTCGGTCGGCAGCCGCTTGAAGCCCGAGCGGGCGTAGCGGTGCAGCCGCCCGATGATGAAGCTCACCCACACCGACGCCTGCGCATTGGCCTGCACGGTGGGCGTCAGCGACCCCTGCGCCTCGGCCGCCGCGCGCAGCACCTGGCGCAGCGACGACTCGATGCGGTCGAAGAACTGGTTGATGCGCGTCGTCAGCCGCTCGTTCTCGTAGACCAGCGCGTCGCCCACCATGACGCGGGCCATGCCGGGGTTCTTCTCGCCGAACTGCAGGATCAGCGCCGCGATGCGCGCCGCCTGGCCCGGCATGGGCTGGGGTACGTCGACGACCTGGTGGACCAGCCCGAACACGCTGCTCTCGATGAAGTCGATGAGCGCCTCGAACATCTGCGCCTTGCTGGCGAAGTGGCGGTACAGCGCGGCTTCACTGACGTCCAGCCTGGCGGCCAGCGCGGCGGTCGTGATGCGGTCGGCGCCGGGCTGCTCCAGCATGCCGGCCAGCACCTGCAGGATCTGCGTGCGCCGCTCGCCGGGCTTGGGTCGCTTCTTGGTGGCGGGGGAAGCGGGAGATGAAGCTGCGGGCTGGTCGGCGTCCATGGCCGGGATGCTAGTCCCTGAGCCAGCCCAGCCGGCGCGCTTCGTAGATCGCCTCGACCTTGGAGCGCACGTGCAGCTTGCGGTAGACGCGCTTCACGTAGGTCATGACGGTGTGCGGCGAGACCTGCATGAACTGCGCGATCTCGTCGAACGTGAAGCCCTTGGCCGCCAGGTGCAGCACGCGCGACTCCTGCTCGGACAGCGCGACGACCTCCTCGTCAGCCATCGCCGCGGCCATGGCCTCGGGCGACGGGCCGGTGGACGCCTGCGCCCCGGGCGCCAGGCGCACCAGCAGCCGGCGCGCGATGACGGGGCTGATGGGGCTGCCACCCGCGCGCAGGGAGCGCAGCTGGCCGGGCAGGTCCAGCGCCAGGCTGTCCTTGAGCAGGTAGCCGGTGGCGCCGGCCTCGATGCTGGCCACCACGTGCTGCTCGTCGCCGAACACCGAGATCACCATGACCTCGCACTGCGGCCGCGTCTGCGCGGCGTGGCGGATCAGCTCGATGCCGCTGCCGCCGGGCAGGTCCAGGTCCACCAGCAGCACGTCGGGCTGGAGCTGGTCGAACATGCGCCGGCCCTGCGGCAGGTCGGGCGCGATGCCCAGCAGCTCGATGTCGGGCACGCTGCCCAGCGCGTGGGTGAAGGCCTCCCGGAAGCGGGCCTGGTCTTCGACGATAAGGACCGAGAACGGGGTCATTGACTCTTCAGATATTCAAAGGCGCGAAAGACGTATTGTCGCGGCCAGGATAACCCCAGGTCACGCAAGCCTTCCTTCAGAAGTGGGGGGAACGCGCCAGCGCGGCCAGCGAGCGCACGCGCCGGCTGACATAGACCGGGCGGTGCTGCAGGCGCCGGCCGTCGGCGGCCAGCCGCGCCCAGCGCTGCATCCAGACCGTCTTCATCCCCAGGCCACGGGCGGTTTTCTGGTGGATCAGCGTGTCCTCGACGAGGACGCACTGCTCGGGCCGCAGCTTCAGCCGCGCCATCACGACGCGGAACATGCGCGCATCGGGCTTGGGGCGGGAATGGCCGAACAGCTGCATGTCTTCCACGCAGATCAGCTGCTCGAAGACGCCCGTCAGCCCGATGGCGGCCAGCACGCGCTCGGCATAGGCGCGCGGCGCATTGGTCATCAGCAGCTTGCGCCCGGGCAGGCGCCGCAGCGCGGCCAGGTCGTGGGCGTGGCCGTGCAGGTGCGCCTCCAGCCCGGGGAGCTTGTGCGTCTCGTGCAGGAAGTGCGCCGGCTTCACGCCGTGGTGGCGCTGCAGGCCCGTCAGCGTGGCGCCATAGCGCTGCCAGTAGCGGTTGCGCAGCGTGGCCGCGTCCTCCTCGGTCAGGCCCAGGTAGGTGACCATGTAGGCGGACATCGACGCGTTCAGCTCCCGGAACGCGCGGTGCGACGCGTTGTGCAGCGTGTCGTCGAGGTCGAACAGCCAGACTCGGGACATCACCGCGAGCTGATCATGGTGCCGTAGGCCTGGTCCGTCAGCACTTCCAGCAGCATCGCGTGCGGCACGCGGCCGTCGATGATGTGCACGGCATTGACGCCGCTCTTGGCCGCGTCGATGGCGCCGGCGATCTTGGGGATCATGCCGCCGCTGATCGTGCCGTCGGCCACCAGTTCGTCGATGCGCCGGGGCGTCAGCTCGGTCAGCAGCTCGCCCTGCTTGTCCAGCACGCCGCGGATGTTGGTCAGCATCAGCAGCTTCTCGGCCTGCAACACGGTGGCCAGCTTGGCGGCGACGACGTCGGCGTTGATGTTGTAGCTCTCGTTCTTCTCGCCGAAGCCGATGGGGCTGACGACGGGGATGAACTGGTCGTCCTGCAGCGCCTTCACGACGGAGGGGTCGATGGAGACGATGTCGCCGACCTGGCCGATGTCGTGCTCCTTGGCCGGGTCGTCCTTGTCCAGCATCTTCAGCTGCCTGGCGCGGATCATGCCGCCGTCGCGGCCCGTCAGGCCCACGGCCTTGCCGCCAGCGGCGTTGATGAGGCCCACGATGTCCTGCTGCACCTCGCCGGCGAGCACCCATTCGACGACGCTCATCGTCTCGGCGTCCGTCACGCGCATGCCCTGGATGAAGTGGCCCTTCTTGCCCAGCTTGTTCAGCGCGTCCTCGATCTGCGGGCCGCCGCCGTGCACGACCACCGGGTTCAGGCCGACGAGCTTGAGCAGCACGACGTCCTCGGCGAAGTCCTGCTGCAGCTCGGGGTCGGTCATCGCGTTGCCGCCGTACTTGATGACGATGGTCTTGCCGTGGAACTTGCGGATGTAGGGCAGCGCCTGGGACAGGATCTCAGCCTTCTCGCGCGGCGCGATGTGGGCGACGCTGGTGGTGTGGGGGGTACTCATGCGGGGCTCCGGGAGGAATTCAGGCCATTCTAGGAACGCGCGGCTCAGGCCGGGTCCTTGAACACCAGCTTGCACTGGCGCTTCCAGGCCCAGTGCGCCGACACCGACGCCGTCAGCAGCGCCGCCAGCGCCGCCCAGCCCAGCACGGAGCCCCAGCCGAAACCGGCCGTGCCCCGCTGCAGCCATTCCACGAGGCCCAGCGCGGCGCCCGCGAGCACGAAGACCTGCGCGAAGCGCAGCAGCCAGAACTTGACGAGGATCTTGAGCACGCGGGCTCCCAGCCGGGCGGGGTGACGCGCGCATGCTAGCGACAATGCCGGCGCGGAGGGACCGACGTGATCGCAGTGTTGCAACGGGTGCGCGAGGCGCGCGTGGAAGTGGGGGGCGTAGTGATCGGCGCCATCGGCCAGGGCTTCCTGATGCTGGTCTGCGCCGAGCCGACGGACAGCGAGGCCACGGCCGAGAAGCTGGTTTCCAAGGTGCTGAAGCTGCGCGTCTTCAGTGACGAAGCCGGCAAGATGAACCGCAGCCTGCAGGACGTGGGCGGCGGGCTGCTTATCGTCAGCCAGTTCACGCTGGCCGCCGACACCTCGGGCGGCAACCGCCCCAGCTTCACCGGCGCGGCGCCGGCCGAGCTGGGCCGGCGGCTGTACGAGCACACGCTGGCGGTCGCGCGCCGCCAGCACCCGGTCGTCGCCAGCGGCGAGTTCGGCGCCGACATGCAGGTGCACCTCGTCAACGACGGCCCCGTCACCATCCCGATGCGGATGACCTAGCCGCCGATGCGCGCCGCCCGCCTCTGGTTGACGCTGCTGGCCGCGGTGCTGCTGCCGCTGCTGGCCGTGTTCGCCGTGCAGGCCGTGCAGCCGCCCGACCCGGCCCGCCTGGGCGTGCGCGTGCTGCGCGAGGCGCGGGTGCTGGTGTCCGACGCCGCCACGCCACCGGCCGGGCTGGCCAGCGCGCCGCTGCGCCGGCTGCCGCTGAGCCGCGCCGCCACCGAGGCCTCGGCGCTGTGGCTGGCCCTGCCGCTGCCCACCGCGAGTGACCGGCCCGAGAGCCTGGCGCTGACCTATCGCCCGGGCTTGACGGCCTACCTGGACGGCGTGCCGCTGGCCGCCGGCCCGGGCGACGCGGCGGGCACCGGCGAGCGCTTCGTGCTGGGCCACCAGCGCTGGGTGCTGGAGCTGCTGCCGGGCCTGCACCGCCAGCCGGCCGCCCAGGTGCTGCAGCTGCGCCTGGCCGCGCCGGGGCCCAGCGGCGCCGGGCTCGAAGCGCCGCTGCTGGGCCCGCCCGATGCGGTGCAGGCGCTGGACAGCGGCCGCCGCCACTGGCAGCTGCTGCGGGCCGCGACGGCGCTGGGCGGCGTGCTGGTGGCGGCCTTCCTGGCGCTGGTGGCGCGCACGCGGCGCGACGAGCCCCTCTACGCGCTCAGCGCGCTGCACGTGGCGCTGCTGGCGCTGCTGCTCAGCCCCTACGTGCTGCCCGACCAGCCGCTGCCGTCGCCGTGGTGGCGCATGCTGCTGGACGCCGCCGACCTGGGCGCCAAGCTGCTGCTGGTGGCCATCTGCGCTCGCCTGGCGCAGGCCTGGACGCCCGGGGTGCGCCGGCTGCTGTGGGCCGTGGCCCTGGTGGGCCTGCCGCTGGACCTGCTCGCCGCGGGGCTGGGCTGGCCGTGGAGCCGCTTCGACCAGCCCTGGCCCTGGTGGGCGCTGGGCTCGCGCGCGCTGCTGTTCGGCCTGGCCTGGCACCTGGCATTGCGGGCGCTGCGCGAGCGCGCCACGCCGGCCACCTGGGGCACGGCGCTGCTGGTGGGCTTCTCGGCCGGCACTTGGGCCTGGGTGAGCCTGTGCGCGCTGGTGCTGGACCGCCCGGTGGTGGACGCCAACGCGCTGGCCCACGCCGGCTGGGTGGCCTGGGTGGCGCTGCTGCTGCAACGCCATTTCAACGACGGCGCGCGGCGCGAGCGCCAGCTGCGCGAGCGCCTCAGCCTGGAGCTGGACCAGCGCCGCCGCGAGCTGGCCGCGGCCTTCGCGGCGCAAGCCCAGGCCGAGATGGCGCGCGCCGCCAGCGAGCAGCGCCGCCGGCTGCTGCAGGACCTGCACGACGGCCTGGGCGCGCGGCTGCTGAGCGTGCGCCTGCGCGCGCCGGAGCTGGACGCCGCCGCGCTGGGCGAGGCGCTGGACGAATGCCTGCTGGAGATGCGCCTGTCGGTCGACACGCTGGCCCAGGGCGACGGCGACCTGGGGGTCTTGCTGGGCAGCTGGCGCCAGCGCATCGAGCCGGTGCTGCGCAGCGCCGGCTGCGAGATGGACTGGCGCGTGGCGCATGCGCCGCACCTGCCCTGCCTGGCGGGCGGCGGCGCGCTGGAGCTGGTGCGCGGGTTGCAGGAGCTCACCGCCAACGCGCTGCGCCACGGCGGCGCGCACCGCCTCATCGTCGCCACCGAGGCGGACGCCGGGGCGGTGACGGTCTGGCTGGTGGACGACGGCGCCGGCATGGGCGACGGCGCGCCGTCGGGCCAGGGCCGACGCAGCGTCATGCAGCGCGCCGAACGGCTGGGCGGCGCCGTGAGCTGGCATTCGCCGGCGCCGCCGCGCTGGGCCGTCGACGGCCCGGGCACGGCCGTGGCGTGGCGGCTGCCGTCGGGCTGATCAGCCGATCAGGCCCAGCCGGCGGGCCTGCGCCAGCGCCTGCGTCTTGGAATGCGCCTGCAGCTTGCGGTAGCAGCGCTTGACGTGCGTGGACACGGTGTTGAGGCTGATGCCCAGCTGGCCGGCGATCTCGTCGTACCGGTAGCCGCGCGCGACGGCGTCAAGGATCTGCGCCTCGCGCTCCGACAGGCTCACGTCATGGGCCGCCGGCGTCGCGACCTGCGGCGGCGTCAGGCGGCGCATCAGCTGCCGCGCCAGCACCGGGCTCAGCGGCGCGCCGCCTTCGCGCAGGCTCTGCAGCTGCTCGACGAGGCGATGCGGCTGGCCCTGCTTGAGCAGGTAGCCCACGGCGCCGGCCGTCAGCGCGGCCAGCACGCTGTCCTCGTCGCCCAGCGTCGTCACGACGACGACCTCCGTGCCGGGCAGCTCGGCCGCGGCGGCCTCGATGAGGCGCAGCCCGCTGCCTGACGGCAGCTGCAGGTCCACCAGCAGCAACTCGGGCCGCGCGCGGCGCAGCAGCTGCAGGCCGTCGGGCAGGTCGGCCGCGGTGCCCACCAGCTCGAAGCCGTCGGCCTGCATGACGGCCGAGGCCAGCGCGCCGCGGAAGGCGGCTTCGTCCTCGACCAGGGCGGTGCGCAGCGGGGGCGTCGACATGGCTGCATTGTGGAGGCCCGTCCCGCGTCCCCGGGACGGGCTTCACCCGTACGGGTGACGCCGGGCCCCCGGCGCCGCGGCCGCGCGCCGAGCATGGCGGGCACCGCTCGTCGACAGGAGACTCCCATGCGCACACACCCGCTCACGCCCTGGCTCGCCGCCACGCTGCTGGCGGCCACCGCGGCCACGGCACAGCCCGCCGCCGGCGCGCTCGACACGGTGGCCCGCAGCCAGTGGCCGGGGGACGCCGCCACCGACCTGCCCGGCTGCGCCGCCACACCGGCCACGACGCCGCTGGGCCGGACCCTGGCGCAGTTGTGCGCCGTGCCGGCGGGCGGCAGCGCCACGCTGTCCAGCACGGCCTACTTCGAGCGCCCCAGCCAGTTCAACCCGCAGGACCCGGGCAGCTACGCACTGGCCAGGCTCGGCGCGGCCAGCATCGCGCAGGTGGAGGTGATGTCCCGCGCCGGCGGCACGCCGCACGACTGGCGCGACCCCGTGCCGACGCTGCAGGGCCAGGGCTTTGCGCGCTACACCGATTACCTGGTGCTCGGCAGCGTGATGCCGGCGCAGCTGACGCTGAGCTTCCACCTGTCCGGCGAACTGCGGCTGGGCAGCGCGTTCGAGGCGGGCCATGTCTGGCAGGCCGACACGAGCTATGCGGTCGCGGTGGCGCCGGGGCGCTTCACCTCGGACGGCGTGTTCGGCAGCTTCGCGCCCTTTGCCCGTGGCGCCGTCACGGTGTCGCGGCAGCTGCGCTCGGGCCTGTCGGCGCCCGAGGTCAACACCCTCGTCACCGCCATGCCCGAAGCCAGCCTGGGCTTTGCCGAACTGACGCAGGCCGGCGGCGGCACCGAGGTGCGGCTGACGCTGGGGCGCGACTTCTTCGACAACCCCGCCAACCCGGTGCTGATGCTGGACCTGCAGCTGCTGGCGCACGTGTACGCGCCGGCCTGGACGTTCGCCAACCTGTCGTTCGGCACCGTGCTGACCGGCAACGAGGTGGCGGCCGACTACGCCAGCACTTTCGTGATGACCGGCCTGCAGGCGCTGGACGCCGACGGCCGCGACATCACGGCCAGCGCCGTGGTGGGCTTCCAGAGCCTGCTGGCCGTGCCGGAGCCCGGCAGCGCGGCGCTGTGGCTGGCTGGCGGCCTGGCGCTGCTGGGGCTCAGCCGAGCTCGACGGTCCAGCGCAGCGGCTGGCCGGCCGGCGGGCGGCTGAGCGCCAGCGCCCCCAGCCGGTAGGGGTGGGCCCGGCGCAGGCCGGGCAGCTCGTGGCCGTGCTCGTCCAGCACGCGCTGCACGCCGTGTCCGCGCGGCCCCACCCGGTAGTGCAGCGACAGCGCCACACCTGCCAGCGTGATCTGCACGCGCAGCCCGTCCAGCTGCGCCGGCATGACGGGGTCGACGACCAGCGCATCGCTCTCCAGCCGCAGCCCCAGCAGCGAGCCGATGACCAGGCCCAGCGCGATGCCCGGGCCGCTGGAGTAGATGCGCCAGCCGCCGTCCAGCGCCACCTCGCCGGCCAGCGCGCGCCCGTAGTGGGCCTGGGCCTCGTAGCGGTCGGGGAAGGCGGCGTCGGAGCTGGAGTAGTAGCAGTTGGCCTGCCGCGCGCTGGCGCTGGGCACGCGCTCGGCCAGCGCGATGGGATGGGCCAGCATCAACGCCTGCAGGAAGGCGTCGGCCTGCCCCAGGTGCGCCAGCATCTGCGCGTAGCGCAGGTGGGCGTGCATGTACATGATGCCGATTTCGCGGCCGAAGAAGGTGCTGGTCTCGGCGCGCTGGAAGAAGCGCGACGGACCGCCGCGGTACGGCAGCGGCGCGTCGAACAGCCGGGCGCCGTCGGGGCCCTTCAGGTGCTGCTCGATCAACGCGGCCTGGCGCTGTGCCTGGGCCGGCGTGAGCAGGCCGTCCAGCACCGCGTGCATCATCGGCAGCAGGCTGTAGCGCAGCCCCGTGCGGGTGTCGCGCGGGTGGATCCACAGCTCGCGCTCGCCATCCTCCGGGAACAGCGCGTAGCCGGTCACGACGTCGTCCTGCACCAGCAGGCGCTGGAACTCGGCGCGCACGCCGGCGGCCTCGGCGACGAGCTGCGCCGCTTCGTCGGCGCGCCCGAGGCGGCCGAAGGCGGTGGCCAGCGTGTGCAGCGTCTGGTGATGCAGCGTGACGGTCCAGGCGCTGCACAGGCGGTCGCGCAGCGCCGGGTCGGCGGGCTGCAGCGAGTCGTTCCAGTCGCCATGCCAGTAGGCCGCCAGGCCCGTGCCGGGCACCACACGCCGGCGGATCAGCGCCAGCGCCTGCGCGACGTGGGCGGCCAGCGTGGCGGGTTCGCCGCCGTGCGAATCGTGGAAAGGCAGCACCTCGGCCAGCACGCCGGCATCGCCCGACGCGATGAGGTACTGCGCCAGCGCCAGCAGCGGCCAGAAGACGATGTCGCCGTGCGAGTCGCCGGCGCGGATGCCGGCCTCGCGCTCGAAGAACATGAACCACTGCGGCCAGTCGCCATCGGGGTTCTGCGCGGCAAAGGTGCGCAGCAGCAGGTCGCGCACCGGCGCCGTGTGGCCCAGGGCGAGCAGCATCTCCAGCGGCCCCTGGCAGACGTCGCGCGTGCCCCAGCCACCGCCCGAGTACTGCTCCAGCCCGCGCGGCGACAGGTAGTGCACCAGCGCGTTGTGGGCGTACCAGGGCAGGATGTCGCGCAGCTGGGCCAGTGCCGGGTGCTGCCATTGCGGCAGCGCCAGCGGCTGGGGCGCGGGCGGCGTGGCCTGCAGCAGCTCGCCGCGCAGCGTCATCGCGACGGCGGTAGCGGGCGCGAAGTCCAGCACCAGCAGCGGCTCGCCACGGCTGACGCCGTCGCCATACAGCCGGCCGTCGTCGCCGACGATGGCCAGGCCCGGTGCGTCGATGACGAGCGCGCCGCCCGGGAAGCGCTCGGCCAGACCGCCGGCCGGCGGCGTGATGCGCAGCGAGTCGCCGCTGTGCAACCAGCCGGGCTTCGGCGGCGCGGCGCCATCGTCGCCGCCCAGCGCCAGGTTGAGGCTGGCGCGCACCCGCAGCGGGCCGCCCTGCAACACGTTCAGCGCGAAGCCCACCGTGTCGGGCGCGGCCCCGGCCTCGGCGACGACCTCGATGAGGCCGTCGGCGTGGGCATAGAGCCAGCGGCAGCGCTGCGGCTGCATCTCGAATGCGGACGGCAGGCCCAGCAGCTGCCAGTCATCGCCCGCCGGCGACGCGACGAACACGCGCAGGCCGGCCGTGCGGAACAGCCCCAGCAGGCTGCGCTGCGTGGACAGCAGGCGGTTGATGCTGACGTGGCCCTGCGTCAGCATGGAATGGAACACGCCGCCCATCCAGCAAGTGGACGTCAGCGCGCCCTCGTCGGGCACGAGGTGGTGGCCGCTGCGCAGGATGTGGCCGTGCGGGCGCTGCACGCGCAGCTCCTTGGCGCGCAGCACGACGTGGCCGGACTCGCCGGCAAAGAAGCTCAGCAGCTGGCCGTCGCGCCATTCCTCGTGGCGGCGCTCGCCGAAGGGGGCGAGGTCCACCTCGCGCGTGGCGAGTGCCGGCGCGGTGACGAACAGGCTGGCCGCGGGCGGCTGGCCCGGCGCGTCCACCGGCGCGCCGATGCGGGCCTGCGGCAGCGCGCGCAGCGCAGGCAGACGGGCCAGGTCGGCATCACTGCTGGCGTCGGGATGGTGGGCCTGCAGCGCCAGGAAGAAGCCGGCCGCCAGCTGGCCGCCCGGCGCGAGCAGGACGGCCTCATCCTGCAACGCGATGACCGCATGCTCCTGCTGCAGCCGGCAGCCGGGCAGCCCGGCGGCGATGGCGGGCGGCGCGAGGCCCTCGCGCGCGGCGTGGCCCCAGAGCTGGGCCGCGTCGGTCGCGAAGCTCTCGGCCCGGCGCAGCGAGCCGGCCAGCAGCCAGGGGTGGCGGCCCTGCTGCGCCTGGTTCTGGCGCGCCGCCAGCAGCACGCCGTGCGTGGCGTCGTACAGCGGCTGCAGGTCGATGTAGTGGCTGACGTAGAACTCGTTGGTGCGCACCGCGCCGTAGTCGGCCAGGCCCACGTCCTGCACCAGCACGGCGGCCAGCTCGCAGGCCGCGGCGCCGTGGTGGTCGGCCTGCAGGTGCCAGAACAGCGTCGGCTCGTCGGCCGCCAGCCGCAGCTGCAGCCGCAGCGCCAGCCCCTGCCAGTGGCCGCGCAGCTCGAACGCGCCGGTCTCGGCGTGCACGCTCAGCGGCGACTGCGGCCCCAGCAGCGGCACCGCCTGCCAGTCCCCGCCGGCCTCGCGGCGGCGCAGCCAGATGTTGGCGGGCCCGCCTTCCAGCTCGTTGCCGGGGAAGAGGTTGAGCATCAACGCCGGCACGAACAGCAGCCGGCGCAGCGCGCCATGGGACAGCAGCTCGGCTTCGAGGCCGGCGGCGTTGCGGAGGAGGTGGACGGTCATGTCTGTTTCTGCGCCAACAGCCAGGGCAGCAGCTCGGGGTCGTTGTAGGCGGGTGTCCACGAGTCGTGGCCCACACCGGGATAGATCGTCAGCGAGGCCCGGCCGCCGGCCGCGCGCAGCGCGTCGACGCAGGCCACGTGCGGCGCCAGCTTCACCACGGCGTCCTGGTCGCCGTGGTAGGCCCGCACCGGCACGCCACGCATCGCGGCCACCTTGGCGGGGTCGCCGAAACCGCAGACGGGCGCGATGGCCGCCAGGTCGCGCGGATAGGCCGTGGCCCAGTGCCACATGCCGAAGCCGCCCAGCGACAGCCCGGTGCCGGTGCAGCGCCGCGGGTCGATGTGCAGCCGCGCCTGCAGCGCGACGAGCAGGCGGTGCAGGCGCTCGGGGTCCCAGCGCAGGCCGTCCTCCAGCTGCGGGCTGACGAGGATGGCGGGCCAGGCCTGGCCTTGCGCGACGAGCTTGGGCGGGCCGTGGACCTTGACCTTCTGCAGGTCGGCGCCGCGCTCGCCGGAGCCGTGCAGGAAGATCACCAGCGGCCAGCGCGCCGACGTCCGTGTGTAGTCGCGCGGCAGCCAGATCCAGAAGCGCTGCCCTTCCAGTTCCCAGGCGCGCTGTTCGCCGGCGGCGAGGCCGTCGGGCACGGTGGGCGGCATGGCGGCGCAGGCGCCCAGCAGCGGCACGGCGAGTGCCGGGAGGGCGGGTGTTGCACTCATCAGCTCGCGGCGGTTCAGCGTCATGGCAGGGTCTCCAGTGCGATGGTGGTGGCCTCGGCTGGCAGCGGCAGTTCGCGCCCCTGCCAAGCCAGGCTGCTGCCTGCGACGTTAGCGCGCGGCAACGGCCCCGCGCCGGGCCAGGCCAGGCGCAGTTCACCGGGCAGGCGGTCGGGGCGGCGGTCGATGTGCAGCGTCCAGCCGCCGGCGCGGCGTTCGAGGCGGTAGTCCAGCCGGCCCCAGGCGGTGGACAGGCCGGTCACGCCGATGTCGCCGGCCTCGCGCCAGGCGGCGGGCAGGCCCGCGCCGAGCACGACGCTGCCGGTGGCCTCGCGCTCGTAGGCCAGCAGGTCCAGCGCGGCGCGCAGGTAGTCGGACGAGATCCACGCATGCGGCATGTCGCCGAGGAAGCGGGCCTCGCGCGCGTCGGGCAGCACGACCTCGGCCCACTGCCGCCAGCCGGCCGGGCGCTGGTGCGTGAAGAACCACGCCAGCAGCCGGTGCGCATCGTCCACGCGGCCCAGCCGCACCAGCGCGCTGACGTTGCGCAGCTCGTAGGGCGTGTAGTCCTTCCAGGCCTTGGCGCCGGTGATGCGCGCGTCGGCCTCGGCCACGTAGCGGTCGAAGGTGCCGCGCAGCAGCGCGGGGGGCAGCCGGCCTTCCGCTTGCGCGGGGTTCAGCGCCATCGTCGTGGACGTGGCGTCGAAGTCGCCCCGGTCGGCGGCGCCGGCGATGTGGTCAAGCTTGAAATGCTGCGCGGTGGCGGCGACGGAGGCGACGAGGTCGGCCTCGAACTCGTCACGCGACGCGGCCCAGCGGGTGGCGTTGGCCGAGTCGCCCAGCGCCTGCACGATCTGCACGGCGTCCTTGTAGCCGCGCAGCGCCCAGAAGTCGTCCCAGTACGAGTAGGCCGGCTTGTCGCTGTAGCCCTCGTGGCTGATGGAGGGTGGCATCAGGCCCCAGAACCTGGAAACGGCGCCCGGCTGGCGTTCGCTTTGGCGCAGGGCCTCCATCCAGGCCACCACCTTTTGCACCTGCGGCCAGTGGCGCTGCAGCAGCGCGCGGTCCTGCGTGTGCCGCCACAGTTCGGCGACGGCAAACAGGTACTGGCCGTGGCTGTCGTTCTCGACGACGGGGTCGGCGCCGCGCTGGTCCACGCAGCACGGCACCTTGCCGCTGTCGAAGATGTGTCCGGCGAACCAGTCGACGAACTCCCGCGCCGCCTGCACCTCGCCCATGCGCACCAGGCCTGCCACCATCATGGCGCCATCGCGCACCCACGAGCGAGCGTAGGCGCGGGTGCCCGGTCGCAGCGCCGGGCCCTCGCGGGACATCAGCATCTGCGCGAGCGCGGCGCGCATGGTGTCGGCCACCGGCTGGGCCGGGGGCGGCAGGTCCAGCTGCAGCGCGCCCAGCCGGTCGCGCCACTGCGCGGCGGCCATCGCCAGGCGGGCATCCAGCGCGGCCGCGTCGCCGTTGCCCGTGACCCAGCCCAGCCGGCGTGACTCGCCCGGCGCCAGCGTCACGTCAAAGCGCATCAGCGCGGAGGGCAAGGTGTCGGTGTCGGCGAGCTGCGTCAGCGGCGGTGCCTGCAGCAGCACGGCCAGCCCGGCGCCGGCGCTCCACGGCGCGGCGCGGACTTCAGTGGGCAACTCGCGCGGCGTGACGCGCAGGCCCGGCGCGGTGAGGCTGCCGTTGGCCCAACCGACCGACGGCAGCGGGCTGATGCCGCCCGGCGTCGACAGGAACTGCTGCGGCGGATTGACCTGCCAGGGCCGCAGCGCGAGCAGCAACGCGTACTGCTGCGGTCGGGCCGTCGGGTTGCGCAGCGTGTAGCGGGCCAGCAGTTGGGGGTCCTTCGCGGGGCCGTCGGCGCCGGCCTCGACGCGCAGCTCCACGTCCGCATGCCGCCATTGCACGACGGGCAGCGCATGCTCGACGAGGTGGTGCTCGCTGCGCACCTGGGCCCAGGTGACGAGGCGGCCGTCGGCGAGGCGAACGGCGGGCTCGATGCTGGGGCCGCCCCGCGTCAGCTCGATGGCGCCGTCTTCGCTGACGAGGCCCGAGCGCTCGGCGCCGCCGTCGACGCCGACGACGGTCCAGTAGTTCTGCTCGCCGAGGAAGGCACGCGGCAGGTCGCCGCGCGGCAGGGCCTTGGCCAGTTCGGCGACGGCGGCATTGCGGTCGGGCCACTGGGCGGCGTCGCGCAGCTGGACCTCGGGCGGCGTCTTGCCGTCGTGGCGGATGCGCAGCCAGCGCCACTCCTGTTCGCCGAGGAACAGCGCCCGGGCCGGGCGCGCGGACAGCAGCTTCCAGCGCCGGTTGTCGTCCGACACCTCGACGCGCGTGGGCGAGCCGCTGGCAAACCACAGGCCGTTGAACTCGCGCAGCGTGTGGAAGTCCAGCGTGACCTCGCCGGCGCCGCGCGTGCGCTTGGGTGCGGGCCAGCTGGCGGGTGCCGGCTCACGCGGCTCCAGGCCCAGCGCGCCGACGCACAGCGTGCCGGCGCCGCCGCGGCTTTTCTGGCCGGCGACAACGACGAACTCGATGAACTGGCTGCGCTTGAGCGTGCGGTCCGGCGTCGGGCCCCAGGCGAACGTGACGTGGCGGCGCTTGAAGCGCTGCTCGGTGAGGGTGTCGGGCAGGTCGAAAGCGGGGCGGTTGATCCACCAGACGTTGTCGCCACTGGCGTCGACGAGCTTGATCTGCACGTCGTTGCCGGCACCGCGGCCCTTGAGCGGGGTCGTCAGCGCGAAGTCGGCGGGCCAGTCCAGCGGCAGTTCGCGGCGCAGCACGGCGTAGCCGGAGACGCCGGCGAAGTCGTAGTCGAGGCAGAGGCTGTCGTCCTTGGCATCACGGCGGACGGACGCTTTTACCTGGTCGGAGGCGGTGGCCTTCCACGGTGTGGCGTCCTTCATGTCGTCGAGGACGGCGGCATGCGTCAGCTGAGTGACCGCGAGCAGCAGCGTGAGGAAGAGATGATTCACGTTGCGGCGGCCTTCTGCGACGAGTGGTGCCGGGAGTTCGCCCCGAAGCAGCGCGAAGCACACACGTTCACTTCACACTCCCCATCAACAACCCCTGCATGTAATAGCGCTGCAACGCCACGAACAACGCGAGCACCGGCAGCACCGTGATGACCGCGCCGGCCATCATCAGCTCGCTGTCCTGCACATGCTCCCGCGACAACGCCGCCAGCGCCACCGGCAACGTGTGCATGTCGCCGTCGGTCAGCACGATCAACGGCCACATGAAGTCGTTCCAGCTGCCGAGGAAGGCGAACACCGCCAGCGTGACCAGCACCGGCTTCAGCGTCGGCAGCACGATGTTCCAGAAGATGCGCCACTCGCCGGCACCGTCCAGCCGTGCGGCTTCCAGCAGCTCATCCGGCACGCCGCGCGCGTACTGCCGCACCAGGAAGATGCCGAAGATGCCCGCCATGCCGGGGATCAGCACGCCCATCCACGTGTTCACCAGCCCCATGCTCTTCAGCATCAGGAACAGCGGCAGCATGGCCACCTGACCCGGGATGACCAGCGCTGCGATCAGCAGCCCGAACACGCGCTCGCGGTGCTTGAAACGCAGCTTGGCGAACGCGTAACCCGCCAGCGTGTTGAAGCTCACCGACATCAGCGTGCTGACTACCGCCAGCCCCAGGCTGTTGACGAAGGCGCGCTTCAGCCCGCCGTCGCCCAGCAGCGCGCGGTAGTGCACCAGCGTGGGCTCGTGCGGCAGCAACGGCGGCGGCAGCGTGGAGGCGCTGCCCGCCGGCATCAGCGACACGCAGACCATCCACACCAGCGGAAAGATCGCCAGCGCCGCAAACGCCCACAGCAGCGCATTGACGAGCACGCGCTTCATGCGCCCTCCCCCATCCACCGCCGCTGCAGCGCGATCAACCCCTTGCTGACGGCGACGATGATGACGAACAGCACGAAGGCCACGGCCGAGGCCAGGCCCAGGTTCCACCACTTGAAGCCCTCGTCGTACATCAGGTACAGCACGCTGACCGTGCTCTGCAGCGGGCCGCCCTGCGTCATCACGTAGGGCTCGGCGAACAGCTGGAAGTAGCCGGCCGTCGTCAGGATGGTGACCATCAGCAGCGTCGGCGCGATGCCGGGCAGCGTGATGTGGCGGAACTGCGCCCACGACTTCGCGCCGTCCAGCCGCGCGGCTTCGTACAGGTCGTGCGGCACGGCCTGCAGCGCGGCGATGAAGATGATCATGTTGCCGCCGAAGTTCTTCCACGCGGCGAAGCCGATGATGGTGGGCATGGACCAGTGCGGGTCGCCCAGCCAATCGATGGGGTCAACGCCGAAGGACTGCAGCGCGTAGTTCACGAGGCCGTACTTCACGTGGAAGAGGTAACGCCAGATGACGGCCACCGCCACCAGCGTCGTGACGACGGGCGCGAACAGCGCCGTGCGCAGCAGCGGCTTGAAGCGCACGAACTTCGACTGCAGCAGCACGGCCGCGGCCAGCGACAGCGCGATGGACAGCGGCACGCCCAGCACGACGAAGTAGGCGGTGTTGCCCAGTGCCTGCCAGAACAGCGGCAGGCTCAGCACGTGGACGTAGTTGTCCCAGCCCTGCCAGCGCAGGTTGCTCAAGGAGGACAGCGCGTAGATGTCGAAGTCGGTCAGGCTCAGCGCCAGGCCGGCAAACACGGGAACGCCGAAGAACAGCGCGATGACGATGAGGGCCGGGGCGGCGAAGGCCCAGGCGGCGAGGGATTCGCGACGACCGTGTCTCATGACGACGCCCGATCCAGCATCCAGCGGCGCTTTTCCAGGATGCCGTCCACGCGCGCATCCAGGCCGCGCACGGCGACGTCGATGCTGTCGCGGCCGCCCACGACGCGCGCCGCGGCCAGCTGCATCTCGTTGGCGATGCGCTCCCACTCGGGCACGGCCGGCGTGGGCCGCACGCGCTCCAGCTGGCGGCGGAAGGCCGCGGCGTGACGGTCCTCGGCCAGCGTGGCGCCACCGTCCAGCGGCATGGCCCAGGTGCTGCGGCGCGGCGGCAGGTCGCCGGTGAGGCGGTAGAACTGCTGCTGCACGTCGGGCCGGCTCAGGTAGCTGATGAGCGCCCAGGCCTCGGGCTTGTGGCGCGAGCGCTTGAACATCGCCAGGCTGGCACCGCCGGCGATGGACGCGCCCAGCCCGTCGGGCCCGGGCAGCTCGGCGGTGCTCCACGCATCGCCCAGCTCGGGCGGCAGGCGGCGCTTGAACTCGCCGATGTTCCAGGGGCCGGAGATGTAGAACGCGAACGTACCGCGGCCGAACTCCTGCCAGACGTTGGCGACCTGGTTGTTGGTGAGGCCCGGCGCGTCACCGCGCGCGAAGCGCTCGGCGTAGAAGCCCAAAGCGCGGCGGAAGTCTTCCGACGAGAAGTTGCCGAAGCGCCCGCCCTCGCGCAGCACCTCGGCGGGCTGCTGCAGCGCCAGCGCCAGCAGCGGCTCGAACTCGTTGGTGGGCAGCAGCAGCGGCGTGGTCATGCCGTGCTCGCGAAGGCGTGCCAGCGCGGCGCGCCATTCGCTCCAGTTCTGCGGCACGCGCGGAATGCCCGCCCGGGCCAGCAGGTCGTGGCGCACGAACAGCAGCCGCGTGTCGACATACCAGGGCAGGCCCACGCGCTGGCCGGCCGGCGCGTTGGTGGCCCAGATGCCGTCGAAGTAGTCGCTCGCCTGCAGCGCCGGCGTGCGCGCGATCCAGGGGGCCAGCGGCTCCAGCGCGCCCAGCGCCTGCATCTCGGGCAGCCAGGTGTTGCCGACCTGGGCGAGGTCGGGCGTCGCATCACCGGCGAACGCGGTCAGCAGCTTCTCGTGCGCGGCCGTCCACGGCAGCTGCTCCACCTTCACGCGCACGCCGGGACGCTCGCGCTCGAAGCCGGCGATCAGCTCGGCCGCGACCTCGGCCTCCCGCCCCATGGCCCAGAAGCGCAGCGTGGTGGTGCCGCTGTCGCGGGCGCAGCCGGCCAGCGGCGCAGCGATCGCAGCGGTGAGCAGCCGGCGACGCTGCATCAGCCCAGCCAGCCGCCCGAGAAACTCGCGCGCTTCAGGCCGCGCACCAGGTGAGCGTTCTTGCGCATCGCGCGCCAGATCAGCTCGCCGCGGTGATTGCCCATCATGGCCAACAGGGGCCCCTGGTCGATGCCCAGCATGTCGGTATCCACCCAGCCCTTGCCGGGCTCGATGCGACCGTGTTGCAGCTTCACGTCTGGGAAGTTGAAGCTGGGGTTGAAGGCGTCCCAGAAGCCGTAGCGGCCCCAGGTGTGCGGGTAGCGCTGCTTGATGGCCATCAGCGCGGGCACGACGATCTCGGGCGCGAACGCGATGGAGCTGCCGGCGCCATACGGCGCCAGCGTGCCGTCGTCCACCTCGCCCATGCCGCGGCCGGCATAGCTGATGAAGCGGCGCTCCTCGAGCTTGCCGGCGGTGGTCTTGTAAGGCAGCGTGATGTCGGCCGGGCCGTCGCTGGCGGTGACGCCCCAGACCTCGGCGCTGTAACCCTGCCAGCCGTGCGGGTTGGCAGCGGCGTAGGCCCGCTGCGCGTAAGTGGCGCGGCGCGAGTTCTCGAAGTAGTCCAGGCCCTTGGCCGCCATGTAGCGGTCGCGGATGCCGCGGAAGTCCACCCAGCAGTGCGTGAACTGGTGGCCGAACAGCGGCGGGAAGCGCAGGAAGGTCTGGCCGTGGCTCTCGCCCCAGCTGTGCGCGTCGTAGGTGCTGAGCCAGGCGTCGTAGGCCTCGGGCTTGACCGGCCGCGTGGGCGAGCCCAGCGCCAGCAGGTAGACCATCAGGGCTTCGTTGTAGCCCTTCCAGTCGTTGGGGATGTGGCCCTGCTCGGGCGTCCAGCCGTGGCCGATGGAAGGCGGGCGCACCTGCGCCCAGGCCCAGTCGACACGGCCATACAACTCGTCGACAAGGCCGCGGATGCTGGCCTCCTCGGGCGCATCGCCGTCGAAGAAGCTCTGCGCATGCAGCGCGCCCATCAGCAGCAGCGCGGTGTCCACCGTGGACAGCTCGCAGCGGTCAAAGCGCAGGCCTTCCTTCATGTCGAGGAAGTGATAGAAGAAGCCCTTGTGCCCGGCCACGCCGGTCTTGCCGGGGCCCTGCGGCAGGTTGGCGAAGAAGCGCAGCGTGGTCAGCGTGCGGTCGCGCGCCTGCTGGCGCGTGATGTAGCCGCGCGCCACGCCGATGGGGTACGCGCTGAGCGCGAAGCCGACCGCCGCGATGCTGGCGAACGACGGCGTGGGCCAGCGGTCGGGCGCCAGGCCCGTCTTCGCATCGGTCGTCTCCCAGAAGAAGTCGAAGGTGCGGCGTTCGAGGTCGGCGAGGAAGGCCGCGGCGTCAGCCGGGGCAGCCCAGGCGGGCAGCGCGCCCGCGAGGGCCAGGCCCGTGCCGTGCGTGAGCAGGGCGCGTCGGTTCAGGAAGTCCATGGTGAAAGCGGTGGTGGGAGGCGGCGGGCGCCGCGCTCCCACGGTTCAGGTCAGGGTCAGAACGCGTAGCTGGCGGTGAGTTTCACCGCACGGGCGTTGTCCTTCACGCTGTTGGGCGTGCCGACGTTGAGGTTGTCGCCGCCGTACTTGTTCGCCTGGCCACCCTGCGGCACCGGGCCGCCACCCCAGTCGTCCAGGCCGTCGTAGCTGGTGTTGTTGAACAGGTTGATGACGTCCATGCGCAGGCTCACGCGGTGGATACCCCACTGCATGGCCTTGGCCAGCCCCAGGTCGACCTGGCGGAACACGGCGCCGCTGCCCTCGACGTTGATGCACTTGTCCCAGCCGGCGGCGCAGCTGGTCACGCGGCGCGGCGAGCCGCTGGACCAGGTGCCCTTGCCGGACAGCTGCAGGTCCCACGGCAGCAGCCGGTCGGCCACACCGGCGACGACCAGGCGGTGCTTGGGCGCATCGGTGGAACGGTTCCAGCCATGCGTGCCCCGGCCATAGGTCCAGTCGTAGGGGTCGTTCTTCCACTCCTTGTGCGTGGTCTTGGCGTCGCTGTAGGTGTAGGCGATGTTGGCCGCCCAGCCGGACGCCGCCGAGTACGGCTTGGCCGCGCTGATGAGCACCGAGCGCGTCTTGGTCTCGCCGACCGAGTCACCGAGGATGAGGTTGCCGTAGGTGGTGGGGCCGTTCCACAGCGGGTCGATGGGGCTCTGGTTGGCCGTGCCGCCGTTGGCGTCGCGGTTGCCGCTGTACTGGATGAACTGGTTCTTGGCGTGGATCTGGCTCAGCGCGATCTCGGCGTTCCACTCACCCAGCGCCTGACGCAGGCCGACGCTGAACTGGTCGGCGAACGGCACCTTGACCTTGTTGCTGATGAGGCGGATCTCGCCCGAGCCCGGCGTCGCGTTGCTCTGCAGCACGTCGATGGCGTAGTTGGCCATCGTGCGGTCGTAGCTGCGGCCCCAGCCGCCGAACAGCACGCTCATGCGGTCGCCGAGCAGGTCGTACGACGCGCCGACGCGCGGCGCGAACGCGCCCTTGTAAGGCTTGCGGTTGCCGCTGCTGATGAAGTCCTCGATGTTGACGCCGCCCTTGGCCAGCGACTGCGCATACGTCTGCCCGGCCGGCGGCGTGATGCCCCAGCGCGGCACGTCCAGGCCGCGCAGTGCGGCGGCACGGTCGGCGGGCGTCACGTAATCGTTGTTCAGCATGTTGGACTCGTAGTCCCAGCGGATGCCGAGGTTGAGTTCCAGCTGCTTGGTGACGGCCCAGTCGTCCTGGATGTAGATGCCGAACTGGTTGTTGCTGTAGTTGACGGCACCGCGCGGCACGGCGCGGTCGATCTTGCACTGGTCGCTGTTGAGGCCGCCGTTGGTGACGTTGGTGCCCGTGCAGGCCGTGCCGTTGAAATACGGATTGCCGGTCACGCGGTCGATCAGCGTCTCGATGACGTCGACATCGCGGTAGGTGCCGCTGAGGCGGTACTTCATCGCCTTGAACTTGGCGCCCATCTTGAGGGTGTGGCCCGCGATGCCCGTGTAGGTCAGGTCGTTGGCCAGCGAGAAGCCCTTCTGCGCGCGGTGCTGCGCGTCGGGCGAACCGCCACCGAAGATGACGTCGCCCGCCGAGGTCAGCAGCTGCGCCGCAGGATCGTTGGCGACCTTGTACTTGATGAAGGGCGTGGTGGCGGCGCTCTGCGGCGCCCAGGTGTAGTCCTCGTAGCCGGCGCGGGCCTCGTTCAGCCACGGGCCGCGCGCCCACTCGTGCTTGATGTCGAAGCGCGTCTCGTCGTTCTTGCGGGCTTTGTCGTTGCCCGGCAGGCTGAGGTCGCGGTTTTCGGGGACGCGGTCTTCCTCGCGGCGCACGCGGAAGGAGACGCTCAGGCGCTGCTCGTCGTCGAGGTTCACGTCGACCTTGCCGAACAGCAGGTGCTCCTTGAAGGTGTCGACCTGGTTGCCCTGCGCGGCGACCAGCGACGGCACGATGCCGGCGTTGGGCAGCTTGTCGCGGTTGCGCAGCACGATCTGGCGCGAGTCGTCGATGTTCTTGCCGTCGTAGGCGAAGAAGAAGTGCGCCTGGTCGCGCTTGATCGGCCCCCCGATGCTGAAGCCGTACTCGTTCTTGCTCGACGGCGGGCGCGGCACGCCGGCCGCCTCACGCTGGCGCTCGGCCATGTTCAGCGCGCGCCAGTTGGTGCCGGTGCGGTCGCCGTAGACCTCGCCGTGCAGCTCGTTGGTACCCGACTTGGTGATGGCCGTGATGGCCGCGCTGCTGACCTGGTCGAACTCGGCCTTGTAGTTCTGCGTGATGACCTTGTATTCGGCGATGGCCGACTGCGGGAACGGGTTGCCGCGCGACGTGGCCTGGCCGCTGACGCCCCCCGGCTGGATGTTGTTCTTCTGGCCCACGCCGTCGATGAAGACGTTTACATGGTCAAAGCTTTGCGAACCGGCCTGGATGGACGTGTAACCCGCGCCGTCCGTCTGGAAGGCGACGCCGGGCGCGAGGTCGATGGCGCTGAGGAAGTTGCGCGAGGTCTGCGGCAGGCCTTCGAGCATCTTGCTGGACACGTTGGTGCCCATCTGCGAGTCGCGCACGCCCTGGCGCTGCGCCGAGCCGACAACGGTGACGCGGCCCAGCTGGTCGGCGGCGCCCACGCGCAGGTCCACGGCCGCCGTCTCGCCGACGGCCAGCGTGATGCGCTCGGTCCTGGCGTCGCCCACGCGGATCTCGTAGCTGCCCGGCGCCAGGCCCAGCAGCGTGTAGCTGCCGTCGGCCTGCGTCTGCGCGCGGTAGGTGGCGCCGTTGGCGGTGTTGACGGCCAGCACGGTCAGCCCGGCGCGTTGCGCGCTGCCCGCGGCCTGCACCTGGCCCTTGATGGTGGCGGTGCTGAGCTGGGCCGACGCGGCGCCGGCCAGCGCGAAGAAGACGGCCGAGGCGAGTGCGTGGCGGCGCCAGGGGGTGCGGTGATGAAGCGTGCTCATGATGTCCTTGTCTCCTGTTGTGTTGTGCGAATGGACGGGTTTCAGGGCTGCGAGCCGCAGGAGCGGCGCACGACGAGCTGCACGGGCATGACGGTGGTGCCGGCGGGGCCGGGCGCTGCCGAGCCTTCGAGCGTGGCGGCCAGTGCGTCGAGCGCCTGGCTGCCGAGTGCCGCGATGGGCACGTGCATGGTGGTCAGCGCGGGGCTGATGTAGCGGGCCACGGGGATGTCGTCGAACCCCGCGATGGCGATGTCTTGCGGCACGCGCACGCCGGCGGCCTGCAGCGTGCCGAGCAGGCCGATGGCCATGATGTCGTTGGCGGCGAACACGGCGTCGGGCCGCTCGGTGGGGTGCAGGCCCAGCAGGTGGGCGCCGGCGCGCTCGCCGCCGGCCTCGGAGAAGTCGCCGGCGACCAGCCACGGCCGCGCGCCGGCGGGCAGCCCCGCGCGGTAGCCGCGCTCGCGCTCGCGCGCCTCGAAGTTGGCGGCCGGGCCGCCCAGGAAGGCGATGCGGCGGCGGCCGGCCCGCACGAGGTGCTCCGTCATCTCGCGCGCGCCGCCGAAGTTGTCGACGGCGAAGACGCGCTGCGTCGGCTGGCTGACGCCGGAGTTCAGCAGCACGGCGGGCAACGACAGCGGCAGGTTCTGCGACAGGAAGTCGTCGTCGGCATGCGGCGACATGACGACCAGGCCGTCCACGCGCCCGTTCATCGCACGCAGCGCGGCGGCGGCCTCGCTCGCGTCGTCGTGCGAGCTGGACAGCAGCAGGTGCAGGCCGCGCGCACGGGCCGCCTGGTCGATGCCGCGGATGAGCTCCGAGAAGAACTCGCCGTGCAGGTCGGGCAGCAGCGCGCCGATGGTGTCGGTGCGCCGCGTGATGAGGCTGCGCGCGGCGCCGGACGGCGAATAGCGCAGTTCACGGGCGACGTCGAGGATGCGCTGGCGCGTGTGGGGCAGCACGTTCTCGGCGCCGTTGAGCGCGCGCGAGACCGTGGCCACCGACACGCCGGCGACGCGGGCGACATCCTTGATCGTGGCGGGAGAGGCCTGCATCTTGAGTTCAGAGATTGGTGCCGTGGGCGGCGATGACTTCAGCATAGAAGCGCGCGCTGGCCTTGGGCGTGCGCTGCAGCGTCTGGAAGTCCACGTGCACGAGGCCGAAGCGCTTGGCGTAGCCCAGCGCCCATTCGAGGTTGTCGAACAGCGACCAGGCGCAGTAACCGCGCACGTCGGCGCCGCGCGCGATGGCGTCCTGCACGGCGGCGATGTGCGTGCGCAGGTAGTGCACGCGCAGCGGGTCGTTGACCTCGCCGGCGATGGCGGTGGGCGGGTCGTAGAAGGCCGCGCCGTTCTCGGTCACATACAGCGGCAGGCCGCCGTAGCGCTCGTGCATCCAGACCAGCGTGTCGGCCAGGCTCTGCGGGTGCAGCTCCCAGCCGGTCTCGGTGTAGATGCCACCTGGCTGGCGCTGCGGCGCGGCGGGCACCGGCCAGGCCTTGGCGTCGTGGCGGACGACGGCGCGGGTGTAGTAGTTCAGGCCGAGGAAGTCGACGGGTGTTTTCAGCGCCTCGACCTCGGCGGCTGGCCAGTCGGGCCAGGCCTCGCCGAAGACCTCGCGCAGCTCGTCCGGGTAGGTTCCCAGCAGCGCGGGGTCGAGGTACTGGCGGTTCATGTACGCGTCGGCCAGGCGGGCCGCGTGGCGGTCGGCATCGGTGGCGTCGGCAGCCACGTGCTTGGGCTCGATGTTGACGACGAGGCCGATGCGGTGGCGGCCCGCCGCGCGGTAGGCCTGCACGGCCGCGGCATGCGCCTGCATCAGCCGGTGCGCGACGATGGCGGCCTCGAAGGTGCTTCGATGGCCTGGCGCCAGCGCACCGTGCACAAAGCCCTGGTCGGCGATGACCCAGGGCTCGTTGAGCGTGGCCCACAGCGGCACGCGGTCATCCAGCGCGTTGAAGCAGACCTGCGCGTAGTCGGCGAACCAGCCGGGCATGTCGGGGTTGAGCCAGCCGCCGCGGTCGTCCAGCGCGGCGGGCAGGTCCCAGTGGTGCAGCGTCGCCATCGGCGTGATGCCGGCGGCCAGCAGCTCGTCCACCAGCCGCTCGTAGAAGCCCAGGCCGGCGGCGTTCACGCGGCCGCGCCCGTCGGGCATGACGCGGTTCCACGCGATGCTGAAGCGGTAGGCCGTCAGGCCCAGCGTGCGCATCAGCGCGACGTCGTCCTTCATGCGGCGGTAGTGGTCGCAGGCGACGTCGCCCGTGTCGCCGCCCAGCACGCGGCCCGGCGTGCGCACGAAGCGATGCCAGTTGCTCACGCCGGCGCCATCGGCCAGCGGCGAGCCTTCGATCTGGTAGGCAGAGGTGGCGCAGCCCCACAGGAAGCCGGGCGGGAACGGTTGTCTCATCCGCAGGGTCGGCTGGGCTTGCACCTGCCGACGTCATGTAAACGTTTACACGGCATTTTGTCGACGCAGCCGGATCGAGTCAACAGCGTGTTTACCCGGCGGGGGCTGCCGTGGGCCGCCGGCAACAGGCGGTGCACGGCCTGCTGCCAGCGTTGTGGCAACACCTGGCACCAGCGGTGCGTCGGCTGCTGCCCGGCTGCGGCGGGCGTGGCTAGCATCAGCGCCTTCGCCAACCCACCTCACGCAAGCGATGCTGGATCAACCCGTTGGAACCGTCTTTGAAACGGCAGCCGCGCTGCCGCCCAGCCAGCGGCTGCATCTCGTGCTGCTGGGGGTGGACAACGTGGCGCGCTCGGCGGCGTTCTACGAGGCGCTGGGCTGGCGGCGGTCACCCACCGGCAACGACGGCTTCGTCAAGTTCGACCTGGGCGGCTACGCGCTGTGCCTGATCTCGCGCGCTGACTTCGCGAAGGATGCGCAGTTCGATTCACCGCACGGCACGGGCTTCGCAGGCGTGGGGCTGATCCACATCGCGAAGACCCCCGACGAGGTACCGGCCATCCTCGCCCGCGCGGTCGCCGCCGGCGGCCGGCTCGTGAAGCCCGCCACCCGCACGCACTGGGGCGTGGCCGGCTACTTCACCGACCCGGACGGCCATCTCTTCGAGGTGGACTACGAGGATGTTGGGAACGTCAGCGAAAGTTGGAAAGTGACATCACCGAAAGTTGGAAACTACTGAGCCCCATTTCGATGAAAGTATGTGCTTGCAAACTTTTCGAACGGATCGCTGCTGTTGGCACAAGGTCGAAGTTTGTAGTCTTCGTTATCCGAGGGTAAATACGAAGGTGCGAGGAGTGAGCGAGTCCCGGTCAGGGGAGGCCCCCTAGGGGGAACTCAGAGAAGATTCGATACCCGTCTGACCGAAGGTCCGATACCGGATCGCCTGGGGCATGGGGAAAGATAGAGGGGCAGGAGTTGGTGCCGGAGAGCGAGATGGATGCTCTTGGGGTGCTCCAAGTCAGCTGGACGGGTCAACGGTACTTCTTGGACAGCTTGCCGGAAGCGGTGAGGATGCCAGCGCGGCGCGCAGCACGACGAGCAACCTCTAGATCGTTGGTCCACGCGATCTTGAGCAATGGGCCGGCATCCACCTTCGCGAACCGAGAGTCGCCGTTCTGAAAAGCGGCGTCTTCTGGCTTCGAGGCGACGTGGTCGGAGGCCAGCGTCGCCTCGGGCCCATTTTGGGTGGGATGGGGCGCGCGCTTCTTCAGCAGCGACGCGGATGCTTTGGCCTGCGGCATGGCTTCAGTATCGCGCGCACGCGCCACCGAGCTGAGGGCTCGACCCTGCTGGTCCGGGGCGGAGCGGTGCTCTCGGCACAGGATCTTTGGTGGCTCACCCCTTGACCCAGTATGGCTTGTGCCTCTTGGGCGCGCGCCCAAACTCGCCGCTAGCATCGTGCACGGACATCAAGAAGAGAGTTGGAGGGCAGGATGGGGGAATGGCTTCTTTTGCTGGCGGTGAACATCGCCAGCGGCACACCTGGCGATCTGCGCGACGTGTCGCTCACTACCGTCGGCGGGTTCACCTCGAAAGCTGCATGTGAAACGGCTGCACAGACCATCGCCACGCGCGCAGTGTCCGTCGTTGGCCAAGCTCGCATGCAGGCCGGTCTGCAGGGTAATGGGAATCGTTCGACGCCAGTGCTGAACTACGAGTGCGTGTTCATCAAGAAGTGAGCCGCAGGGCAACGCAGCCGTCTTCATCATGAAGAAGAACCGAGACGAATTTTCTCCGAAGACCAAACGCAACCTTGCACTTCGCGTCGGGCACGTATGTTCAAACCCGGACTGCGAGGAACACACCAGCGGCCCGACTGTGGCGGAAGACGACTACTCCAACACGGGTGTTGCTGCGCATATCTGTGCTGCGGCGCCTGGAGGGCCCCGCTACGACCCCTTGATGAGTGCTGAACAGCGCGCAGGTGCCAGCAACGGTATCTGGCTGTGCGCCGGGTGCTCCATCAAGATCGACGACGACCCGGCGCGCTACCCGCCTGATGAACTGCGGAAGTGGAAGGTAGCCGCCTCCGGACACGGGTTCCTGCAGATTCGGTCTTCAGCAACCTTGCGCCCACCTCGTGACAGAGTTGCCTACGCAGACTCGTGAACCCGCTGCAGCCCGCTCTTGAAGCCCGAGCCCCATCGGTCGATGAAGGCCCTCGTTCGGGCCTGCCGTTCGATCAGCGCAACAAGCCGGTCTCGAACACCGGGCTCCAAGATCTTTCCGCCTTCCGGGTCGAGCCATCGGCGCGCTTGATCTTCAAACGCCGGCGCGATGTCGGCGCTGATGGCAAGGCAGCGTTCCAGGTCGTCACGCACCAAGATTTGGTTTGTACGGCTGGTGCTTAGGTTCAGCGTCTCGGCTGCCTTCTTCAGGGTGCTGCCTGTAGCGATGAGGCGTACGAGTTCGGCTCCACGGGGATCGATTGGCAAGTTGACCTCTGGTGTGATGGATGGGGTCCCAGGACAGCGGATCTTGGCGCGGAAACAGACGGCGCCAGGGTGATCCTTTGTAGGTGCCGCCTTGGCACCCCAGCACGTCGATGGACGACGTCGGCAAATTGCTCTGGAAGATGGTCAGGCTGCGGTTCCCAGAGTATCCGAAGGCTCGCTCCATGCAGGGCACGCCAGTCCATTTGTCTGGGTTGTCGACATGCCTGGAAATGAGGAGGATGTTCTCGCTAACACAACGATGACCATGAGCACGACTCTAATGAATCGGCTGCCGCACGACACGAGCCTCAGCAGTGCGAGGCGGTGCCACTTTTCCGAGCAACGCGGACAAAGTCGGTTCGTGACAACGGCTTGACGGTCGCGGAACGTGGTTATCAACAGCCTTACCCACGGCCAAGGCGGACAAGTTCGGTGCTGCAGGGGCAGGGGAGCGAGCCGGGTTCGTCGCCCTCCTTCGTAGGCGTTCAGCTTGAACCACCAACTGGCGAGCTGGCACGCAAGCTGCATTGGCCATCCCAGTCAGTTGTCTCCTCCATCCCCCTGGATGGATTCACGCCCCGAGCTGGATCAGTTCGGGGCATTTTTTCTGGAGTGGCGCACCAGCGGACCGCGCAGATCAACCGTCGACGCCCCTAGGCTCGGCAGCGTCAAGTGAACTTGATGGCCGCCGGGCGCGCGCTGATGACGGTGTACGTCGTGGCGGTCGCCCCTAGTCGACGGCAGCCGCGGCGAGCACTCGCGGCAGGTGGACGGTCACCGTGCATTCCACCTCTTGCCCCTCGCGCAACGTAGCGAGATCGATTCCTCTGGTCTTGCGCGTGATTGAGTACTGCCGGCCTTCGCCGTCGAGCACCATCGCCTGGTTATACTCTGGCACGAGCGCAACCACGACGGCCCTAACCGTGTGCGTCTCACTGGACATGGGCGGATTGTGCTCGTTCTAGGACACCGCGCCCCCACGCAACAAGCTACTGCGCAAGGGCCCAGCCCGACTCGGTCCTCCGCGCCGCCATCGGGTGCTTCTTGGTGAGCCGCAGCTACGTTGGCGGCGTGGAGCGCAACCTCAGCGTCGATAACATGACCGGCATCGCATTGGCCTGCGGGCGCAGCTCAAGGCTGGTTGCTCCGGGTCGCTCTCGCGACCCGTGCAACGAAGCCTGACCCGCCGGTGCTTCCGCCTCCTCGGCGCCACCCGAACTTGAGATCACGAACGATGAGACGCGCTTGGGGCTTGCTGGTTATCGCCGCCGGCCTGATCTGCGGCGGTGCCGCTTGGGGTTGGGGCGCTGAAGGGCATCGTGTCGTCGGCTACGTGGCCGATGCCGAGCTGACGCCCAAGGCGCGCATCGCTGTGCGTCGCATCCTGAAGTCGGATTCCCTGGCTTCTGCTGCCAACTGGATGGACGCGGTCCGCGATACCCCTGAAGGGAAAAGCATGCAGCGGTGGCACTTCGTCACCATGAAAGCCTGCGGGGCCGCCGTACCCTCGTGCAAGAACGGAAACTGCGCACCAGGGCGCATCGAGTGGGCGCGAGACGTGTTGCGGACGGCCTCACCCGATGACGCGCTGAAGGCCCTACGCGTCCTGGTCCACCTGGTGGGTGACGTTCATCAGCCGCTGCATGCGGCTGATAACTCGGACTACGGCGGCAACGGCTCGGTCGTCACCAATCGGATGTGCGTGGAGTTCGGAGCCACCCAGCCCACTGCGTGCAAGCTGCACACGTACTGGGACTCGAGCCTCGTGAAGGTGGCGCTTCGTGGCCAGTCTGAACAGGACGCTGCAGCGGCATGGTCAGCAGCGGCACTCAAGCTGCCGGCGTCGGACTCGACTGTTGACGCTCGCCGAAAACTGACCCGCCAACCGGGGTGATGCTCGCGCAAAACTGACCCACGCAAACACACTGCC
>NZ_JBXAGX010000012.1:0-149008 GCF_058794515.1 Roseateles sp. GW823-FHT07B05
GGAGCGCCAGCTCGCCGGTGTCTCCCACCTCGCCGGCATCACCGCCTCCGCCACCAGCGGCACGCCCACCAACGCCGACATCGCCTCCGCCAACATCGGCCAGACCATCATCCTCAACGGCAATGGCCTGCTGGCCTCCGACCAGGTCGTCTTCTCCATCCTCGACGACAGCGGCAACCTCTCCGAGCAGGCCGTCACCCCGTCCAGCGTTGCCGCCGACGGCAAGAGCCTCTCCGTCGTCGTCCCCGTGAACGCCACCACCGGCCGGGTGCGCCTGGCTCGCGACGTCGTGGGTTCCTTCCTGCAGATCGTGCCGACCGTGACCGCCTTCGCGCCCAGTGGCGGCACCGGATTTGTCATCACCGGAACCGGTTTCGCTGAAGGCGCTTCAGCCGTGCTCCTGCCCACCGTCCGGTTGGATGACTCTGCTCGCGGCCAGGGACTGGATGTCTACGGTCAGGGCAGCCAGATTCAATGGATCGCCCCCACGGGTGCGTCGCGCAGTCAGGTCCGGGTATGGACCATCGGCGGCACCAGCGCCGTGTTCCCCACGGGTCAGGCATGAGTTTCATTCAGTTTTTTCACCACCACAGCACGAGGGAAATCGCATGAACAACAACGCAACTCGTCTCCCGACCCTGGCGGGACTCCGCCAATGGATCAGCCGCGCCGTCGCAGGCATCGCGCTGGTCAGCACCGCCACCATGGCAAGTGCGGCGCCGACCATCCAGTTCGTGGCGGTGGACATCGCCGATGTCGTTGTGGGCCACGACCTCTGGCGCTACGACTACACCATCGGTGGGACGCTCGCCGCCGGCGAAGGCGTCAACCTGCTGTTCTCCGCGACGCTGTTCGACGCACTGGATGCAACGTTTGCCGATGCCTCCGTCCTCGCGCTCGCGACGCAACCCATCCTGGCGTTGAGCGCGGACGGTTTCGTCTCGGTCACGGCGCTTCTGGACATCACGAGTGCGGATCCAGCTCACGTATCGGTGCAGTTCGAATGGCTCGGCGCAGGCGCCTTCCCGTCGTCTCAACCCTTCGAGGTCGTCGACAGCCTGTTCACCGTGATCGGCACTGACCGCACGGTGCCCGAGGCTGAGCCACCGCAATCGCTTCCCGAACCCGCATCCTTCGCACTGGTCGGTGCCGCGCTGCTGGGTGCTGTAGCGCGGCCTTCAGTCCGACGAGTGCGGGCGTCCCGCGGTCTCGCTTCTGCCTGATCTCGTCCTCTTGCCGCCGATGGGCAGACAGTCCATCACGCAGGTGCATACGTCTGATCTTGGCCCACATGCCCGCGCTGATCACGCCGGCTTCCCCTGCCCGCCCATTGAGCGCGCCTTGAACGCTGGTTTGAAGAGCGCTGCTTGGCCTTGTGGAAAGAGATCGCGCGCGGCCGGCCCAACCGGCTTCGTCAGTCCTGCTCCGCGTCATCGAGTGGCTGGCCTTGCATGGCACGGCGCACGGCATCCTCGATGGCATCCAGCACTGCGGGCTGCACCCGCTCGGCGTAGCGCTTGCGCCGATTTTTTGACAGCGTGCCACCGTTCTGAAAGACGGTCACGATCAACGTCGCCAAGTCGCTGCCGCGCAAGTCGTACCGGGCATCTATGAAGCGCTTCACTTGGTCGAACAGGCCAAGGAAAGCCACCTCCCGGCGCATGTGAGTGTCCAGGGATGCCTCAGCCATGCCCAGCGTAAATATGGCGGCCTCGGTCAGGTCCATGCAGCGGAACCAAATATCCGCATCAGCCGCCCACGCATAGTCGTAATGCTCATCCCCCGCCCACGTCACCTGGCAAAGCCCACGCGCCGGCTTGCTGAAGGCGGTGAGTGCTGGTGCTGAGGTCCGACCTACTTCGGGTAGCGGCGAAGTAGAAGCTCCCCAGGCGTCTAGCGCTTCCGCGTCATATCGGCTGCCAAAGTAGCCGCTTAGACGTCTGGTGGCACTCGGCTTATAAATTCCTGCCAAACCATCCGAAATACACCTTAGCCGGCGTGTTTTCATATAATCCTGCCAAACCAGGAGAGA
Source organism: Roseateles sp. GW823-FHT07B05 (assembly GCF_058794515.1). NCBI lineage: Bacteria > Pseudomonadati > Pseudomonadota > Betaproteobacteria > Burkholderiales > Sphaerotilaceae > Roseateles > Roseateles sp. GW823-FHT07B05. The sequence goes on from NZ_JBXAGX010000012.1 coordinate 2,033, forward strand.
TGATGCGCAAGGTGAAGGCGGAGCCGTTTCCCGACCCTCTGATCCGCGACGCCGGAGCCTTCGGCCAAGCAGTGCGCGCCGCACGCACTGGCGCGGGCATCAGTCTGGAAGCTGCCGCACAGGCACTCAGCATCAGCAAGGCGACGCTCAGCGACCTGGAAGGTGGCAAGGGTACGGTCGCGCTCGGCACTGCGCTTCGCGTGGCGCGCGACCTCGGCGCGGTCGTGTTCGCCGCTCCGCTGGCTGTGCACTTCGAAGCGGCGACAGCGCTGCAGGGTCTGCGCAAAGCACAACCGAAGCCCTGGGGCGGCGTCGATTCGGACCGGCGCCCTCCTTCAAGGCAGTCGCTGGAACGTGAGCGTTCGACATGATTCAGCTCGCCGTCTGGGCCGGTCACGATCGCGTTGGCACGCTGTCTCATGACGCGCTGAGCAACCTCTTCGACTTCAGCTACGCACAAGCCTGGCGCGAGTCGCTCCGCAGCTTCCCTCTCAGCCCGCAGATCCCCATGTTCGCCGCAGCGCATGCGGCGGATGCCAGGGCCTTTGCTGAACTGCCCGCGGAAACTCGTTCGGCGATCGTCCGCGCCTTCTTCCAGAATTTGCTGCCGGAAGGTCAGGCACTCGAAGTTGCCGCGCAGGCCAATGGCGTCGCCCGGGGCAACCTGGCCGGCCTGCTCGTCGCGCTCGGCGCAGAGACCGCCGGCGCGCTGCGCGTCACGCTCGCTGACGGCGCGACAACGGCTCAGCCAGCAGAGCAGGCCCTCCGCCCGCTGCCACTGACCGAACTGAGTGAGCGCATTCGCAACCGCCCTGACCTGCCCTTCGCGATCTGGGACGGCAAGGTACGCCTATCGATTGCCGGGCTGCAGGACAAGATTGCTGTGCTCGAGGACCAAGGCCAACTGTTCCTTGCCAACGGGGATGGCTATGCCTCCACCGTCATCCTCAAGCCAGCACCCACAGACGGCCGCTTTGCCGACCTGCCGGCCATTGAACACACCTGCATGCACCTGGCCGCAGCCGCGGGCATCGCAACGGCCAGGACGCGGCTGCTGCACGTGCCGGAGCCGGTACTCCTCGTCGAGCGCTTCGACAGGCAGCGCAGCAGCGATGGCCGCATTGAGCGCCTGCACATCATCGATGCGTGTCAGGCTCTCGGCCTGTCGCCCGAGCTGAAGTACGAGCGCGCCTACGGCGACCAGGACGCCGTGAGGCACCTGCGCGACGGTGCGTCACTGCCGCGTCTCTTTGGCCTGGCCGACCTCAGTCCGGCTCCGCTCGCGATGCGCAACCAACTGCTGGATCGCATGATCTTCAACGTCCTCGTCGGCAACACCGACGCTCACGGAAAGAACTGGTCGTTCTTTGTCGGCCCGCAAGCCGGCCTGCTCACCCTGGCCCCCGCCTACGACCTCGTCGACGTCGAGTCGGTGGCCCACGACCACATGAGCACGACCTTTGCCATGGGGATCGGCGATGCCTTCACGCCTGATGAGCTCACGCCTTTCGAGTGGGCCAGCATGGCCGTGCAGTGCAAAGTTGCGCCTCGACACCTCGCGACACGCCTCAAGGCCCTGAGCTGGATGCTGCCTCGACTGCTTCGCGACGCGCGTGTCGCGTTGGAGCAGCAAGGCGTCCCGCCCGAACTGCTTGCAAGCATGGAGCTGCGGTTGCAGGAGCGCTGCACGACCGTGTCAGCCAAGGCCGGCGAAATCGCCTGGGTCCCGAAGGACCTCCTTTGACCTCGCGCGACACAGAAAGAACACGGACTCATCCGGTCCATCAGCTGGCCTGATGCCATGCGTTGTAACGCACTCAAAATCAGTCGCTGCAGGCTGCGCTGCGCCACAGGCAATCGCCAGAAAAATCCTCAGCACCAAGACATTCTTTCCAGACAGAGAGGGTGGCGATTTATTTTCGCCAGAAGTGACAACCAGGTCCGGCCCGATGCCTGAGTCAAAACGCCTTCGTTCGGTGTGGGGCGGGATGGCGCTGCCCTCGGGGTAGCGGATCAAGTAGCTGTCGAACGGCAGCGGCCAGCGTGCCGTGAGCAGCAGCATCTTGTCGTAGCCGCTGCCCTGGCGCCCGCGCTGCCACCGGAAGGCGGCGCGCAGGTAGCCGCCCAGGGTCACACCAGCACCCGCTCGATGCCGCCGTTGTTGGCCTTGGCCACGTAGTCCGGCATCCAGTTCTCGCCGAGGATCTGCTTGGCCATCTCGACGACGATGTAGTCGGCCTCGAGAAGGCCGTTCTGCAGGTCATCGCCGTAGCGCGTCAGGCCCTGCAGGCAGCTGGGGCACGACGTCAGGATCTTGAGGTTGTCCTGCGCGCCGACCTTGCCCGAATCGCGCAGCTGCGCCTCGGTCTTGCGCAGCTCCTCTTCCTTGCGGAAGCGCACCTGCGTGGCGATGTCGGGTCGCGTGACGCCCAGCGTACCGCTCTCGCCGCAGCAACGCTCGCTCTTCACGACTTCCGACCCCACGAGCGCCTTCACCGTCTTCATCGGCTCCTGCAGCTTCATCGGCGAATGGCAGGGGTCGTGATACAGGTAGCTCTGCTTGGAGCCCAGCGTGATGCCCTTTTCCAGCAGGTACTCGTGGATGTCGATGATGCGGCAGCCGGGGAAGATGTCCTCGAACTTGTAGCCCTGCAGCTGGTCGTAGCAGGTGCCGCATGACACCACGACGGTCTTGATGTCGAGGTAGTTCAGCGTGTTGGCGACGCGGTGGAAGAGCACCCGGTTGTCGGTGATCATCTTCTCGGCCTTGTCGAACTGGCCCGAGCCGCGCTGCGGGTAGCCGCAGCACAGGTACCCGGGCGGCAGCACCGTCTGCACGCCGGCATGCCAGAGCATGGCCTGCGTGGCCAGGCCCACCTGGCTGAACAGGCGCTCGGAGCCGCAGCCGGGGAAATAGAACACGGCCTCGCTCTCGCTCGCCAATTGGGGCGGGCGGATGATGGGCACGTAGTCCTTGTCCTCGATGTCCAAGAGCGCCCGCGCCGTCTTCTTGGGCAGGCCGCCGGGCAGCTTCTTGTTGATGAAGTGGATGACCTGTTCCTTGATAGGCGCGGCGCCGACGGTCGCGCGCGGCGCGTTCGTCTGCTTGCGGCCCGCCGGCTTGAACAGGTCCACGGCCAGGCGCTGCGCCTTCATGCCCACGCCCACCATGGCCGTGCGGGCCAGCTTGATGGTCTCGGGGTTGGTGGCATTGAGCATGAACATGGCCGCCGCGTTGCCGGGGCGCCAGGTCTTCTGGCCCATCTTGCGCAACAGGTTGCGCATGTTCATCGTCACGTCGCCGAAGTCGATCTTGACCGGGCACGGCGTCAGGCACTTGTGGCAGACCGTGCAGTGGTCGGCCACGTCCTCGAACTCCTGCCAGTGCTTGATCGACACGCCGCGGCGCGTCTGCTCCTCGTACAGGAAGGCCTCGACGAGCAGCGACGTCGCGAGGATCTTGTTGCGCGGGCTGTACAGCAGGTTGGCGCGCGGCACGTGCGTCGCGCACACCGGCTTGCACTTGCCGCAGCGCAGGCAGTCCTTCACCGAGTTGGCGATGGCGCCGATGTCGCTCTGCTGCATGATGAGCGACTCATGCCCCATCAGGCCGAAGGACGGCGTGTAGGCATTGCGCAGGTCGGCCGGCAGCGCATCGCTCTTGAGCAGCTTGCCCTTGTTGAAGCGGCCCTCGGGGTCCACGCGCTGCTTGTAGGCGGTGAAGTTGGCGAGCTCCGCGTCGGTCAGGAACTCGATCTTCGTGATGCCGATGCCATGCTCGCCGGAGATCACGCCGTCCAGGCTGCGCGCCAGCGTCATGATGCGTGCCACGGCCTCATGGGCCGTCTGCAGCATCTGGTAGTTGTCGCTGTTGACGGGGATGTTGGTGTGCACGTTGCCGTCGCCGGCATGCATGTGCAGGGCCACCCACACGCGGCCGCGCAGCACGTCCTTGTGGATGCGCTTGCACTCGGCAAGCAGCGGCTCGAAGGCCGCACCGCTGAAGATGCTCTGCAGCGGCTTGAGGATCTGCGTGCGCCAGGACGCGCGCAGCTCGTGCGTCTGCAGCCGCTCGAAGAAGCCCTGCGTGTCCAGCCCGTCCAGCCACTGCTGCCACTGCCCGCCCACGTCGCGCAGCAGCGCCAGCGCCTGCTGCACGCGGTCTTCCAGCAGCTCGGCGCTGGGGATCTCGCCGGCGTCGTCGCTCTTGCCCAGCGGCAGCTTGCCCGTCGTGAACAGCGCCTGCAGCGCCGTGACGAGCTCCAGCTTGTTGCGCAGGCTGAGCTCGATGTTGATGCGCTCGATGCCCAGCGTGTACTCGCCCATGCGATGCAGCGGGATCACGACGTCCTCGTTCACCTTGAACGCGTTCGTGTGCTTGCTGATCGCGGCCGTGCGCTTGCGGTCCAGCCAGAACTTCTTGCGGGCGTCGGCGCTGACGGCGATGAAGCCCTCGCCCGAGCGGCCGTTGGCCAGGCGCACGACCTCGCTGGTGGCACGTGCCACCGCGTCCGCGTCGTCACCGACGATGTCGCCGATGAGCACCATCTTCGGGAAGCCGCCACGCTTGCTCTTGGTCGCGTAGCCCACCGCCTTCAGGTAGCGGTCGTCCAGGTGCTCCAGGCCCGCCAGCAGCACGCCGGTGTCGGCAATCGAGAACATGTAGTCCTTGATGTCGACGATGCTGGGCACGCAGTCCTTGGGGTTGCCGAAGAACTCCAGGCAGACGGTGCGCGTATGCGCCGGCATGCGGTGCACGATCCAGCGCGCGCTGGTGATGAGGCCGTCGCAGCCTTCCTTCTGGATGCCCGGCAGGCCGGCGAGGAACTTGTCCGTCACGTCCTTGCCCAGGCCTTCTTTGCGGAACACACGGCCAGGGATGTCCAGGCGCTCGGTCTTTTCCAGCGTCTTGCCGCTGGCGTCAAAGTAGCGCAGCTCGAAGCTCGCGACCTCCACGTCGTGGATCTTGCCGAGGTTGTGGTTGAGGCGGATCACCTCCAGCCACTTGGCTTCGGGCGTCACCATGCGCCAGGACGCCAGGTTGTCCAGCGCCGTGCCCCACAGCACGGCCTTCTTGCCGCCGGCGTTCATGGCCACGTTGCCGCCGATGCAGCTGGCCTCGGCCGACGTCGGGTCCACCGCGAACACGAAGCCGTTGGCCTCGGCCATGTCGGCCACGCGCTGCGTGACGACGCCGGCTTCGCTGAAGATGGTCGGCACCTCGCGGTCCAGGCCCGGCAGGCGCAGCAATTCGACGCCGCGCAGCGCTTCCAGCTTCTCGGTGTTGATGACGGCGCTGTTCCACACCAGCGGCACCGCGCCGCCGGTGTAGCCCGTGCCGCCGCCGCGCGGGATGACGGTCAGGCCCAGCTCGAAGCAGGCGCCCACCAGGCCAGCCATCTCGGCTTCGGTGTCGGGCGTCAGCACGACGAAGGGGTACTCCACGCGCCAGTCGGTGGCGTCCGTCACGTGGGACACGCGGGACAAGCCGTCGAACTTGATGTTGTCCTTGGCGGTGTGGCGAGCCAGCGTCTTGTCCGCACGCTTGCGCAGCGCGGCGGTGCTGTCGAAGAACTTGTCGAACTCGGCCACCGCGCCGCGCGCGGCCTGCAGCAGCTCGCCCACGGCGGCGTCGCGCTGGGGGTCACTCGTCGGGTCGCGGCGCTTCTGCACCTCGCCGAGGCGGTGGTGCAAAGCCTCGATCAGCTGGGCGCGGCGCTTGGGGTTGTCCAGCAGGTCGTCCTGCAGGTACGGGTTGCGCTGCACCACCCAGATGTCGCCCAGCACCTCGTACAGCATGCGCGCGGATCGGCCCGTGCGTCGCTCGCCGCGCAGCTGGTCCAGCAGCGTCCAGGCCCGGGAGCCCAGCAGCCGGATGACGATCTCGCGGTCGGAGAACGACGTGTAGTTGTACGGAATCTCGCGCAGGCGCGGGGCGTCGTGGGCGACGGTGTCGGCCACATCAGCGGCGGCCGGCATCAGGGGATGCGGTGCGTTCATAGAGGAGCGGAATTATCGCAGCGGGGTATTTCCCTTCAGAATCGGGCGAATGAAGCCCTGGCCCTACCCCTTGTGGCTCGCGCACCGCGGCGCCGGCAAGCTTGCCCCGGAGAACACGCTGGCCGCGTTCAGGCTGGGCGCGCAGTTCGGCTATCGAGCCTTCGAATGCGATGTGAAGCTCAGCCGCGACGGCGAAGCCTTTTTGCTGCATGACGACACGCTGGAGCGCACCACCAGCGGCCGCGGCTCGCCGGCGGAGCAGGACTGGGAGGCCCTGGCGCTGCTGGACGCCGGCAGCTGGCACAGCCCGGCCTTCGCGGCCGAGCCGCTGCCCACCTTCGCGCAGATCGCGCAGTTTTGCATCGCCCACGGCTGCGCACTGAACGTCGAAATCAAGCCCTGCCCCGGCGCCGAGGCGCTGACCGGCGCCACCGTGGCGCGCGAGGCCGCCAGGCTCTGGGCCGGTGCAGACGTGCTGCCGCTGCTGAGCAGCTTCAAGCCCGAGGCGCTAGCCGCCGCCCGCGACGCCGAGCCCGGCCTGCCGCGGGCCCTGCTGCTGGACACGCTGTGGGACGGGTGGCCGGAAGTCGCCGAGGCGCTGGGCGTCGTCGCCGTCATCACCAACTGGCGGGTCATGGACCGCGCGCTTATCGAGCGGCTGCACGCCCGCGGCTGGCGGGCGCTGGTCTACACGGTCAACGATGTTCCGGTCGCCGAGCAGCTGATCGCCGATGGCATTGATGGCCTCATCACGGATCGCGTGGACCGGTTTACACCGTGATGGACTGCCGATGGGTGTGGATGCTCACATTGAGCGGGGTAGCCCGCTGTGCAACGTACTGATGTTGAGGTCTTCGGTCACGTTCGACCGCATCCAATCGCACAGCGCCGCAAACCGTCCTCTCGCACCTGCTGCAGCTTGCGCTTGAAGCGCGGGCCGAGTATTGCGACAGACCTAGCCGGCACGGCGCTGTACTCATACGCCGCCGAGCGCGCCTCGGCGATGGCTGGCGGCTCAACCTCGACATCAAGGGCCACCGCGTCTGCGACTTCCCGCATGCCATCTACCGCGCGAGCGACCTGGGTGACTTCGGCAAGTGTCCAAGCACCGGCCTGTAGATACTCGAAATCCAAATCGCCCATCCGGCACGTCCTTTGGGGCTTTTCATGAAGACCTATTGATTGACAACGACTCTCTCGAAGGACAAGGTCAGTGGGATGGTTCATCCACGAATCACTTCACGAAGCACCCACTCCACAAAGAGACGAACGGCCGGCTCGTCGACCAAGTCGTCTCGGCACACCAACCATGCCGGCCTCATCAACGGTGCCGCCCCGCATCTATCCATCGCTGCGTCATACCTCGTGCGAGGTTGTACCGGGCACAGTTGTACTGCTCCAACTGGTCGAGCTCGGTATTGGCGATGAGGCGCAGCGCTGTGCTGTCAGCTGCATCGACTTGCACATCGACGAACGCTTCGTCCAGCGTTCGGCCATGAAAGACCACGAACTGCATCAGCTCGTTCATTGCCTGCCGGTACTTGGTCCGAATCGGGTCGGGCGCTGACAGAGACGCACGCAGGACGCTGTACTTCTGAATCGAGCGGCGGTAGATGAACTCGAACAAGTCCACCGCCGCAGCCACGTTGCGCTGCTCGTAGATACCGAGCATGGCGGTCGCGTAGTCCGAACGCTCCACGTCCAGGAATGACAGTGGTGCGCAGTTGTAGAGCATGAGCGGCATGTTGGCGCTCAGACGACTCGTGCGCTTGTTGCCGTCTGCAAAGGGCTGCAGGTAGGCCAGATTGACCCACAGGAAGAAGGCGGCCTCAACCGGATTGCGGATGTTCCGCACCTTGTCGACGATGGCGTTCAGCGTCTCCTCAATGAGCGAGGGAATGCTGCTGGGGATGTAGACCGAGCCGTCGATGTTCACCAAGCGCCGGCGGATGCTGCCGATGTCGCGTGAGTCGCGCAGAAGGTCCCGCATCAGCTTGGCCTGCAGGTCGACGATGACGGGCACGGTGATGCCCTCTGTCGGCACCGCATCGACCATGAACTCGATGGCGCTCTTGTGATTGAGCAGCATCAGCGTGTCTTCGTCGAGTGAGTCGCCTTGTTGGCCGAGCTCGAAGAGTTCCTTGGTGTCCAGCAAGCTCTTGTTGTTGCCCTCCAGACGCGATGACGACCAGGACAGGTCGATGAGCAACTGCTCGAGTACCTCGCGCGCGTAAGTTCCTGCGGGTTGCTGGTCCTGGCTGCGGCCGGCGTTGTAGAGGTCGCTGGCCAGTTGAGGCGGCAGCAGGCTGGACTGGTTCGGGATGTAGCCGCTCACAAACCCGCTGTCGTAGCCCACGGGGGTACGGGAGCCCAAGGGAGCACGCAGCGCCTCGACGAGGGGCTGTGCAGCTGCTGACCATTGAAGAGTTCCAGACCCGGCTGGCGTTTGGGTGCCAGCGGGCAAAGCGCGCAGCGCTGCCTCGGCCGCTGCGGTGGCCACGTAGCGGGTCGAACGGCCATCCCCGCGCTTCTCCAGAAAGCCAGCGGCAAGAAGCTCCCGCAAGTCCCGGTTGATGGTGGGCCGGGAAATCTGGAGAGCTTGCTCCAGCGCGCTTGGCGCAACTGCCCCCCCCACTGCAAGGACTTGGCGGAGCAGCGCCTCATGGCGGGGCGACAGCGAGCGGGTTGTCATGGGGCAACTAACCTTGTCAATTTCATCAATCTTGTCAGCCGAGGAGATCCCGAGATCAATCTCGCCACATGACAAGAATAAACAGTAATCCTATCTAGCCGCCAACTCAAATGATAATATTAAACCTGCCATGACAAGAAATCTCCTGAGGGACCGCGAGGTGGCAGTGTGACCTTGCCCGATTTCTCCGAGGTCAGATGGAGCGCACCGAATAGATTTGGGCAGATAGGGGGTCTCGGCCTCGATGGCCCAAGGCGCAGATAGGCGCCCGAATGCTCAGCGACGGCTACCCAACTCAGCTTGTCCATACGCGATAGAACATGGCCAGCGCGACGCCCCCCCCGCGAGAACACCGAAGGCCTGCTGGAGACGCATCCCGCTCAAGCGCTGACTGACTTGTCGACCGGCGATCAACGCGGCGGCCGCACCGGCCGCGAACGGCAAGGCGATCCCCCAGTCCATGCCCCCTTGCGACGCGGCCCCTAGTCTTACTGTGTCACAAGAATAGCGACGTCCGGCCGCAGCACGTGCATGAGCCCAATCGAAGGTTCAACTCATAGCTCAGCAGGTGCCGCAAGGACGTGATTGACGTCGGCACGTGGCGCTGAGCGCGCTGGGCTACCCCTCGGGACGTAATCTTTGGGAAGGTCAGGCAACGCGCGGATTGCGAAGTTTTTTTTGCCTCGCTTCAGCGCCTCGCGATCAGCCCGTAGCCATAGCCGCGCACGGCGCGAATGCCGGCATCGGGCAACTTGCGGCGGAGCCGATGGACGTGCACGTCCAGCGTGTTGCTCTCGAACTCATGGCCCCACGCATGCAGCATGGCTTCGAGGACCTCCCGGGCAACCGCGTCACCGGCATGCGCCATGAGCGTCTGAAGGATGCGGCACTCCTTGGGCGTGAGATGCGCTTGGCGCTTGAGGGCTGATGTGACGGACGAGTCCAGTCGCCGACGGGTCACGCCGCAACAACGCGAATGCGAATGATTCCCATTGTGAATTAAGATGTGCGTTTCGTATCGCCGCCCTCCTACACGCTTCCGTCGCACGCCCGATGCCCCGCTCCACGCCCCTCCGCCCATTGCGTCTCATTCCCGTCGTCCTTGCCATCCTCGCCGCGCTGCCGGCAGCCGCCCAGCAGACGGTCGACCCACAGCTGGAGCGTGTCGTCGTCACAGCCACCCGCGGCAGCAAGGCCATTGACAAGATCCCTGGCGCCGTCTCGGTCATCACAGCCCAGGAGATCGAAACCCAGACGCTGGTGGCCGAGGATCTCAGCGCCGTGCTGTCGGTACTGGCCCCGTCGTACGCGCCGTCGCGCCAGAAACTGACCAGCTTCGGCGAGTCCATGCGCGGCCGCACGGCGCTGCTGCTGTTCGACGGCGTGCCGCAGAGCAACCCGCTGCGCAACGGTGCCCGGGAGGGCTACTTCGCCGATCCGTCGCTGATCGAGCGCATCGAGGTCATCTCCGGCGCATCGGCAGCGCAGGGCCTGGGTGCCACCGGCGGCATCATCAACTTCATCTCCAAGACGCCACGTGAGCCGGGCACACGCCAGCGCGTCGAGTTGAAGTACGGCACGCAAGGCCACAGTGACGACGCGCTGTGGAAGGCCGGCTACACGCTGGAGCACAAGGGCGACTTCGACGCGCTGCTGCATGTCGGCGCGACGCTGCGCGGCCTGGGTGTCGACGGCGACGGCCGCAGGCTGGGTCTGGAGGCCGTGCAGGGCGACACCCAGGACTCGCAGGCCAAGGACGTCTTCCTGAAGCTGGGTCGCGACTTCGGCCCGCAGCGCCTGCAGTTCTCGTTCAACAAGTACCGCCTCGAGGGCGACGGCGACTGGAAGCCCGTGCCCGGCAACCGCGCGACCGGCCAGCTCAGCGGCGCCACAACCGGCACGCCGCCGGGCATCCCGCCGCGCAACGATGTGCGCACGGTGTCGCTGGACTGGAGCCATGCCGATCTGGCCGGCGGCCAGGCACGCGCGCAGGTCTACAAGCAGGACTTCTCCGCGCTCTATGGCGCCACTGCCGCGACAACGTTCCAGGACACCAGCATCGCGCCGCAGGGCCAGCTGATGGACCAGTCCGAGGTGGTCGCCGACAAGGCCGGCGTCAAGCTGAGCTGGGTACGACCGGACCTCTTCGTCGAGGGGCTGGAGTTGACCACTGGCCTGGACTGGCTCAAGGACACCTCGCAGCAACGCCTGGCGTTGACCAACCGCTCCTGGGTGCCGCCGCTGAAGTTCACGAGCACGGCACCGTTTGCCCAACTGGAGTACGAGGTCGGCCCCGTCACCATCCGAGGCGGCGCGCGCCGCGAGAGCGCGAACCTGAAGGTCGACAGCTACCGGACGCTGGCCTTTTACAAGAACACCGCCGTGCAGGGCGGCGAGCGCAGCTTCAGCCAGTGGGTCAAGAGCCTGGGGGCGGTCTGGCGCCTGGGCGGCGGCTGGTCCACCTTCGTGTCGTACAACGAAGGCTTCGGTGTGCCCGACGTGGGCCTGGTGCTGCGCGCGGTCAACACCGCCAACCAGTCGGTGGACAAGCTGATCTCGCTGGAGCCCGTCGTCACCGACAACCGCGAACTGGGCCTGGCCTGGCGCGGACGGCTGGGCAGCTTCTCGGCGTCGGTCTACGACTCGCGCTCTGACCTCGGCTCGCAGATCCGCGTCGACGCGGCCACCGGCGTGGGCAGCGTGCTGCGCGTGCCTGTGCGCGTCAAGGGCTTCGAATTCAGCGGCGAGGTCAAGCCACTGCAGGACTGGACGCTGAGCGCCAGCTACGCGCGCACCCGCGGCAAGACCGCAGCCCAGCAGGACGCACCCATGGATGTGAGCCTGGGGGCGCGCTCGCAAGGCCCCGACAAGCTCGTGCTGGCCGCCGCCTGGCAGTTCGCTGCCAAGGGCAACGTGCGCCTGCAGGCCACGAGGCTGGCCTCGCGCCACATCAACACCGGCCGGGTTGTCGGCACCTCCAGGCTTGAGGAGAACTTCGAGGGCTACACACTGGCCGACCTGGCCGCCACCTACGGCACGCCCTGGGGCGATTTCGGCGTCGGCATCGAGAACCTGTTCGACCGCCAGTACGTCGGCTACTACGCGCAGTCCAACCCCGCCGGCACCAATGACGACTACTTCGCGGGTCGCGGCCGCACGCTGACGCTGAGCTGGCGGCGCAGCTTCTGATGCGGCGCTTCTGGCTGAAGCTGCACCGCTGGGTCGCGCTGGCGCTGGCGCTGCCGCTCATCGTCGTGGCCCTGCTGGGCAGCAGCCTCGTCGTACTGAAGCCGCTGGACCGCTGGCTCAACGCCGATCTGCATCGCGTGCCCGACGGTCCCGCCGCGACCGACCTGCTGGAGCGCACGCGTGCCCGGCTGCTGGCCGAGTTCGGGCCCACCGCGTCCTTCGTGCTGCGCCCACCGCGGGAAGCAGGCGAAAGCCTGCGCGCTACCGTGCGTGGCCCCTGGGAAGGCTTCGTGTACCTCGATCCGCGCGACGGGCACGAACTCGGACGGCGCGGCGAGCGCGAGGGCGCCTTCAACTTCGTCTTCGAGCTGCACAGCTCACTGCTGCTGAACGACGTCGGCAAGCCGCTGCTGGCCGTGCTGGCACTGGCCTACGGCGTGCTACTGATCGGCGGCCTGGTGCTGTGGTGGCCCAAACGCTGGAAGCAGGCCTTCGCACTGGCACTGGATCGCGGCCTGCTGCGCGGGCTGTTCGACCTGCACCGCAGCGGCGGCGCACTGCTGGGCGTGCTGATCGCCGTGCCGGTCGCCACCGGCGCCTACATGGCCTGGAAGCCGCTGCCGCAGGCGGTGACCTCGCTGTCAGGCCAAGCACCGCTCGCGCCGCCCAAGGTGAAGGCGACTGATGCCCCGCTGGCGCCACTGGATACCGTCGTCGCCGCGGCACGCGCTCGCTTCGACAGCGCTCCTGTTGGCTTCATCGCACTGCCGGCAGGCGCCGCCAAGCCGGTGCGCGTACGGCTTCTGCTGGCCGACGACCCGCACCCCAACGGCCTCACATCGGTGTGGATGCACCCGCAGACCGGCGCCGTGCTGCGCGCCGACCGCTGGAACCAGCTGGACCCAGGCGCACGGGCCAACAGCGTCATCTACCCACTGCACACCGGCGAACTGGGCGGCGTGGCGCTGGAGACGCTGAACGCGCTGCTGGGCCTGGCGCTGGTGGCGCTGGGAGTGACCGGGCTGTGGCTGTGGTGGCTGAGACGCCGCCCGCGGCCGACCACGCGCTGACGGCCATCGCCATATCGATCACGGGCACATCCACCGTCCCCTCTTTCCGCATCTCAGGCTGCGCACTGGCCTCGACCACTCCATCACCGCATTCGCGATCGCCCTGATTGGTCCTGCCATCGCCGGGATCCTGTTGCTGACGCGCCGCTCCGCATTTGACGAACCCGAAGGCGGCGCAACGCGGCCTTGAACCGACAGGCCTGCGTCGAAGACGGGGCCCGGAGCGGTGATGTCCCGGCGCGTGGTGTAAGTCCACAGCCCGGACAGGCTGGGATGCGCGGGGTACTCAGCGTGCCGGGACATCACCGCTGGACCGGATCGCAGCCGAGATCGAACAACTGCCAGCCTCGATACTTGGTATTTTCTTTCCCACCAAACCGTTGTGTTTGCCCTTCGTTGCACCCAGAAGTTGCTCGACAGGCTCAAGTCAACGCCTCACCCGGAACCAGTGGCGCCGGACACGGCGCTCGGCGACTGGTATGCCAACCTGATCCGCGCGGGTCGAATCCAGGTCATTCTCGCTGTCAGCGAGCGGAGCCTGCTGCCCGTCGTGGTGCCCGCACGGGATGGTCGCCTGCTCGTCCAGCGACTCGGCGAATCCGTAGAACAAGTGCTGACCGACATTGGCATTGCAGCGGAGGATGTGACTGCTGAGCGCCGTGCCATGCAAAGCTGGACAGTCGGTAAGACTGCAAATCGCCGTGTGCTGGGGTCGCTCAACGACTTGGCGTTTCAACTTCAAGTGGGTCTGCTCGACTTCCCTGACAGAACGCTGCTGGCGCAATCGCACTGGCTGGCCAAGACGCCCCTGAAGGTCATCGACTACGGTGCTCCCGACAGGCCACGCGAGCGGCATTTGCTGCGCATCGGGCACTGCAGGCAGCCATTAACCGATGACCGTCCGGCACCAAGCCCGCAGGCAGGTGGCGCAAGGCATGGGCCACGACTTACGACAGGCCTGCGCGCGATCGCAGCGTCGAGCTTGAACGCCACCGTCCAACACATGGCGATGTGTGGCAACTGACGTCGTTCGCTCAAGGCGTGGTCCTACGCCGGCTCAGCGGACCACAGCTCCCCATCAAGCCATGCGCGAAGAGGGCTGCCATGGTCATGCACAGGATCGTCGTCATGTTGATGCCCGTCGTGACCGGGGTCACGGCGTTGAGCTGCGTGTCGACCTTTCCGAGCGAGGGCAGCAACGGGATCGAACCATAGGCCCCGTTGACGGCCTGTAGCTGGACGACCAGCCGACCGCACCAGCGCTCAGCAACGTGAACTCGACCACCCCAGGCCGCCCTCCTCGGGAACTGGCCAGCGGGCTTGACCGGAATGCAAGTAGCGGTCACGCCGCATCCCGCCCCAAGTCGAGCGCATGACGACGAAGGGCTGAAGCCAGGCCCAAAAGGGAAGTCCCAGCAGACCGCGCAGCATTTCTATCCCCCAAAAGGGGGAAATGCGGGGGATGCGTGGGGGATAGGCCCTGCCCCATCCCCCTTCGTTCCCCCTTCAGGGCGATATCCGCCGCGGTGCTGGCCGCCGAGACTGACTCCGTCAACAGGAGACAGTCATGCACGTCCAGCTCGCCTCACTTGCCCACGCTTCGGTCATCCAGCTGCGCGACGCCATCCGGCGCGTCACGCTGACCCATGTGGCCACTGACGGCCGGGACGCCGAGCGTTTCCTGGACAGCGTCGTGGTCAAAGAGTCGACCTGGGGCGAGTGGGCGGAAACGGCGTTTGACATGCACGATCAGCCCGCCAAGGTGCTGCATGCTTGAGCATCGCCCGAACTACGAGCCGCTGCCGGTGAGCCACTGGGCGCGGCAGCCGGCGATCGACAGCATCAGCGCGGTCGACGCACTGGGCGGTGTCGTGATGACGATCATCACTGGCCCGGGATTCAGCACGCGCCTGGCTGCGGCCTTTCACAACAGGCCGCCGAGGGTGATGCCCCGGGAAGGGGTGTAAGTCTCTAGGTGACCCGGCCCTCTCGCGCCGATTCCGCCAGTTCTTCCAGCACCTCAGCCCGGACGCGTTCGACATTGTGCGGAATGCTTGGCGATCTACGTCCATCAATGCCAAGAGCCCGAGGTTGGCGATCATCAGCACCTGATCGAAGTCCACCGATCGGGGCAGCCGGGCTCCCTACGGATCAAGTGCGGGGTGCGAGCTCCCGTGCGCCGCGCGTTGCCGATCCCACGAGGGCCAGGCGAGGTGCGGGGTCAGCCCTTGGCGTTCGAAGGCGCGTTCAGTGCGAGCACCTCTTCGATGATCTGCTGCACGGGCGTGGCCAGCAGTTCCCGATCCTCCACCCGCCCGCGGCTGGCGCGCATCTGCTCACACAAGGTCGCCTTCGAACGCTCGTATCGACGGGCCACGGCTACGGCGGTGCACAGGCGAGCCTTGACGGCAAGACCGGCCACGAGCGCGCGCCCTCGCGAACCGTCAGCGCCATCCAGCTTGCGTAGCTTTTTGCGCACGGACAGCCCCATCCGGTGCTTGACCCACCGCTCCAGAAGGTTGAGTGCGCCGTTGATGGTCTTCGGCTGGCCGGCCGCAACGAGCGCGGCAGACGCTCCTCGCACCTCGCGGGATGCGGCGCACTTCGGGCCCCCGTGGCCAGCGGCGAGTACCAAGGCGTGGTTCAGCTCCCACTCGTCCAGCGACACCTTTGAGGGCCGGCCTCGGGTCACTTGCTGCAGGGCCGATCGTGCTTTGAGGACTGTTCTGCCAAACAGCGACAGCAGGGGGCGGATGTCGAACTGCCGCGCCAAGCAGAGCCCCAATGTGCTCCGCAGCGAAGTGCACGAGTAGTACGACTGTCTCGTGCAGAGCTTCAGGGCTGCGGGGCGCCAGGCGAGCATCCGGATCTCGTAGCGAAGCGCCGCCATCGACGGCAAGCGGTGCGCGAGATAGGGGCCGGCGAATACCGGGCCCCGAATGAAGTCGATCTCCCTGACCCACCTCGAGATCACGCTGGCGACCCCGCGCACGATGAGATCGGGGGTGACGCCCTCGGGCAGGCTGGAGATCACATGCAGCTCCGAGGGCATCAGGGAATAGAGCAGCAGGCTGCCGCCGTGTGGCTTGTGTGCCGCAACCAGACGGTTGCGTATCCGCTCATGCAGTGAAGGATCGACGAGCAGGTCGCGTCCCTTGGCGGCCTGCCACCAAAAATGCCAGAGGGTGTGCCTCTGCAGAGGTTCCGCGATCGTCTCCATCTCTGTATGACGTTCGAGGCCCCGAAAGTACCTAGTTGCGCGGGGACACTGCCTGCTGATTCGCGGCGGCCGCTCCAGCATTGCCGCGCCGGCGACGTGGCCGGATGGCGACGCGTGTTCGCTGAAACGCCGAACGAATGCACCCGCGCTCCGCTCAGCGCCGGGCCGTGTTTGGCGCGCGCCTGCCCAGGAATACAAGCCTCCAGGCCGACCGAACCCTCCAACTCATCGGCATAAAGCATTGCTTCATCACGCCCCGGACTCCTATCTTTGCGTCGCCTGAGGCATTCCGCCAACGGCATTCCTGTCCTCAACCAATGAAGGAGTACGTGATGAACGAAGCACCGCAACTGGAGGTCGTCGACCTGGGCGACGCCAAGGAAGAGACCAAGGGCCGCAAGGAAGGCCCCCTGCCCGAGGAAGACGTGAACTTCCCGCGCCGCAACATCGGCGACTGATCGCCTGAACGGCGAAGCGTGCAGCTGACGAGCTGCACGCTCTCCACAGGAGGGAAACGCTCATGTCCACTCGCTCAGAGGCTCCCGGCACCTACCGGCTTGCAGACCACGTCAGGGCCTGCCAGATCGGGCGTCAGACCGTGCTGCTGGATCTGAAGGCCGGCAGGTACCTCGCTCTTTCACGGCAAGGGCCAGGCTCGGAGGACTGCCCGCAGGACGACGTCTGGCCTGCGGCTGTCGGCGCGTCACCGCCCTTCCTCCGCGACCTTGCAGGCAGCGCGATCGAGCCGCTGGTCCGCTCCGGCCTGGTGATTGCCGACCCGGCCCCGGTCGCGCCGGCCACCATCCTGCCGGAGCCCCTGTACAGCCTGCATGCCGAGCTGGTGGCCGACCATCAGCCACTCACCGTCGCTCACGTGCTCAGCCTGTGGACCAGCGCTGGTGTCGCAGCCCTGTGGCTGCGGTGCCGCACCCTGGAGGACATCGTGGATCGCGTGGCGCGGCTCACGCCTGCCGGTCCCAGCGCGGCCCGATGCGTACCGCGACCGCTGCAGGAGGCCGTCGCCATCTACATGCGTGCACGACCGTTCGCATTCACCGCCCATGACAAGTGCCTGCTCGACTCGCTCACGCTGATCCATTTCCTTGCCCGGCGAGGACTGCATGCGCAATGGGTGATCGGTGTCGGCACCCGCCCCTTTCGCGCGCATGCGTGGGTCCAGCACGGCCATGTCGTGCTGAACGACGCACACGAGAACGTCCGGCGTCATCACCCCATCCTCGTCGTCTGAGGGACACCCATGTTCCGATTCATTGGCATCGGCTGGACGCCTGCGAGCGCTTGGCAGTCCGAAAAGGCAGCACACATCAGCCAGGGGCTGTGCGGCGACGCACGCTGGCAGCCGGCGCTGCGTCTTCCCGGACTGCACGTGTTCACGACCGGGCAGCAGACAGGCATCAACGGCGTTCATCCGCTACCGGCCAGCCGCGGCGTGGTGCTGGGGCGCGTGTTCCGACGCCGGGCGTCCGCGTTTCGTGCCGCCGACCCCTTCGCCTTCTCGGCACAGGAGTCCGACGAGATCATCCGCAGCGAGGGGCGAAGCCTGGTGGAGCAGTACTGGGGCCGCTACGTCGCCTTCCTGCCGTCGTGGGATGGCGCGGGACGGGTGCTGCGCGATCCTTCCGGCACGCTGCCCTGCTTCCAGGTGGAGGACGGCGGGGTGAGCGTCGTGTTCTCTTGGCTGGAAGACTGGCTGGCATTTGATCGCGAAGCCCGGCTCGACGTGAGCTGGGAGGCGATCGCGTTCCAGCTGCTGCTGGGACAGCCTGGTGGAGCGGAAACCGCGTTGGAGGGCGTGACCCAGGTTCTGCCTGGCCAACTCACCCGGCTCGGGGTGTCCCCTCAGGCGCCGGAGCGCCTTTGGAACCCGGTCGCGATTGCCAGTCCCGCCAGCGATCCCGATCCGGCCCAGGCTGCCAGGGATCTGCACAACACCGTGGCGATGTGCGTGCAGGCGTGGGGCGCGACCTACGAACGCATCCTGCTCAGGCTGTCGGGCGGCGTGGACTCGGCCATCCTGCTGAGTTCACTGTGTCGCAGCCGCTCGCCAGACACCGTGACCTGCATCAACTACCACTCCAGAGGCGCCAGCAGCGACGAGCGGTCCTATGCACGTCTGGCAGCTCAGCTCGCCGGGACGACGCTCATCGAGCAGGAGCGCGACAGCCGCTTTCGTCTCGAGACAGTGCTCGATGTCGCGCGGACGCCGGCGCCCGGTTGCTACCTCGGCCGGATGGGGACCGGGCGACTGGACATCGACGCCGCCCGACTCAGCGGCGCCAACGCGATGTTCACCGGCTCAGGCGGCGACCAGCTGTTCTATGAGCTTCGCAGCACGTGGCCCGCGAGCGACTCGCTGAAGCGGCACGGACTGGGGCGTCGGTTCATGAGCGCCACGCTGGATGCCGCGCACCTGGGGCGCGTGTCGTTCTGGGCGGCGCTGCGGCGAGCCTTCGCGGACCGTTCGTTCGCGGGCGATCCGCTGGCTGGCCTGGGGCGATACGTGACGCTCGCCAGCCGCGACTCGATCGACCACGGAACAAGGCACGCCCACAGGTTCATCCATCCGCTTCTCTATGCGGCCTCCAGCCTGCCGATCGGCAAGTACCACCACCTGGCGGAACTCATCACGGCGCCCGAGTACTTCGATCCCTATCTGCGCGAGGCGTCACCGGAAGTGGTGGCGCCGCTGCGATCTCAGCCACTGATGGAGCTCTGCCTCGCGTTGCCGACGTACACACTGACCCGCGGTGGGCGGGGGCGTGCGCTGGCCCGGCACGCGTTCTCGGCAGACATCCCTGCCGAGATCGCGAACCGGCAATCCAAGGGCAGCATCGACGAGCACGTCAATCAGGTACTCCAGCGCCATGTGCCACTGGCGCGGGAACTGCTGCTCGAAGGGCGTCTGGCCGGCCGGGGGCTGCTGGATAGGCAGCGGGTCGAAGCAGCGATGTCGGGGGCAGCGTCGGCCACGGACACGTATGCCAGCGAGATTCACAACTGCATCGCCATCGAAGCCTGGCTGCAGCGGATGGCCGCGACGCCCGTGAACTGAGCGACGCCCCGGTATGTCGCCCCTGCACACCCTGTGGGCCGTGCTGCGCCTGCTCGGCGAGGAAGCCGACCGCCGCGTGCGAGCCTGCTTCTTCGCCGCGCTGGCGATGGTGGCCCTCGGTGGCACGCTGGCCGCCTTGTCGCCATTGGCGCTCAAGCACCTCGTGGACGCGCTGGGCCAGCCAGCATCGCAGACCGAAGAGCGCGCCTGGCTGGCAAGTGCAGCAGCCTATCTGCTGATGGTGAGTGGCGGCCGCATCGTCGCCGATGTCCGGCCGCTGTTCGCGGGCTACGTCGATCAGCGTCTGCAGGCAGCGCTGAGGCGCCGCTTCTTCAGCCAGGTGATGCAACTGCCCTTGTCCTACCTTCTGCAGCGACGGGCAGGCGCGCTGATCCACGGCCTGGACCTGGGCACCGCGGGATGCCAGTCCATCGTGAACCACCTGGGCAGCAGCCTCGTGCCGGCCTGCATCGAGCTGGTGGCGATGATCATCGTGCTGTCAGGCCTGGGGCAGCCGCCGCTGGTCTGGCTGTTCGTGTGCACCGCATTGGCCTACGCGGCCATCTTCTGCACCGGTGCCGTTCGCCTGGCCAGGCGGGCAGTGAGCGTGTCGTCGGCGAGCCTGGCGGTCTACGCCCACCTCAACGAGGGCGTCACCCATGTCGAGACATTGCGCTGCTTCACCGCGGAAGGGCAGGCACAAACGGCACTGCACGATGCGGACTCGGCGCTGGTTGCTCGGTGGATGGGATTCCATCGCCTGAACGTGCTTGTCTCGCTGACGATCTCCCTGGTCTTCACGCTGTCGCTGGGGGGCTGCCTCTGGCTCTGCACCACGGCCGCGGTCAACGGCCAGATGACCACCGGCGGCATCGTGCTCGCCAGCGTCTACATGCTGCAGATGGTGCGCCCCCTGGAAGTCCTGGGGTCCGCGGCCCGCGACCTCTCGCGGGCGCTGAGCTTCACACGTCCCCTGATCGACCTGCTCGCCGAACCTCTGGAGCCACAGGGACGCTCCACGCATCCCGCCCTGACTGAACCATGCATGGACATCACCTGTGCCCCATCCATCCGCCTTGACGATGTCCACTTCGGCTATGCCCCCGGCCGGCCGGTGCTGCGCGGGCTGAACCTGGAGATCAAGGGCGGATGCACCACCGGCGTCGTCGGTCCCAGCGGATCCGGCAAGTCCTCGCTTGCCCGCCTGCTGCTGCGCCTGCATTCGCCGCAGGCCGGCACCGTCCTGCTGGGCGGCCGCCCCATCGACGAGTTGACCAACGCCGAGCTGCGGTCCTGCATCGGACTCGTGCCGCAGGACGCCGCGCTGCTGCACGGCACCATCGCGAGCAATGTCACGCTGGGATCGCCCAGAGCCAGCCCGGACGATGTCCAGGTCGCCTTGCGCGATGCGCAGCTGGACCATCTCGTTCAAACCTTGCCCTCGGGCAATGAAACGCGTGTGGGCGATCGCGGCATCACACTGTCTGGCGGTGAGCGGCAACGAGTCGCGATTGCGCGCGCCCTGGTGAGGCGCCCCGCCATCTATGTGCTGGACGAGCCGACCTCGATGCTCGACGGCAGGACCGAAGCGGCCGTCATGCAACGCCTGCGACAGCTGACAGCCGGATGCACGACCTTGGTCATCGCGCACCGGCTGTCCACCGTGATGCATGCCGACCAGATCGTCGTGCTGGACCAGGGTCGCGTGGTGGCGCAAGGCCGCCACGCCGACCTGCTGGCCGCAGGCGGGCTCTACGCGCAGCTCTGGCGCGAGCAGACGAGCGGCCCCTCATGACAGTCCTGCGCGGCGTGCCGTGGGGGGCCAGCTGCAGCGCGGCTTGCGGTCGTGCGTGCGCTTCAGGTCGGCCATCTGGTCCCAGGCTTCGTACTGGGCCTTCAGGGAGGCTGAGGTCTCCAGCGCAAACACCGGGTTCTGGCGCTTCTGGCCGGCCAACCAGAAGCTGAACCAGTCCACATTGCCTTGCAACGAGATCATGCGCTCGCTCGGCCGGAAGAGGGCGTGGACGCCGTCCGGGATCAGGACCATCTCCACCGGCTTGAGCTGGCGGCGCAACAGGGCGTAGGTATCCCAGTTGTTCTTGACCGTCTGACCGTAGCTCTCGATGCGCAGCGCGGCCCTGACGCAATCGGTATGCAGGGAAGGATCGTGGGCCACCCAGGTCGAGCGCGTCGGGCCATACGGCAGGCCTCGGTTGACCGCCTCCTTGTGCTGCCAGGTGGAGTCGGCGAAGCCGTACGTCAGCGTGTACGAGAACAGCGAGTTCTCATCGCCGTCGGCAATGGTCGCAGCACGGATCGGCGCGTCCGAGAACGTCACCAGATTCAGCACACGCTCGCCCGTGGCACTCCAGCCGATGATGCCCACACGCGCCGGATCCACGCGCCCTTCCCGCACCAGCGCGCTGATGGCACCCTTCACACCGGCATCGAACAGGCGCCGCATGCGCCAGTCGTCCGTGAACGGTTCCCCGACCGGTCGTTGCCGCATGGCCAGCACCAGCATGCCCTCTCGAAGGAATGCGCGACCGGCGAAGGCGCTGCTGAACCCGGTTTCCCGGTTGGGACCGTCGAGATAGAACCGGTCAGGCGCGAACCCATAAGTCTGGATGACCAGGGGGAGCCGCCGGGCGCCTTGCAGGCCACTGGGCACCATGAGGCCGCCTTGCCATTGCCGTCCCTGCGCGTCGCGCCAGTTGTAGGGCTGCATGACGCCCCAGCTCTTGGCGTCGAACTGCGGATTCAACGTGGTCAGGCGCAGCGTGCGCGACGTCGCGGAGGTCGCCACGACGTCGGGCGGCTCGTTCAGGGACTCGGACACCTTCAGCGTCCACGCCGGGCGCTGGTCCGGCGGCAGGCCAGGCTCGACCTCTTGCCAGCCGCCTTCAGCCAGGCGCTTGAACTGGCGCCGCTTGCCGCTGTCCACGACCGCGAAGCCGTCCGACAGCGGGATGGCTTCGTCAAGCCGTCCGCGCAGCACGGCAATGGCGGTCCATCGCCCGGTGTCAGGCCAGTACTCGATCACATGGGACGCAACCGACATCTGTTGTCCGGGGATCTGGGGAAGATGGGTCCCGGCCAGCACGACGGAGTTGCCACCGCCCTGCCAGAGGCGGTCCGTCCGGTCCTGTCCGCCCATCGGCAAGGCGTCGTCCGGCGCGTCGACGACGGACTGCTCCCGCCCGTCGTCCAGCCGCCAGGCCACCATGCGCCTGGCCTTGAAGACACGTGGCCCGGAGAAGTAGCGCAACGGATCGACCCGCTGACCTGGACCGTACTTCTGCATCACCTCGGCCAGCATCGGGTACTGACGCGCCCAGCCCTGCGTGCGCTCCGGCTCATAGCGCGGCAACAGCGCCCAGCGGCCGTCCGGCGAGATGCTTGCCTGCGGACGTGCGCCATTGCCTTCGACGAAAGCCTCGCCCAGCGCCCGCGGGGGCTGCGTGGCGTTGCCGTCGGTCACGAAGAAGCGGTACTTGCGGATCTGTGCGCTGAGCTGCTGCTGGCCGAACTTCACGCTCCAGAATGACTGGTTGCCCACCACGATGCTGCGCGCGCCGTCCTTCAGCGGCGGATTCGGCACCTGGACCGCGTAGACCAGCCTGCGCATGTCCTTCGCGGCGGCGAACGAGACGATGGGCTGCGTGTCGTGGGTCAGCTGGACCAGCTCCCGTGTCGGCAGGTGCAGCCGGTAGACCTGGAACAGGGGGCCTTTGAATCGCGCCAGGAAGATGAGGTTGAGCTCATCCCACCACCGCACGTCCTGGATGGCGGGGAACGGGCTCGCCCCGTCGTCGCTGACATCGGTCGCCAGCACCGTCTCCGGGCTGGCGACACGGCCGTCTGCCAGCCGGTCCGGCGCCACGTGCAGCAGCTGGATCTCGTAGCGATTGCGGTCCGTGGCCACATCGGCCTTGCGCGTGACGATGAAGGCGCGCGTGCCGTCGGGTGACACCTGCTGCCGTAGCGCCTCGTCGCTGTGGTTGTCGGGCTGAAGAATCTGCCGGAACTCGACGAGCTCGCGAACGGTCGGACCGGTGGCGGTCTGGCCGAATGCCGGAGAAAGGGGGGCACATGCCAGGGCGCATGCCACCTGGAAGAAGAGAAAACGCATAGGGAAAAGGTCATGCGGCGGCCCACCCCGCGTTGTTGCGCGGGGCAGACCACCTGGGGGAAGGGAAAGACGGCCTCGCGCCGGACTACCAGTCGATGGAGACGCGCAGGCTCAGGTATCGACCACGCCAGTCAGCCTGCGTGTAGTCGTAGTAGGGGGTACTGTCCAGGAACTGCGGTGCACGATCGGCGAGATTCGCAACGCTCAGGCCGACGGTCGCGGCCTTGACGTCGGACACCAGTCCGGGCCACACCTTCTTGAGGTTCATGCTGGCCCCGAAGTCGTGCAGCCAGTAGTCGCCCAGAGGCCTGGCCTTGGTTCCGGAATCCCGGTAGCGGCCAAGATAGCGACTGGTCAGCCCGGCGCTCCAGGCGCCGGTGTCCAGGCCCAGCGACAGCCGGCCCTTCCACCGGGGCGCCCAGAAGTCATCGAACCGCCTGCCAAGCCGGTCATCGACCAGGGCGCCGGGCGCCAGCAGCACGCGGTACTCGCTGGTGCGGGTCGCTCCCGCCCCCACGGTCCAGCGTCCTGCAGCCGTGCGCCAGCCGTAGGCAGCGTCCACGTCGGTACCGGCCGTATCCAGGCGGCCGAAGTTGACGTCGGTGTACCGCACGCTGGTCACGACACCCGGCTGGCCATTCACGCCAGGGGCACGTGTCACGAAGCCGGGGAACAGCGCCTCGTAATCCAGCGCCGACTGCGGCCGCAGCGAAGCGATCATGCCGCGGATGCTCACCTGCCAGTGCGTTGCGCTGAGCCGCGTGCCCAACCCGCCCTCGGGCTCCCAGACGGCGCCGACGCTGCGCGCGGTACCGCGCTCCGGCCCGAGGTCCTGATTCGTCGAGCTCACGACGGTGCCAGCGGTGATGGGCACACCGCCTCGGGCCGGGTCCACGAGCTGCATGCTCGCCGCGTCAAACACCGTCTCGGTGACGTTCATCTGAGGCATCGTCGGCGGCTTGAACGAGTCCGCGGACGACGCCCGGATCAGCAGCGTCCGTGTGGGGCGCACCTCCAGGCCGGCCTGGTAGGTGCTGGCGCTGCCGAAATCGTTGTAGCGGTCACGACGCCCCGCCAGCGTCAGCGCCGTCAGGTCCCAGCCGCCGCTGCCCGCAGGGCCCGCACGAAGCAGCGGTGCACGCAGCTCACCGTAGGCCGCGGCGCTGCGCCGGTACTCGTGGCTCTGCGCCCCCACGGTGGCCGCCACCTGGAACCGGTCATGCGCCACCTCGGCACCGACGATGGCCTCCACGGGGCCGGCCGGCAGCTCGACCAGCGTGCCGCGGACATGGCCGCCCAGTTGGTCCTTGCGGCCGCTGCTCTCGCGCAGCCGGTCGGACCAGATGCCACGCAGCACGGCGTCGCTCGCGGCACGCCCACCGGTGAACAGGTTGAGGGCGGCTTCAGGTGAAGCCGACGCCAGAGCGGCCGTCCGCGCCGGCGTGTTGCGCGTGTAGTTCCACGTTTGCGACGTCGCTCGGTCGCTCACCGTAGACGCGGTCAGCTCCGCGTCCCAGCCGGCGCCCAACTCGCCGCGCAGGCCGAGCAGCACGCGTGTGAACTGGGTCTGCCGTGAGAAACCCTGCGTACCGTTCTCCGGGCCCAGCGCCGCGGTCACACGCACGTCCACGCCAAACGGATTGAACGCGTTGGTTGCCGGCACCAGCACGTTCGTGAACAACAGGCCCAGGTCCTCGGCCCGCATGCGCTCCTTGGCGAGGGTCCCTTCAGCGAAGGCGGACCAGCTGCCCGCCAGGCGATGTTCCGCGAGCGCATGCAGGCCCAGCGTTTCAAACCCATGGACGAGCGCCACGCCGCCGCCGGTCGCATACACATTGCACAGGTTGCGCATACCCGCGGTCGACTGGAAGTCGGACACGCTCAGCGTCTGGCCAGGCTTGGCGTCGGGGATGGCTGCAAAGCTGGCATTGAGCCCGGGCAGGTTCGTGCCATTCGCAGAACTCACGGTGCCCGGTGCGCAGTAGTCCAGCCGCTCATCGGTGCCACCGACGCGCCGGTAGTCCGCGTCCCGCAGGAACGGGCGATCCGACAGGGACAGCGGCGAGGAGCGGCTGTAGGAGGCCATGGCCAGGTAGCTGGCCTCCGCACTGTGGCGGCCCGCCGCCACGGCCACGCTGCCATCACTGAAGCTGCGGCCCGAGCCCAGCTTGGCCGACACCGACAAGCCATCCAGCGACTTCTTCAGGATGACGTTGACGACGCCCGCGAGCGCATCCCCACCGTACACCGCCGAGGATCCCATCGGCACGACTTCCACCCTCTCCACGGCCGCCATCGGGATCAGATTGAGGTTGAAGAAGTTGCCCGACGACGATCCGACCGCCTGCACGCGACGACCGTTGATCAGCACCAGCGTCGAACCCAGCGGCAAGCCGCGCAGCTGCACCGTGCCCTGGCCCAGCGTGCCCGCGAAGCCGCCCTCACCCGACGACATCGACACCTCGGTCAGCGCGGACAGGAAGCGCTCCAGGTTGGGCTGGCCGCTTCTCTCGATGTCCTGGCGCGTATAGACGTTCACCGGCGCGGGGCCCTCGGCTTCGATGCGCTTGAGCCGCGACCCCGTGACCTCGACACGGGTGAGCTCCTCGGTTCGAGGCCGCTCTTCGTTGTGGAACGAGGGCTCGTTGGCCGCCTTCGCCCCGTCACCATCCCGCGTCAGTGCCGCGCTGGACGGCGTGCTGCGGGCGCCGCTCGTCGCAAGCAACGACGCGCCGCTGCTCGCCGACCCCGCGGGTGGCGTCGCCGACGTGGGCCCGGGCTTCACCAGCACGGCGCCGTCTACCAGCTGCTCAGCCGTGAGGCCTGTTCCCTTGAGCGCGGCAGTGATTGCCTCGATCGGGGACAGTCGGCCGGACACGGGCTTGGCCACGCGGCCCGCCACGGTCCCCGGCTCGAACAGCACGGAGGTATTGGTCTGACGCGCAATGGCACGGAGCGCCTCGGCCAGGCCTTGTGACGGCTGCTCGATCACATAGCGCACCGCCTGTGGAGGCTCTGCCGCGCCAGCGAGGGCGGTGCCAAAGCACAGGAACAGACAGGTGCCGAGTTGCAGCACCCCCTGCCGACGAAGGTAAGGGCCCTTGGATTTGCGTCTCATCTGATGTCCTTGTTGTGCTGTCGGGTTGACAACAAGATGACGACTCAGTCGAGGGCCTCTAGGCCAGGGGTTGCCCTACTGCGATTTCGCGAGGGCCAAACGTCCAGGCTCGTTGCTCACGCGAAGTCCATGCAGGCGTGCGACCGCATTGGCAAACCCGGCGTTGTCTCCGGTGCGGTACAGCCCGCTCACGCGCAAGTTCGATTGCGCCAGTCCGTCGACCAGCACGATGGGGGTTCGGCTGTAACGGTTCATCTCCGCCACGGCATCCGCCAAGGTTGTCGCATCAAAAACTGCCTCGCTGCGCTGCCAGGCGGTGACCTCCTCGACGTTGGGGTGGTCCATCCTGGATGTCACGGCAGCAACGCTGCCGGCGCGCTCCAGCCGCAGTCGCTCGCCCGCCTTCATCGTGATGAGCTTGTCCGGCGCGAGGGCGCCCTCGATGCCCTCGACTACCGGGCGCACATTGACCTGCCCTTCGATGAGCGTGACAGCCAGCTTGCCCTGCGTGCCTGCAGCATCGCGGCCGTAGCGCACCGAGAATGCGGTCCCCACGGCGACGACCTCGCTGCCCGCAGCACGGACGACGAACGGCCTGGCCACATCCTTGGCGACCTCGAAGAGCGCCTCGCCATGTCGCACGGTCACCGTTCGCTGGCGGTTGTCGAAGCTCACCTGGACCTGTGTATCGGTGTTCAGCCTCATACGCGACCCGTCATCCAGCGTGAGCACGCGCTGCTCACCCACGTCCGTGTCGAAGAGACCCGCCTGCCACCACCGCTGGCCCGCCACAAGACAGGTGGCAACCACACCTGTGATCGCGGCACCGACGATCCAGCGGTGGGGGGAGGAGCTGCCTGCGGCCCAGCGACTGGACTTCTGCGCCGCCATCGTCTCGTAGGCGCTCGACAACTTGATCCTGCCCACGTCGATCCAGACATCCGTGCACTTCTCGAAAGCCTCCCGATGCATCTCCGACTGGGCTTGCCATGCGCGGAAGTCGTTCTCCATCTGTGGTGAACGCTCTGGCCCATGCAGCCGAGTTACCCACACGGCAGCTTCCGCCGCGACGGCACGTGTCACCTTGGGCCGACGCTCAGAGCCATCCGCTGAGCCGGCGCGTGGCCGGTCCATGTCTACCACCCCTCCATCCAGCTCGCGACCGCCAGCACCGCCTTGGCGATGTGCCACTCGACGCCGCTGCGCGTCATCCCGAACTCCTTGGCGATCTCGTTGTAGGTCATGCCGTCCAGCTTACTGGCCAGGAAGATGGCACGCGTCTTCTCATTCATTTCGGAAAGGCATTCGTTCAGCCTGGCCATGCGCTCACGTGCAAGCACCACGTCATCGGCCGCGGGTGCGCTGTCGAAGATGAGCGCTTCTTCTGGCTGTACTTCTTCGCCGCGCCTGGCAGAGGCCCGATGAGCATCGACCGACAGGTTCAGTGCCGCCCGCATCAGGAAGGCCTCGGGTTCTTTCACGGTATGTTTGCTTTGGAAACACGCGAGATGGATCCAGGCGTCATGCATGATGTCGTCGGCGTCTTCCGATCGGCCGCGCCGCCTCAGCGCAGACCTGATCCGGGAGAATACGCTGGGTAGGTCGTTGAGCATGGCAATGCCCTTCACGCTGTCGTCACTACACCTGCTGCGGCCAGCGCATCGCCTCCAGGCCCACACCGCGCGTGGGACATGAGCGCCTTGCTGCCGGAAGCACCCCACAACCTGCAGGCCGTCGCAGGCCAGCCGACGAACTCAAGTGCTGCATCGCCATCGATGGAGCAGTCATCGGACTGAATTGCTCGGGTCAACACTGCATGCATGACTGCGGCCCCCTTTGCCTGCTGCGCGGACAAGCTCGTGCAGATCCGCATGAAGCGCGTTTTGGTCAGATCGTGCCAGCGCGCCAAGGCCGGACGGCAACCGCTCGATTTTTTTCCCAATGCTGAGGATGGCAACATCCCCAGTTCTAACGGTGCAGCTGTAGGGTCGTCCGCCTGTGCCGCGGCGCGCGGCACCCCTGAACGCAGAGGCGCCCCATGAAACTTCGAATCGCCGTTTGGGGAATCACTGACTGAAGAAACCTGCGGGAGGCATCCACGAGACCGGCGCACGCGCCAACCCGCCACCATTTTCACGACGCGCGGCAAGCACCTGCTCACCTGCACCGTCGAGGATCACCTCACCACGACCAATAGCCAAGGGCAAGTTGTGAGGGGGCGCTATGTGGCGAGCCACCTCTTCTGCGGCCAGAAGGTGCTGGACGACGATATGGTGGCCACCACAATTGCCCGGGGTTGGTCTCTATGCCGACTTCGGCAGCGGCCGACGCGGGGTGCTATGCATTGCGCATCACCAAACCGTCCCCGCCCCATGACCACTCTGATCGCCCGCCAACAGTTCACCATCGACCGCATCATCACTCTGCACGAAGGCCCTGTTCGTAGGGGCTGGTCGCTGGCGTTCTCCAGCATCAAGCGCCCACACGCTCGCGCATGACGAAGGTAGGCTACAGCGCCGCCGAGGCCAGGGCCAGCGTTCAGGACTGCGTGGACAGGGCACGGCTGGATGTGCTCGCGCGAGGCAGCAACCCGGCGCTGGAGCTCTGCTGAAGCGAGCTGTGAGTACCTACTGGGCCATGCGACAGGTTTCCCTGCGGTACAGGCCCGGCGGCCCTTTGGCCGCGTTCTCACCCTGCCTTAGTCGCTGCTTTGACAACGCTCCACAGCGATATTTCGTTGCCATAGCAACGATTTGCCCTAGTATGCCGGCAACATGAACCTGAAACACCGCTCCGTGAACAGCCAGCGGCCCACCCCAGTGCTGGTGGAGGCTGCGTTGGCACGCATGGGAAACCGGCTCAAGCTCGCTCGCAAGCTGCGGGGCCACACGCAGGAGGAACTGGCCATGCTGGCAGATGTTTCCTTGTCGACGCTGCGCGCGCTCGAAGCCGGCGCCGACGGCGTTGCATTGGGGAACGTGCTCAAGGTGTTCCAGGCGCTGGGACTTCTGGCCCAGGTGGATCAGTTGCTCGACCTCCGCGCAGACCCCCAGGCGGCCGCGTTCGCCGAGCGCAAGCTCACGGGGCTCTGATGGCACAGACACCAGTGTGGACCTGGCTGCCCGACACCGCCGAGCCGGTGCTTGCGGGCACCCTCATATCAGGCGCCGGCCACGGCCGCTTCGTCTATGCGCCTGACTACCTGGAGCGGCCACTTGCCCTACCGCTCGACCCTGTGGAGCTGCGCCTGAACCGCTCCGCTCGGGGCATTGCCTTGCTCGGCGGCGACGGCCTTCCAGGCGTGCTGCGCGACGCCAAGCCGGCCGGCTACGGCGAGGACCGGCTGCGTGCCCGGCACGGTGGTGATGAACTCGGGGCGCTCGACCTGCTTGAGCTGGGCGTCCCGGACGGTGTGGGGGCGGTGGAGGCCTGCCACGACCTGGGCCGCAAGCTGGCCTGGCGGCCGAAGCGCCTTCACGACCTTCAAGGCTTGGCCGAGGACCTGGAGGTCCACGAGCCGTCCAGCAGGGCCCTGCGCCGCCTCAACGACGATCTCGACACCAGCGCAGGGGGCGACAGGCCCAAGGCCACGCTGAAGCACGAGGGGCGGCTCTGGCTGGTGAAGATGCAGGCCCGCGGCGACCGGCCCGCTCTGCCGGCGCGCGAATTCGTCACCATGACGCTGGCCGGCCAGGTCGGGGTCCACGCGGCACCGGTGCGCCTGCACACGTTCGGCGCTCACCAGGTGCTCATGGTCGAGCGCTTTGACCGGACCGGCGATCCAGACCAGCCCACACGCAAGCTCTACGCAAGCGCCCACACAGCGCTGCGGCTGCGCATGGACTCGGTGCGCGGCGACCCGGAACGTTCTTACCTTAACCTAGCCGACAAGCTCCGCACTTGGGTCCGCGTGGGCCCGGCTGGGCTGCAGGGCCGCATCGGCGACGAACTGGCAGAGCTGTGGCGGCGGATAGCCTTCAACGCGCTGGTCGGTAACACCGACGACCACCACCTGAACACCGGGTTCCTGTGCAGCGGCGTCGCAGATGGCAAGCCGGTGTGGGGACTCTCCCCCGCCTTCGACATCACGCCCAACTCCACCACCGCCTTCCCGGATGGCCCTCCCCTGGCCATGGCCACAGGCGTTGACGGACTCAGCGGCACCAGCTTGCCTCGCCTCATCGAGGCCGGCGTCCGCCTGGGCCTAGACCCCGCCGACGCGACCGCCTGGCTGGCCAACGCAGCGAGCGCGGTCGCCGAGGCCTGGGAGCGCCTGCTTCGCGAGTCGGCACGCCCCGTCATGCCGGATCAGGAAGCCGAAGATCGGCTGATCTCGTCGACGCGGCCATCGTTCGCCTATGCAGAGCAACTGGCGATGCGGTTGCGCTGAACGAGCAGACCACCGGCGAGCGGAGCGGCAGCGATGGGGGACCGCGTGGACACACAGAAATTCATTGCCAGTCGCATCCGGGGCAAACACTAGTTACCAAGCTGTCTGTACGGAGTCGGCCGCGCATGTCGTCATCGGGTCGTCACTCGGCGGGAGCGTTGGCGGTGCCGCACTTCATGGCCATGGCCACGCCCAGCCCTCACACCTTGACCGCGACGGTGGCTTGCGCGTTCCGTTCGTCTGCGTAGACGGCGGCGGCGGCACCCAGAGCGCCGCACGGACTGGCGGCCCCCCTGAATCCGTCAGCGACGCCGCGGGCTGGCTCTCAGCCAGCGCCCCCTGTCGCGCCCACGAAAACCGTCGGTTGTGGCGTGCTTCGTGATGCGTCGACCGGCCGGGAAGACCGGCCAGCACTGTCGCCATGCCAGGGCCAGAGGAAACAGTTTGTAAGCCCATCGCGGCGACCGTGAACGCAGCTCGACGCAGGCGCGCAGACGCAGCGCCATGGCAAGCAGATGCGACGTTATCCAGAATTCAACCTTGCGACCGAACCCAGCACGGATGCAAGTGTTCGGTCGGATGCTCAGACATGGTGGACGACGGGGTCACGTCGACATCGCGATCGAGCCGTAGCCTGCGCGGAATCGTCCGGGTAGCCGCTGGACATGACGACGCTAACCGCCTGAAATGGCGGCACTCGATGCTCAACGCACGAAACGCCGTCATCAAGAGCGGCCATGTCCAACCTGGGGCTTCGGGAGATGGCATGAGTACACAACCGCAGCCGGAGGGCGCAGCATGCGCTGCTCCACACCCATACCCGGTCAAACCGGCCTTGCGCCGCGTTGATGCGCTGGACGAGCCGGCGCGAGCCACCGGCCCCAAGCGCGCAGCACTGCAGGCGCGGCGACAGGCTGCATCGGCCGGCAGGTGCCGCCCTGATGGCAAGGGCATCGCGACGATGTCGCATGGCATCGTCGTCAGGTCGGCCGATGCCGTCCTCACGTTTGGCTTGGTGCCGCTGGGACGCGGTGTACTGGTCAGGCGCACCTACTGTCCCCCTCAGGGCCCGCGCATCGTGCAGGTGATGAAGTTCGATGGCGCCGATCGGTTTGACGACTGGTGCTCCCGCGACCCGCTGCGCTTCGAGCAAACCATGTTCTTCCAGGATTTGCTGCGACGCTGCCATGACCTTCTACACCGTACAGCCTGACCTGTTCGAACCCACCATCCATGCCGACGAGGCAGCCCATGCGCTGCGAATGCTGGACCTCCTGCGTGTGCTGGGCGATGCCCCCGACGACGTCACGGCACTGGATCACCTGGAGGAAGCATTGCACTTGATGGGGGTGGACTCGGCGGTCTTCGTCAGCTTTGTCCGCGAGGCCACGACACGCAGTGCGTTTCGGTGGCTGCTGGCATGCGATCCGCTATGGGCACTCGAGTATTCAACGCAGGGCTGGCATGAGCACGACCCATGGCTGAGGCACGCGCTTCAGGGCACGGAACCCGCGCGCGATACAGAGCTGCACATCCTGCCCGACGAGGAAGTCTTTGCATCGACATCGGCTCGGCTCGGCTTCGCTTCCGCCGTCATCGCGCCGGCCCCCACCGATGCAGGATCCTCGCGTGTGGGCATGCTGTGCATCGGCTCGCGCACGCCGGGCTTCTTCACTGAAGACGTCTTCAACCGACTGCGGGTGCCTGCGCGCGCCCTCGCCATGGAGTTGCATCGCTGGGTGCTGCGGTCGGCCCGCCGGGAGCTGATCGGCGAGACACGCATCACTGACGACGAGATCGAGCTGCTTCGTCACGAGGCCGCGGGGCGGACCAGCAAGCACATCGGCGCCCTTCTGGATATTGAAGCCAAGACGGTGGACAGCCGTTTCCAGAAGGTACTGGCCAAGCTCCAGGTTCCCGATCGACACACCGCTGCCCGCGTGGCGCGTCTGTACGGCGTGATCTGAGACCTGATCCACGCGCCAGGCGCGCTCGATACCTGGATTCCCGCGTGGATCCAGCACGACGCGAAGCACAGCCGGCAGTTGGCGCTGTCCATGCCGCTCTTGCGGCTGAAACGACCCGCCGAATCCAGCCGAAGGTCGCCGGAGCCCACCGCCTAGATTGATTGCAAGGCTCACCTGAGCTGATCGGCGCCAGACCCTGGCGCCCAAGGGGATCAAGGCATGGACAAGGCACAAACGTCGGCTGCATCGGGCTCCGTACCGGACCGACCCGTCTTTGCTTGCACGCGCTCGCCTCGGCTCGGGATGGTCGCCGTCTGTGCGGCGCTGTCTCTGCCCCTCCCCGCGCTTGCCGTTGACGGCTGCCAGTTGCTGCTCTGTCTCGCGGCGCCCAGCTGGCGCGCGATCCCGGAGTGCGTCCCGACGGTGACCCAGGCGCTGCGCGACCTGCTTCGCGGCAGGGCGTTCCCCGCCTGTGCGATGGCGTCACACGGCAACGCCGCCACCCACGCATGGTCCGATGCACCACGGTTGTGTCCGCCTCAGTACACCTGGACCTACGAGGCCCCCCATGGGCTGGTCTACCAATGCCTCTACCAGGGAGCCATCTCGGTCACCGTCCAGGGCGTGACGTTCACAACCACCTGGTGGTCGGCCTCAGGCGATGCGGTGACCGACTTCAGTCCCGCCGCCAAGGCGCAGCTGGGCCAGTGGGACACGCGCTTCGATGCCGAGTACACCGCCTGGCTGGCAGGCGAACGCAGCGGGCGTTGATGACCATGGACGCAGCCTCTCTTCTGACGCTGGCCGCGGCCTGTGCACCACAGGTTGATACCGGTACGGCGCTCGCGCTGGTGCAGGTGGAAAGCGCTGCGAACCCCTGGGCGATCGGTGTTGTCGGTGCACAGCTCGAGCGCCAGCCGCGTTCGCGCGGCGAGGCACTTGCGACGGCACGGGCGCTGCGGTCTCAGGGCCGGAACTTCAGCATCGGTCTGGCGCAGATCAACATCCACAACCTGGCCTGGCTCGGACTCACGCTGGAGTCCGCGCTGGAGCCGTGCGCCAACCTGGCAGGCATGCAGCGTGTCCTGCTCGCGTGCTTCCAGCGCGCCACACAGCAGCGCCGCGGCGACGAGCAGCAGGCGCTGCGCATGTCGCTGTCCTGCTACTACAGCGGCAACTTCACCACGGGGCGACATCACGGCTACGTGCAACGGATCGTGACTGCTGCTGCCCGCCTTCCCCGCCCTGCTCCACAGGTCTTCCAGGAGAAATCATGACACTGCCCGTCCGTTTCATCGCCCCTGGCTGCGCAGCGATGCTGTGTGCCGGATTGCCGCACACAGTGCTTGCGCAAGGCTTCGAGAAGGTCAACACGACGGTGTTGAGCATCCAGAACATCCTCATCACGATCTCGGTGACCGTGGTCACGATCGCCATCATCTGGGCCGGCTTCAGGATGCTGTTCCAGGGCGCCCGGCTCGCGGACGTGGCCAACGTGCTGATCGCGACGATGCTGATCGGCGGCGCCAACGCCATGGCAGCGTTGCTGGTCGGCTGACTGGGAACACTGGCATGAAGATCGAGGCGATCTACAAGGGTGCGACCCGTCCGGCGATGAAGTTCGGCGTGCCGCTGCAGCCACTCGTGATGCTGTGCGGTGGCGGCATGCTGGTGGCGCTGTGGGGCGGTGCGCTGCTCAGCTGGTGGGTCGCAGGGGCGACGCTTGCCCTGTTGAGCCCGGTGCTGCTGTGGATGCGGGCGATCACCGCGGTCGATGACCAGCGGCTGCGGCAGCTGTTCATGGTGCTGCGTCTTCGCTGCCGCGACCGCAACCAGCGCCTGTGGCGCGCACGCAGCTACTCCCCCCACGAGTTCCGAGGAGGTCGGCATGTCTGGCATGGCTGAACACACGCGCGTGGTGGGCAGGCGCAACACCGCGCCCCGCTACTGGGACCAGGCGCTGCGCGAGAACCCTCTTGCTCACTTCGTGCCTTTCTCGTCGCTGGTCAGCGCCCACGACGTCGTGACACGCGGCGGCGACTACCTCCGGGTCTGGCGCCTGGACGGCGTCACCTTCGAAAGTGCCGCGGAGTCCCGCGTCGCCGAGTGCCATGAGTCGCTGTGCGGCCTGCTGCGCAATCTCTCCGGTGGCCAGTGGGCCGTCTGGACGCATCGCCTGCATCGCCGCTTCAGCGACCGGCTGGACGAGCCCTGGAGTCCGGGATTCGCGCGCGACCTGTCGCAGGCCTACCAGGACAACCTGGAACGCCGCCCGATGATGAGCAACGAGCTGTACCTGACGCTGGTATATCGCCCGCGACTGTCACCTTTGCGGCCGTCGCTGGGGACGCGCCGAAGGACGGCGCAGGACATCGCCCAGTCCCAGTCCGATGCGCTGCGCCAGATGGAGGAGCATTCGGCGCTGGTGTGCCGGACGCTGCGATCCTTTGGCCCGACCTTGCTGGGCACGCGTCAGCACCTGGGCCGCGCCTACTCGGAGGTGGCTGAGTTTCTCGGCTACCTCGTCAACGGCGACTGGCATCCCGTGCCCATGACTGCGGGGCCGCTGTACAGGTCGCTGCCGGCGACACGCCTCCTGTTCAACGGCCAGAAGCTGGAGCTTCGGCATGGTGACTCGCGGCGGTTCGCGGCACTGGTCGACATCAAGGAGTACGCCGATGGTGTCGAGCCGGGTGTGCTCGACCCACTGCTCTACGAGGGCAGCGAGTTCATCGAGACACAAAGCTTCTCGATCCTGCCTCGTCGCCAGGCGATGGGCGCGCTCTCGCTGCAGCGGGACCAGTTGATCGCGAGCGAAGACGTCGTCGCGACGCAGATTGCGGACATGGATGCTGCGCTGAACGATCTGGGGGACGGCAAGTTCTGCATGGGCGAGTACCACTACTCCCTCATCGTCTTTGGCAGCGATGCCGCCGATGCGGGCCGACGTGCCGCGCAGGCGATCGGCGCGGTCGGGGAGGCCAGCAGCCTGCAGATGTCCCCCGTGGACCTGCTGGCCGATGCGGCATGGTTCGCACAGATGCCCGGCAACTGGCAATGGCGTCCCAGAGAGGCCAAGCTGTCTTCGCGCGCATTCGCCGCACTGGCGAGCGCGCACAACTTCCCACGAGGCAAGCGCGACGGCAATCCCTGGGGCCAGGCGCTGGCACTGCTGCGCACGCCGTCCGGCCAGCCCTTCTACCTGAATCTGCATTGCAGCCCCGAGGGCGAAAATTCGGAAGATCGGAAGCTGCCGGGCAACACGCTGCTGATCGGCTCCACGGGTGTGGGCAAGACCACGCTGGAGATGCTGCTCCTGGCGCTGACGCGCAAATGGCAACCCGCACCACGGCTGGTCCTGTTCGATCTGGACCGCGGCTGCGAGATTGCCGTGCGAGCTCTTGGTGGCCAGTATTTCGCGCTGCGGGCCGGCCTGCCCACCGGCTGCAATCCGCTGCAGTGGACGCCCACTGCGGCTCGGCTGCAGTTCTGGGAACAGCTGATACGGACCTGCGTGTCATCGCTGGCCATGCCACTGATGCCGGCCGATGAGCTGGCCATCGCCAGGGCCGTCACTGCCATGTCCACACTGCCGGCCGGCCTGCGCCGCTTCTCGAGCATTCGCCAGAATCTGCCCAAGAACGGAGAGAACAGCCTTTTCGAACGCCTGGGCCGCTGGTGCGAGGGCGGCCCCCTGGGCTGGGTGTTTGATCAGTCACCTGACAGACTCCAGGACCTGAACGGCGTTGGCGTGATCGGCTTCGACACCACCGAGTTCATGGAACTGCCCGAGGTCCGAACCCCGGTGATGATGTACCTGCTGCAGGTCATGGAAGAGCTCGCAGACGGTCAGCGCCTGATCTACGTGATCTCGGAGTTCTGGAAGGCGCTGGACCATGAGGTCTTCAGCGACTTCGCCAAGCACAAGCAGAAGACCATCCGCAAGCAGAACGGCCTGGGGATCTTCGATACCCAGAGCCCGTCTGACGTCCTCCGGCATCCGATCGGTCGCACGATGATCGAGCAGAGCGTGACCAAGCTGTTCCTCGCGAACGCCGATGCACAGCGCGAGGAGTACGTCGAAGGGTTCGGTCTCAACGACGCGGAGTACGACATCGTCAGGACGCTGGGAGCACGTGGCGGCTGGCGCTTCCTGGTGAAGCAGGGCCAGACCAGCGCGGTATGCGAGCTGGATCTCACCGGCCTCGACGACTTCATCGACGTGCTGTCGGCGACCACGGACAACGTGGTGCTGTTGGACGAGGTCAGACAGCAGCACGGGGACGACCCGCAGCAGTGGCTCCCCGTGCTGCTGAGCGAGATCCAGCGCCGTCGAGCCGCCACCAGGGAGGCTGCATGAAAACCTTGCAGCACGCGTCGACGCAGCGTCCTGCGGCGAGCGTCAGCGTCGCTGCGGGGGAACGAGCGACCGCCGCGGACGCAAGCCGGCCCGGCGTCGTCGCAGTGCCCATCTGAACCGGGAGTCGTGCATGTTTGCCTGGGTCGGATCTCAGATTGACGGAGTCCTCGACACCTACGTGGTCGGGGTGGTCACCACGCTGTGCGCGGCGCTGACACCCGTGGCTGCCACGGTGGTGGCCCTCTGGGTCACGTTGTACGGGTGGGCCGTGCTGCGCGGCGCAGCCACGGACACGCTGCCGGGCTTCGTCTGGCAGGCATGCAAGGTCGGACTGGTGCTGTCCGTCTCGCTGCAGTCCGGCCTGTACCTGTCGATGATTGCAGGGACCGCCAACGCGCTGGCAACGGGCGTCGCCGCGACGTTCGTGCCCGGCGGCACAGCTCGTGGCATCACCACGCCCTACGCCTTGCTTGACACCTTCAATGACCAGGCCAGCCAGTTGGTGCTGGACCTGATGAAGGAGGCCGGCATCACGCGGCTGGACCTGGTGCTGGCCGCCGTCGTCACGGCTTTTGGCAACGTGATCTTCCTGTGCATCGCGCTGTTCGTGATCACGCTGGCGAAGGTGTCACTGACCTTCACGATCGCCGTCGGGCCACTGTTTGTCCTCTGCCTGGCCTGGCGTCCGACAGCCCGCTTCTTCGACAGCTGGCTGTCCATGCTGCTCAACGCTGCCGTGCTGACGTGGTTCTCCCTGTTCGCGCTGGGACTGAGCGACCACCTGGGCGAAGGGCTCCTGCGAGCGATCCAGGATCAGGGCGGCTTCACGGGTACGTCCCTCAACGTTGTCGCAGAGTCGCTGAAGTACTGCGTCGTCATGGTGCTCATGGCCATCATCTGCTTTCAAGCCCCTGGCCTCGCCTCGGCCATGACGGGTGGCGTCGCCATCCAGCAGGGCATCCAGTTTGTCCACAACGCCATGGTGGTGTCAGGCAGACGCGGCTGGTCAGCGCGGTCCTCCGTCGCGACGAGCCTGCCACGGGACAACCATCCAGGATCAACCGCGAGCAGCGACCGCATGCCCGCTTACCGCCGCGCAGCGCAGCGCGGCTCTTCCTGAGCCAGATCGCACCAGGAGCCTTGCCATGCAAATCCGCCCAAGACTCGTCGCAGCCATCCTCATCGCCTGTCGCGGCGCCGACGCGAGCGCAGCAGGTATTCCCGTGATCGACGTCGCCAACCTGGCGCAGACCATGCAGCAGGTGGTCAATGACATCACGGCCATCAGCAACCAGGTTCAGCAGATCCAGCAGTTGCAGGCACAGCTGCGCGGCATGACGGGCACGCGCAACCTCGGCAGCATCTTCAATGACGCCGGGCTGATGAACTACGTGCCGGCGCAGGCACATCAGCAGCTCGCCGCGCTCGGCACTTCGGGATACGGCGGACTCGGTGCAGCCGCCAAGGTGCTCCGCGACGCACATCTGGTCTACAACTGCATGGACCGCGAAGGCGCGGCCCGCGTGAGCTGCCAGGCCGCACTGGCCATGCCCTACCAGCACAAGGCATTGCTCCAGGGCGCCATGACCACCGCCGCCGGCCGCATGCGCCAGATCCAGTCGCTCATGCACGAGATCGATGCCACGCAGGACATGAAATCGATCCAGGAACTCCAGGCGCGCATTGGTGCCGAGAACGCGATGCTGGTCCACGAGACCTCGCAGGTCCAGTTGCTGCAGGGGCTGGCGGAGGGAGAGGAGCGCATCGCACGAGCCAGGGACCGGGAGCGGCAGTACGAGATGCTGAACCGGACCGGCCGGATCGCTGACCACCTGCGCTGACCGCACACGCGCAACCTCACGGAGCTGCCCCATGACCAACGTCCTGAGTCCAGGCGAAGCCGCTGCATTGCCGCCATCAGACGAAGTGATGTCGTCCGTCGCGACGAATCAGCGCTGGGAGATCGACCGCATGCTTGCGCTCGAACGGTCAGAGTGCCGGGCCTGGCGGGTCGCAGCGGCCAGCCTCGCGGTGGCGGTCATCGGCATCGCCGCCGTGTTCGCGCAAGGGCCGCTGCGTCGGATCATCGAAGTTCCCATCGTGGTGGATCGCGTGACCGGCGAGACGACGATCCAGCAGCGGCTCAGCGTGGAAACCGTCCCCATGATGGAGGCGCTCGACAAGCACAACCTGGCGACGTTCGTGAGAGCCCGGGAGAGCTACAACTGGATGTTCCTGCAGCGCGACTTCGACCAGGTTGCGCGAATGGCAGTCCCGACGGTCTTCGCCGAGTACAGCCGCCAGTTCGACGGGCCTGACGCCCTTCAGAAGAGACTTGCCGGCACGCAGGACTGGCGCATCGAGGTGATCGCGGTACGCCTGTCCGCCAAGCGACGCCAGGGCAATACAGGCGAGGCCACCGTCACCTACGACAAGGTGGTCCGGCCTCTGGAACGCGGCGGTCCCGACATCAGGACGCGCCATGTCGCGAGCATCCTGTTTCGCTATCAGCCCAGTGTGCTCGCGAAGGAGAAGGACCGGATCGAGAACCCCCTCGGGTTCGTGGTGACCGCCTATCGCTCGGACCCGGAGATCGGGTCCGTGGTGCCCGGAGCACGGCCATGAGCCTGCTGAATCAGGCCGCTGCGGCACTGGCCCTGCACCTGGCGACGGCACTCCCCGCCGCCGTCGCAAGGGACGCACGACTGCGCGAGGTGGCCTATGACCCGGACCGCATCCTCTCCGTGCCGGTCAGGCGGGGCGTCGTCACGCTCGTCGTGCTGGGCGAAGACGAGTCGCTCGTCGAGGCAGCCACCGGTTTGGGCGCGGACTGCGCGAAGGCAGACGCCGCCTGGTGCATTGCCGTGCAGCCCGGTGCCAGGACACTGTTCGTGAAGCCCAGGAGCACCGCGACGGCGGCGAACAACGTGACGCTGGTCACCAACCGGCGCGTGCACCACCTCAGGTTTGAGGTCCTGGGCGAAGGTGCCCCGCACGGCGAGGTGTACCGGCTGACGATCCATGCACCGCCCGCCCCCGTCCCAGTCCCCGTCAACGTCGCCGATGCCACACCCGCACCGCGGCGGCCGCCCGCCCGCTCGGCAGCACAGATCGTCAACGACCGCATGGCGGCGCCGCCGGTGGTGCTCAACACCGCGTACTCGCTTGCCCAGGGTCGTCACGCGCAGGACATCGTTCCCAGCCTGGTCTTCGACGACGGCCGGTTCACCTATCTGCGCCTTGGCGGCAACCGGGAGATTCCTGCCGTCTTCCACGTGCTGGATGACGGCAGCGAAACACTGGTGAACGCCCGCATGCAGGACGACCTGCTGGTCGTGGACCGGATCAGCCGCCGGCTGATGCTGCGCGCGGGCCCGGCCGTGGTCGGGATCTGGAACGACGCGTTCGACGGCCAGGGGCACGGCGCCGAGGGCGGCACGACGGTAGACGGTGTCCACCGCGTCCTGCGCGCCAGTGCGCTGCCGTCACACCCAACCGGAAGGCCTGCCCGTGAAAACCCCTGACAAGTTGGACGCACCGGCCGAGGACGAAGCCACGGTGCTGCCCATGGTCGACGTCAACACGGAGGTGCGCCTGCAGAGGCGCTCGCGCCGGATCGCCATGGTGGGTGCGATCGTCGGCATCACACTGCTGTCGGGCGCGCTGACTGGCTGGAAACACCTGCTGCCCGGGTCGTCGCGCTCTGAAGCCCATGACGAACCCGTGCAGGTGACGGAGCGTCCCGCCGCGGCAACCGGGGAGCCCAGGACGCTGGAGATGCCCGTTCCCGCTTCGGCCGCCGAAAGCCCGCCACCTCGAGTGCCCGCCATCGTGGCCACCGCGGATGAACCCATCGCATTGCGCCAGGCCGCCGGGTCGCCACGAACTGCGCCGGCGGGCCTGCCGGAGGACGCCCCGGCCATGCTGGTGACCTCGCGGGCACCGGCCTCCGCGCCGCTCAGCCTCGTGCCACCACAGCCGAGTGTCAACTCCCACGAGGCCGGGGTTGAGGACCCACTGAGGGCCACGACGATCAACCTGCAGGACTACCAGCGACAGCTGCAGGGCGTCGTCGACCGACTGACGCGAACCGCTGATGATGCAGTCCCCATGCCCGCTGCCTCGACGACGGGAGACGTCGGGGCCGGACCTGCATCGACGCAGGATCTGTTCGGCGGTCAGCTGCAGGCCTCGGCCACGCGCCCGTCCCTCGCCCACCCACCCGGCAATCGCAGCCTCACGCTGTCCAAGGGAGCGGCCTTCACCTGCGTGCTGAAGACCCGCATCATCAGCGCGACCTCCGGGCTGGTCGGCTGTCAGGTTCAGCGTGACGTGTACGGCGATGACGGCAAGGTGCTGCTGATCGAGCGGGGATCGCATGTCGACGGCGAGTACCGCATTGCGACGCTGAGGCCGGGCATGGTGCGGATCCCCGTGCTGTGGACACGGCTGCGCACCCCGCTCGGCGTCACGGTGGAGCTGGGATCGCCTGCGACCGGCCAGCTCGGCGAGTCAGGCATCGACGGCCACGTCGACCGGCGCTGGAGCGAGCGCATCGGCGCGGCCATGCTGCTGTCACTCATCGATGACTCGGTGAAGCTGGTGATCCAGTCCCAGCGGGAGAGCGACGGCGGCACCGTGGTACTGCCCTCGACGACGAGCAACACCAGCAAGCTCGCCGAGAAGGTGCTGGACGGCACGATCAACATTCCGCCACTCGTGTACCGGGACCAGGGCGGCATCGTCGGCATCTATGTCGCACGGGATATCGACTTTTCCTCGGTCTACGACCTGATCCCGGTCGACGCCGCTTCACGGAGGCCTTGACGACCATGCAGACGCAAACCATCTCCGCCTCGCCCGAATGGCAGGGTGAGGCCACCTCAGTCATCGAGTTCATGCGGCCCCTGCGCGAACTGCTGGACCAGCCAGGCGTGCTCGAGGTCTGCCTCAACCGACCGCACGAGCTGTTCGTGCAGACCGCTGAAGGCTGGCAGGTCGTTGAGGTCGCGCAGCTGACGCTCGCGCACTGCCTGTCACTGGCAACCGCGGTGGCCACCTTCTGTGACCAGGAGATCAATGCCGAGCATCCGCTGCTGTCGGCGACGTTGCCCGGCGGAGAGCGGGTGCAGATCGTGATCCCTCCCGCTGTGTCCAACGGCACGGTCTCCATCACCATCAGAAAGCCGGCGACCGTGATCTGGCGGCTGGAGGACTTCGAGCGCCAGGGCATGTTCCGGCGCACCGAAGGGCCAGGTGCGAAGGCGCATCCGCACGAGGACGAACTGGCGGCCCTCAACGCAGGACGCCGGCATGCCGAGTTCCTGCGGCTGGCGGTGCGCCACCGCCAGACCATTGTTGTCAGCGGCAGGACCGGGTCGGGCAAGACCACCTTCATGAAAGGCCTGATCGAAGAGGTGCCTGACACCGAACGGCTGATCACGATCCAGGACACCGCGGAGCTGACGCTGCCGCACCACCGCAATGCCGTTCACTTGTTCTACAGCAAGGAGGCACAGGGCACGGCGCGTGTCTGTGCGCGCACCTTGCTGCAGGCCTGCATGCGCATGAAGCCCGACCGTATCTTCCTGGCGGAACTCCGAGGCGACGAGTGCTTCCAGTTCATCCGACTGGCGGCGTCCGGGCATCCCGGCAGCATCACGAGCGTGCACGCCGGCAGCTGCCTTCTGGCC
The DNA here is from genome assembly GCF_058794515.1 of Roseateles sp. GW823-FHT07B05. Taxonomy (NCBI): domain Bacteria; kingdom Pseudomonadati; phylum Pseudomonadota; class Betaproteobacteria; order Burkholderiales; family Sphaerotilaceae; genus Roseateles; species Roseateles sp. GW823-FHT07B05. The sequence goes on from NZ_JBXAGX010000012.1 coordinate 44,937, forward strand.
CTTGAGCAGATGGCGCTGATGATCCGGGAAAGCGGCGCCGGCAGCGGGCTGCACATGCCGGAGATACGCCGGTTGCTGAGCCTGGTTGTCGACGTCGTGGTGCAGTTCGACCACGACGACCGAGGACGCTTCGTGTCGGAGATCCGCTACGAGCGGCTCGCGCAAAGGCTGCGGCACAACGCCTGCGACCGGGAGGCCTCATGAACGCGCGCGAACGCCCCGATGCCTTCGACGACAGCCCCTGGCGCACGCTGGCGGCGGCGATCTTCGCCGGCGCCGCGGTGGCAGCGCTGCTTGCGCTCGCCCTGTACCTGTCCGGCGTGCTGTTCCTGCTGATGAACCGGGTGGACCCTGGACGGGCCCACGTGACCAGCATCGTGCACTACTGGCAGGTGTACAGCGTCTACCCGTCCCAGCGGCGCAAGCTGAAGATGTCCATGGGCGTCGCCGGCGCGGGGCTGGGCGTCCTGCTGGCCGCTGCGTTCATGGGATCGGCGCGGCCGCGCCGCCCGCTTTACGGCGACGCGCGCTTCGCCACGAAGGCCGAGGTGCGTCGCGCCAACCTGCTCGGGGAAGACAAGGCCCGAATCATCGTCGGCAAGTACGACGGCGACTACCTGGGCCTGCCAGGGCAGCAGTCCGTGCTCATCTGCGCCTCGACGCGCAGCGGCAAGGGCGCCGGGGTCGTCGTCCCCAACCTGCTGAACTGGACGGACTCCGTGGTCGTCCTGGACATCAAGGGTGAGAACTACGAGCGCACGGCTGGATGGCGGGCCAGGCGCGGCCACACGGTGTATGCGTTCTCCCCGTTCGACGATGGCGCGGTCAGCCACCGCTGGAACCCGCTGTCGTCCGTGCGTCCGGCAACACGCCACCGGGTCGGTGACCTGCTGCGTCTCGGGCAGGTGTTCTATCCCAATGACGGCAGTGGATCGAGCTCGGAGGCCTTCTTCAACGACCAGGCGCGCAACCTGTTCATGGGGCTGGGGCTGCTGCTGCTGGAAACGCCGGAGCTGCCACTCACGATCGGGGAGATGCTGCGCCAGAGCTCGGGCAAGGGCATGCCGCTGCACCGGCACATTGGCCGGCTGTTCCGCGCCCGGCAGGCGAAGGGTCAGCCGTACACGTCGGAGTGCCGGGAAGCGCTGCAAAGGACGCTGTCCAACTCTCCCAACACACTGTCGAGCATCGTGTCCTCGTTCACGGCGCCGCTGATCATCTTCGCGGACGCCATCGTCGATGCCGCCACCAGTGCCAGCGACTTCCGTCTGGAAGACGTGCGCCGCCGGCACATGTCCGTCTATCTGCGCATTCCACCCAACCGGCTCGCCGATGCGCGGCCGCTGCTGGCGCTTTTCTTCTCTCAGCTGGTGGACCTGAACACCTCGAAGCTGCCTGAGGATGATCCGTCGCTGCGGCTGCAGTGCCTGCTGGTCAATGACGAGTTCGCAGCACTGGGCCGGGTCCAGGCCCTGGCCAATTCGGCGGCCTTCCTTGCCGGCTACAACCTGCGGCTGCTGACCGTGGTGCAGGCGATGTCGCAGATCGAAGCGGTGTACGGCGAGAAGCATGCGCGGACCTTCGCAACCAACCACGCACTGCAGATCCTCTTCGCACCACGGGAGCAGCACGATGCCAATGAATACAGCGCCATGCTCGGTGATCTCACGGAGCGTGCGACCTCAAGCAGTCGCAGCACTTCGAACGGCCTGCACGGTTACAGCAGCTCCAGCCGCACCGACAGCGATCAACGCCGTCCGCTGCTGCTGCCGCAGGAGGTGAAGGAGATCGGTGGCCACCAGCTGGTGGTGATGCTGGAGAACTGCAAGCCCATCCTCGGCCGCAAGATCCGGTACTACCTCGACGGGTTCTTCCTGAAGAGGACGCGAACAGCGCCGCCCGTGCCCGAGATCGACGTGGAGGCGCACCACGCCGAAGTCCAGGACCAGTGGGAGCGCTTCAAGGCCGCCCTGCCCTCGGGCTCTGACCGGCATGCCAGCCCCTTCGACGACGACGCAGTCCACGCTGCCCCGACGGCAGGTCCGCTCGCGCAGGACACGTTGATCGATATGTGTGGCGACGACGGCCTGCTGCGCATGTCGCCTGCCACACCCTCGCGCGTCGACGGCCTGCCGGCGAGGCCGGCGGACGATTCGCCGCAGCGGGACCGCGACTGAACTGACTTCATCACCCCAGGAGCCTGCCGTGGCACATCGACGCCTACTCTTGCTTCCGTTGCTGACCCTCGCCGCTTCCTGCAGCAGCCCGCCGTCGCCCCCGTCGCTGGATGGCGCGCCCCGGCGCCCCGCGAACAGCATGATCGCCGTTGAACTGCAGCAGTGCCGGGCAGCACTCCAGGACACGCGCGCGCTCGCGCTCGAAGCGGGCCGGCTGGCCGAAGGCTCGCTCGCCTCGCTTGCCGAAACGGTCGTCCAGAAGCGGCATCCATCGCCGGTCGGACGGGCCGCAGGAAATCGCGTCTACACGCTGCGCTTTGCGTTCGGGAGTTCGCGGCTCGAGTTCGCGCCGGGTGCGGATGCGTGGCTGGTGAAGCAGGCGCTCGCTGCCGATCTGGTCGTGCTGCGGGGGCGTACCGATGGGGATGTCGATGTGGCCAGCGAATCGCGGATGGCACGGGATCGGGCCCTCGCAGTCCGGGACTATCTTGTCTCCGCCGGCGTCGAGCCCGCCAGGATTCGCGCGACCTACCAGCCGGTCGGTGACCATGTGGCGGACAACGGCAGCGCCAGCGGGAGGGCCCTGAATCGCCGCGTTGAGATCGAGATTTACCCCGCCGCCCCGGTGGCGACCGCATGGCCGGCATCACTCACAGCGGGCGTCCCCCTTGCGTCCGGTGAGACAGGGGAGCTGCCATGAATGCCGTCGCGATGCAGGCGGCGCCGGCGAACAGCTCCACAGCGCACGCAGACAAGGTGCGCAAGGTGAGACGCCCGAAGCAGCAACAGCGGATCGCGATCCCGATGGGGGAGCTGATGCCCCGGCTGCGCGAGCTCGCCAAGGAACGGAAGATGACGATGGCCGCCGTGGTGCGACTGGCGTTTCTGCAGCTGCTGGAGGCGCCACCTGCAGATGCGGCGGCCAACGCGGATCCCTACGGCGGCGAGCCGGCAGCCAGCACAGCACCGCGGCAGGTGAAGGTCAACTTCTACGGCCGCGACTATGACAACCTGACGCGGCGGGCACGGGCGTGTGCGCTGAGCCGGGGGCAGTACCTGAGCGCCCTGATGGCCGGAGCTTCGCCGCCACCGCTCCCGAAGGACCTCTCGGCGCTGACCGCGCAGCTGCTGGCGTCCAATGACCACATCGCCGCGCTGTCGGTGGACCTGAATGCCTTCATGCGGCTGCTGGGCCATGTGCCGGCCGCCCAGCTGGAGCGCTACCGGGCGAGGCTTCACGGGCTGGCAGACGAGGTCAGGGCTCATCTGAAGTTGTCCGCGAAGGCCCTGGCGGAGATCGAACAGGCGCGGAGGCCGAAATGGTGAGCCGGCAGATGGTGGACGGCGTGTTGATCCAGTGGGGAGATCGGCTGTTCGCCGGGGCGAATCGAATCAAGCGTCCCGACCTCGCGCCACGCCTGAGCGGCTCGCCCGAACAGCAGGCAGCCCTGGTCCGGCAGCGCATTGCCGCCGTCGTCAGGGGCGCGCCCGCGGCCTTCCTCAAGGTCAACGGCGGCGGCCGAGGACTCAAGGCCCTGGCGTCCCACTTTGCCTACATCAGCCGCGATGGTCAGCTGGCACTCGAGGACGACCGCGGCGTGCTGCTGTCAGGCAGGGCGGGACTGCGCGATCTCACCGACCAGTGGCGCCACGCCGGCTCCCTGATCCGCAGCGAATCGGATCGCCAGGAGGCCGTGGCCATCGTGCTGTCGGCGCCTTCTGGAAGCGATCCCGGGCGGGTGTTGCAGGCTGCGCGCGAATTCGCACGCGCCAATCTCACTGATCATCGCTATGTGATGGTGCTTCATGAAGACACCGCCAACCCGCATGTCCACCTGACCGTCCGCGCACGATCCAGAACGGGCGACCTGCTTCCAAACTGGACGGATCGCTGTCGGTGGCGCCAGGACTTTGCCGACCGGCTCTGCGCCGTGGGCATCGACGTGCAGGCGTCCACCCAGGCCGCGCGGGGAGAGTGCCGGGCGTCGATCTCGCTGTGGCAGGTAAAGGCGCGGCAGAGCGGCAGCTTGCGCAAGGCGGAACCCAAACCGAGGACCGACGAGGCCAGCGTGCGAGCACGCAAGGACGCGATGCATAGCTGGGCGCACGTGATGAAGGCACTGTCGGAGTCCGAGCTGCCGCAGGATCGGCAGCTCGCCGAACACATCGCCCGGTTCGTGCGGCAGACCCCGTTCTACAAGGAACTCACGTGGCAGCGACAACAGGCCGCTGCCAGGGTGCGCGAGGAGCGCGAGATCAGTCCGGCCTGGGACCTCTCAAGGTCAGGTCCGGAACTGTCGCGCTGACGCAAGCCCCGCCGGCGATGGCGGGCTCAGGCATCGATCCGCGCGTAGACGGCCGTGTCACGCGGTGTGCCGTCCACGCCCAGCGCATCGCGGCGCAGCACGCCTTCCAGCTCGAAGCCACAGCGCTCCGCCACGGCGCGGCTGCGCAGGTTGCGGGTGTCGCAGCGGATCTCCAGCCGCCGCGCGGCCAGCCGGTCGAAGGCCAGCGCCGTCAGCAGCCGCACCGCCTCGCTGACATGCCCCTGTCCCGCGGCCTCGGGCCGTATCCAGTAGCCGATCTCGAAACGCCGCACGCTCCAGTCCATGCGATGCAGGCCGGTGCCGCCCAGCAGGCGGCCGGCGCGGCCGTCGGGGCGGCGGGCGTAGAGCTGCCAGGTCAGGTCGCGGCGCGCGATGAAGTCGGCCTGCATGCGGCGCACCACCAGCTCGGCGCTCTCTGCCATGGGTGCGTCCTGCGCCCACACCATCCACGGGCGCAGGTGCGACAGCGACTGCGTGACGACGACGGCCAACTCAGCGCCCAGGCCCGGGCGCGGTGCCAGCAGCACGGTGCGTTCGCCGTCCAGCCGCTCGGGGATGTCGATGAGCAATGGATCGGTCATGCCGTGGCCACCTCCACCGGCTTGGGCAGCTCACGCACGCCGCGCAGCACCGGGTGGTGCCAGGCCCACACGGCCGTCAGCACGCAGCCCACGCCGGCAAAGCCCAGCGCCGTGCGCAGGCCCAGGTGCTCACCCAGCCAGCCGCCCAGCAGCGCACCGGGCGCGGCCGGCAGCAGGATGAGCCAGCGAACCGTGCTCGTCATGCGGCCCAGCATGGGCGCGGGCGTGACGGCCTGGCGCAGCGACAGGAAGTTGATGAACAGCAGCACCGCACCAAAGCCCCAGATGAACAGCATCAGCGCGAAGCTGGCCACGCCCCAGGCGCCCGACGGCGCGAACGCCAGCTGCAGCCAGCCCACGCCGCACAGCGCGTAGCCCATCACCATGCACGGGCCCGGCCCCATGCGCCGGCTGATGCGGTGGCCGTAGACGCTGCCCAGCACCGTGCCGGCGCCGATGGCCACGTAGGACCAGCCCACGGCCTCCGGCGACAGCTGCAGCTCGCGAGTGGCCAGCAGGATCTGCACCACCAGCGCCGAGTTCTGGAACAGGTTCCAGCCCGCCATGATGACGGCCATGCTGACCAGCAGCTGCCGGTCGCGCACGAAGCGCAGGCCGGCCTTGAGCTCGGCCCAGAAGTCCTGCACCTTGCGCGGCGGCAGCGCCTCCTGCACATGGATGCCGCGCAGGATCAGCACCGAGACCGCCAGCATCAGCGCATCGGCCGCCAGCGCGATGGGCGCACCCAGCAGCTTGATGAGCAGCCCCGCCAGCCCCGGCCCGGCCACGTCGGCACCCGACGAGGCCAGCGCGTTCTTCGCATGCGCCTCCACCAGCCGCTCGCGCGGCACCACCTGGGTCAGCACGATCTGCGCGGCGCTGCCGGCCGTCGTGTGCACGCTGCCGATGACGAAGCCCACGACGTACAACCAGCCCATGCCCAGCACGCCCAGCCACGCGGCCACCGGCACCGAGGCCACGGCCAGCGCCATCATGGCCTCGCCACCGATGTAGACGGGCAGCTTGCGCACGCGGTCCAGCAGCACGCCGGCAGGCAGCGAGAACAGCGCGAACGGCAGCACCTCCAGCGCCTGCAGGATGCCCATCTGCGTGGGCGTGGCATGCAGCATCACGGCCGCGGTCAGCGGCAGCGCCAGCAGCGTGATCTGACTGCCCAGCGACGAGCACAGGATGGACGTCCACAGGCGCCGGTAGACGAGGTCGCGCAACAGGTCGTTGGGCGCGAGGGTGAAATAGGAGGTCAGACGGGAGAGCATGACGGCAAGGGCTCCGGGACTCGACAGGCAAGGCGCGCCGGGGAGGCGCGGCGACGCGGCACGGGCAGGCGCGTCAGTCGAGGTCGAGCAGCTTGGTCATGCGGCGCATGCTAGCAGCGCGGCCGGGCGTCAGCTGTCGCGCACGCGAAGTTCCAGGTAGCCCGTCGCGGCATCCCAGGTCCGGCCCAGCGAGCCCGGCGGCAGCGGCGCGATGAGCAGCTCGGCCGTCGTGTGCACCACGCAGCCGGCGCACACGTGGCCGCCCCACAGGCGGCCGGCGGCATCCGACACGCTGGCGTGCAAGTGCACGCCGTCGGGCGAGAGGCTGCCGCTGAGCGTCAGCACCTCCAGCGGGCCGTCGAGGTGGGTCGGCCCGGCGTCACCGGCGAGGCGCAGCTGCGCCTGCGTCAGGCTGCCGATGCCGGCGAGAACGAAGCCGGTGCGCGCCGACAGCGCGCCACGCAGGTCGTCGCCCGGGAGAAGACGCAGCGCCTGCAACATCACCACCCCACGGCAGCGCCGTCGCGCCGCGGGTCGCTGGCGGCCACGTAGCCCTGCGTGCCCGGGTCGCCCAGCCGCCAGATAAACTGGCCGGCGCCGAAGTCCTGGTAGCTGTCGTGGATGTCGCCGATCTCGTGGCCCCGCGCTCGCAGTCCTTCGATGGTGGCTGCCGGCATGTGCGGCTCCACGTTGATGGACAGGCCCTCGTTGAAGCGCCAGCGTGGCGCGTCGCAGGCGGCCTGCGGGTTCTGGCCGTAGCAGAGCATGCGCACCAGTGTCTGCATGTGGCCCTGCGGCTGCATGTTGCCGCCCATGACGCCGAAGCTCATGACCGGCGCGCCGTCCTTCGTCAGGAAGGCCGGGATGATGGTGTGAAAAGGCCGCTTGCCCGGCGCGACCTGGTTCGGGTGGCCAGACTCCAGCGTGAAGCAGTGGCCGCGGTTCTGCAGGCTGATGCCGTAGCCCGGCAGCACCAGGCCCGAGCCGAAGCCCATGTAGTTGCTCTGGATGAAGCTCACCATCATCCCGGACTCGTCCGCTGCGGTCAGGTAGATGGTGCCGCCCTTGACCGGGTTGCCGGCGCCGAAGGCCTGCGCGCGGTTCGGGGCTATGAGCCTGGCCCGTTCGGCCAGGTAGCCGGCATCCAGCAACTGCGCCGGGGTGACCGTCATCGCGCGCGGTTCGGCGACGAAGCGGTACACGTCGGCGAACGCGAGCTTCATCGCCTCGATCATCAGGTGCTGGGCCTCGGGGCTGTCGACGGCATGCGCCGTGACGTCGCAGTGCTGCAGCAGCCCCAGCGCCATCTGCGCCGCGATGCCCTGGCCATTGGGCGGGATCTCGTGCAGCGTGTGGCCGGCAAAGTCCTGCGCCAGCGGCGTGACCCATTCGGGCCGGTAGGCCGCGAGATCGGCCTCGGTCAGCGCGCCGCCGGTGTCGTGCGCAAAGCGGGCCAGCGCCTGGGCGATCTCGCCGCGGTAGAAGGCCTCGCCACGGGTTTCGGCGATCAGCTTCAGGCTGCGCGCCGCGTCCTCAAAGCGGAACAGCTCGCCGATCTCGGGTGCACGCCCCCGGGGCAGGAAGGCCTGCGCAAAACCCGGCTGCGATGTGAGTTCGGGCAAGGCCGCAGCCATGGCCCACTTCCCGCGCACGATGGGCGGCACCGCGTAGCCGCGCTCGGCGATCTCGATGGCCGGCTGCATCAGGTCGGCGAACGGCAGCTTGCCGAAGCGCTCGCTCAAGGCTGCCCAGCCGCCCACGGCGCCGGGCACCGTCACCGAGCCCCAGCCCCGCTTGGGCATGACCTGACCCTCGAAGAAGCCCGGCGTCCACGCCGACGGCGCCGGCCCGGACGCGTTCAGGCCGTGCAGTTGCCGGCCGTCCCACAGGATGCAGAAGGCGTCCGAGCCCAGGCCGTTGCTGCAGGGCTCCACCAGCGTCATGCACGCAGCCGCGGCGATGGCGGCGTCGACGGCGTTGCCGCCTTGTCGCAGCACCTGCAGGCCGGCCTGCGCCGCCAGCGGGTGCGACGTCGACACGATGTTGCGGGCGAACAGCGGGCTGCGGCGGCTGGCGTAGCCGGCGCTCCAGTCGAAGCGATGTGGTGTGTCCATGCACCCGATTCTGCGCGTGTAAGGCTTTGCAACGCCGTCAACGCGGCGCGAAGAGCCGTCGTTGTGGACACAAGCTTTCGCGAAGCCCAAGCAACCCGAAACACCACCCTGGAGCCCTCAAGATGAACACGCTGAAGACCACCATCGCCACCGCCCTCATCACGCTCGCATCCGGCGTTGCCCTGGCGCAAAACCCGACCCCGGCCCCGGCTGCCACGCCGGCTCCGACGGCCCAGCCCGCGGCCATGACGACGGCTGCTGCCACCCCGGCCCCCGCGGCAACGCCCGCAGCCAAGCCGGCCCCGGCCGCCACGACCGCCGCCGCACCGGCAGAAGCCGCCAGCGCTGCCAAGCATGCCCACAAGCATGCGAAGAAGCACGCTGCAGCCAAGACCGACGCCAAGGCCGAGACCAAGACGCAGTAAGCGCAACAGCGCTCCGCGCAGGCCGCAGCTCCGCAAGGGCTGCGGCCTTTTTCGTGCAATGTTGCCGCCGCGGGTCGTGAACTCTGCCGCAGAGCGCGCCCTCACCCCCCGCGTCAAGGCGTGATGCGAAACGGGCCGACTTCCTAGACTGCCGGCCATGCGTTTTCTGACCCGTCTCCTCGCCACTGCCTGCACCTGTTTCGCCGCCACCGCCGCCCAGGCCGCGCCCATCAGCCTGGGTCTGGACCCCAGCCTGAACCTGGTGGCCTTCGGCAACATGAACGTCGGCAGCAGCGACGTCGAGGGCCGCGTGGCCGTCGGCGGCAATGCCAGCATCAACGGCTACTCCATCAACACCAAGACCGGCTCCAACGCGCTGTATGGCGGCACGGGCCTGGTGGTGGGCGGCAACCTCAGCTTCACCAACGGCACCATCTGGGGCGGCGCCACCGTCGGCGGCAGCTACGCGCCCAACAGCAGCGGCAACATGATGGGCAGCACGCCCTCCGGCCAGGGCTTCGCGTTCGCCACCGAGCAGCAGCGCCTGTCCGCGCTGTCCGCCTCGCTGGACGCGCTGACCAACACCGGCACGGCCGTGGACCAGTGGGGCACGCTGCACTTCGACGCCGCCGGCCAGATGCTGGCCATCTTCGACATCCTGGCGATCGACGCGGCCAAGAACCTGCAGATCGACAACCTCGCCAGCGGCGCGCAGATCCTCATCAACATCCACGGTGCGACCGTGGACTTCGGCAACCACGGCTACACCGGTTTCAACAAGGGCCAGGTCCTGTTCAACCTGCCCGACGCCACCCAGATCACGCTGAACGGCGGCATCAACGCCTCGCTGCTGGCCACCCAGGCCAGCGTGGGCCAGGGCTGGGGCCAGATCAACGGCCAGGTCGTCGTGAAGGACTGGAACAGCAGCGTGCAGGTCAACGACGCGCCGATGCCTGTGACCGCCACGCCGCTGCGCAAGCTGCCCGAGCCGGGCTCGATGGCCCTCGTCGGGCTGGGTCTGGTGGTGGCGGGCCTGATGCGGCGCCGCCGCTTCTGACGCTCAGCGGATCGGCGCGAGCTCCCGCATCGCCTTCACGGCACCGGCACCCACGCCGGCGCCAAAGCGCTTGGCCAGCCGCTCGGCGACGTTGTCGCGCGGTGTGTAGTCGATGACGTCTTCGGCCTTCACGACCTCGCGGGCCACGTAGTCGAGGTTGCCGAAGTGGTCGGCCAGCCCCAGCTGCACGGCCTGCTCGCCATTCCAGAACAGCCCCGAGAAGGTGTCGGGCGTTTCCTTCAGCCGCTTGCCACGGCCTTCGCGCACGACGGCGATGAACTGCTGGTGGATCTGGTCCAGCATGGCCTGGGCATAGGCCTTCTGCCGCGAGCTGACCGGGCTGAACGGGTCCAGCATGCCCTTGTTCTCGCCGGCGGTCAGCAGCCGACGCTCGACGCCCAACTTGTCCATCAGCCCCGTGAAGCCGAACCCGTCCATCAGCACGCCGATGGAGCCGACGACGGAGGCCTTGTCGACGTAGATCTCGTCGGCCGCTGCGGCGATGTAGTAGGCCCCGGACGCGCACATCTCCTCGACGACCGCGTAGACCGGCTTGCCGTGCAGCTGCTTCAGACGTTTGATCTCGTCATGCACGATGCCGGCCTGCACCGGGCTGCCGCCGGGCGAATTGATGCGCAGCACGACGGCCTGGGCCGAGTCGTCCTTGAACGCGTCCTTCAACGCGGCCAGCAGCTGCTCGGCACTGGCCTCCGTGTCGGCGGCGATCTCGCCCCGCACCTCCACCAGCGCCGTGTGCGGCGCGGCGGTCGTCGTCACGTGGCGCCCCTGCAGCCACAGGCTGTAGACCAGCATGCCCGCCAGCAGCAGCCAGAACAGCCGGAACACCGTGCGCCAGCGCCGCTCCAGCCGCCGCTCGCGCAGGAAGTCGCGCGCCAGCTGGGCCAGCAGTGTCTCGTTGTGCGGCGTGAGCTGCTGCGGCGGCACGCCGACGGGGTCGGCGATGGGCGGCGGCAGGGAGTCGTCGGAGGTGCTGCTCATGTCAATCTTCAAAAGCGGGTTTGGTGTCGCGCGTCGGGTGCCAGTAGACCTCCCCTTCGCGCTCGGTGAGTTCGATCTTGGTCAGCCGCCCACGGTTGCAGGGGCCCATCAGGCACTGGCCGGTCAGCGGGTCGTAGACGGCGCCATGGATGCTGCACATGATGAAGCGCTTGTCGCCGTCCAGGAACTCGCCTTCCTGCCAGTCCATCTCGGTGGGCACGTGGGCGCAGCGGTTCAGGTAGGCCACGGCCTGGCCGTCGAAGCGCAGCGCGAACGCACGCACCGGCTCGCGCCACTGGATGACGTCGAAGCTCACAGCCTTGCCGCGCTCGGCCAGGTCGGCCGACGCGCACAGGCGCTGCGGCGGCTTGACGTCGACTTCAGGCATGGGCGATCAGCCAGTCGTGCAGCTCGCGCGTCGAGTGGGCGACGAACAGCGGATTGAACTTGGCGAAGGTCTCGTGGTCATGCGCGCCAAAGCTGACCGCGACGCACGGCGTGCCGGCGTTGGCGGCCAGCTGCAGGTCGTGCGTCGTGTCGCCGATCATCAGCGTGCGCTCGGGCTCCACGCCGAACTCGCGCATCAGCTCCAGCAGCATCTGAGGATGCGGCTTGGAGCGCGTCTCGTCGGCCGTGCGCGTGCCGTCGAACAAATGGCCCAGCGCGCTGGACGCCAGCACCCGGTCCAGGCCCACGCGGTTCTTGCCGGTCGCGACGGCCAGCCAGTGATGGCGCGCCTTCAGCGCCTCCAGCATTTCCAGGCTGCCCTCGAACAGCGACAGCTCGTGTTCGGAGCCCAGGTAGTGGTGGCGGTAGCGCAGGCCCAGCTCCGGGTAGCGCTCTTCGGGCAGGCCGGGCACGGCGTGCTCCAGCGCGTCGCGCAGGCCCAGGCCGATGACGTACTTGGCGCGCTCGAACTCGGGCTCGGGCAGGCCCAGGTCCACGGCGGCACGCTGGATGCAGCGGGCGATCAGCGCGGTGGAGTCGAACAGGGTGCCATCCCAGTCGAAGGCGATGAGGTCAAAACGTTGGGGACGAAGGCTCATCACGCCATTGTCGGCGCTGCGCCGAAGCCGGCTTTGGCATCCCCGCTACAATCCCGGCTCGTCATTGGGGAGTAGCCGTCCTGCCCCCGCAGGAGCCTGCGTCAACACACTTGGTCCGATGGACCATGGCGCAGGCAGCTCCAGAGCCTGGCAAGACCTTTGACCACACTGCCTCCGGTAAGGGCCGGGCGGCAGCGTGGTCTTTGGTTTCGTGTCGGCCCTTTGGAGAATCTCTTGGAAGCTTTCCTCGTGTCCACCGGCGTCGTCGCGCTGGGTGAAATGGGCGACAAGACGCAACTTCTGGCCATCGTGCTGGCCGCCACGTTCCGCAAGCCACTGCCCATCATCCTGGGCATCTTCGTCGCCACCGTGCTGAACCACGCCGCCGCCGGCCTGCTGGGTGGCTGGGTGGCCCATGCGCTGGGACCGGACGTGTTGCGCTGGGTGGTGGGCCTGTCCTTCATCGCGATGGCGGGCTGGATGCTGATCCCGGACAAGCTGGACGACGACGAGGCGAGCGCGAAGCGGCAGCGCTTCGGCGTCTTCGGCACGACCGTGATCGCGTTCTTCCTGGCCGAGATGGGCGACAAGACGCAGATCGCGACCGTCGCGCTGGCCGCCCGCTACACCGACGTGGTGCAAGTGGTGCTGGGCACCACGGTCGGCATGATGCTGGCCAATGCGCCGGCCGTGTTCCTGGGCGACAAGATCGCCGCCAAGGTCTCGATGCCGCTGGTGCACGCCATCGCGGCGGTCATCTTCGCCGTGCTGGGCGTGCTGACGCTGATCAACGCCGGTCGGCTGTTCTGAGGATGGTGACGGCCAGCACGTATGCGGCCGCCAAACGCACCTTGACGGCAGCGGCCGATCAGAGCGGTGCGCCAACAGCTCGTCGATCCGGCTGACCTTGTGAGTCGGCAAGCGATCCAGCACGTCCTTGAAGTCGGCGTACGGGTCGCGCCCCTTGATGCGGGCTGAGTGCAGCAGGCTCTTGATGGCCGCTGCTCGCTTGCCCGCCCGCAGGTTGCCAGCGAAGAGCCAATTCGATCTCTCGACGGCGATTGGGCGGATCTGGTTCTCGACCCAATTGTTCGAGATCGGCACGTCGCCATCGCTCACGAAGTGCGTGCGGCGGTCACTGCGCAAGTTGCTCCAGCTCGTCAATCACCTCCGCCATGAAGCGGGCACCGGTGGCAAGGAATGCCTCCACCGAGACATCCATGGAGGCCAGGAGACCGAGATTGGCGATGCGCAACGCCTGGTTTAGATCCGCGCGACTGGCCAGCAGCGCGCGCATCCCAGCGCCAGCACCCGCAGCGAGCTGGTGTGCTTGGTCACCAAACTTGGCCTGCAGCGCGATCCACATGCGACCAGCCCAGGCACCGAACTCGTCCGCGCCGTCCCGATGGTCTTGCTGGTTGGTCAGATAGGCGAGCGCCAGCACGCGCCCGAGGTCCTTGTTCGAACGTTTCCAGTCCGTGTTGGCGATCAACGTGTCGGCGATTGACGGGTGATGCAGCAGGTTGGCCAGCGCCATCATCTCGGGCCGCGCAATGCGCACGCCGTGCACATTGTCCAGAGGCTCCCATTCCGCCAGCGCAAGGAAGTCGAAGCTGCAGATCGCAAAGTGCCCGATGCTCGTCTCCACGCGACGCAGCTTCTTGCCGGACGCGCCAGGCTCGAAGGCGGGCGGCGCCGAAAGCAGCTCCAGGAACCACGGGGCGGTCGTCTCTCCAGGCGGACGCAAGCGGACCATTGGCAGGTCCTTGTCGTCGTCTTCCCTCTTGCCCGGTCGACTCCACTTCGAGCCCCCGCGCAGCTTCCAGTCGGCTCGGATCAGCTTTTCGGTGACTTCAGCCGCCGCGGCGATCGCCTTCGAATGCGGCGAGAACAGGCAGTCCACGTCCTTGGTGCGAATAGCCCGCGCGCCGTCGCTGGCGAAGAAGTGGTAGCCGGCCGCCAGGCTGCCGATGATGATGACGTTGCAACGCACATCGGGCGGCAGCGCCTCGGCCACCTGGACCAGCACGTCGGACGGAGACAGGGCCCCATCCAGCTTCATAGTGCCTTCCTCGCTGTCTCATACAGCTCGTACGCGAACTCCTCGGCCTCCGCCTGCAAGTCCAGATCTTCCAGGTCGGCAAGGCAGTCCAGCCGGGCGGCCAGCTCGGGTTCGTTCTCCACGATCTCGGGCGGGCGGCAGTCGCGCTGCATGTGCAGCACCAGCGCAGGCTTGCGGTTCTGGTCGTCGGTGCGTAGCAGGCCAGCGTCCAGCTTGGCCACGAAGCGCTGATCGCCGTCATAGACGCTCAGGTCCAGGCGCGGCGCCGCTGTAATGTTGAGGTCGGGGAAGTAGCGGGTAGCGCCCAGCACCCCGGAGATGGCCACTTTGCTCGCGCCCCGCTTGCTTCGCAGGGACAACAGACGATCCGCCATCGCGCTGGGCATCCGCGCGTTGCCCGTTGGATCGACAAAGCGAACGGACTTGCGCGCGCCGGCGTGTTCGTCGGCCAGCTTGCGCAGCGCCAGCGGCCGCAGGCCATGCAGCACGATCGGACCGTCCCGCTCGCCAGTCACGACGCCCAGCTTCTGCAGCTCGATCAGCGCGGCGTCTGCCGTTTGGTAGCTCGCTCCGGTCTGCCGGCGCCAATCTGCGAGCGTGAGCGGAGGCAAGCCACACAGCGCGCGCTCCACCAGCGCGGCTTTGACTTGCTGGCGCGTGACGCGTGCCGCAGCGGCCACAGCGCCCCCTTCGCGCACCGCGTCGAACAGCGCCTTCATGAACGACTGGCCGGTCTCGGGGGATTCGCCGTCCAGGTACATCACCTCCCCGGTCTTAGCAGCAGCCAGGTACAGCCTGGCAGCGAGGTCGGGACGCACAATAGTGCGAAAGCGGTCCAGTTCCGCGCGGAGGCGGGCGCCGGACAAGCGGCTGTCGGCGATAACGCACAGGCCGGTGGCGGGACGGGGAGAGATGCTCACCGCGTAGGCGAGAGCCACCAATGCCTCCCGCACGTCGCGAGCGGTGCTTGTGCGTCGAATCTCGGCCAGAACGTCCGGGCCAGCCGGGTTGTTCCAGTGTAGCGAAACGAGGCCATCATCAGTGAAGTTGCGACCTACCATTAGGTTGCAACTCTACCGATGTAGTCGCAACTTATCAAGAGAGGCCTGACCAGCGAGCAGACCTGAGCTCCAAGCACCCCAGTAGTCCGAAATTAAGCGGCCCCAGCCAAGTCATGTTGACTTGTGTGCCGACATCGCAGGCCAGCTACGTGAACTCGACGATCTGACCCACCCCAAGCTTTGGCAAATCGTTGGCCGACGACAAACTGCGAGAGGCCAGGCTTGCCGTCCGGCGTGATGGATCGAGGCTGGGACACGTAGCGCTTGATGGGAACGCCACCAAGCATTGGCGATTCCGATAGGCTGAACTCGCCGGCTCCAAGCTGCCGCGCGAACAACGTCACCGGGCGTCGCTTCTCGAAGATGCAATCCTTTCTACGTGCAGCAGTGACC
This sequence comes from Roseateles sp. GW823-FHT07B05, assembly GCF_058794515.1. Classification (NCBI taxonomy): domain Bacteria; kingdom Pseudomonadati; phylum Pseudomonadota; class Betaproteobacteria; order Burkholderiales; family Sphaerotilaceae; genus Roseateles; species Roseateles sp. GW823-FHT07B05. The sequence goes on from NZ_JBXAGX010000012.1 coordinate 60,456, forward strand.
TGGAGGCTTGGCAAACCGGGGCGTCCATGTACGGCCCGAAGGGAATCGTTGATCCCGAGTCAGCCGGCCAGCACTGCCTGGCACGCTACGGGCAGCGGTGCCTCGCAGGTCACGGTCTCGCCCGTGGCCGGGTGCTGGAACTGCAGCCGGCGCGCATGCAGGAACATGCGGTCGAACTTCGCCGCACCGCGGGCCAGCTCGCGGTTCTTGTCGAAGTCGCCGTACTTCGGGTCGCCGACGATGGCGTGACCCGCCTGCTGCAGGTGCACACGGATCTGGTGCGTGCGGCCGGTCTTGATGGTGACGTCCAGCAGGCTGAAGCGCGGCGTCCTCTGCACCACCTTGACGAGGCTGATGGACCGTTTGGCCTCGGCCTCGTCGGCCTTGCCGGGCCGCACCCAGCGCTCGCCGTCGCTGCCGACGAACTTCACCAGCGGCACGTCGATGACCTTGAGCTTCTCGGGCCAGTCGCCCCACACCAGCGCCGCGTAAGTCTTGCCGGTCTCGCGCTCACGCAACTGGTCCTGCAGGTGCACGAGCGCGCTGCGCTTCTTGGCGATCATCAGGAGGCCCGAGGTCTCCTTGTCGAGCCGGTGGACGAGTTCCAGGAACTTGGCCGTCGGCCGGGCGCGGCGCAGCGCCTCGATGACGCCGTAGCTGACGCCCGAGCCGCCGTGCACCGCCACGCCAGCCGGCTTGTCGATGACCAGCAGGTGGTCGTCCTCGAACACCACCGGGAACTCGCGCGCCGGCGCGGCGGGCGCCTCGGCCCGTTCAGGCACGCGCACCGGCGGGATGCGCACCTCGTCACCCAGTTCCAGCCGCGTGTCGGCGTGGGCGCGACCCTTGTTGACCCGCACCTCGCCGGCGCGGATGACGCGGTAGACATGGGTCTTGGGCACGCCTTTCAGCTCGCGCAGCAGGAAGTTGTCCAGCCGCTGGCCGGCCGATCCTTCGTCCACGATGACGCGCCGAACCGCGGGTTTGTCCGTACTCACAGTGGCTGTCAACCCCGTGGCAGAGGCCGCGGGGGCTGCCCCTATAATCCTTTTCACCACGTTGCTGCCGTAAGTGTTTGATTTTTCTGATTTTAGCGGCGGTAGCGCGGGGCTCGACGGGTTCGCCCTCGGGCCACAAACAGGCGATGCAACGCATCCTGCGTCCGGCAGGCGGCTTCCCCAAGTGAAGCAGCGGTTGGCGGCACGGTGCGGCAGAGCGATGACACCCGGAACCCTCCGGCCCTTCTTCACCCGCTTCGGTGCGCGAAGAGGACCGGATGCCAAACAAGGTTTTCACGGCGTGAGAACGAGCGGCTACCACCGCGAGCGCTCGCGCCAGCGTCCAGCAGTCCGTCGCGGATGAGCCCTCCCCTCCCCCACCCGCAGCGCCCGCCGGCGCGACCCCAGCCAGAAGCTGTGGTGGTCGCCCGGCCCGGCGCGTCTGTACGCGGCAAGGTCGAGACAGAGCTTTACCGTGATGTGGCCGCACGGTCGCATGCGCCAACGCTGCTCGGCGTCTGACCTCCGTCAGAAACCCGAGCGGTCCAGGGCACTCCTTCCACGGTTCCACGCTGTCGCTCGTGCGTCTTGAACGCCACCTCCGAGTGGCTTGACGTGGCGCGTTCCCGCACGGAACGCGCGAAGGAGTGATGACATGAAACGCATGCTGATCAATGCGACGCAGCCGGAAGAGCGGCGCCTCGCGATCGTCGATGGCCAGAAGCTGCTGGACTTCGAGACCGAAATCGAAGGCCGCGAGCAGCGCAAGGGCAACATCTACAAGGCCGTCGTGACGCGCGTCGAGCCGTCGCTCGAAGCCTGCTTCGTCGACTACGGCGAGGACCGCCACGGTTTCCTGCCGTTCAAGGAAATCTCGCGCCAGTTCTTCCGCGAAGGCACCGACGTCAAGAACGCGACCATCAAGGACGCGATCAAGGAAGGCCAGGAACTGCTGGTCCAGGTCGAGAAGGAAGAGCGCGGCAACAAGGGTGCGGCGCTGACCACCTTCGTGTCGCTGGCCGGCCGCTACCTGGTGCTGATGCCCAACAACCCGCGCGGCGGCGGCGTGTCGCGCCGCATCGAGGGCGAGGACCGCGAGGAGCTCAAGGAGAACCTCGACCAGCTCGAGTACCCCAAGGGCATGTCCCTGATCGCCCGCACCGCCGGCATCGGCCGCTCGGCGCCGGAGCTGCAGTGGGACTTGAACTACATGCTCAAGCTGTGGACCGCGATCGACGACGCGGCCAAGGGCGGCAAGGGTGCCTACCTGATCTACCAGGAGTCGTCGCTCGTGATCCGCGCGATCCGCGACTACTTCACCGCCGACATCGGCGAGATCCTGATCGACACGGACGACCTGTTCGAGCAGGCCCACCAGTTCATGAACCACGTGATGCCCGACCAGGGCCATCGCGTGAAGCGCTACCGTGACGATGCGCCGCTGTTCAGCCGCTTCCAGATCGAGCACCAGATCGAAACGGCCCACAGCCGCACGGTGAACCTGCCTTCCGGCGGCGCCATCGTCATCGACCACACCGAAGCGCTCGTCTCCGTCGACGTCAACTCCGCCCGCGCCACGCGCGGCGGCGACATCGAAGAGACCGCCACCCGCACCAACCTCGAAGCGGCCGACGAGATCGCCCGCCAGATGCGCCTGCGCGACCTGGGCGGCCTGATCGTCGTCGACTTCATCGACATGGAGGAGAGCAAGAACCGCCGTGACGTGGAACAGCGCCTGCGCGATGCGCTGCGCAGCGACCGCGCCCGCGTGCAGTTCGCCTCCATCAGCAAGTTCGGCCTGCTGGAAATGAGCCGCCAGCGCCTGCGCCCGGCGCTCAGCGAAGGCAACCACATCACCTGCCCGCGCTGCAACGGCACCGGCCACATCCGCGACACGGAATCGTCGGCGCTGCAAATCCTGCGCATGGTCCAGGAAGAGGCCATGAAGGACAACACCGCTGCCGTGCACGTGCAAGTGCCGGTGGAGGTCACGTCGTTCCTGCTGAACGAGAAGCGCACCGAGATCACCAAGATCGAACTCAAGCAGCGCGTGACCGTGCTGCTGGTGCCCAACAAGCACCTGGAGACGCCGAACTACAAGCTGGAGCGCCTGCGCCACGACGATCCGCGCCTGGAGAACCTGCAGGCCAGCTACACGATGATCGATGAGCCGACCGACGAGGTGGGCATCACGCGTCGTGGCGACGTCGAGAAGAAGAACAAGCAGGAGCCGGTCATCAAGGGCATCCTGCCCGAGCAGCCCGCCCCCGTGGCCGCCCCGGCCCCGGTCGTGGCCCCGCCGCCGCCGGCCCCCGCGCCTGCACCGGCGCCGGCCGTCGTGGCAGCTGCAGCGCCCAAGGGCTTCTTCAGCCGTCTGTTCAGCTTCTTCGGTGGTGGCGAGACCGCCGCGCCGGCACCGGCACCGGCCGTCGAGGCCCCCGCCCCGGCACCGGCTGCGACCGACAAGCCCAAGCGCGAAGGTGGCCGTGACGGCCGCCGCGACGGTGGCCGCGATGGCCGCCGCGGTGAGCGTGGCGAGCGCGGCCAGGGTGGCCGCCGTGACGGCAAGCCGCAGGAAGCCCGCGGTGAGCGCGCCGAGCGTGGCGATCGCGCCGAACGTGGCGACCGCAAGCCGCGCCCGGAAAACGGCGACAAGGCCGAACAGCAACAGCAGCGCCCCGAGCGCGCGGAGCGCGGCGAGCGTCAGGAACGCCCGGACCGCCAGGAGCGCGGTGAACGGGGCGAGCGTGGTGAACGCCGCCCGCGCGGCGAGCGCCAGGACAAGGCACCGGTCGAAGCCGCGCTGCCGCTGGCCGCCCCGCTGACGGAAGACCAGGCCGCCATCCACGACGCGCCGCCGGCCTTCGTCGACAGCCAGGCCGAAGCCGGCCTGCCGCCGACCGGTGACACGCCGGTGGGCGAGGAACGCCAGGGCCGTGGCCGCCGCCGCCGCCGTGGTGGCCGCGACCGTGGCGACGAGCAAGGCACGTCGACCGGCGAGGAAGCCCAGGCTGAAGGCGCCACCGACGCGCCTGCCGAAGGCGCCGCCGATGCCGTGGGCGCCGATGCCGCGCCTGCTGCGGAAGGCGACGACGCCGGCGAAGGCCCGGGCCGCGAAAGCCGCCGCCGTGGTGGCCGCAACCGCAACCGCAATCGCCGTGAGGAAGGCGCCGTTGACGGCCAGGAAGGCCAGGAAGCCCCGGCCGCCGAGGTCGCCGAGGCAGCCGCTGCTCAGCCGGTGCAGGGCTCGCTGATCGAGCATGCGATGGCCGCCACCATGCCGACGCCGGCTCCGGCACCGGTCGTGGCACCGCCGCCGCCCGCCCCCGAACCGGCGCCGGCCCCGTCCGTCGAGGCCTTCAAGCTGCCGATGGGCGAGTTGCAGGCCATCGCTGAAGGCGCCGGCCTGAGCTGGGTCAACTCCGACGCGGACAAGATCGCTGCCGCGCAGGCTGCCATCGCTGCCGAGCCCGCCCCGGCCCCGCTGGGCCGTGAACCGGCACCGGTGGTGGTGGTCGACGAGGGCCCGCTGGTGCTGGTCGAGACCCGCAAGGACCTGAGCCAGGTGAAGCTGCCCTTCGAGGCTTGATCACCGCCTGTTGAAGGCCCCCTGAACAACGCCGCCGGTCAAGAGCCGTGCGGCGTTTTTCTTTGTCAGAAGGTTTCCCAGTCGCCGGTGTCAGCGGCGGGCGCTGCGGCCTTGGGCGGCGGCGGGCTGGCGGGCGACGGTGACGCCACCGGGCGGGCTGCCGGCTTCTTGACGGCAGCGGGGCGGCTGGCGGGCCGCGGTGCCGATGCCGGCGCCGGGCGGGGTGCGCGATGCACCACGGCGGCAGGGCCGGCGCCCGGGACGCGGAAGCTGCTGACCACCTCGGCCAGCTTGGTGGCCTGCTCGCGCAGGCTGATTGCGGCGGCGGCGGACTCCTCGACCAGCGCGGCGTTCTGCTGCGTCATCTGATCCAGCTGATTGATCGCGCCATTGACCTGCGCGATGCCCGAGCTCTGCTCGCCGCTGGCCACGCTGATCTCGCCAATGATGTCGGTGACGCGCTGCACGCTGGTGACGATCTCGCCCATGGTCTCGCCGGCGGTGGCCACCAGCCGCGCACCAGATTCAACCTTGTCGACGCTGGTGCCGATCAGCGTCTTGATCTCCTTGGCTGCCTCGGCGCTGCGCTGCGCCAGGCTGCGCACCTCGCCGGCCACGACCGCGAAGCCGCGCCCCTGCTCGCCGGCACGCGCCGCTTCCACGGCGGCGTTCAGCGCCAGGATGTTGGTCTGGAAGGCGATGCCGTCGATGACGCCGATGATGTCGCTGATCTTCTTGGAGCTGGCGTTGATCTCGTCCATGGTCGAGACGACCTGGGACACGACCTCGCCGCCGCGCCGCGCCACCGCGGTGGCGGAGCTGACCAGCTGGTTGGCCGTGGTGGCGGAGTCGGCGGTGTTGCGCACCGTGCCGGTCAGTTGCTCCATGCTGGAGGCCGTCTGCTGCAGGTTGCTGGCCGTCTGTTCGGTGCGGCTGGACAGGTCGGTGTTGCCGGTCGCGATCTCGGAGGAGGCGGTGGCGATGCTGTCGGTGGCACTGCGCACGTTGCTGACCATGCGGGCCAGCGACGTGTTCATCTGCCCGAGCGTGTTGAGCAGCTCGCCGAACTCGTCGTTGCGGTCGGCGCTCATGCCCCGGGTCAGGTCACCGTCGGCGATGGCCTTGGCGAAGTCGACCGCCGACTGCAGCGGCTGGCGGATGGCGCGCACCAGCGCCGACGCCACGAACATGCCCAGGCCGATCACCACCAGCGCGCCGAGCGAGCTCCACAGGACCAGTCCCTTCTGCGCCTCGGCGGCGCTGGCCTGGGCCTGTTCGTTCTTGTCCTTCTGCAGCTTGACGAACTCGTCGATGGCCCCCAGGTAGGCCGCCACCGACGGGACGTACTCCTTCTGGATCACGGCCCTGGCGCCGTCCTGGTCGCCGGCGGCGCCGAGTTCCCGGGCCTTCTTGCTGGCGGCCAGCAGCACGCCGCCGTTGGCCAGGATCTTCTTCAGCTGGGCCTGGTCGGTGTCCGTCCTGGCCAGCTCGGTGATCCGCTCGCGCAGCTTGACCACGCGCGCCGTGTCGTTGGCCAGGTTCTCCTTGAACAGCTCGCCGACGCTCGCGTCGCTGCTGACTGCCGCCGCCATGCTGCGGGTCACGGCCGTCTCGGTCAGGCCTTTCCAGACGGCCGATTTCTCGATCAGGTCATAGCTCGCGTTGACGGCCGCCATGGCCTCGGAATAGACGCTGTTGGCGCGCTTGAGCGTGATGCCGGCGATCAGCAGCATGGCCGTCATCAGCAGCAGGATGGCGCCCCAGAGCTTGCTCGACACGCGCAGGTTGTTCAGGTTCATTTGTCTCGTCTCCGTCAGTCGGCGTCGGGCAGGACGCCCATGCACCGACCCCGCAGAATTGACGCGAACACGAACGCCGCATCACCCCGTTCTCACGACCACTGGGGTCGGCCCCCATGGCGCTGCACAAGGCAGCGCAACGACTGTCGCACGCACCGTCCGCGCGCGGTTGCCGCCTTTTGCCGGCCCGCGTCGCTTTTTCGCGCAGCATTTCGCGGTGGACCGGACCGGCCGGCCCGTGAGATACGCTTCGCCCTCGCTCCAAGACCGGACGCCGCGCAGCCACAAGCCCGCGGCGTCATCACATCCAGCGCCCAATCCCAAGGCCTCATGACGACCTCAGCCCTCCCCGACGCGGCCACCAGCGCCACGCGCCCCGCGGCCAAGATGCCGCCACAGATCCCCTACATCATCGGCAACGAGGGATGCGAGCGCTTCAGCTTCTACGGCATGCGCAACATCCTGACGGTGTTCATGATGACCAGCCTGCTGCTGGCCATCCCCGAGGACATGCGAAAGGCCGAGGCCAAGGAGGTGTTCCACACCTTCGTCATCGGCGTCTACTTCTTCCCGCTGCTGGGCGGCTGGCTGGCCGACCGCTTCTTCGGCAAGTACCCGACGATCTTCTGGTTGAGCCTCGTCTACTGCGCCGGCCACGCCTGCCTGGCGGTGTTCGAGAACAACATCAAGGGCTTCTACTTCGGCCTGTTCCTGATCTCGCTGGGCTCGGGCGGCATCAAGCCCCTGGTGACCAGCTTCGTCGGCGACCAGTTCGACAAGAGCAACAAGTCGCTGGCGCAGAAGGTGTACGACGCCTTCTACTGGATCATCAACTTCGGCAGCTTCTTCGCGTCGCTGCTGATGCCGGTGATGCTCAAGCAGTTCGGCGCCAGCGTGGCCTTCGGCCTGCCGGGCCTGCTGATGGGCGTGGCGACGCTGATCCTGTGGAGCGGCCGCAAGCAGTACGTGCACCAGCCGCCGCGCGGCGCCAACCCGCACAGCTTCCTGTGGGTGGTGTGGACGGCGCTGAAGTCCGGCGGGCTGGGCATGGGCGTGGCCGCCATCGGCGTGCTGCTGGCGGCCTTCAGCCTGAGCCAGATGGCCAGCCTGGGTTTCGTCGCCTCGGTGTGCCTCGCGCTGGTGCTGGTGATGGGCTTCGGCGGCGTGGGCGCGTCGCTGCAGCTCGACCGGGCCCGCGGCGTGCACCCGGACGAAGCTGTCGACGGCGTGCGCGCCGTGCTGCGCGTGCTGGTGCTGTTCGCGCTGGTCACGCCGTTCTGGTCGCTGTTCGACCAGAAGGCCTCCACCTGGGTGCTGCAGGCCGACCAGATGGCCAAGCCGGCCTGGTTCCAGTCCTCCATGATGCAGGCGCTGAACCCGGCGCTGGTGATGATCCTCATCCCGTTCAACAACCTCGTGCTGTACCCGATGCTGCAGCGCATGGGCCTGCGCGTGACGGCGCTGCGCCGCATGGGCGCGGGCATCGCGCTGGCGGGTGCGGCCTGGATCGTGGCCGGCGTGCTGCAGCTGTGGCTGGATGCCGGCGACGCGGTCAGCATCGTCTGGCAGATGCTGCCCTATGCGCTGCTGACACTGGGCGAGGTGCTGGTGTCGGCCACCGGGCTGGAGTTCGCCTACAGCCAGGCGCCGCTGTCCATGAAGGGCACCATCATGAGCTTCTGGAACCTGTCGGTGACGGTGGGCAACCTGTGGGTGCTGCTGTCCAACGTCAGCGTGAAGAGCCCCGGCGCGCTGGCGGCGATCAAGTCCACCGGCTACAGCGAGACGGCCTGCCTGATGTTCTTCTTCGCCGGCTTCGCGCTGGTGGCGGCGGCGCTGTTCGCGCTGGTCGCGCGGCGCTACCCGATGCAGGACAACTACCGCGGCTGACGCCGCGCGGGTGAAATTACCCACGCGGGCCACGCGCCGCGACGGCGCCTGCGCCCCTACGATGCCGCCGCGCTCCAGGCCCGGCGGCATCGCCGTTTCTGGCGCCCGCACGACCGCCGCCACGCCCATGACCGACGCCCGCCCCCACCGCCCCTATGTCGACCCGACCACGGTCGACGCCAACCCGCGCCCGCAGCCCCCGCAGGAGACACCGGCCTGGCAGCAGGCGTCCAAGCGCAGGCACAGCGGCTCGCCGCCGCCGCCCCCGCCACGGCACCGCGTGCGCCCCCCGGAGCCAACGGCGTCGGGGTACTTCACGCGCCACTGGCGCGGCGAGCTCAGCCTGGCGCGCAGCTACTGGGTCAACAACATGCTGCTGGCCACGCCGTTCGCGTTCGCGCTGACGGGGTTGATGAGCTGGATCAGCGTCAAGGGCGATTCGCTGCAGGTCAGTGCCGTCACGGTGCTGGTGGGCATGCCGCTGCTGGTGGCGCTGAACGTCTGGTGCCTGGTGGGCGCGTGGCGCGCCGCCACGCATTACCTGAGCGAGCAGGGCTCCAAGCTGTGGGGCTGGCTGGCGCGCGGCACGCTGGCGCTGGGCGCGCTGCAGCTGGCGCTGTCGGTGCTGCTGGGGCTGCTGCCCAACCTGGGCGAGTTCTGGCAGATGGCGCGCGGCATCGACCCGCTGGGCCAGGCCACGATCAGCCTGGCGCCCGACGGCCGCAGCGTGCGGCTGGAAGGCGTCATCGGCATGGGTGACGGCGAGCGGCTGGGCGCGCTGCTGGCCAGCGAGGCGGCCCGCGGCATCAAGCGCGTGGAGCTGGTGTCACCCGGCGGCCGCGTGCGCGAGGCCGAGCGCATGGCCAGCGCCCTGAAGAAGCACGGCCATGGCGCCCGCGCCGTCGGCACCTGCGCCAGCGCCTGCACGCTGGTGTTCCTGGGTGGCAACCCGCGCCATCTGGCGCCCGAGGGCCAGCTGGGCTTTCACCGCGCGTCCACCGGCACCTACAACCCGGTGTTCGAGGAACTGGCCAACCAGGAACTCGCCAAGAGCTACCGCGAACTGGGCTTGCCCGAGGTCATGATCGACAAGACGCTGGACACGCCATCGCGCGGCATGTGGTTCGTGCCGCGCAAGGACCTGGTGGCCCACCAGCTGATCGCGCCGTCGCCGCAGACGCTGGCCATCGCGCTGCCGGCGCCGGGCACGCCCGCCCCTCGCGCAGACATCGACGACGCGCTGCGCATGCACCCGGTCTGGGAGGCGCTGGAACGGCGCACGCTGGGCACCATCGACGCCGTCGCGCAGGGCATGTCGGCCGCCCGCACGGCCGGCGCCGCCGACGAGGACGTGCAGGCCGCCGCGCTGCGGCCGCTGGCCAAGCAGATGCCCGAGCTGCTGGGCGGCACCGACCCCATCCTGCGCCGCCGTTACGTGTCGCTGGTCGCCGACCAGCTGCGCGCGCTGCGCACGCCCGCCCGCCCCGGCGAGCGGCCCGCCTGCCGCGACCTGCTGGACGGCCGGCTGGCCGCGCGCAAGCAACTGCCCGTGGAGCTGCAGGCGCGCGAGGCGCAATGGCTGCTGGACGCCGCCGTCAGCGCGCCGCCGCGCTGGCTGCCCAAGCCCCCCAGCGCCATCGAGGTGGAAGTGGTGAGCCGCACCGTGGGCCCGGCGTCGCTGGGCATGCTGTCGCAGCTGTGGGCCGACATCCCGGACACGGCCGCAGGCAGCAGCGGCGCCTGCGAGCCCGTCATCGCGATGCTGGAACGCTTCGCCGCCCAGACGCCGGCGCGGCGCGACCTCGCCGAGCGCCTGGCCTTCCACCCACGCCGCTGAGCCGACCTGCACCGGCCTGCCCCCCTCAACTGTTCCTGGAGTTCCACGTGACCCTGCCCCTGTTCCGCCCCCGCCTCGCCGGCCTCGTTCTGGGCCTGCTGACCAGCGCCGTGCTGGCCGCCAAGCCCGCGGCCGAGCCGCCGCTGATGGACATGACGCCACGGCCCAATCAGCACCAGCGCCAGACCTTCGACATGCAGGCGCTGATGACCATGCGCATCGAGCCGCGCGCCGAGGCCACCGACGAGGAGAAGGCCCGCGCCGAGCAGGCCCAGACGGCCATGCCCATGACGATGAAGATGCGGCTGCAGCAGACGATGCGCACCGGCGGCCTGAAGGCCGACGGCTGGATGCCGCTGACGCTGGACCACCGCACGCTCGACATGGCGATGACCACCGCCACCGGCGTGCCGGTGCCCCTGCCCCCCTCCAAGGCCGGCAACATGACGATCACGGCCCGCTTCCATCCGCAGGAGTTGCGCTTCGAGCTGGACACCGTCCAGAGCCAGCAGCCGCTGGACGACAGCCTCAAGCCCATGATGAACAACCTGATGAACCAGGTGCTGGGCATGGCGCAGGCGATGCGCGGCAAGAAGCTGGTAGTCGGCGAGAGCTTCGAGCTGCCGCTGGATGCGGCGCTGCCCATGCCCGGCCCGGGACCCAACGGCGGCCAGCTCAAGGGCCAGCTGCGCTACACGCTGACCCGTCTCGACAAGGGCATCGCCTACTTCGACGTCGGCATGACGCTGGACATGAACGCCGCAGTCACGCCGCCGGCAGGCGCCTCGGCCCCGGCGGCCGGCCCGGTGAACATGAACGCCCAGGGCGGCGGCCAGGGCAAGTTCTCGATGCGGCTGGCCGACCGGCTGGCACTCACCAGCGACATGAGCATGCAGACGAAGATGACCATCAACGTCCCCAACGGCGATGTCGTCCGCATGGACATGGACATGACGATGAAGGGCCGCGGCGAGAGCCTGAAGCCCGCGGCCGCCAAGCGCTGAGCGCTGCTCAGGCGCGTTCGACGACGACGAAGGCGACGGCGTAGTCCTGCTCGTCGCTGACCGTCACGTGGGCGCTCAGGCCCTGCGCGGCGAACCACGCGGCCAGCTCGCCGTGCAGCGCCACCTCGGGCTTGCCGCTGCGCGCCTTGACGACCTCCATCGCGCGCCAGGTCATCGGCATGCGCATGCCCATCCCGATGGCCTTGGAGAACGCCTCCTTGGCCGCGAAGCGCGTGGCCAGGTAGGGCAGGAAACGCGGCTCGACGCCGCCGGCGGCATCGCTGACCAGCCATACCCAGCGGGCCAACGCAGCCAGGCGCGGCGCCGCATCACGCGCAGACCGCTGCAATTCTTAGGTGTCCTTGCGGGGCCAAGGCAGGCTCTCATAAAACGCTTGTACCCGACGATAGGCGTCGTCGAAGGTTGGGGGTTCCGATGCGATGAGCGCCACCACCTGCGGGTATTCACGCTGCGACAACTCTCGCAACTGATCGCTTCGCATGGCCGCAGCGTCCATCGGCACCTGGCGGTCCTCCGAGGCTGCCATCAGCTTGCTGAGCACGAGGGACCTGTCCTGGTCGTTGAAGTCGGTGCAGTCCAAGAGCAGACATAGGTCATAGATGTCCTGAAATCGGGCGCGATTGCGGATCGGCTGCTGAAGTACGGATCGGAGCTTTTCGGCAATGAGGTCATGGTAGGCATACATCGCCAACACGCCCCCGTCGACATCGCCCTCTTCGACATCTGACGCCCATTCATTGAAGCTGTAGTCGATCTGGACTGCCTTGGCAGACTGTCCCGCGTTGAGCCTCTTGAGCTCGTTGGCTATTGCTCGGTTCGCGTAGCCAATCTTCATTTGCAGAGTCGCAAAGAGACTGTCCTGCTTCTTGGGGTTCAGCGCATGCGATTGCAGCGTTATTGCCAGACCGTAATCGTTGTCGATGCTGACGAGTTCAAGTGCCTGTTTCACCTGGGCAATGAGGGTCGGAATGTCTACGTCCTGGAGCTTCTGCCGCGTCGAGAAGTCCACGTCCTTGGTGAAGCGTGAACTTTGATAGCGAATTGCCAAGAGGATGCCGCCCTTCATGACCATGATCGGCGCAAGCTTCTCCGAGTGGGCAATGGCCCGAAGAATCAGGTGCATAGCCTGACGGAATTCGCGGCGGCCAGGTTCCGTCTCTGCGTCCACCCAGGCTTGTAGGTCAAGCTTGCTCATTCGGCGAGAACCGGTACGTTGATTGACAGGGCCCAGCGCGCTGAGAACTCGGGTCTATATTCGGCCGCTGCATCCAACTTCCGGGACCCGCCGCGCTGGGCGAACGCTGTCCAGGCGTCGATTCTGGGATCGCTGAGGTTGCAGATTGATTCAAGCACCCATCCTGCGCGGACCTTGTCGATGGGCTTGCCATGCTGGTCGAGTTCGTCAAGGATGAGGCGCAGCGACTGCTGCGCATGCTCTTTGTAGGTCTGCAGTACGTGGCTGATGCCGCCGCACAGCTGAGGTTCGCGCAGCATGTCCAGGAAGGTGCGCCCGCGCGTAGCAACTCGAATGTGCTGATCCTTGAAGCTGCGATAAGCGCCCAGGTGAAGACTGGTGAATTGATGGACAGACTTGCCCAAAAGCTTCTCTGGCCTGGATCGCTGAAGTGGCGGCAGCCCCGCGGCGACGTAGTGTGAATACTCCTCCCCCAGGTCTTTGAGCATTTGCTCTGTGGCGAACTGCTTCCAGGCCCCTTGAGCGGGAGCAGAGACGTACAACTGCTCCGGCATACGGTCCGTTAGCCCGTGAAACTCCATCGCGCTGAGGTGGGAGATGTAGCAGAAGGGATCGGCTGCACAGGCCAGCACCTTCGCATCGCTCACGCTTGCACCGATAAGCAGATAAACGGCGGCACCCGTGATGCCCGGAACAGGGCGCAGCACGCCGTTGTCCAACATCAGTTGCCGGAAGCGGCGGAATGATCCCCAATCCAACCGAGTTTTGTGTGGCCGCAGAGGCACCCCGTGGAGCTCGGTGTGCTTGCACAACTCCCAAGCTGTGAGAGCAAGTTCGTAGACCGAAACAGTAGGCCGACCACGCTCACCCAGAACTTGCCCTAGGGCGGCGGGAATCGCGATACGTCTATGTTCTTCTTTGACCATGGCAGGACTTCACTGGGCGCAGGCGCAATGAGTTCTCAATAAACGTCATAGCCTTCGTCCTAAGGACGAAGGCTATGACGTTCAATGGCCAAGGTCAATCGGCAATTTACCGTGGAGCGCCGTTGCGGATGCATCCGGAATTTTGGCGGCACCATATCATTCCTACACTACGTCCTAAGGACGTAGTGTAGACGAAAATTCTGAAAATGAGAAGCTGGCATCTATTGATGCACCCAGCTTCCTCACGAATGAACGTGCGGGACGCCTTAAAAATGACATACAATACGTCCTTAGGACGTATTGTATGTCATTTCAAAGCACTCCTGCTAAGTGATGCAGGTCGATACGTGGCAAGACCCTGGCGGTTGGCGAGTGCTTCGACATGCCGCTGGTCGCGGCGCTGCCCATGCCCGGCCCGGGACCCAACGGCGGCCAGCTCAAGGGCCAGCTGCGCTACACGCTGACCCGTCTCGACAAGGGCATCGCCTACTTCGACGTCGGCATGACGCTGGACATGAACGCCGCAGTCACGCCGCCGGCAGGCGCCTCGGCCCCGGCGGCCGGCCCGGTGAACATGAACGCCCAGGGCGGCGGCCAGGGCAAGTTCTCGATGCGGCTGGCCGACCGGCTGGCACTCACCAGCGACATGAGCATGCAGACGAAGATGACCATCAACGTCCCCAACGGCGATGTCGTCCGCATGGACATGGACATGACGATGAAGGGCCGCGGCGAGAGCCTGAAGCCCGCGGCCGCCAAGCGCTGAGCGCTGCTCAGGCGCGTTCGACGACGACGAAGGCGACGGCGTAGTCCTGCTCGTCGCTGACCGTCACGTGGGCGCTCAGGCCCTGCGCGGCGAACCACGCGGCCAGCTCGCCGTGCAGCGCCACCTCGGGCTTGCCGCTGCGCGCCTTGACGACCTCCATCGCGCGCCAGGTCATCGGCATGCGCATGCCCATCCCGATGGCCTTGGAGAACGCCTCCTTGGCCGCGAAGCGCGTGGCCAGGTAGGCCACGCCGCGCGCCGCCACCTTGGCATGGCGCTCGCGGAACACGGCCATCTCGTGCGGCCCCAGCACCTTCTCGGCGAAGCGCTCACCACGCCGCGCCAGCGTCTCGCGGATGCGGCGGATGTCGCAGATGTCGGTACCGATGCCGTAGATCATGGGAAGGCGATCACCTCGTTGGCGATGGCCTGGCCATCGAGCATGAACTGCGTCTGGCCGGCGTTGCTGCCGCCCTCACGCGCATAGAAGCGCAGCGCCCCTTCGTTGCCGACCCAGACGCTGAGCCACAGGCCTTCGCCGGGCCAGGTCTCGCGGGCGGCCTGCAGCAGCCGGGCGCCCAGCCCGCGCCCCGTGCAGGGCGGCGCGACGTACAGGCGGGTCAGCTCGACCTGCGAGGCAGTCGGCACCGGTGACGGTGCGCCGCGCAGCGCCTGCGCGAAGCCCTGCAGCGCCGCGCCCTCCTCCAGCAGCCACAGCGCCTGCCGCGGGTCGGCGATGGCGCGCTCGAAGGCGGCCGGCGTGAAGGACTCGTCCAGGTAGGGCAGGAAACGCTGCTCCACGCCGTCGGCGGCATAGCTGTCCAGCCACACCCAGCGGGCCAGCGCGGCCAGGCGCGGCGCGTCCTGCGCGCGGGCGCGGCGCAGCATCACGCGTAGGCCGTCGCGATGACGCGCAGGTAGGCGCGCACGGTTTCCGCGTAGCCCAGCTCCAGCGCGTCGGCGATCAGCGCGTGGCCGATGGACGCCTCCTGCACACCCGGCACATGGCGCAGGAACAGGCTCAGGTTGTCGCGGTTCAGGTCGTGGCCGGCGTTGATGCCCAGCCCCACGGCCAGCGCGGCCTCGGCGGTGGCCGTGAAGCCGGCCAGCACGGCCGCCTGGCGCTCGGTGCCGAAGGCGCTGGCGAAGGTCTCGGTGTAGAGCTCGATGCGGTCCGCGCCCAGCTCGGCCACGGCGGCCATGGCGGCCGGGTTGGGGTCCATGAACAGGCTGACGCGCACGCCCAGGTCCTGGGCCTCCTGGATCAGCGGCTTCAGGCGCTGGGCGTCCTGCGGCAGCGTCCAGCCGTGGTCGGACGTGAACTGGTCCTCCGAGTCAGGCACGAAGGTGACCTGGTGCGGCCGGTGGCGGCGCACGAACTCCATCAGGTTCTGCGTCGGGTTGCCCTCGATGTTGAACTCGGTCTGCGGCCAGTCCTTCAGGAAGGCGGCCAGGTCGTCGACATCGCCGGCACGGATGTGGCGGGCATCGGGCCGCGGGTGCACGGTGATGCCTTGCGCGCCGGCGAGCAGGCACTGCTCGGCCGCCCGCAGCACGCTGGGGATGCCCAGGTGGCGGGTGTTGCGCAGCAGCGCGACCTTGTTGACGTTGACCGAGAGCGCGCAGCGGGCGCCGGCGTGGGCAAGAGGGTTCATGTGCGTGGCGCCCGTCCGCCCGTCGCCACGCACGCACCCCGTCGGAGGGCAGCACGTGAAACGGGCGTGGGGGGGTTCATGTTTCGAGCAGGTTCTGGACGTCGACCATCAGCGCGCGGGTGCGCAGCGGCTGGTGGCCGAGATGGTAGTGGAGCAGCCCGCGCAGCGTCGTCTTCAGCGCCTGGGGCGCGGGCGCACAGGCCTGGCGCAGCGCCGCCATGCTGCCGTGCAGCAGCGCGGCCTGCAGCTGGATCAGCAGCGCGCCGGGCAGGTGGGCATCGCTGGTTGGCGGGATGACGCCGGACTCGGGCGAGAGCTGGTAGCGGCGCTCGGGCTCGACATGCGCTTGCGTGGGCGTGACGACGCTCAGATCCGGCAACAGGCCGAGCTCGGCCAGCAGCTTGAGCTCGAACGCCCGCAAGGCCGCATCGCCTTCGCCCAGCTGGGCCAACGTGTCGGCGTAGGCATCGAACAGCTGGGGGTGCGGGTCGTGCCGCGCCAGCAGCTTGAGCAGCAGCTCGTTCAGGTAGTAGCCGGAGAACAGCGCCGCGCCGGCCGGCAGCGTCGCGCCGCCGCCCCACTCGGCACTGCGCAGCGTCTGCACCTCGCCGCCATCGGCCCGGGCCGGCTTGCTCAGGGAGACGGTGATGCGCTGCAGCGGCAGCAGCACGGCGCGCAGCTGCGAGTAGGGCCGCTTGGCGCCCTTGGCCGCGACGGCCAGGCGACCGGACTCGCGCGTGAACAGGTCCAGGATGAGGCTGGATTCGCTCCAGTCGTGCTGGTGCAGCACGTAGGCCGGCTGTACCGACGGCGTGCGGGCCGCGCTCACGCGTTCACTCGTAGCCGTAGCTGCGCAGATGCTCTTCGGTGTCCGCCCAGCCCGAGCGCACCTTGACCCACAGTTCCAGGAACACGCGGCCGTCCATCAGGTGCTCCAGCTCCTGGCGCGACTCCGAGCCGATGCGCTTCAGCCGCTCGCCGCCCTGGCCGATGATCATGCCCTTGTGGGCGTCGCGCTCGACGACGATGCTGGCGCTGATGCGGCGCAGCTCGCCCTCCTCTTCCCACTTGTCGATGACGACGGTGGAGGTGTAGGGCAGCTCGTCGCCGGTCAGGCGGAACAGCTTCTCGCGGATGATCTCGCTGGCCAGGAACTTCTCGCTGCGGTCGGTCAGCGCGTCTTCTTCGTAGAACCAGCCCTGCTCGGGCAGGTAGGGCTTGAGGATCTTGAACAGGCGCGTGACGTCGGCCTCCTTCTTGGCCGACAGCGGCACGAACTCGCTGAAGTTGCGGCGCTCCTGCATGCCCTTGAGCCACGGCGCCAGTTCGGCGCGGCGGTGCACGGCGTCGAGCTTGTTGGCGATCAGCACGACCGGCTTGTCCTCGGGCAGCAGGCCCAGCACCTTGGCGTCGTCCAGGCCGAAGCGGCCGGCCTCGACGACGAACAGCACCAGGTCCACGTCGGCCAGCACGCCGTGCACGGTGCGGTTCAGCGTGCGGTTCAGCGCGGCGTTGTGCTTGGTCTGGAAGCCAGGCGTGTCGACGAACACGAACTGCGCCTCGTCCACCGTGCGCACGCCGGTGATGCGGTGGCGCGTCGTCTGCGCCTTGTCGGACGTGATGCTGACCTTCTGGCCCACGAGGGCGTTCAGCAGCGTGGACTTGCCCACGTTGGGGCGGCCGACGATGGCGATGAGGCCACAGCGCTGCGGGACGTCGGTTTCAGGCTTGGTGGTCTCGGTCATGATTTGCCTCGTTCGGCGGTAAGTCTGTCCAGCAAGCGTCGTGCCGCTTCCTGTTCGGCGATGCGGCGTGAGCGCCCCTCACCCAGTTCGGCCACGTCCAGCGCCGGCACGGCGCATTCGACCTCGAAGGTCTGCGCATGGGCCTGGCCGCGCGTGGCGACGATGCGGTAGCTGGGCACGGCGATGCGGCGGGCCTGCAGCCATTCCTGCAGCGCGGTCTTGGCGTCCTTGCCGAAGTCACCGGCGCTGGCCGACGTGGCGATGGTCTCGCCCAGCAGCCGGCGCACGATGGCCATTGCGGCGTCGTAGCCGGCGTCCATGTAGGCCGCGCCCAGCACGGCCTCCACGGCGTCGGCCAGGATGGAGGGCCGCTGCGCACCTCCACCGCGGGCCTCGCCGTCGGACATCTTCAGCACCGCCGGCAGGCCCAGGGCCAGTCCCAGCTTGTGCAGGCTGTCTTCGCGCACCAGATGGGCGCGCACGCGGGTCAGGTCACCTTCGTCGGAGCCGGCATAGCGCTCGTACAGCAGGCTGGACACGGCCAGGCTCAGCACGGCGTCGCCGAGGAACTCCAGGCGCTCGTTGTGGTCGGCGCCGTAGCTGCGGTGGGTGATGGCGCGCACCAGCAGTTCGGGCCGCTGGAAGCGGTGGCCGAGGCGGTGCTGCAGGGCGTCGAGAGCGGCGGCGTTCATCGTCGAGTCGCCAGCGTCAGCAAGCTCAATCTGACTTGCCCCGGTACTTGATCGTCAGGTAGACCGGCCCGAAGAGATCGATCTCCTTGTCCCAGGCGAACTCGATGACGACCTTGTCGTTGCCGTCCTTGCTGATGACGAGGTCGGTGCTCTTGATGCTCTGGATGGAGTACTCGGTGATGGTGGCGCGGTCGAACTCGTTGCGCGCGGCCGGCACGGTGGCGGGGTTGCCCGCCGCGATGCGGTTCACGACGCGCTTGACCGTGTAGTACTCCAGCACGGTCGGGAAGACCTTCATGGCCACCACCGCCAGCACGGCGGTGACGCCACCCCAGAACAGCAGCCCGATCAGGGTCAGCCCGCGCTGCTGGCGGGAGGACGACGACGGCGGAGAACGGCGGCAACGGCTCATCGGGGCTTCAATCGAAGAAGGTGAAGATGCGCTTGAGGTTACCGAAATTCATCCACACCATGAAGGCCTTGCCGACGATGTTCTCGTCCGGCACGAACCCCCAGAAGCGTGAGTCGCGCGAGTTGTCGCGGTTGTCGCCCAGCATGTAGTAGTAGCCGGCGGGCACCTTGCAGGTCACGCCTTCGACGGTGTAGCGGCAGTTTTCCTGGAACGGGAACGGGCCGTCGGCACGGTCGGGGCGGAACATGCGCAGCGCATCGGGCTGCACGAGGATCTGGTGCTCCTTGTCGCCCAGCTTCTCCAGGAAGCGCTGGCGGTAGACGCGTGCATCCTCGTCGTAGAAGTTGCCCTGCGGCTGCACGGGGGCGGCCTGGCCGTTGATGTAGAGCTTCTGGTTGAGGTATGACACCTCGTCACCAGGGATGGCCGCCACCCGCTTGATGAAGTCGGTGCTGGTGTCCTCGGGGTAGCGGAACACCATCACGTCACCACGCTTGACGTCGTTGTTGGCGATGATGCGCTTGTTGATGACCGGCAGCCGGATGCCGTAGTGGAACTTGTTGACCAGGATGAGGTCACCCACCAGCAGCGTCGGCACCATGGAGCCGGACGGGATCTTGAACGGCTCCGCCACGAAGCTGCGCAGCAGGAACACGACCAGGATCACCGGGAACAGGCCGGCGGTCCAGTCCAGCCACCAGGGCTGCTGCAGGATCTGCTGGCGTGCCGGCTCGATGTCGCCGTCCACGCGGGAGATGCCCTGCGCGGCCAGCGTCTCGCGGCGCTTGGCGTCGTTGTCGACGAGGTTCTGCGCCGCGGCACGGCGGGCCGGCGCGAAGTGGAACCGCTCGGCCAGCCAGTACAGCATGGTCACGGAGGTCAGCACGAACAGCAGCAGCGCGAAGTTGCCACTCCAGCGGCCGACGTACCAGCCGCCGAGATAGGCCACCAGGGCCGCGTACAAAACACCGGTCAGTGCGCTCATCAGGGAGGTTTTCAAGGCGGGGGGATTTCGGCGTGGGGGTTCAGTCGTCGACCTGCAGGATGGCGAGGAACGCCTCTTGGGGCACCTCGACCGAGCCGATCTGCTTCATGCGCTTCTTGCCGGCCTTTTGCTTTTCCAGCAGCTTGCGCTTGCGGGTGATGTCGCCGCCATAGCATTTTGCCAGCACGTTCTTGCGCAGCGCCTTGATGTTCTCGCGGGCGATGATGTTGGCACCGATGGCGGCCTGGATGGCCACGTCGTACATCTGGCGCGGGATCTGCTCGCGCATCTTGGCGGCCACGCCGCGGCCGCGGTACTGGCTCTGGCTGCGGTGCACGATCATCGACAGCGGATCGACCTTGTCGCCGTTGATCAGGATGTCGACCTTGACGACGTCGGCGGCGCGGTACTCCTTGAACTCGTAGTCCATGGACGCATAGCCGCGCGAGACGCTCTTGAGCTTGTCGAAGAAGTCCAGCACGATCTCGGCCAGCGGGATCTCGTAGGTCAGCATGACCTGCTTGCCGTGATAGGCCATGTTCAGCTGCACGCCACGCTTCTGGTTGGCCAGCGTCATGACGACGCCGACGTAGTCCTGCGGCATGTACAGGTGCACCGTCACGATGGGCTCGCGGATCTCCTTCATGGCGCCGATCTCGGGCATCTTGGACGGGTTCTCGACCTGGATGACCTCGCCGGTGTTCAGCTCCACCTCGTAGATGACGCTGGGCGCCGTGGTGACGAGGTCCTGATCGAACTCACGCTCCAGGCGCTCCTGCACGATCTCCATGTGCAGCAGGCCCAGGAAGCCGCAGCGGAAGCCGAAGCCCAGCGCCTGGCTCACTTCGGGCTCGTAGCGCAGCGACGAGTCGTTCAGGCTCAGCTTCTCCAGCGCGTCGCGCAACTGGTCGTACTCGCTCGCCTCGGTCGGGTAGAGCCCCGCGAACACCTGCGGCTGGATTTCCTTGAAGCCGGGCAGCGCCTCGGTCGCCGGACCCTGGTTGTTCGGCAGCTTCTTTTCCAGCGTAACGGTGTCGCCCACCTTGGCCGCGGCGAGCTCCTTGATGCCGCAGATGATGAAACCCACCTCGCCGGCCTTCAGCGCCTCGCGGTTCTCGCTCTTGGGCGTGAACACGCCCAGGTGATCGATGGGATAGACCGAGTCAGTCGCCATCATGCGGATGCGCTCGCCCTTGCGCAGCTCGCCGTCCACCATGCGCACCAGCATGACGACGCCGACGTAGTTGTCGAACCAGGCGTCGATGATCATGGCGCGCGGCGCCGCGTCGGGGTTGCCGCGCGGCGGCGGCATGCGGGCGATGACGGCTTCGATGATCTCGTCAATGCCCATGCCGGTCTTGGCTGAGCAGGGAATCGCGTCGTCGGCGTCGATGCCGATGACATCCTCGATCTCGGCCTTGGCGTTGTCCGGGTCGGCGGACGGCAGGTCCATCTTGTTCAGCACCGGCACGACCTCGACGCCCAGGTCCAGCGCCGTGTAGCAGTTAGCCACCGTCTGCGCTTCCACGCCCTGCGACGCGTCCACCACCAGCAGCGCGCCCTCGCAGGCCGACAGCGAGCGGCTGACTTCGTACGAGAAGTCGACGTGCCCCGGCGTGTCGATGAGGTTCAGGTTGTAGACCTGGCCATCCTTGGCCTTGTATTGCAGCGCGGCCGTCTGCGCCTTGATCGTGATGCCGCGCTCCCGCTCCAGGTCCATGGAGTCCAGCACCTGGGCCTCCATCTCGCGATCACTCAGGCCGCCGCAGCGCTGGATGATGCGGTCGGCCAGCGTGCTCTTGCCGTGGTCGATGTGGGCAATGATGGAGAAGTTGCGGATGTGGTTCATGGAGTCTGCAGTGCGCGAGGCCGGAAAACTTCAACGGCGCGAGCCGCGGCGTGGAGGCTCAAATCGCGCAGAGATTGAGGGCGCGCAAAGCGCCGTGCGGAACATAAAAAAAAGGCACGTCGAAGAGGCGACGTGCCTTCCAACAAAAGGTATGGCAACTGCTTGTTGGGCTTCCATTGTAGCCAAAAGGGTCGGCCGGGAAACCGCACCAGCATTGGTTTGCCGGCCGTTGCAGGCTGCCAACAAGGATTTTCATCCACAGCTTATCCACAAGTTCTTGTGGATGGCCTGTGGATCAAATCCCGGCGTTGCCGGCAGCCCGCGATTGCACGGGCAGAGACCATTTCAGGGGCGCGTCGTGCGCTGATTTTAGCGGTCAGCACGAACAATCCTCCGCCCCTGCGCCAAAGTTAGCCGGCGCCAACTTTCCAAAACAGTGGACAACCCGCCCGGCCGCCTCGCCCGGGCTTGCCGCATCGCGGAAAGCCCCAGCGCCGGGCGCAGTTTTCCGTCAGGGCTTGACCGGCTTGAGCAGCACGAAGCTGGTGATGTCCTCGCGGCGCACCAGCAGGTTCATGGCCTTGGTCTTGTCGGCCTTGGCGATCTGCGCCTGGAAGGCCTTGACCGAAGCCACCTCGACGTTGTCGATGGCCAGGATGACATCGCCCTCGCGCAGGCCCGCGCGGGCCGCGGCGCCGCTGGTGCTGTCGACCTTGACGCCGGCCTTGAGCTTGAGCTCCTTGCGCTGCGCGTCGGTCAGGTCGGACACCTTGAGCCCCAGCGCGGCGCTGGGCGCGACCGCGGGTGCCGGCTCCTGCGCGCCGTCGTCCACGGCGCCAGGCTTCTTGCTGCGCTCGTCCTCGCCGATGGTGACGACGATGTCCTTGGTCGCGCCACGGCGGAACACGGTCAGCGTGGTCTTGGCGCCGGGCTTCACGTTGGCCACCAGGCGGCGCAGGTCGGCCGCCTTCTCCACCGTCTTGCCGTCGACCTTGGTGACGACGTCGCCGCCCTCCAGGCCCGCCTTCTCCGCCGGGCTGCCTTCCATGACGCGGCGGATCACCGCCCCCTGCGCCTTGCCCAGGCCGATGGCCTCGGCGATTTCCTTGGTGATGTCGTCAGGCAGCACGCCCAGGTAGCCGCGCACGACGCGGCCGCCGGCGCGCAGTTCGTCGGCCACGCGGATCGCGTCGGCGATGGGGATCGCGAACGAGATGCCCATGTAGCCGCCGTTCTGGCTGTAGATCTGCGAGTTGATGCCGATGACCTCGCCGCGCATGTTGACCAGCGGGCCGCCGGAGTTGCCGGGGTTGATGGCCACGTCGGTCTGGATCAGCGGCAGCAGCTCGCCGGTGTCGCGCTGCTTGGCGCTGATGATGCCGGCCGTCACGGTGTTCTCCAGGCCGAACGGCGAGCCGATGGCCATGACCCACTCACCGACCCGGGACTTGTTGCTGTCGCCGACCTTGACGACCGGCAGGCCGCTGGCCTCGACCTTGACGATGGCCACGTCGGAGCGCTGGTCGGCGCCGATGAGCTTGGCCTTGAGTTCGCGCTTGTCGGTCAGCGTGACGATGACCTCGTCCGCGCCCTGCACGACATGCGCATTGGTCAGCACATAGCCGTCGGCGCTGAGGATGAAGCCGGAGCCGACGCCACGGCGCATCGGGCCGTCGTCGTCCGGCGTGCCGCCACCGCGCGGCGCGCCGCGCCGCTGGTTGGGCACGGGGATGCCGAAGCGGCGGAAGAACTCCTGCATCTGCTCGTTCATCTCCGCCTGGTTCTCGGGCGGCTTGACCTTCTCGACCGTGCGGATGTTGACGACCGCCGGGCCCACGCGCTCGACCAGCTCGCTGAAGTCGGGCAGTTCGCGGGACTGGGCGACGCTCGGCGCCGCCCCGAAGGCGAGCGAAAGGGCCAGCGCGGCGCCCGACAGCAGCAGGCGCTGGCGCGAGGAGGAGGGTCGGTTCTCAGCGTGCATAGACAAAGGTTCCAGGTTCAGCGGGCAGAGGATAGCGAGGTGGCTCAGGAGCCGGGGCGCGAGGCCGCGACGTCGGGCAGCGCGGCGCCCCAGTCGATGGACTCCGGCGCGGCGGGGTCCAGCAGGACCGGGTCGCGCGCCGCACCCACGGCCGGCAGCGTACGGCCTGCGGCGGCCTGGGCAAAGCTCATGCCCACAAGCCCTTGCGCGCGTGGTGTTGCGTTCGGTGCAGCGGCCACCAGCGGCTCGGGGGCTGCGGGCGGGCGCAGCGTGCCCAAGCCCACGGCCATCGCGACGAAGCCGGCCGCGACGGCCAGCGGCGCCAGCCACTCGCCGCGGCGCCGCGGCAGCGCCGCCACGGGCGCCGGCAGGCGGGCGTGCAGCGCGTCCAGCAGGGCCGCCGGGTCGCGGTGCACGGCGGGCAGCTCGGCCGAGCGCAGGCCGTCTCCCGCGGCATGCCACAGCGCCCAGCGCTCGCGCAGCGTGGGGTCGGCGTCCCAGGCGGCGTTGACCAGCGCCCAGTCGGCCGCCGTGGCCTGGCCGTCCATGACGGCGGACAGCGCCTGCGCCAGCGCGGGGTCGTCGGCGCGCGTCATCGCCAGCCTCCACTCAGCAAGGGCCGCAGCCGGGCGGCCAGCGCCTCGCGGGCGCGGAAGATGCGCGAACGCACGGTGCCCGCGGGGCAGTCCATCAGGTCGGCGATTTCGTCGTAGCTCAAGCCATCCACCTCTCTCAGCAGCAGCGCCCGGCGTTGATCGTCGGCCAGGGCAGCGACCGCCTCGTCCAGCCCCGACGCCAGCTGGCGGCTGGCGAGCAGGGTCTCGGGGGTCGCATCGTCGGTTGGATGCACGCCGGTGCCGAAAGTTCCCTCGTCGTCGTCCAGCGAGTCGACGGGCCGCTGGCGCGCGCGGTGGCGCTGCGCGGCGTTGATCGCGATGCGGTAGATCCAGGTGTAGAACGCACTGTCACCGCGGAAGGCGGGCAGCGCGCGGTAGGCGGCCAGGAAGGTCTCCTGGCACAGGTCCGCCACGTCCGCGGGGTCGCGCACGCTGCGGCCGAGCAGTCGCTCGATGCGGCGCTGGTACTTCAGCACCAGCATGTCGAAGGCCGCGCGGCTGCCGGCCTGCGCCTGGCGCACCAGCAGCGCGTCGGCGTCGGCGCCCGGCGCGCTCATCGCGGCACGGCGCCGCCCGCGGCGGCGAAAAGCGTGGCGCGCAGCGCGCTCCATTGCGGCTGCTGGCGGCGCGACAGCGGCAGCCAGCACGGGCCGGGGCTGGCGCGCAGCAGCAGCCAGGCGTCGAGGTCGATCAGCACAGCGAGTTGGACGGCGGTTTCGTCATCGCGGCCGGGCGCTGCCAGCCACCAGGCCTCGCCGTCCCAGCGCAGGCGACGCGGCAGCACGGCCGCGGCACGCCAGGCGTAGCCAGCCGCCAGTGGAACAGCCAGCCACAGCGGCCAGGCCTGGGGTTGATGGCTGCAGGCCCAGACGGCCAGGCCGCCCGCGGCCAGCACCGCGAGCAACACCACCGCGGCCTGCACGGCCGGCTGCGGCAGCAGCTGCACGACGACGGGCGGCGTGCGGCGCATCGCGCAGCGGGCTCAGACGCGCTTGAAGATCAGCGTGCCGTTGGTGCCGCCGAAGCCGAAGTTGTTCTTCGCCGCGACGTCGATCTTCATCGGCCGCGCCTCGTTGGCGCAGTAGTCCAGGTCGCAATCGGGGTCCTGGTTGAAGATGTTGATCGTCGGCGGTGCGACCTGGTCACGCACGGCCAGCGCCGTGAAGACCGACTCGATGCCGCCCGCGCCGCCCAGCAGGTGGCCGGTCATGGACTTGGTCGAGCTGATGACCATCTGCTTGGCGTGGTCACCGAAGGCCAGCTTGATCGCGTTGGTCTCGTTGATGTCACCCAGCGGCGTGGAGGTGCCGTGGGCGTTCATGTACTGGACCGCGTCGGGGTTGAGCCCGGCGTTGCGCAGCGCCGCGCGCATGGAGCGCTTGGGGCCGTCGACGTTGGGCGCGGTCATGTGGTACGCGTCCGCACCCATGCCGAAACCGGCCAGCTCGCAGTAGATCTTGGCGCCGCGCTTCTTGGCGTGTTCGTACTCTTCGAGCACCAGCACGCCGGCGCCCTCGCCCAGCACGAAGCCCTCGCGGTCCTTGTCCCAGGGGCGGGACGCGGTGGCGGGGTCGTCGTTGCGGGTGGACAGCGCACGGGCCGACGCGAAGCCGCCGATGCCCAGCGGCGACACGGCCGACTCGGCACCGCCGGCGATCATCACGTCGGCGTCGCCGTACTCGATGAGGCGCCCGGCTTCGCCGATCGCGTGCAGGCCCGTCGTGCAGGCCGTCACGATCGCCAGGTTGGGTCCCTGGAAGCCGTACTGGATGGAGACGTGGCCCGAGATCATGTTGATGATCGAGGCCGGAATGAAGAACGGCGAGATGCGGCGCGGGCCGCGGTTGGTCAGCTCGCCGTGGGTCTCTTCGATCAGCGGCAGGCCGCCGATGCCCGAGCCCACCAGCACGCCGATGCGCTCGGCCTGCTCTTCCGTCAGCTGGTCTCCGGTCGGGATACCGGAGTCCCGCACCGCCTGCATGGCCGCCGCCAGCCCGAAATGGATGAAGGTATCCATGTGCCGGGCTTCCTTGGCGGGGATGTAGTCCTCGATGTTGAAGCCCTTGACCTCACCCGCGAAACGGCAGGCGAAGGCGCTGGCGTCGAAGCGGGTGATGTTGGCAATGCCGGAACGGCCGGCGAGGATGTTGGCCCAGCCTTCGGCAACGGTATTGCCGACGGGGCTGATAAGGCCAAGGCCGGTGACGACGACGCGGCGACGACTCATGCGGTGCGGATCAGAGTTGCGGGGAAGGGAAGGCGCTCAGGCCTTCTGGTGCTTGACGGCGTAGTCGATCGCCAGCTGCACGGTGGTGATCTTCTCGGCCTCTTCGTCGGGGATCTCGATGCCGAACTCGTCTTCGAGGGCCATCACCAGTTCCACGGTGTCCAGAGAATCGGCGCCCAGGTCGGCAACGAAAGCCTTCTCGTTCGTGACGTCGGCTTCCGCCACGCCGAGTTGCTCGGCGATGATTTTCTTGACTCGTGCTTCGATATCGCTCATGACTCCTCCAGGAGGGGTTTGCAGAAAACAGCCCAGCATTCTACGGGCTCTAGATGGGCGCCCCTAAATCGAGGCACCCGGGGCCAAATCAGGCCATGTACATGCCGCCGTTGACGTGCAGCTCGGAGCCCGTGATGTAAGCACCGCCCGGTGACGCCAGGAAGACGACGGCGGCGGCGATCTCCTCGGGAGCGCCCAGGCGGCCCAGCGGGATCTGCGCCAGCAGCGCGGCCTTCTGGGCCTCGGGCAGCACCTCGGTCATGTCGGTGGCGATGAAGCCCGGCGCGACGCAATTGACGGTGATGCCGCGGCTGCCGAGTTCGCGGGCCAGCGAGCGCGTCAGGCCGGCCACGCCGGCCTTGGCGGCGGCGTAGTTGGCCTGGCCGGCATTGCCGGACGCACCGACGACGGACGTGATGTTGATGATGCGGCCGGTGCGCTGCTTCATCATCGGCTTGGTGACGGCACGGGCGAGGCGGAACACGGCCTTCAGGTTGGTGTCCAGCACGGCGTCCCAGTCGTCGTCCTTCATGCGCATGGACAGCGTGTCGCGCGTGATGCCGGCGTTGTTGACGAGCACGTCCAGGCGGCCTTCCTTGGCGACGATGTCGTCGACGGCGGCCTGGCTGGCGGCAGCGTCGGTCACGTTCAGCGCGATGCCGCGGCCGCCGTGGGCCGCCAGCGCTTCGGTGATGGCGGCGGCGCCGGACTCGGTCGTGGCGGTGCCGATGACGCGCCAGCCTTCGCCGGCCAGCGCCAGCGCGATGGCGCGGCCGATGCCGCGGCTGGCGCCGGTGACGAGGGCGACGCCCTTGGATGCAGATTCAGTCATGGATTCAGGCTCCCAGCAGGGCGCGTGCCTCGGCCAGCGAGGCGGGGTCGAACACGCAGGCGGCCTGCAGTTCGGCGTCGATGCGCTTGGCCATGCCGGTCAGCACCTTGCCGGGGCCGGCCTCGATGATGTGGCCGACGCCGCGGGCCTTCAGCGCCTGCACGACCTCGACCCAGCGCACCGGGCCGAAGGCCTGGCGGTACAGCGCGTCGCGCAGCGCGTCGGCGTTGTCGGTGATGGCCACGTCGATGTTGTTGATGACCGGGAAGGCGGCGGCGGCGAACTGCACCGTCGCCAGCTTTTCCTTCAGCCGCTCGGCGGCCGGCTTCATCAGGCTGGAGTGGAACGGCGCGGACACCGGCAGCGGCAGCGCGCGCTTGGCGCCCGCGGCCTTCAGGATCTCAGCGGCCTTCTCGGCGCCGGCCTTGCTGCCGGCGATCACCGTCTGCTTGGGGTCGTTGAAGTTGACGGCCTCGATGGCCTCACCCGTCTCGGCGGCAGCCTGCGCGCAGCCGGCGCGCACGGCGTCGCCGTCCAGGCCGAGGATGGCGTACATCGCGCCGACGCCGACAGGCACGGCCTCCTGCATGGCCTGGGCGCGGAAGCGCACCAGCGGCAGCGCATCGGCCAGGCTCAGCGCGCCCGACGCGACCAGCGCCGTGTACTCGCCCAGCGAGTGGCCGGCGGCAGCCACAGGCACCAGGCCCGTCTCGGCGACGAAGGCGCGCCAGCAGGCGATGCCGGCCGTCAGCATCACGGGCTGGGTGTTGGTGGTCAGGTCCAGCTGGTCCTTGGGACCGGCGTGGATCAGCGCGGCGATGTCCTCGCCGAGGGCGGCAGAGGCTTCGTCAAGCGTGCGGCGGACTTCCGGGTGGTCGGCGAAGGCGTCGAGCATGCCGACGGCCTGCGAGCCTTGTCCGGGGAAGACAACGGCGAAAGATGCAGTCATAGAAATCTCAGTAGTTCAGAAGGGCCGCGCCCCACGTGAAGCCGCCGCCGACGCCTTCCAGCATCACGGTGTCGCCGCGCTGGATGCGGCCGCTGCGTACGGCGACGTCCAGCGCCAGCGGCACCGAGGCGGCCGACGTGTTGCCATGCTCGTCGACGGTGACGATGAGCTTGTCCAGCGACATGCGCAGCTTCTTGGCCGTGCCCTGCATGATGCGGATGTTGGCCTGGTGGGGAATCAGCCAGTCGATGTCGGCATCGGTCATGCCGGCCTTGTCGAGCACCGAGCGGGCGACCTTCTCCAGCACGCCGACGGCGAGCTTGAAGACGGCCTGGCCGTCCATCCTCAGCAGCGGCGAGCCCAGCACCTGGCCGCCGGACACAGTGCCGGGCGTGCACAGGATGTCGCTGTGGCGGGCGTCGGCATGCAGCTCGGTGGCGAGGATGCCTGGCGTGTCGCTCACGCCCAGCACGACGGCGCCGGCGCCGTCGCCGAACAGCACACAGGTGGTGCGGTCCTTGAAGTCGAGGATGCGGGAGAACACCTCGGCGCCGACAACCAGCGCCTTGCTGGCGGCGCCGCTCTTGATCATCGAGTCGGCGACGCTGAGCGCGTAGACGAAGCCCGCGCAGACGGCCTGCACGTCGAAGGCCGCGCAGCCGAACGCGCCGAGCTTCTTCTGCAGCAGGCAGGCTGTGGACGGGAACACCATGTCGGGCGTGGACGTCGCGACGATGATGAGATCCAGCTCGCTGGCATCGATGCCGGCGGCTTCCAGCGCGGCCTGGGCCGCGGGGAAGGCCAGATCGCTGGCGGCCTGGTCGGGCGCCGCGAAGTGACGCGCGCGGATGCCGGTGCGCTCGACGATCCAGTCGTCGGAGGTCTCGATGCCGTCGGCGGCGAGGCGGTCGGCCAGGGCCTGGTTGGTGACCCGGTCACCCGGCAGGTGGCTGCCGGTGCCGAGGATGCGGGAGTGGCGGGAAGGTGTGTGTGCTGTGGGGCTCATGCAGCCTGGGCGGCGGGCGCCGCCGTGTCTCCGGCATCGGTCGCGCCGGTGCCCGTGGAGGCCTGCAGCGTGGCGACGATGCGCTCGTGTACCCGGTCAAGCAGCCGGTTGCGGGCGGCATCATAAGCGCGGGCCAGCGCCATCTCGAAGGCGAAGGCATCGGCCGAGCCGTGGCTCTTGAACACCAGGCCACGCAGGCCCAGCAGCGCCGCGCCGTTGAAGCGGCGGTGGTCCACGCGGTGCTTGAAGCGGTTCAGCACGGGCTTGGCCAGCAGGCCGCCCAGCATGCTGAGCCAGTCGCGCGTGAACTCGGTCTTGATGAAGCCGCCCATCATGCCGGCCAGGCCTTCGGAGGCCTTGAGCATGACGTTGCCGACGAAGCCGTCGCAGACGACGATGTCCGTCGTGCCCTTGAAGATGTCGTTGCCCTCGACGTTGCCGTAGAAGTTCAGCTGGCCGGCAGCACCCGCTGTGCGCAGCAGCTCGCCGGCCTGCTTGATGGTCTCGCTGCCCTTGATGGCCTCTTCGCCGATGTTGAGCAGGCCCACGCTGGGCTCCTCGATGCCGTCCACCGCCGACACCAGCGCGCTGCCCAGCACGGCGAACTGCAGCAGGTTGTCGGCAGAGGAATCGACGTTGGCGCCCAGGTCCAGCACGGTCGTGAAGCGGCCGGCCGCGTTGGGCATGACGGCGGCGATGGCCGGGCGGTCGATGCCCGCCACGGTCTTCAGCAGCACCTTGGCCACGGCCATCAGCGCACCGGTGTTGCCAGCCGACACGCAGGCATGCGCCTGGACCGGCTCGCCGTCGCGCGCCTTGAGCTGCTGGATGGCGACGCGCATGGACGAGTCGCGTTTGCGGCGCAACGCCACCTCGATGGAGTCGTCCATCGTGACGACCTCGCTGGCCTCCACGATGCGGCAGCGTGGCCACGCGATCGCCGCCTTCAGCGCGTCGGGCTGGCCGACGAGGATGAGTTCGGCACCGGGGTGCTTGTCGAGGAAGGCGCGGCAGGCCGGCAGCGTGACCGAGGGGCCGTGGTCGCCGCCCATGCAGTCGACGACGAGGCGGACGGGATCGGGCAGGGGCGCGTGGGTCATCGAGACGAAAGCAGTTCAGAAAAGACCAAACCCGGCACAGCGCTGAGCGCAGGCCGGGTTGGCAGATTCATCGGTGCGCGCCGCCCAGGGGCAGCGCGGAGCGTCATCAGGCCGCGTCGGCCTTGCTCTTCAGCACCTTGCGGCCACGGTAGAAGCCGGTGGGGCTGATGTGGTGACGCAGGTGCACTTCGCCGGTCGTCGGCTCGATGGCCGTGCCCGGGTTCACCAGGGCATTGTGGGAACGGTGCATGCCGCGCTTGGAAGGCGACTTCTTGTTTTGCTGAACGGCCATGAAATTCTCCGAATTCTGCGCAGTGACGTGCGGGGTTTGGGGTTGCGACCCCGGGGTGCGAGAACCATCCTCGAGCACCAGGCCGCAGAAAAGCCCATGAGTGTAGCAGCGAATGCATGCTACGCCAAGCCGGCTCGGCGATGGCGTTGCGCAAAGCCGCGCGGCGCATGGCCTCAGGCGCTGCCGCCGCGCTTCAGCGCCGCCAGCGCGGCGAACGGATTGGGGCGCTCGGCCTCCTCCTCGTTTGCGGCGGGCTCGTCGTCGGCGTGCGCCAGCGGCTCCGGGCATTCCTCGTGGCGCGGCACCAGCGGCAGGGCCAGCAGCAGCTCGTCCTCGATGAGCTCACGGGCATCCAGGTGGCGAGGCAGGGCCAGCACATCGTCGTCGCTGTCGGCGTCGAGTTCCGCCGCCTCGGCCTCGGTGTCGACAAAGCGTATCCAGCGGTCGATGTCCAGGTGCTCGTCGACGGGCCGGAGGCAGCGCTGGCAGGTCAGCCAGACCTGCGCCTGCGCCCTCACCTGCAGCCAGGTCTGCGGCTTGCCCCCCTTGAGCTGCCGGGTCTCGCCCAGCAGGCTCCAGCGCAGCGACGGCCAGCCCTGGGCGGGCGCCTCGGGTGCGCCGGCGTCGGCCAGGCGCTCCAGCGCCGCGGCGGGCCATTCGCCCTCCAGGCTGGCGCCGTCACGGGCGAAGGCGGCAAGGTCGAGCTTCTCGGGAACAAAGGCGCGCGGTTTCATGCCCCGAAGTTTAGGCGGGCGAGAATGCCCCGATGCCGCCTTTGATCCTCGCCTCGACGTCCCGCTACCGCCAGGAATTGCTGGCCCGCCTGCGCCTGCCCTTCGACGCCGTCGGCCCAGAAGTCGACGAAACCGCCCTGCCCGGCGAAACCCCGGCGGCGCTGGCCGAGCGGCTGGCGCTGGCCAAGGCGCGGGTCGTGGCAGCACGCTTCCCCGGCGCTGTCGTCATCGGGTCGGACCAGGTCGCCGACCTCGGCGGCGAAGCGATCGGCAAGCCGGGCACGCACGAGGCCGCCGCCGCGCAGCTGGCGCGCATGAGCGGCCGCGAGGTGGTGTTCCAGACCGCCGTCGCCATCGTCGCACCGGGCCTGGCTGCCATCGAGCGAGCCGAGGTGCGGGTGCGGGTGCGAACGCTGAGCGCCGCCGCCATCGAGGCCTATCTGCGCGCCGACCAGCCCTACGACTGCGCCGGCAGCGCCAAGGTGGAGAGCCTGGGCATCGCACTGCTGGACGCCGTCGAGTCCGATGACCCCACCGCGCTGATCGGCCTGCCGCTGATCCGCACCTGCGCGCTGCTGCGCCGCGCCGGCCTGGAGCCCCTGGCATGAAAAACGGCCGACTGATCCTGATGCCCAACACGCTGGACTTCGGCGTGGACGACTCGCTGGACCTGCGCGAGGTGCTGCCGCAGCGCGTCATCGAGACCGCCGCGCGGCTGACGCACTGGGCGGCCGAGAACGCGAAGACGACGCGGGCGCTGCTCAAGCGCGTCGACGCCGTCGCGCCGCTGGCCCAGCCGCTGCAGGCGCTGCAGATCGCCGAGCTTCCGCGACCACCCAAGGGCGGCCGGCCGGCTGTCGACGATTCGACGGCCTGGCGTGCGCTGCTGGCGCCGGCGCTGGCCGGGCACGACGTGGGACTGATGTCGGAAGCGGGCCTGCCCGCCGTCGCCGACCCTGGTGCGCGGCTGGTGGCGCTGGCGCACGAGGCCGGCATCGAGGTGGTGCCGCTGTCGGGGCCCAGCTCGCTGCTGCTGGCGCTGGCCGCCAGCGGCCTGAACGGCCAGAGCTTTGCGTTCGTCGGCTACCTGCCGGTGGACGCCGCGGCCCGCACGGCCCGCATCCGCGAGCTGGAGGCGCTGTCGGCCAAGGCGCAGCAGACGCAACTGCTCATCGAGACGCCCTACCGGAACGAAGCGCTACGCCAGGCGCTGCTGGCGACGCTGAAGCCAGGCACGCGGCTGTCGGTCAGCGTGGGCCTGACGCTGCCGGGCGGCTGGACGCAGACCGCGACGGTGGCAGACTGGCGCGCCAACCGCGCCACGCTGCCGGACCGCATCCCTGCGGTCTTTGCGCTGCTGGCTTAGGACTCGGCCGGCGCGGCCGGCTTCTTGGCGCCGAACAGCGCCGCGACCTGCTTCTTGGGCTTGATGTAGCTGGACAGGCCCTTGACCGGCGTGGCCGCCTTGGCCTTCTCCCAGGCCGGCGGCTCGTCGCGCGAGCTGGCTTCGTAGGGCTTGTTGAAGAACGGATCAGCGGAAGCCGCCGGCGTGCGCAGCGCGGGGCTGGTCGCGCGCGACGGGCGATCCGGGCGCTCGTAGCGCTCCTGACGCTCCTGGCGATCCGGCGCGTCTTCACGGGGGCGACGCTCGAAGCGCGGCCGCTCGTTCTCGAGCTCGAAGGTGTCCAGCACGATCTCGCGCTTGATGAGCTTCTCGATGTCGGCGACCAGGCGCGCGTCCGACTTGGTCACCAGCGTGACCGCCAGGCCCGACGCACCCGCGCGGCCCGTGCGACCGATGCGGTGCACGTAGTCCTCGGCGTTGAACGGCACGTCGAAGTTGAAGACCGCTGGCAGGTCCGCGATGTCCAGGCCGCGGGCCGCAACGTCCGTCGCGACCAGCACGTCCATCTCGCCACGCTTGAAGGCTTCCAGCGCCTTCAGGCGCTCGTCCTGCGACTTGTCGCCATGCAGTGCCGCCGTGCGCAGGCCGTCGCGCTCGAACGAGCGCGCCAGGCGGGCGACGCCCAGCTTGGAGTTGCCGAAGACGATGGCCTGGCGGATGGACCGCTCCTTCAAGATCTGCTTGATGATGGCCCGCTTGTCGTCGTCGGTGGCGCTGATGAAGCGCTGCTCGACGGTCGACGCCGTCTGATTGGGGCGGGCCGTCTCGACGAGGATGGGGTCCTGCAGATAGCTCTGCGCCAGCCGCTTGATCTCGGGCGAGAACGTCGCCGAGAACAGCAGCGTCTGGCGTGCCTTGGGCAGGTAGCTGAGGATGCGCTGCAGGTCCGGCAGGAAGCCGATGTCCAGCATGCGGTCGGCCTCGTCGAGCACGACGTACTCGACCTGGTTCAGCACGCAGTTCTTGGCCTCGATGTGGTCCAGCAGCCGGCCGGGCGTGGCGATCAGCACCTCGACGCCAGCCTTGAGGGCGGCCGTCTGCGGCTTCATGTCGACGCCGCCGAAGACGACGACCGAGCGCAGGTTGGTGTGCTTGGCGTACTTCTTGACGTTCTCCGCGACCTGGTCGGCCAGTTCGCGGGTCGGCGCCAGCACCAGGGCGCGCACCGGGTGACGGGCGGGCGACACGCTCGGGTTCTCGTGCTTGAGCATGCGCTGCAGCAACGGGATCGAAAACGCCGCGGTCTTGCCGGTGCCGGTCTGCGCGGCACCCATGACATCGCGACCTTCCAGGACGATGGGGATCGCCTTGGACTGGATGGGCGTCATCGTCAGGTAGCCGGAATCGGCGACCGCGCGAAGGAGCTTGGGGTCGAGGGGAAGGGTGTCGAAGCGGGCCGGGGGAGCGGGCTCAGCGCCTGCAAGGTCAGGCTGGACGGACGGGGAGGCGGTGTCGCTCATAGCCGTCGATTATCGCCGGTCATACTTGCGGGCGCACTTTTGCCCGTCACCACGAGCCACTTGGGCGTTTTGAAACGGACAATTCGGCGATAAAGCCCCACGTAGATGGCAACGAACAAGAGCAGGCATGCGGCCATCCATGGCGTGGAATCCCAGAACACGGCCGCCGGCGCCAGCGACGTAATGCACAGCATCCAGAGGTAAGGCGCCGTCATCGAGTTGCGCCGCGTCACGATACGCGCATCAGCCGCTCCGATCGCCCAACGCATCAGGCGCCGATAGACCAACGAGTGCAGATGGATCCCATCAGGCAGCCAAGTTGGCACCGAACGTACGAATTTGCGCCGATACATCGAGAACAGCGTCTCAAACACCGGGTAGATGCACACCATCAGAGGAAACAACGGCGACACCTCAGGGTTGCGTGCCACCAGCAGGATGCCGATCTCCGCCAGGTAGAAGCCCAGGAAATAGGCACCACCGTCACCGAGAAAGATCAGGCCAGCAGGGAAGTTCCAGACGAAAAACCCCAGCGCCGCACCAACGCCTGCCAAGGCCCACACCGCCAGGGACACATCCCCCACCATGTAGGCGACATAGGCAAACACCAACAACATCAAGCTCACACACATCGACGACAGCCCGTTGAAGCCGTCAATGATGTTGATCGAGTTGGCAACGCCAGCCACGGTTAGGACCGTGACGCCCCACCCAACCGCAGCCATGGCCAACAACCAATCAAGCCCAGGAATGTCCGTTCGCGAGATGGTCGCATCCAACAACCAGATGCCAAGCGCAGCGGAAGCAGCAGTTGCACAGAGCCGCTTGGCTGGCGACACGCGCTTCGTCAGGTCTTCAACTAGCCCTGCGGCGAACGCTGGCAAGCCACACACCAACAAAAGCGCACCCAAAACCCACTCGGCACGATTTGATGCCGCTGCTGCGCCCACGCAACAGATCAGCCCGGTGAACATTCCCACGCCACCGATACGAGGCACTGGCGCCGCGTGGAACTTCTGCGGCCCGGACAGATCGGCATCGGCCGAAAAATGCGCATGGCTACGGGAGGAATGGATGACGAGCAGAGTCACCCCGGCAGCCACGAAAAACGACACCAGAAGATAAAGCATTGGCGCTAGTGTAAAGAGCCTGGAAGCTCAAGGCTGCCATCACCCGACCACTAGAATTCACCCCCGCCTTTGCGGCATGTTACGCCCGCCACATCCCGCCCGCCATCAATGATCCAGCCCTCGATGACACTCTCTAGCCGGCCTCACATCATCGGCCACTTGACGGCAGCAGCCATTGCTTGCACTGCGATGGCCAGCACGGCTTCTGCAGCCGCAGACATCGAGCAGGCAGCAATCGGCCCCGTTCGGCTCGTCGATAGCGGGACACGCACCTCTCCCGTAAATGACGAGACTGGCGGCCGATCGGCACCGCCTTCGGCTCAACCAAATGAACAGCCTCGTTCGCCCCCCCCGAAGCCCGCACAACTCAGCGAATTCGAGGCGTATGTAAGCGGCCTCGCCGGTGCAACTGTCCGTCGTTTGGGTGCCGAGTTGATGTTGCCCAGTAGCGATGTTTCGCTGATCGAATCGAATCGCCAGGTGCCGCCAGACTACATTGTCGGGTTTGGCGACGAAATCCAACTCACGATCTGGGGTTCCGTCGATGCGGATCTGCGCCTCACAGTGGATCGTGCTGGCCGCATCGTCGTGCCGCGCGTGGGCCCCATCGTGGTGGCAGGCGCGCGACAAGCAGAACTGAACGAGTTGCTGACGCGCCGCGTCAGCCAAGTATTCAAGAACTTTCAGCTTAGCGCCTCGTTGGGCAAGCTACGCAGCATCCGCTACTACGTGACCGGTTTCGTGGAGCGCCCCGGCGCCTACAGTGTCAGCAGCCTGGCCACCGTGATGACGGGTCTCACCCAAGCCGGCGGCCCCTCGGGCAGTGGCAGCATCCGCAACATCGAACTGCGCCGGAACGGCCGGGTCGTGAGCCGTTTCGATCTCTACGACCTAATGGCCAAGGGCGACAAGCAAGCGGACGCGCCGCTGCAAGCCGACGACGTGCTGCACGTGGGGCCGGTGGGCCCACTGGTCGGCTTGATCGGCAGCTTCAACCGCGTTGCCGTGGTGGAATTGAAGGGTAGCGAAACGCTGGCTGATGCAGCCGCGTACGTCGGCGGCCTCACCACCGTGGCCGACACCCGCCGCCTGTCGCTGGAGCGCCTGAGCGACCGCAATGACCGTCGCGTGGTGGAACTGGCTCTGCCTGACTCCAGCACAATGAAGCTGGCCAACGGCGATGTGCTGCGCGCCTTCAACAGCGTCAGCGTAGCGCTGCCGCAAGCAAGGCAATACAAGCGCGTACGGGTGGAGGGCGAAGTGACCAAGCCCGGCGAGTACATCCTGCCACCCGGCACCACTCTGCCCGACATGCTTGCGGCCGCAGGAGGCCTGACCAACGAGGCCTACCTCTTCGGCG
The DNA here is from genome assembly GCF_058794515.1 of Roseateles sp. GW823-FHT07B05. Lineage (NCBI taxonomy): Bacteria > Pseudomonadati > Pseudomonadota > Betaproteobacteria > Burkholderiales > Sphaerotilaceae > Roseateles > Roseateles sp. GW823-FHT07B05. The sequence goes on from NZ_JBXAGX010000012.1 coordinate 97,188, forward strand.
CGGAGTTCACTAGAGACAGCGTGCGGCGCGCGCAAGAGGCGCAGTACGACCGCGCCCTGCGAGACCTTGAGACCGACTTCACCCGCAGCACCTCCACGCAAAAGGTCAGCAACTCGGACGGCGCCATTGCGTTGAACCAGCAGCAGGCGGGCACGGCCAAGCTGATTGAGCGGCTGCGCGCGGTGCGCCCGACCGGGCGCATCGTGCTGGATCTGAGCGAAGACTCCCGCACCCCGCCCATGCTGGCCGTTGAAGATGGTGACCGGCTTTATGTGCCGGCAGTACCCAATACCGTAGGGGTGTTTGGCAGCGTGTTCAATGGCGGCAGCTACCTGATCAAGTCCGGCAGTTCCATTGAAGACATCGTTCGCGTGGCCGGCGGACCCACACGAGGTGCCGATGTGGGAAGCATGTTTGTGCTGCGTGCCAATGGCCGCGTCATCAGCGCTCGCCAGTCCAGCAGCGGCTGGTTTGGCGGAAGTTCGCTGCCGAATTTAATGGCTTTGCCAGGGGACACTGTCTTTGTGCCAGAGGAGTTGAACAAGACCACCTTCATGCAAGAGGCGAAGGACTGGACACAGATCCTGTACCAGTTTGGACTGGGTGCGGCAGCACTTGGAACATTGAAGAACAACTGAGTCGCGAGAGCCCACCTTGACCAGCCCCCTGACCACTGACAACCCCCAAGTATTGGATGACATTGAGGACACTTTACTGCTGCATAGAGTTTTGCTCGGGAGATGGCGTCTACTTGGCTGCTCCGCGATACTTGCCGGCTGCTTTGCACTCGGAGTCACATTCCTGATTCCCCCGACCTATACAGCACGCACCAGCTTTATTTCTCCCCAGCAACAAAGCTCAGCCGCTGCGGCCCTGGCTTCACTTGGCGCATTAGCCAATATCGCCGGCAGTTCTTCGGCTATCAAGAATCAGGCGGATCAACTCATCTCTCTGATGCAAAGCGCCACGATTAGCGACAACATCATTGACAAGTTCGGTTTGATGGACGTCTATGAATCGAAATTCCGGTCCCTGGCCCGTAAGCAGTTGTCGGAAAACGTGCGCATTGTTGCAGGCAAGAAGGATGGTCTGATTTACATCGAGGTTGATGACACAAGCCCGCAGCGCTCATCGGAAATCGCCAACACCTATGTCACGGAGCTGCGCCGCATGACCAGCACGTTGGCGCTGACAGAAGCCCAGCAGCGCCGCACCTTCTTCGAGAACCAGCTCAAGCAGACCAAGGAGCGCCTGAAGGCTGCGCAACTCGAGTTGCAGCGCAGCGGGTTCAGTGCGGGCGACCTCAATGCCGAGCCGAAGGCCGCCGCTGAGTCCTATGCACGCCTGAAAGCGGAGCACACCTCAGCGGAGGTCCGCCTGCAAGCCATGCGCTCCAGCCTGGCCGACGGCGCACCCGAGGTGCGTCGGGCTCAGGCCACTCTGGCAGGTCTGTCAGGGCGGCTCGCCAAGCTGGAAGAGACCAGCCACAGCCAGCTGAAGAATCAAGACAGCTATGTGAGCAAGTATCGCGATTACAAATACGAAGAAGCGCTGTTCGACATCTTCGCCCGCCAATATGAGCTGGCGAAATCCGATGAGAGCCGTGAAGGCTCCTTGATCCAGGTCATCGACCCAGCGATGCCGCCGGACCGCCGAACCAAGCCGCGCCGCGCGATTACCGCCATCGGTGGATTTATCGCAGGTCTTCTTGCCGCCTCCGCATATGTGGTGCTGAAACAGCGACGCAAATCCACTCCCTTTTGAATCATTGAAACCCTTCAACGGCCACTCATTAATCAGTTAGAACAGCCAAAAAATGGAAGAAAAGCTACGCAACGTCTTTGCAGACGCATTGGGCACCACGGAAGACCTGGTAGTGGACGATCTGAAGTACGCGGATTTCCCGAACTGGGATTCGGTCGCCCACATGGCCTTGATTGCCGCCATTGAAGAGGCTTTTGACATCATGATCGACGCCGAGGACGTGATCGATATGAGCAGCTTCGCCAGAGCCAAAACGATCGTCGCCAAGTACCTCTGACCTTCTCATGCAAGAACGCGTTGCCTTCATCACCGGCGCCTCGCGAGGTATTGGTGCGGCCTGCGCCCGGGCGCTCGCGGCAGATGGTTTCAAGCTTGTGGCACACGCCCGTAACGCCACTTCCCTGGACGAACTGCTGTCAACGTTGCCAGCAGGCGTTGGGGGTGAGTCCGTGCTGCGCCTCGCCTATGACATGTCCGATGGTGATGCCATTGGCAAAGCGTTTCAGGAGATCTTCAAGCGATTCCGCCGGCTGGATGTTCTGGTGAACAACGCCGGCATCATGGCACCAGCCAGTCTCGGCATGATTTCCCGGCAAGGGCTTTCTCAAACTCTTGACGTCAACCTGGCGGCCAGCGTTTTGCACATGCAAGGTGCCGCCAAGCTTATGGTCCGTGGTGGTGGTGGCTCCATTATCAATATGTCCTCGATCGTCGGTCGGTTCGGTTTTGAAGGACAGGTCCCATACTCGGCATCGAAAGCGGGCTTGATCGGCGCAACGCTGGCGGGGGCCAAGGAACTCGCTGCAAACAAAGTCCGCGTGAATGCGGTCGCACCTGGCTACATCGATACGGAACTCAACCGCCAGCACAGCGAAGACATGCACCGCCAGAACCTGGCACGCGTCCGGATGGGCCGCATGGGCACAGCGGACGAGGTGGCAGACTTGGTGCGCTTCCTTGCATCCGATCGTTCGACCTACATCACAGGCCAAGTCATCGGCGTGGACGGCGGAATGAGTCTATGAACTTCTGGGATCTTCCGCCCGGCGATGGCAGGACTATCGCCCTTGTCGATCCCAACGACCGCTACGTCAGCCGTGATCAGCTTCTGGAACTGGTTCGGCGGCATGAACTGGCGCTGGCGGCATGGGGCGAGCGCAGCTTTGGGCTATTGCTTTGCGCCAACCGAGCGGGGGACATCGCGCTTTATCTGGCCTGCCTCCGCCAAGGTCATGTGCCCCTGCTACTGGCGGCAGATACGCCCGCCGAGCAATTAAGCGCTCTTTGCCAGCTCTATCAACCGCAATGGATTGCGGGCGCCCCTGGCACCGACGGCCCCGTCGGTCAGGTCGATGCGCCGGCGATTGAATTGCATCCTTCACTTGGACTGCTGCTTAGCACCTCCGGCAGCACCGGCAGCCCGCGTTTGGTCCGTTTGTCACGCGAGGCGCTACAGGCCAATGCAGCATCGATCACGGAGTATCTGGCTCTGGGCCCCGAAGAGCGTGCCATAACGTCTCTGCCAATGAACTATTCATATGGCCTGTCTGTGATCAACAGCCATCTGCTGGCCCACGGCTCACTGGTTCTGAACAACGACAGCGCCCTCAGCCGCGACTTTGTGCGCAGGGTACGGGCCCATGGCGTGACGTCGGTCGCGGGCGTGCCCTATGTTTATCAGATGTTGATGCGCTCCGGCTTTTTCAAACAGGATCTGCCGACATTGCGGACTTTGACGCAGGCGGGCGGCAAAATGGATGACAAACTGATTCGCCAGGTTGCCGAGCATGCGAATGCAACAGGTCGAAGGTTTTTTGTGATGTATGGCCAGACCGAAGCCTGCGCACGCATCAGCTATGTTCCGGCGAATCGGCTGAAAGACAAGATCGGCTCTATTGGCGTGGCGATTCCACGCGGTCGCCTTAGTCTCAGTCCAAGCAATGACGAACTGGTCTATGAAGGCCCGAACGTCATGTTGGGCTACGCAGAACGCCGCGATGATCTCGCGAGGGGTGACGAATTGCAGGGCAGGCTGTTGACTGGAGATCTCGGCCGGGTCGATGAAGAGGGCTTCTTCTACATCACCGGTAGGCTGAAACGCTTCATCAAGGTCAGCGGCAATCGCATCGGGCTGGATGACGTCGAGCGAGCCCTGGAGGCGACGCTGCAGGTGCCCGTCTCTGTCGCCGGCCGGGACGACTGCCTAATCGCATGGATCGAGAGCGCCGAGCCGACATTGCTGACGCGCGCACGCGAGCACGTGCGCCATCAGTACGCCATCCATCACACCATGACGCGCCTAAAGCTCATCGAACAATTGCCCTTGTTGCCTACTGGCAAGAAAGACTACAGCCCCCTCTTGAGCAGCACATGACAAATACTGAGATGAGCATGGCCGGCATGCCGACGCATTGGCCATCGCTGCCTCTCGACATCGCCACGCCTTACGCCCACCGCGATGACATCAAGGCCCCCGCCTTGCTGGCGACGATGAATGAGCTGACGCGATGGCATCGTGAGCGGTGCCCGCCCTACGCCAACATCGTCGAGCGGATCTTCCGCAGTTGCGACGCGCATGCGCTTGAGGAAGTGCCCTATCTGCCGGTGCGCCTGTTCAAGACCAATGAACTGCGCAGCGTTCCAGAGGTAGAGGTCATCAAGACCCTCACATCCAGCGGTACAACAGGGCAAGCAGTCTCGCGGATATTCCTGGATCGCGAAACATCCATGCGTCAGACTCGTGTCCTGAGCGCCATCATGGCCTCATTCCTGGGCAAGAAGCGCTGGCCTATGGTGATCATTGATTCGGCCGACCTCTTGAAGGATCGTCGCCGATTCAATGCACGTGCCGCCGGCATCCTCGGCTTTTCCACCTATGGCCGCGATCACTTCTATTGCCTGGATGGTGCTTTGTCGTTAGACGCGGCAGCGTTGCAGAGCTATCTGGATCGCCATGCCGAGACGCCCATCCTGTTATTTGGTTTCACCTTCGTGATCTGGCAGGGCCTCTACCAAAGCGCGCTGCGACAGGGCGTTCGCTTGCGCTTTCCCAAAGGCAGTCTCCTGATTCATGGCGGCGGTTGGAAGCGGCTGCTCGATCAGCAGATCGACAACGCATCGTTCAAAGCCAGATTGAATGACCAGTTTGGCATTGACCATGTCTTCAACTATTACGGCATGGTTGAACAGGTCGGCTCCATCTTCATGGAATGCGAGCATGGGCATCTGCATAGCCCCAGCTATGCCGACATCATCATTCGCGACCCACATACGTTGCAGCCCCTGCCCTTAGGCAGGTCGGGCGTCATCCAGGTGGTCAGCGCGATTCCTCTGAGCTACCCCGGCCATTCGCTTCTGACAGAGGACGTGGGAATCGTGCACGGCCGGGACGATTGCGCCTGCGGCCGGGCGGGCAGTTATTTCTCGGTCAGCGGCCGACTGCCGCAAGTCGAAATGCGCGGCTGCAGCGACACACGGGTGATGGCATGAGTTCCGTGAAATATATCCTTGGCGCTGCGGCCGATGTGTCTATTCATGAGGTTCTGGCCCAGTTGAACCGTCAGCCCACCTGGCAACCCTTTGATACCCGTGCCATGGCGTTCGTGCGCCGCTTCTCGCAAAAGCTTCTCACCTCGGCCGGGATTCGTCAGCATCCCGAACTGGCCGCGCTGGGGCACTGGTTCAGAGGTGCCAATTTGCAGACGTTGGCCGCCAAGTATCAGCTGGAATCGTCGGAGTCCTTGATGCTGGGGCGTGGCCTAGCCTTTCATTTAGCACCCAGCAACGTGGACTCCGTGTTCATGTATTCCTGGCTGCTGTCTCTGCTGGCCGGCAATGTGAACATGGTGCGGGTATCGCAAAAGCCCAGCCCGGCCCAGGATTTCCTGATTTCGGCTCTGGCCCAGACCCTGGATGAGGAGATCGGCACCCCAATCCACGGCCGCATCGTGCTGCTGACCTATCCTCATGATGAGCAACTGACGCGTGACATTTCAGAGTCCTGCCTGATCCGCGTGGTGTGGGGCGGCGATGCCACGGTCCGCACGTTGCGCGCCATTCCATTGCGCCCGACCGCCATCGAAATCTGCTTCCCAGACCGATTCTCCGCCTGTGCGATTCATGCGGGAGCCATTCTGGCTGCCGACGACGCAGCAATGGCCAAGCTTGCCATGGAGTTCTATAACGACGCCTTCTGGTTTGCCCAGCAGGCCTGCTCATCACCGCGGCTGGTGGCATGGATAGGCGTGGACGACGACATCAACGAGGCAGCAGAGCGATTCTGGTCAGCGGTATCGCAGGAACTTGAGCGGCGTCAACCCGAAAACTCGGAGGCGATGAATATGGCGCGCGTAGCCGCCACTTTCGAATATGCCGCCGCCTGCATCGCCCGGCCGGCTCAGTCGCTGGTAGAAGGCATCACGCACCCGCTTCGCCTGCGCATGGAATCCGCACTGAATTCAACGGCCAAGGACATTCATTGCGGCAACGGCCTGTTCCTGGAAATCCGTCTGGAACATCTGGCCGACCTTGCCCCACAGCTGAGCGACAAGGAGCAGACACTCGCGGTGCACGGGTTTTCGCGCGATGAGCTGCTCAAGCTGGCTGTCGAACTTCCCCCGCGTGCGATTGATCGATTCGCCCGATTCGGCGAGGCGCTCGCGTTCGCACCCACCTGGGATGGGCAGGATCTGATCACCACATTCAGCCGCAAACTGCTGCTGCCCGCTGACTGATATCGCCATGCCGCGTCTATTTCACCAGTCCGCCTTTCTTGAGTGCCGCCGCACGCCGTGGGATGAGCATGTATTCGGGTTCCCATGCGCGGAAATCGTCTCGCTGGATGCCTCAGATCCTGTCGCACTCGCTCAACTACTGAAGCAGTTCGATGCATGGGCCCGCGCCGAGGGCGTGCGCTTCGCGTATGGCCGATTTGCGTCCACCGGCATCAACAAACAGGCGCTGCACGAGGCGGACTTCTATTTCGCCGAAGCCAGCTATCGCATCTACCACTCCAAGCTGCAGGCAAGCGAGAGCTTTGATCGCCTGATCCGCCCCGGCCCAGTGCTTGTCCCTGCCCGCGAAACTGATCTGCCAGTCCTGCAGCAGATTCTGGCGGACGACTTCCATCATGGCCGCATTCACGAGGATCCCTGGGTCAGTCCGGAACAGGCTGCCCAGCGAAACCGGAACTGGTTGCATGACCTAATGGTCCAGGGCCACGAAATCCTCAGCTATTGTCTCAAGGACGAGGTCATTGGTCTGCATATCCAGCGCAGCCGCGGGACCACCACGGATCTTGTGCTGACCGGCGTGAAGCGCAGCCACGCCTTACTCGGCGTATCCCTGTGGGCCGATGCACTGAAGATGAATCGTCTGCGCGGCGTGCGGGAAGCCCATACCCTGATTTCGGCGGCCAACATTCCGATCATGAATCTTTATCGGCGCTTCGAGTTTCAATTCGAATCCCTGCTCCTGGGATTCCACAAACGCTACCCATCGTGACGAACATTCCTTTCAACAAGCCTTACCTCCATGGGCGTGAGCTCGTCTATATCGCGCAAGCCGTTGGGTCGGGAAAGATCTCCGGTGATGGCATGTTCACCAAGAAATGCCACAGTTTCTTCGAGCAGCGCTATGGGTTTGCCAAGACGCTGATGACCACCTCGTGCACCGATGCGCTGGAGATGTGCGCGCTGCTGCTGGACATTCAGGAAGGTGATGAGGTCATCTTGCCCTCCTTCACCTTTGTATCCAGTGCCAATGCCTTCGCTTTGCGCGGTGCGAAGTTGGTATTTGCCGACAGTGCGCCCGACAACCCCAACATCGATGCCAGCCTCCTGGAGGCGCTGGTCACCCCGCGAACTCGCGCCATCGTCGTGGTGCACTACGCTGGCGTCGCCTGCGACATGGACCCCATCCTTGCAATGGCAAAGCGTCATGGCATCACGGTGGTCGAGGATGCTGCGCAGGCCATTGATTCGTACTACAAGGGCTATCCGCTGGGCGGGCTAGGCGAATTGTCCGCATTCTCTTTTCACGAGACGAAGAATGTCATCGCCGGCGAAGGAGGCCTTCTAGCCATCAATGACACCCGCCTGAGCGCACGAGCGGAGATCATTCGCGAAAAGGGCACGAACCGGAGTTCGTTCTTCCGCGGCGAGGTGGACAAGTACGGCTGGGTTGACGTCGGCTCCTCCTTCCTGCCCTCGGACATCATTTCCGCCTATCTGTATGCGCAGCTGGAGGTGCTAGACACCATACAGCTGCGCCGCAAGGCGATCTGGCAACGGTATTGGGATAACCTCGCGCCCGTGCTGCCCGAGTTCGGCGTCACTTTGCCGGTGATCCCGGAATGGGCGACCAACAACGCCCACATGTTCTATCTGGTGTGCAACGGGCTGGAGCAGCGCTCCGACCTGATCGCCAAGCTCAAGGCCGCCGGCATCAACGCGGTTTTCCACTACCTCTCGTTGCACGACAGCCCCTACTTCCAGCAGAAACACGACGGCCGTCCGCTGCCCCATAGCGACCGCTTTGCCAACTCCCTGGTGCGCCTGCCGTTCTACTACGAGCTGTCGGACTCGGATGTGGACCGGGTCTCGGAGACCATCATCACCGCGCTGCGTCAGCGGTGATGGGACCGGTGTTCCTCGCGGAACCCAGGCTGCCACCATGAATTTCAAGACTGCCGGCCTCTTGATCGGGGCCTCGACGGTGCTGCGCCTGCTGGGAGGGGTGCTCACCGTCAAAGTCATCGCCGTCAGCACCGGTCCTGAAGGCCTGGGGCAGCTCGGCCAATTGATGAGCCTGCTGGCCATCTGCGTGATGCTGGCTGCGGGTGGCACCCAGAACGGCGTCGTCACCGGCCTGGCGCAGCGGGCCATGGATCCGGTGGCACGTCAGCGCTTTTGGAGCACGGCTTGCAGCCTGGGCTTCGGCGCGTCCGCGATCGCCGCACTGGTGATCGTGCTCAGCGCCTCATCGCTGAGTCAGTGGCTATTCAAGTCGTCCGACTTCGTCACCGTGATCCGCCTGTTCGCGGTGCTACAGCTGGCACTGTGCTTTTCGGCCCTGGCCTCTGGCCGGGTGATCGCGGACAAGCAAACCGGCACCTTCGCCGCCGTCACGTCGATCGCGGTGGTGATCGGCCTCAGCGGCTTGTCCTGGCTGTCCTGGAACTGGGGCGTCGCGGGTGCCGCCTATGGCCTGCTCTGGTCGGCCTCCTGCCCGGCCATTGCCTATGCGATTCACCGGTTGTGGCGCCACGGCTGGCCGCAATCGCTAAGGCTTCACTTCAACCGGCCGGATGCGCTCTACCTCGGCAAATTCAGCCTGATGGTGGTGATCTCGGCGATCGCCATGCCGGTCGTACAGATACTGCTGCGCGACCATCTGCTGGCTCATGGTGGTTGGGCGGCGGTTGGCGGCTGGCAGGCGGTTCTACGTTTTTCCGACGCATCGCTTCAGTTTGTGGGTGTCCTGCTGAGCAGCTATTTCCTGCCCCGCATCAGCACTGTCACCGACCGGGCCTCGCTTCAACGGCATGTTGGCGAGGCCTACCGGTTTCTGATCCCCATCGTAGTGTTGATCACGGCCTCGGCCTACTTCTTCGCGTCCCATTTTGTTGCCCTGCTGTTTTCCAGGGAATTTGGCGCCGCGGTCGGGCTCCTGCCCTGGCAGTCCGTGGGCGATGCCTTGCGTTCCCTGTCGCTGGTGCTTGGTTTTGTGGGCCTGTCTCGCGGCAACCTCAAGTTGCACATCAGCGCCGAGTTTTTTCAGGGTGGCCTCATGCTCGCTGCCGGATGGTTCCTGATCAGCCAGCATGGCCCGATTGGCGCCACCTACGCTTACGTCCTGACTTACGCGCTCTACCTGCCGCTCTGCGTTCTGGTGTATCGACTTTATCTGCGCCGCTTGCCAGCCATCGCACCGCACTAGGTCCCCATGCACATCCTCTTCATCTATGTCGGCCTGCCTCTTGGCGGCATTGAAACCCTGCTGGTACGGCTGAGCCAGGCGCTGTCCCGCTCCGGCGCGCGCGTTTCGGTGCTTCTGGCCACCCGAAAGGGTGATGCGGGGCTGCTCGCCCAACTAGGCCAGGGCGCTCGGGTGGCTTATCTGGATGAGTTCCTCCCCCGCGGCCCCTGGAGCCCTATCCAGGACAAGCCCTTGCTCCGTTTTGCATTGCCCCTGGATGGCGCCGCCCTGAGGCAATGGCTAGGCGGCACGCCGGATGTCTGCCACGCCGCGGATGTAGGCGCACTGCTGCTGGCGGCGAGGCTGCAATCCGCGGTTGATATTGGCCGCGTGACGGCTGGCGTCTATCACGACCGGGAATACTTGTTCGACGACGAATCCCACAACCAGTTCGTGCGCACGGCGGCCTCGCTCTTCAGATCGCTCCCACCTCGAAATGTGGTGTTCTTCAATGAGAACTCCGTACGACTCCACTGCGAGCGATTTGGTCAGGATTACACGCAAAGCACCTTGACGCCCATTGGCGTCGATCTCCAGCGGCTGGGAAGCGCGGCGCTGGGTCGGCCATCAAGGCGGATTGTCTCGATTGGCCGCCTGACACCGTTCAAGACCTACAACACCCACATGATCGAGACCATCGCCCGCATGCGGACGATGGGGCTTGAATTCCAGTATGAGATCTACGGCACCGGCGAATGTGAAGACGCGTTGCGGGCGCAGATTGCGCAGTCGAACCTGCAGGACCTCGTCCACCTGAAAGGCGCGCTCGCCTACGAGCGCATGCGTGAGGTGCTGGACGGGGCGCTGGCCTTTGTCGGCAGCGGCACCGCCCTGATCGAGGCGTCAGCGGCCGGCATTCCCGCAATCATCGGCATCGAGCATGCGGCGGATGCCAGCACCTACGGTTTCCTTCACGAGCTGAAGGGGCTGTCTTATCACGACGCCGGGCTTCCCTACGCTTTGACCACCTTCGACGCATGCTTGCTGGCGCTGAGCCAAGCCTCCGGCGGTGAATATGCCGAGCTCGCGCGCCGGGCACAGGCCCGCGCACAGGACTTCGGCCTGGAGCGGACGGCCGCTGACTTCGCTCAATTGGCCGTCATGGCACAGCCGGCATTTGTCGACCGCTATCACCTCGGTGCGCTGATGAGCATCATGCTGAACGCAAGCATGCTGGTGCTGCGCTGGCACGCATCGCGCGGCCGTGCGCGCTTCTTTGACCGCCACTCCAATGTCACTCACCGCTGACACTGCGCCCCCTGTCCGAGCGCAAGCCAGACGCTTGCGCAAATCCGCGCGGCCCAACGTGGCCCTGCTGATCGGACTGCTGCTGCTGCCCTTCTGGGTGGACAGCGTGGCCATGCTCATCTATGTGGGCACGGGATCTGCCTCGCTGTATTCGCTGGCGATTCAGGGCGTCGATATTGTGGCTCTGCTCGGCCTGGCCATGGGCGCGAGGCGGGGTGTGGGCATCCTGCTGAAAACCTACGGCTGGTGGATAGCGGCACCTGCAGGCCTGTATGGCATTGCACTGATCTCATCCCTGGCCTCGGGCAGTGGTAACCATGAGTTCATGCTCGCGGCCATGCGTTATACGGTCTGGGTCGCCTTCATCGCCGCGGTACTGTCGCGCCCCAATGGCTATCTACCTCCGGCCAGCAACGCCAATGAAAAGGTTGATCCCCTCACCGCAGCGCTGAGTTCCATCTCCATGGTGATCGCGGCCCTGTCGGTCTTTCAACTGCTGTTCTCGAGCGTGCTCGCACCGATGCTGCAGAGCATCCACGAGGGCTTCACACCTACTGACAAGACCAATGCCGTTCTGACCAGCCTGAGCCTCGGGAAAGGTTTCGCCTCGCTCACCCTGCGCAATCCGATCGAGTTGAGCTATGTGGGCCTGGCACTGCTGTGCGTCGCCCTGACGCGGCGCACCGGTACCTACATGGTGGCGGCGGCGCTCATCATCATTGTTTGCGGACGCTCCAACACAACCATCCTGGCGGCGCTGGCCGTCGGGCTGGTGCACAGCCTGAAGGGCAAATCCTGGCTGCGTCGTTTCCGCTGGCCGATGGCTTTCGGGCTGGCGGCCATCGCCGGCCTTTTTCTCTGGTTTCTACCCGAGATCTATCTGGGCGAGGGCAACACCTGGGACGATTTCATCGTCGTGCTGACCTACCAGCGGCTGGGCATGCTGCTGGCCCTGCCGGAACTGCTGTCCGAAGGCGGTTCGCGCCTGCTCTTCGGCGGCATGCCCACCCCCTTGATTGACCTGGTCGAGTCCCTGTATGCCGCAGGCCTGCTGCCCGAGCTGTTCGCCGACGGGGGCGCGATCGCAGTGTTCGACATCATGTGGTTCGGCTTTCTGCTGGTGGGTGGATTGCCCTTCGTGCTGGGTGGGGCGGCGCTGATTGGCCTCGGCCTGAGGCCATCCGGCCGCAGCGACAGTTCCCACACACCCGACACCGCTGCGCTGCAGCTGATGTGCGTCGGCATCCTGGTTGTTTCCTTCTCTTCCCAGATACTTCTTTCGCGGTACGGGCTTTATTTCCTCTGCTACTTCCTGGCCGCTACGGCGGTTAGCCAATGGCGTGCCACACAGGCGAAATCATCAGAATAAGAACTGACCAGAATGCGCATACTGCAACTCAACAACTTCGAGGACATTCGAGGGGGATCGGACCGGGTCTATCAGCTAACCGCGCGCATGTTGCTGGACAAGGGGCATGAGGTCGCCACCATCGCCTGCGGCGATACCAGCTTTGATGCGCGCAAGGAGAGCGTGCTGCTGCCCCAGAACGGCTATGTCAGCGCCAATCCGATCTCCACACTGCGCAACATCCGGCAATTCATTTACCGACCGGAGGCTGCACATCAAGTCAGGGCGTTGGTAAAAAGATTTCAGCCCGAGGTCGCCCACCTGCACATCTTCTATGGACAGCTGAGTTCCTCCGTTCTTGCCACATTGTCCGAGCTCGGGATTCCATGCGTCATGACGGTTCATGAGTACCGCATGTTGTGCCCGGTTTCCACCATGTACACCCAGCGCCTTGGCGTGTGCGAGCGCTGCGCCCGCGGCGGCGTCGCAAACGCCGTGACCCATCGCTGCAATCGAGGCAGCATGCTGGCCAGCGGGCTCTCCGCCATGGAAGCCTGGGTGCGGGACAGCAAGTACGCCTATCAGGCCAACGTCGATCACTTCCTGATGGTTTCGGAGTTCTGCCGAAACAAGCACATCGAGTACCTGCCGGATATCGCACGGCAATCATCCGTCCTCTACAACTTTGTGTCGGACAAGGATGTCGCCGCGGCGCCAGCGCCGGTTGGCGCCGATGCACCCTTCCTCTATGCCGGCCGCCTCTCTCATGAGAAGGGGGTGCGGCTGCTGTGCGACGCCTTCTCCAAGAGGCCCCAACTGCAACTGCGGATTGCGGGCACCGGCCCCTCGCTGGACGAGCTGGTCCGCGACTACGTTGCGATCGCCAACATCCAGTTCCTCGGCAAACTCGACAGCGCCAATCTCAAGCGGGAACTACAGAGGGCCAAGTTCTCCATCGTTCCATCGGAGTGGTACGAAAACAATCCTATGGCGATTCTGGAGAGCTTTGGCGTCGGCACCCCTGTCCTTGGCGCGGAAATTGGCGGCATTCCAGAGCTGGTGCGCTCCGGCGAGACCGGCTTTCAGTTCCAGCCATCCAGCCTCGATTCGTTGCTGGCGGCCATCGATCACGCCAATGAAGTCTCGCCTGCCGAGCTCCAGGCATTGGGCGAAAACGCCATCGCGCTGATCCGGGAGCGCCACTCGGAAGGCGCTTACTACGAACAGCTCATGGCCGGATACCAGCGCGCCATCGCCTGGCGACAAGCCCACTGAACCATGACCATTCGACTTGCATTCATTGGCGCGGCCGGAATTCCCAACCGCTATGGCGGCTTTGAGTCCTTCCTAGAGCATTGCGCCCCCGTCTTCGCCATGCACGGTATCCAGACAGTTGTCACCTGCGATGCCCGCCTTTACGCAGATGATCGGGACACGGACTTCCGCGGCGTCCGCCGGGAGTTCATCAACATATCCGCCAACGGGGGCGCCTCGGTGGCTCATGACCTGGCGGCCTTTTTGCGGGTCTTCCTCTCCAGCAGCCATATCGTTGTTCTGGGTGTATCAGGCGGCCCCTGGTTTCCGTTCTTCCGCCTGGCCTGCGCGCTGACCGGCAAGACGCTGGCCGTCAACATCGATGGCGTCGAATGGCGTCGGACCAAGTTCTCGCGCTTCAAGCGACTGCTGCTGAAGGTCTTCGACACGCTGGCCCAGCGCTTCTCCCACCAGGTCATCTATGACAGCCAAGGCCTGCGGGATTTCCTGCTGCCCTCCTCGCTGCGCAAATCAAGCTGCATCGCCTATCCGGGCGACCATGTCCGGCGGCTAGGTGATGCGGCACCTACAGCAGGGACCGCGCTGACAATTTGCCGGATCGAACCCGAGAACAATCTCGAACTGTTGATCGACGGCTTCCTCCAGTCATCGCTCAAGGAGTACACGATCGTTGGCAACTGGAACCACAGCAGCTACGCCAGCGCACTGCGCGCCTGCTACGCCAACGAGCCCCGGCTGAAGCTGCTGGACCCCATCTATGACGCCGGCAAATTGGCGGAGCTGCGCGAGCGCTGCGCCTACTACCTGCATGGCCACAGCGTAGGCGGAACCAACCCGTCCCTGGTGGAGATGCTTTTCTACGATTGCCAGATCGCCTGCTTCGACGTGTCATTCAATCGATACACCGCGGAAACCTTCGCCCGCTATTTCGCCACGCCAGGCCAGTTGGCGGCGCTGCTGGATTCGGCAGATCAACCGGCATCGATTGAAAGCCGTGCCAGGCTGCGTTCGCGTTACAGCGCAGAGCAAATCGCCCAGGCCTATCTCCAAGCCATCACCCGCTGAGCCAGATGTGAACATGCAGATCCAGACGATTGCGTGGCGGACGTTTTGCCTGTGCGTGCTTCCCTATTTGTGGGTGGCGGCGAACTCCTGGCACACCTTCACTGGATACAGCCGGTTCTATATCTCGGCAGGCGTCGTGCTCAATTCCGTGCTGCTGGCGGCCATCACAGTGATTGCCGCCGTGACGGCCAGGCATGTCCCGCGCTTCACGGTGGCGGCGCGTCGCCTGGTCTGGCTGGGCGCGGCCGCGCTGATCACCATCTCGTTTGTCTATAGCTTCCTGGTGTTCATGCCCTGGGCCCAGGCCTACAAGCTGGCCACCCTGCCCATCGTCCTTGCCCTGGCTCTGGCCGCGGTGGTGAGCGCGCGCGCGTTCAAGGCCATCGCGGCAGGCCTGGCAATCGCCGTGCTGCTGGCAATCGCACAGGCCACGCTGCTGGGAACAGGTGTCGGCAAATCAAGACTGCCGGACCTGGCTACCTCCCAAGCACCGGCGCCAGCGCCGCTGGACACCACCCGCAAGCTGCCCAACATCTATCTGCTGATGTTTGACGCGATGAGCAGCTCCGCGCATTACCAGTCCACCTTCGGCAACGCCCCGCCTTGGCAGGAGTACCTGATCTCCCAGAACCTGAGGGAGGTTCCCGGCGCGCTGTCCTCCCGCCCCTACTCCATCCAATCCGTCATCGACATCCTGCAGGAGCGTCCCATGCAGTGGAGCGAGTTTGGTGAAAGCCCGGCCCTGGAGTCCGCGCACCTCAGCATTGACTCCAAAAGCCCCGCCCTTGATCGCGCTCATGCACTGGGATATCGCGTCGGCTTTCTCTATCAGAACAACTATTTCGGCCAGCTGCATCCACTACGCCATCTGGATGCCTATCTTCCCGAGAGGAGTATCGGCCTTTGCTCATTGGCGCCTATTAGGGTGGGCTTTCATCTCTGCCGCGGAACCAATGCGTGGATCGAGCGCCTACTGGGCGAGACCAACGAGATCCTCGCCCACCAACAGGAAACCCGGCAATTCATGGAGCGCGTCATCAATGAAGGCCACCCCTGGATCACTTGGTCCTACATAGCGCTTCCTGAACACACCAGTCTAGTCTATAGAGAATACAGCCCGGCTGATCGCACCGAGTTTCATGAAACGCACAGAGAAAACTCGCAGAGAGCGCTGCAGATCATGCGGGACTACCTGAACTTGCTCAACGCTCGCGACCCCAACGCGGTGGTGGTCATATTCGGCGATCACGGCCTAATTCGCTCGCGCGGTTGGAGTTCAGACAAGGGCGTCATGAAACTCTTCCCCAGTACACTTAAGACTTTGGATGAGCGCAGTATCGGTCTGTTTGTTCGGCCAGCCAATTTTTGCACCGACAAAATTCGGCCAGACTACCATCTGCAGAATCTGATGGGCGATCTTCTCCAATGCATGGACGCGTACACGCCGAAGGCGGTGATTTCAGGATGAAGGAGATTGCTGCTCACCGAGGCCGTGTGGAAACGCGAAGTTGGTTGACCTCGGTACCGGAGCGCACGACGAGGACGATTTGAAGGCCTTGCGGAGCTACCACTAGGTAGTCCAAGAAATCGTCCGCATCCCCGGCGGGTCAGGTTTCGGAGAAAACACACTCTTACAACAGCGTGCGGTTGCACTCCAAACTGAGAAAACTGCACCCAATGCCTTCGTGCATCTACACGCAGTCAAACAACCTACCGCCGTGTCCGAGAAAACTTGACGAGCATACCTGGCGCTTTTATGTCGCCTGAATAATATGTCTGCGCGGCCGACTCAAAGAACCCGCTCCATCAGAACAAGCACACGTTCGCCTACGCCCAATTTAACCTGATCGACCACTTCAAATCTGGCAGCGGCAAATGCCGCCTTCTGCCGGTCTATCCCGAACTCTAAAGGGTCGCGCAAGCGCTGTTCGCATAACGAACGCAACTGGACATCCTCACTAGAGATCAACTCAACGATCAGCCAGCGGCGCGTACAACGCGCTGCAAACGCAGCGATCTCGGGCAATGGAATTGACGCGCCAACCGCTAAGTGATGTATGAGGGCCAGCATCAGCGTTACATCTGCCGACTGTGTCAATCTATCGGCTAGACCCGGATGCTCTCGCCCTGCCCAGCCTCGGCCACCGCTCAGGTCGTCGAGGTGCGCGACGACTGGATGCAGGCCGGGATCACCGCTGGACCAGACGCGCTCCATGGCCCCATGGTCTGCATCGACGGCGATCACCTGTGCGCCGGCACCGGTGGCGATTCGGCTGAACTCGCCGGCGTTGCAGCCCAGGTCCAGGGCCCATGCGGGCTTAAGGCGCGTGAGCCACTTCCCCACCTGTTGCCGCTTCAACGCCAGCGTGTTGGCCTCGTAGTGCGCGCGTGCCTCGGCGTAGTCCTGCCAGTACGTCGCCTTGCCCACCCGATCAGGGCGTGGGCTCACCCCTTCGAGCATCCAGGAAAGTCCGCCCAGCAAGGAGTTGCGGAACGCTTTGATCGCTTTGCCGTCGTAGTCACGCACGGGAGACTGCGAGACCGCGTCATGCGCGTCCCGTGTCGGGCTGCTGACCATCAACGGCCAGTAGCGGCCGAGAAACCGACGCGGCCCAAGCATCTCCCGCGCTACTTGCTCGGGCACGCCATCCCGCCACATCGAGAAAGCCTGATGCGCCTGCAGCCCGCGCCGGCGGGATAGCAGCAACGGAAGGATGAAGTGCCGCGCGAACTGGCCTGCGGCCCACCACTTCCTGTCCCGCAGGGGCTGAAACGACATCAGATCACAAAACACGGGTCGCGTGCCGTCGAAGATGACATTCCACGCCGACGCGTCCTTGAGGTCGAAACCAGCGGCCACCGCCTCCTGCTGCAGGCGCAGGGTCAAGCGGGCCGCGGCATACAACTGGCTGTCACACCATTCAAAGGGATGGGTGACGAACTGCAGACGCCGCGCCGCCACGACCGTGGGCGAGAGCATCTCAAATGAAACCAGATCGCCGCGATCCATCCAAGCACGGGCAAGGTCTGAATGCAGGAAATGGTCGGCGGGCAGCGCTTCGTTCAGGTGGCGCAGCACCCGGTCTGCCTCAAAAGTGAGTGACGCTTGCGGATCTCTCATTTGCGCCGGATCTTGGCGATCAGGCGCTTGAGCGCTGCCAAGGGATTGCGCACGGCGACGACCACTGCCCCGACGATGGCGATCAGCCCCTGCAACAGCATCAACCCGCTGCCGGGATCGACATACGCGAAGGCGGTCCCCGGCAAGGCGATCATCCCTAGCGTCAGAACGACTTTGCTTCTCTGGTTCATTTTCATCATCGGCGATCAATTCGCCACTCGTGTTCCTGGGGGGTGGGATCAGCGCGGCTCGTATTCAGGAACGAATTGCTGCAGCCTCTGGCGAAGCGCTCTTCCCACTAGATCAGCCTGAGGGGGTGCGAGCCAACCAACGACGGCATTCAACCACGCATCCCCCACCACCTCCTTCAATTGCGCGATCCTCAGTCGATCGTGTGATGAAGCCAGGGTCAGGTCCTCGTCTGCAAGCAATTCCTCGTAGAGCTTCTCGCCCGGCCGCAAACCGATAAACTCGATTTTCACACCGCTGTCACGACGCCCGCTCAGCAACAAGATGTTTCGGGCCAGATCCAGGATCTTCACCGGCTGGCCCATGTCAAGCACGTACACCTGACCGTTTTCAGCGATGGTTGCCGCCTGCAGCACCAGCTGGGCAGCCTCCGGGATCGTCATGAAGTAGCGCGTGATGTCCGGGTGGGTGACGGTCAGCGGCCCGCCCTTGGCCAACTGCTCTTTGAACTTCGGGATCACGCTGCCGCTGGAACCCAGCACATTGCCGAAGCGCACGGCCATCAATTTGGTGCGCCCGCCGCGCGTGGCAAGACTTGACAGCACCATCTCGGCTGCCCGCTTGCTGGCCCCCATCACATTGGTGGGATTGACGGCCTTGTCCGTCGAGATAAGCACGAAGCGCTCTGCACCAGCCTCGATCGCCGCCAGTGCAGCGCGATAAGTGCCCAAAGTGTTGTTCCGGAGCGCTGCCCAGGCGTTTTCTTCTTCCATTAACGGCACGTGCTTGTACGCCGCCGCATGAAAGACGATTTGCGGCTTGCACGTGCTGAAGATGTAGCGTAAGTGCTCTAAATCCTTCACGTCGCCAATGAGGCGGACGAGAGGGACATGCGGGAACTTCTCACTGAGTTCCTGTTCCACGGTGTAGAGCGCGAACTCGCTGAGCTCGTACAGCACGATCTTGCCCGGGCCGTAGCGGGCTACCTGCCGGCACAGCTCGGATCCAATGCTGCCGCCTGCGCCAGTGATGAGCACGACCTTGCCGTTCAGGCACTCACTGATGCCACCCTCGTCCAGCTCCACCGGTTCACGACCCAGCAGGTCCTCGGGTTCGATGTCTCGTACCTGATCCACGTGCCGGCCAGCCAACAGTTCTTGGCTGGTGGGCACGGTCAGCACGGGCAGGCCGGCCCGGCCTGCCAGGTCCAGCGCACGGCGGCGCTGCGCCGTGTTCGCCGTCGGCATCGCGACGACGATGTGTGTGATGCCATGCATTCCTGCGAAGCGAGGGACTTCCTCGAGTGTGCCCAGCACCGGCACGCCGGCGACGCGCGCCGCTCGTTTCTCGGGTGCGTCGTCGAGGAAACCCACCACCACCCAGCCCTGGGTGTGCTGCAGGCCGGCCACCAGCAGGCGACCCGCATCGCCTGCGCCCATCACCAGCGCCCGCCGCTGCTCTTGCGCACTGCCACTGATACGGCTGCGCATGTGCTCGTACAACATGCGGTAGCCCATGCGTATCATCGCCAGCGCCATCAGCGTGAACACGGGGTGCAGAGCCAGTACGGCGCGCGGCACCTTGGTCAGTTGGGCCATCAGCACAAGGACGGCCACGATGAGGCCGGACGCAACGGAGACGACCGCCAGCCGCTTGATCTCGCCGAAGCCGCTGAAGCGCCACATGCCCTTGGGCACCTGAAGCAGCTTCAAGAGCAGCCCGTAGATGACCACCACGCCGAGCAGCACCCAGTGGTCGTAGTCAGGCCGCGCGCTGAACCAGCGTTCGAAGCCCAGCCGGAATAGGTAGGTGGCCTGCCAGGCCACGGCTACGGCTGCCATGTCCAGTCCGAGCGCCAGCGCTTCGCGGTGGGGACGGATGCGCGTCAACCATGCATCCAGGGACAACCAGTTCATCGTCAGGCTCTCAGTTCTTCAGCGCGCCGAGCGTGGCGAGGATCAGCCGCACATCGCCAATCAGGCTGGCGCTGCGCACGTAGTCGGCCGCCAGCCGAAGCTTGGCCGGCAGCACCACCTCGACATACTCGCGCTCCGGGTCGGCGGCTTTGGCGAGGAGTTCACTCTCGTTGCGAAAGCGCAGCGATGCCGGATCAGTCACGCCGGGCCGCACAGACAGCACAACATCGCGGAGCTCTGCCGGGTACAGCGCCACATAGTGCGGCACCTCGGGGCGCGGGCCGACGAGGCTCATCACGCCACGCAGGACGTCCCACAGTTGCGGCAGCTCGTCCAGCTTGCTCGCGCGCAGCAGCCGGCCAGCACGGGTGATACGAGGGTCCTCGCCGACAGTGATCTGCGCACCAGGCGCGGTGCGCATGGTTCGGAACTTGTGGATCATGAAGGGCACCCCATGCCGACCGATCCGGACCTGCCGGAAGAGCACCGGGCCGGGTGAGTCGAGCTTGATCCACAGGGCAGCGGCCAGCAATACAGGCCAAAGCAACAGCAGCCCCAACCCCGAGAAGATCAAGTCGAACAGGCGCTTAGCCAAGGTAAGGTCAGGTCAGCAGGCCGCGCACGGCGGCGATGACGCGCTCGACATCAGCATCACTCATGGCCGTGTACAGCGGAACGCTGACGGTGCGCTCATAGGCCTTCTGCGAGTGCGGGAACATCTCCGGCGTCAAGCCGTAGCGGTCGCGCCAGTACGGGTGCTGGTGCAGCGGCACGTAGTGCACGCTGCAGCCAATGCCGGCGGCGAACATGCCTTCGATGAAGGCATCCCGGTCCAGGCCCGCATCATCGGCGAGGCGCAGCACGTACAGGTGCCAGCTGTGCGTGTCGCCTTCCGGCGCGTCGGGTGGCAGGATCAAGGGCAGATCGGCCCATGCCTCGTGGTAACGGCGTGAGATCTGCTCGCGGCGCTGCTGGAACGCCGGAAGCCGCTTGAGCTGATGCAGGCCAAGTGCCGCCGCGATGTCGGTCAAGTTGTACTTGAAGCCGGGAGCGACGATCTCGTAATACCAGCTGGGCACCTTGGCCGTGAAACGGTCGAAGGCGTCGCGGCTCATGCCGTGCAGGCGCATGACACGCGCGCGCTTGGCCAGCTCCGGGTTGCGGGTGACCAGCATGCCGCCCTCGCCCGTCGTCATGGTCTTGTTGGCGTAGAAGCTGAACACCGTGGCGTCGGTGCCCAGCGTGCCGATGAGCTCTTTCTCGAGCGTGGTCGGCAGCGCATGTGCGGCGTCGTCGATGACACGCAGGCCGTGGCGGCGTGCAATGTCCAGGATCGCGATCATGTCGACTGCGAGACCCGCGTAATGCACCGGCATGATGGCCTTGGTGCGCGGCGTGATCGCGGCCTCGATGGCGTTGATGTCGATGTTCAGTGTCGCGGGATCGATGTCAACCAGCTTCACGTCTGCGCCGAGGTAGCGCACCACCTCGGCCGTGGCCGTGAAGGTGTGCGTGGTCGTGATGACCTCGTCGCCCGGGCCCAGGCCGATGGCCTCCAGCGCCAGGTGCAGGCCGGCCGTGGCGGAGTTGACGGCGATGCACTCGATCTGCGGGTCGCCGAGGAACTCGGCGAAGGCCTGCTCGAAGCGCTTGGCCTTGGGGCCGGTCGTGATCCAGCCGGATTTCAGCGTGTCGACCACTTCGGCGATCTCGTCGTCGCCGATGTCGGGCAGGGCAAAAGGAAGAAAGGGCTGGGAGCTCATCGGGCTGGATTTTCGCGCATCAGCGCTTCTCGATCTGGACCAGGCGATGGGTACGCAGCCATGGCACGAGGTTGAACAGCGCGTAAGCCGCCGGCAGCGCGCGCGCCAGCGGCGGCGCCAGTGTCACGCGCCTGGCCGTGAAATGGCCGTGTGGGAACAGTTCGCGCACGCGTGGCAGCGGCACGCCGCGCACGTCGGGGTTGCGCGGGTTGTTGACGGTGAAGTCGTACCAGATGACGGCGCCGCCGGGCTTCAACCAGCGCCACATGGCGTCGGCCACCTGCTGCTGCAGTGCGTCGTCAAGGATGGACGAGAACACCGTGGACTGCAGGACCAGGTCCTGGCTCCCGGGCGCGACGTCGGCGCTGGAGGCATCGCCCGCCAGCAGCCGCACCCCTTCGGGCAAGGCCGCGCGAGCGGCCGTCAGGCGATCCGGCAGCAGTTCGATGCCGGTGAGGTGCGCGGGCCGCAGGCCCAGCCGCAGCAGGTCCAGCAGGTTGCCACCAGCGCCGCAGCCGACCTCCGTGGCGCGCCAGTCCGCCGGCAAGCCACGCCGCTGGGCGAGCAGCTTCAGCAGCGCGCGCTGGCGCTCCTGCCACATCTGCCAGACCTCGGGGCGCAGAAGGCTGTAGCGGTCACCGGCATCACGGCGGGCGTAGCGCTGGGCAATGGCGTCGAGCTCGCTCATCGCAGCGCCTCGATGAAGCGCGCGGCCAGCACCGGGAAGGCGTGATGCGCCATCGCGAACGCACGCCCGCGCTCGCCCATCGCGGCACGCTCGGCGGGCGACAGCGCGGCCAGCTTCAGCAGCCCCTGCGCGACGGCTTCTGCGCTCTCCGGCGGCACGGTCAGGCCGGCGCCGGCTTCGGCCACCGGATCGTTGCCGGCCTCCACCGAATGCAGCACGGCGCGCCCGGCCATCAGGTAGTCGATGAGCTTGTTGGGCGCAATACCGAAGCGGTAGATGGGCGTGCGCTGCCAGCCGATGTAGGCGATGTCGAAGTGCCCCAGCAGCGTCGGGATCTGCGCCTTCGGGATGGGCGCGAAGAAGCGCACGTTCGCGAGGCCTTCGTCCGCGGCGCGGGCAGCCAACCGCTCGGCCTCGTGGCCGCTGCCGACCAGCACGAAGCTGAGCGGCGCGTCCTTTATTTTGGCCGCCGCATCCAGCAGCACGTCCAGCGCGTTGGGCAGGCCCATGGAGCCGGCATAGCCGACGACCACGCGGCCGGCCGCGCGCTCGGCATCGAGGTGCGCCTGCAGCGTCGCCCCGAGCGGCGCTGACTCGCCCTGCCACTCCTCGGGTGCGAAGCCGTTGGGCACGATGTGCAGTTTGGCGAGGTCCAGGCCCCGCGAGGCCATGTGCTCGTGCACGCAGGGCAGCATGGAGACGACGACATCGGCGTCGCGGTAGGCATCGGCCTCGGCCTTGCCGCACATCAGTGCGAACGGGTGGCGCGGCGACATGCCGGACAGCTCGATCAGCGACAGCGGCCACAGGTCGTGCACCTCGTAGACCAGCTTGGCCTTGGCGAGCCTGGCCAGCCGCTTGGCCACCCAGACGTCCATCGGGTAGGTGCTGGACGCGATGACCGCGTCGGGCCTGATCTCACGTGTCAGCCGCCATGCGTCGGCGCGCAGCTGGCGCAGGAAGGACAGGATGTTGCGCAGCCGGCCCACACCGTTGCCGGCGTACTGCGGCGTCGGCAGCCAGCGGTAGCGGATGCCGTCGATGAGCTCCTCGACTGGCAGGCCGGGCACCTCGGGCTGGACGGCGCGCACATGCGAGTAGGACGCCGCCACGATGGTGACCTCGTGCCCGGCCCTCACCCACTCGCGGGCCAGGTAGTAGGGCCGGAACTCCATGCCATGGCGCGGCGAGCCGGCGTAGTGGTTGACGAGAAGGATCCTCATGCCGGGGTCAGCTCCTTGAGCCGAGTCAGGAAGCGCTGCACATGCGGCTCGAACAGGCCGTTCGCGGCGACCCAGTCGCGGTTGATGGAGCCGAGCCTGGCCGCGTCCAGCGCAGCCATGCGCGCGGGCAAGTCTTCCAGTGCGCCGACGATGAGGCCGCGCGCGGAGTCCCCGATCACCTCGCGGTTGGCCGGCAGCTCGGACAGCAGCGGCACGCAGCCGTGCGCCATGGCCTCCAGCACCGACACCGACACCGAGTCGCTCTCGGGCAGGCTCAGGAACCAGGTCGACCGGGCGTAGTGGGCCGCCTGCGCCGCGGCATCCAACCGGCCCACAAACGTCACCTTGTCCGCCAGGCCGCGTGCCGACACGTCGGCCTCGAGGGCCTGCCGCAGCGAGCCGTCATTGGCCACCACGAGGCGGGCCTCGGGCTGCGCGGCGGCGATGCGCGCGAACGCGTCGATGACGAGGTGAGGCCGGTAAATCGGCTCCAGGCCCCGGTTCGCGAAACACAGCCACGGCTGCTTCTTCGCGTTCTGCTTGGGCAGGGCTTCCAGGCCGAACGGGAAGGTCATGACCTCACCGGCGCCCAGCTCGCGCATGCGCTCGGTCATGTAGAGCGAGTCGGAGGTGGCGAGCGTGCAGCTGCGCAGCACCTTCTTCGTCATCCAGCGCCAGGCCCCGCCGCGCTGCGGCGTGACGAGGATGTCGCTGCCCCAGGCCGAGCCGGCGATCTGCGCACGCAGCCGCCACCCCAGCTTGGCAGCCCAGGCGAGCGAACCGTGCGAGGTCAGGTAGTGCGCGTGCAGCCAGTCGGCATCGGTCTCCGCCAGCCAGGCGCCCATCTTGGGCAGCTGCTTGATCAGCGCGACGTTGCCGCCGGCGTGGTCGGGCTCGGTGTTCAACGCGAGGCGCTGCGCATCCGGCAGCAGCTGCTGGAACTCGGGCAGGAAGCCGCGCGACGAGATTGCGTGCAGCTGCACGCGGGGCTTCAGCGCGCGCGCCCACTTCAGCAGGTGCGGGCTTTCGCCATCGCCGATGAGAACGAGCTTGAGACCACCACCCAAGCTCATGGCTGCACCGCCCGCTCGGCCGCCCGGAGGGCGGTGCGCGCCCCCTCGGGGGGCAGTGAACCAAGTGAACGTGGGGGCCTCATGATTTTCCGGCCCAAGCTTCGTAGGCCTCGCGCAGTTCGGGGTGACGGGCCAGCAAGGCCGCGTCGCGCTCGCGCGTGTCACCCACCTGGCGCGCCGGCTGGCCGGCCATGATGGCGAAGTCCGGTGCCACACCGCGCAGCTGCGAATAGGCGCACAGCATGGCGCCCTTGCCCAGCACGCTGCCGGGCTCAATGAGGCTGTGCGGGCCGACGAAGCTGTAGGCGCCCAGGCGCACCGGCGCCTTGACATAGCCCGGTGGCTCGCCGCCGACGACCGCGAAGCGCCGGCCGTTGATGCGCAGCGCGTTGTGCGTGGTGTGGGTCACGATGGAACAGAAGTTGGTGATCTGCACGCCTTCCTCGATGAGGAGGCCGGCGCTGGCGTCAATGAAATTGAACTGGCCGATGAAGACGTGGTCGGCCAGCTCCAGGCCCGCCTCGCCCTCGATGCAGGTGCTGGGCGCGATGCGCGAATACGGCGCACCCGCCTCACCGAAGAGCATGCGAAAGCCGATGAGCCGCACCAGGCGGCGCCGCAGGCGATTGAGGAAGACGCGCATCAGTCCCAGGTCCAGAGCGACCAGAAAAAGTAGCCGAAGTAGAGCAGCATCGCCGCCGACACGCCCCAGCCGGCGCCGGCCAGGCCGCCCAGCTGCAGCCCAACAGCCAGCCCGCCGATGAACATCACCTGCCCCACCAGCGCGAGCTTCAGCGCCCAGGCCTGCGCGCCCCAGGCCATCGTGACGACGGACAGCGGCGACGCGATGAAGTGCAGCGCGATGTAGGGCGCCAGCGAACGCGCCAGTTCACCGGCGGCGCGCCACTCCGGGCCGAAGACTGTGGCGAACAGCCATGGCCCGAAGGCCAGCAACGCCCCCATGAGCGGCAGCGCGATGGCGGCCAGCAGCAGCAGGTTGTGGCGCACGAGCGTGCGGGCTTCCGCCAGATTCGTGGACTGCGTGAGCCGCGGGTACAGCGCCTGCGACAGCGAGCCGCCCACCAGCGACGCCGGCGCCTTCAGGTAGCGCAGCGCCAGCGCCCAGGCGCCCGCCTCGGGCGCGCCCAGCCAGGCCGTCAGCAGCGCGATGGCCAGCGTGTCCTGCAGCGCGCCGGCAAATGCATGCGGCGTGTTCAGCAGCGGGAAGTCCTGGTGCTTCTTCGCGATCTCGCGCAGCGGCTGGGGTTGGAGCAGACCACGCCAGCCACCGGCGGGCGCGGGCCGCGCCTGCAGCGCCGCGGCGGCCGCCGTGGCCAGCGTGGCACCGCCCACCAGCCCCCAGGGCCCGGCCTGCATCAGGCCGAAGCCCAGCTGCGCCACGGCCCCACCGCCCCATTGCACGACGCGCGCCCTGGCCAGCGTCGCGAACTCGCCCGCCCGCGCCGCCCACTGCGCCAGCGCCTGGCTGGCGGCCAGCGCGAGCACGGCCAGCGGCAACGCGGCGGCGACGGACAGGTCGGCCCAGAACATCCATGCCGCGCCGACGAGGATGGCCGTCGCCGTCATCGCCAGCAGCACGCGCAGGCACAGCGCCAGCAGCGCGGCAGCGCCCTTCTCGCTCGTCTCCAGCGCCAGCGCAAACTCGTAGCGTGCACAGCCGACGACCGCGAGGTTGCTGGCCACTGTCCACAACAGCGAGAACTGCCCGTACTCGGCCGGCGTGTACAGCCGCGCGATCCACGGCCCCAGCAGCAGCGGCAGGGCCTGGGCCAGCGCGCTGCCGGCAAGAAGGGTGAGAGTGGCGCGCGTCAGGCTCATAGGGGGCGCGAGATTCTAGAATCGCCGGTTCGACTGAAGGCCCGCAATGACCACGACCCCTCCCACCCCCGCCGCCGACGACAACCAACTGATCGCCGAGCGCCGCGCCAAACTGGCCGCGCTGCGGGCCGCCACGGCGGTGCCCTTCCCCAACGACTTCAAGCCCCAGCACCGCGCCGAGCCGCTGCAGGCGCAGTACGGCCAGATCCCCAACGAGGAGCTCGAGCCCCAGGCGGTCAAGGTCACGGTGGCCGGCCGCATGATGCTCAAGCGCATGATGGGCAAGGCCAGCTTCTGCACGCTGCAGGACGCCACCGGCCGCATCCAGCTGCGCGTGACCATCGACAACGTCGGCCCCGAGGTCTACGACGCGTTCAAGCACTGGGACCTGGGCGACATCCTGGGCGCCGAGGGCACGCTGATGCGCACCAAGACCGGCGAGCTGTCGGTGGCCGTCACGACGCTGCGCCTGCTGACCAAGAGCCTGCGCCCGCTGCCGGACAAGTTCCACGGCATGACCGACCAGGAACAGAAGTACCGCCAGCGCTACGTCGACCTGATCACCGACGAGGAGGCCCGCAAGCGCTTCACGGCCCGCTCCAAGGCCGTGTCGGCCATCCGCAGCTTCATGGTGGACCACGGCTTCCTGGAGGTCGAGACGCCCATGCTCCACCCCATCCCGGGTGGCGCGAACGCCAAGCCCTTCGTCACGCACCACAACGCGCTGGACCAGGAGATGTACCTGCGCATCGCGCCGGAGCTCTACCTCAAGCGCCTGGTGGTGGGCGGCTTTGAGCGCGTGTTCGAGATCAACCGCAACTTCCGCAACGAAGGCATCTCGGTCCGGCACAACCCCGAGTTCACGATGATGGAGTTCTATGCGGCCTACTGGACGCATCACGACCAGATGGACTTCACCGAGGCCGTGCTGCGCCATGCTGCCATCGCCGCCACCGGCAGCGCCGCGCTGACCTACGCAGGCAAGCCTGTGGCGCTGGACAAGCCGTTCGCCCGCGTGTCGGTGCGTGACTCGCTGATCCAGTTCGCCGGCCTGACCGGCGAAGAGGCGGACAACCCCGACGTGCTGCGCGCCAAGATCGTCGCCGCCGGCGAGGACGCGCCCGCACGCTGGAGCCTGGCCGAGCTGCAGTTCGGCCTGTTCGAGGCCGTCGTGGAAGAGAAGCTCTGGGAGCCGACGTTCATCATCGACTACCCCGTCGAGGTGTCGCCGCTGGCCCGCGCGTCGGACAGCAACCCGAAGATCACCGAGCGCTTCGAGCTCTTCATCACCGGCCGCGAGTACGCCAACGGCTTCTCCGAGCTGAACGACGCCGAGGACCAGGCCGCACGCTTCCATGCGCAGGTGGCCAACAAGGATGCCGGCGACGAAGAGGCAATGTTCTTCGACGCCGACTTCATCCGCGCGCTGGAGTACGGCATGCCCCCGACCGGCGGCTGCGGCATCGGCATCGACCGGCTGATGATGCTCATCACCGACTCGCCGTCGATCCGGGACGTCATCCTCTTCCCGGCCTTGCGCCGGGAAGCCTGATCGCTCCGGCCTTGCGCCGGGAGGCCTGATCGCTCCGGCCTTGTGCCGGGAGTCGTGATCCCTCCGGCCTTGTGCCGGATGGGCTGATCCTCGTCAGGCGAACAGGTCGCCGGTCACCGGGCCGGCCGGGATCCCCCCCCGCGGCCGCGTCACGCGGCGGGGCGCCTCACGGCGCTGGCGGGCCGGCACGGGCAGCCAGCCCTCCCCTTCGAACAGGTCCGCCACGCCCACGCCGGGAGGCGTGCGTTGCGCGGCTGGATCGCTCGCCTCCAGCGGGCCGGCGCTCAGCAATTCGGCCGGCAGGCGCAGCAGCACCCGCTCGGCGTCTGCCCACGTGCCCTGTAGCCACTGCCGCTGCGCGGCACCGCCCAGGATCACCGGCATGCGCGGATCCTGCGACATCGGTGGCGCCAGCCGGCCAAAAACCGGGTGCCCCGCCGCCCCCAGCGTCAGCACGCAGAACGATGCGATTGGCGCGCCACGGGCATCGACCGTCTCGCTCCACAGGCCGGCCAGGCCCAGCGGATCGCCGTCGGCCCGCTGGATACCCCAGGCCTGTGGCCGACCCGTGTCGTGGCACCACGTCGTCAGCCGCGCCACCGGCACGACGCAGCGCCGGGCGGCCCACCAGCTTTCCCGGCAGGTCGGGTTGGACTTCATCGTCTCGACGCGGCATTCCCTCACCCGCAGCGCGTCGGCACCGCCCCGCAACGCGGGCGGCAGCAGGCCGAAGCAGCCGGGGCGCAGGACGCCCAGCGTGCCGGCGTCCTGCGCCTCCCCCGGCACGATGAAGGCCGCCGGCGCGCCCAAGGCGCTGTCGTCGGCGAGCGGGGCCACACCGAACGCCGCCAGCAGGCGGTCGGCATCCGTCAAGGGTTCGTAGTCACAGCGCATCGCGAGTTCCTGAGCCATCGGCGGCCCGATGCCGTGGCGGTGGCGACAGTTCATCGCCACCGTTGCGGTCACCGGTTACGCCTCACGCGGCGCATGATACTGTAATTAAATACAGTTTTTGACTCACTCAGCGCTGTGGCGTGGTGGCTCAGGCGGCAGCCGCCGCAGGCGCCTTGCACGCGATGAGCATGGCCAGCACCTCGTCCTCGTTGACGTCGTCGCTCAGTACTTTTCCAAGGCCTTGATGCGCGTCCACAGTTGCGCCTTGGAGAGCGTCCTCATCTGCATCGCGCCCATGCAGGCATCCAGGCGTTGTGGGCGCTCGCGCAAGTCGTGAACGGCGTTGGCCAGGCTTCTCTCGACGCTTTCGCCATAGGCCGCCGCCGCCTTGTCGATGGCTGCGCACAGCAGCGGCCTGGCCGGCTGCATCATGGCCAGGTCGATGAGGTCACGGCTGTAGACACTGTCGTCGCGCCAGCGGTCGGCCAGCGCGAGCAACTTGCCGGTGGCGAGGTCCAGCGACGTCAGCGTGGCCACCCCGGCGATGGTGTCGTCGGGGCCTGGCACATCGAAGGAGATGCGGGCTTCCAGCACGATCTCGAATTTGATCGTCACGCCACCCTCACGCACCAGCGTGCGCAGGCCATATTGGTCAGCTCGCAGTTCGCGAGCAGGCGTCAGCACGGCGCCCGGGCGCGTGAGGGCGCTCAGGCCCGACGGCCCGGTCAGCAACTGCCGCAGCGCTCGGTAGCCACCCAGGTCGGAGACGAGAAAGTCAATGTCCACCGACTCGCGGTACTCGCCATAGCGCAGCGCCATCGCCGTGCCGCCGCCAAACCAGCAGGCGTGGGCCGCCAGCACCCCGGCATCCAACGCGCCGAGCACGGCCGCGATGCGCCGGTGGTGCTCGCGCTCAAACAAGCAGTCGCCCTCCGCTCAGTTCGTCCGCCAGCACCTGGATGAGCCGTCGTTCGTGCGGCGTCAGGCTGTTGCGGTCGAGGTGACGCCAGTTGCGCTCGTAGAGATCCAAGGCTTGGGCCGGGCTCAGTTCCGTCACGCCCGGCAACTGCCAGGCGAGTTGCTTGAGTGCCGGGTAGTCATCGAGCCTCACGATGGCTGGCAGGGCCGACGCATGGGCCGCTTCCGGTTCCTGCACCTGCAGGCTCAGCCCGAGGGCCGACAGCGCGCTCAGGTAGGCGCCCATGGTCACCGACGGCTCACCCTTCTCGACACGGTGCAGCGTCACGCGCGACATGCCCGCCGCTTCGGCGGCGTCGGTGGCGGTCACCTTCTGCTGCTGACGTCGGGCGCGGATGCGCCGGCCCAGTGCTTCGAGCTGGGTCACGACGACAGGGGGAACAGGTGGCGCTTTGGCAGGCATTTGATTCTCATTTTAGTCAAAATGCTTGACTTGACCAGAATGAGAAACAAATTCAGACCATGGCCGCCGCGGGGGCTTTGCCCGCAATGATCATCGCCAGCACCTCGTCCTCGTTGACGTCCGCCGTGCGGCAGGTCGCCACCGGGCGGCCGTTCTTCATGACCATCAGCCGGTGCGACAGCGCGAACACGTCCGGCATGTCGTGCGTGACCAGCAGGATGCCCACGCCCTCGGCGCTCAGCCGGCGGATCAGGTCGTGCACCATGGCCGTCTCGCTGGGGCCCAGCGCCGCGCAAGGTTCGTCCATGATCAGCACGCGGGCCTTGAACTGCAGCGCCCGCGCAATCGCCACCACCTGGCGCTGGCCGCCCGACAGCGACATCACCGGGTCGGCGATGTTCTTGAAGTTGGGGTTGAGCCGCGCGAACAGCGGCACGGCGGCTGCGCGCATGGCCGCGTCGTCCAGCAGCCCGAAGCGCGTGCGCAACTCGCGGCCCAGGAACAGGTTGGCCACCGAGTCGAGGTTGTCGGCCAGCGCCAGCTTCTGGTGGATGGTCTCGATGCCTGCCGCGCGCGAGTCGGCGGGGCTCGCGAACTTCACCGCGTTGCCGTTGAGGTGCAGTTCGCCGCCGTCAAAGGGCAGTGCCCCGGCCAGCATCTGCATCAGCGTGGACTTGCCCGCGCCGTTGTGGCCCAGCACGGCCAGCACCTCGCCGGGCGCCAGGCTCAAGGAGACGCCATCGACCGCGTGCACGCCGCCGAACGATTTGCGCGCTTCGCGCACTTCCAGGAGGGCCGTCATTTCTGCACCACGCGATCAAAAACCACCGCCGCGACCAACACCTGGCCCAGCACCACCATGCGCCATCCGATGGACACGTCGGTCAGCAGCAGGCCGCTGTCGATGCTCTGGATGATGAGCGCGCCCAGCACGGTGCCGGCGACGCTGCCGCTGCCGCCGGCCAGGCTCACGCCGCCGATGACCGCCGCGGCGATGACGGTGAGCTCCATGCCCGTGCCCATCGAGTTGGTGCCGGCGTTCAGGCGCGCCATGGCCACCACCGCGGCGAGCGCGACGAGTGTGGCCAGCAGCAGGTTGAGCTGGATCATCACGCGCTTGACCGGGATGCCGGCGAGCCGTGCCGCGTCGGGGTTGCCGCCGATGGCGTAGACGTAGCGGCCGAAGCGGGTGTGCTTGGCGATGAAGGCGAGCACGATGACCACCGCCGCCCAGATGACGAGCGGCAGCGGCAGGCCCTGGCCCTGCTCCTGGCCTTCGATCTTGTAGGCGTTGAAGACCGCGACGACCGCGATCACCGCCAGCGTGCCGAGCACGCCGGGGATGAGGCCGGCCTTGCCGTCCGGCGTGCCGCCGGCGCGCTGCAGCGCCCGGCGCTGCACGAGTTGCCAGCCCCAGATCAGCGCGATCAGCGCAGCGCCCAGGATCCAGCTGCCGCGCTCGCCGAGCGAGCCGTCCAGCCCGCCGCCGAGCGCCAGCAGCCAGGGTTCGGTGACGGGCTGGGTCTTGCCGTCGGCCACCAGGAAGGCCACGCCGCGCAGCGACACCAGCCCGCCCAGCGTGACGACGAAGGACGGGATGCCGATGACGGCCGACAGCCAGCCCTGGAACAGCCCGATGAGCAGCGCAAACGCCAGCCCGGCCAGCAGCGACGCGCCGACGGACCAGCCCTGGGTGTACTGCAGCCAGGCCATCAGCACGCCGACGGCGCCCAGCAGCGAGCCCACGGCCAGGTCGATCTGGCGCGCGACGATGATGAGGGCCATGCCGCTGGCGACGATGCCGACGACTGCCGTCTGCTGCGCGATGTTGTAGAGGTTCTCCGCCGTCAGGAAGCTGCCGGTGAGCGCATGAAAGCCGATGGCGATGGCCACCAGCACGGCCGCCATGACGGCGAGCCGCTGGGTCTGGGCGTTCATCGGGGTCCTTATTTGCAGGCGGCCGGGGCCTTGGCGGCGTCGACGCCCTTGCAGACGACGGCCTTGGGCACCCAGCCGGCGCTGATGACGTCGCCCAGGTTGGCCTGCGTGATGGCCACGGGGGCCAGGAACTTGGCCTGCAGGCTGACCTTGCGCTCGCCGCCGGCCCAGGCGGCCGCACCCGGCACCTTCTGGCCGCTGGCCAGCTGCACGGCAGCCGAGGCGGCTTCCTTGCCGAGCGTGCGCGAGTCTTTCCAGACGGTCACGGTCTGCGTGCCCAGCGCCACGCGGTTGAGCGCGGCGTGGTCGGCGTCCTGGCCGCTGACGGGCACGCCCTTGATGCCTTTGCCTGCCAGCGCAGCGATGGCGCCACCGGCGGTGCCGTCGTTGCTGGCGACGACCGCGTCCACCCCACCCTTGAGCTTGGTGAGGATCTGCTCCATGTTCTTCTGCGCCACCTCGGGCTTCCAGCCGTCGGTGTATTCCTCGGCGACGATCTTCACGTCGCCCTTCTTGACCGCCTCGGCGAGCGCGTCCTGCTGGCCGGCGCGCAGGAAGTCGGCGTTGGGGTCGCTGGGCGAGCCCTTGATCATGACGTAGCGGCCTTGCGGCTTCACGGCCAGCAGGGCTGAAGCCTGCAGGCGGCCGACCTCGCGGTTGTCGAAGGTCAGGTAGAAGACCTCGGGCGCCTCGATGAGGCGGTCGTAGGCCACCACGGGCACCTTGCGGGCCTTGGCCTTGTTGAGCGCGGGGACGATGGCGTCCTTGTCCATGGCCAGGATGATGAGCACCTTGGCGCCCTTGGCCAGCAGCGACTCGACGTCGCCGATCTGCTTCTCCGGCGAGCCGCCGGCGTCGGCGCTCACGTAGCTGGCGCCCAGGCGGGCCAGCTCGGCCTTGATCGCGGCCTCGTCGGTCTTCCAGCGTTCTTCCTGGAAGTTGGACCAGCTCACGCCCACCACGGGGCCGGCAGCCAACGCTGTCATCGAGGCCAGGGAACCCATCACCAGCGTTGCCGCTGCCCACATCTGCTGTCTGCGCATCTTGTCTCCAACGCCCGTTCGCTTCGGGCCGCGGATTCTAGGAACGCAGGCAACAAAAAAGCGACCCTCACGGGTCGCCTTTCATCGGCTTGAAACCGCTTTGTTTCAGCGGCCGGCGACGGCGGTGGCGCGGCGGGTCACCGGGGCAGGGAAATCACCGAGTTCACGGGCGGCGTTCTCGCCGTGGTCGGCCACCACCTGGTCGACGCTGCGCGTCTGGGCCGACTTCTCGCCCAGCACGGCCTGGCGGGGCAGCTTGGCGCTGGCGATCGCCTTGGCGCTGGCGGGCGTCGTCACTTCGATGCCCTTTTCGCCCTGGATGGCGGCCAGTTCACCGCTGTTGCGGGCGGCCACGAGTTCGGCGATGACCTGCTCGCGGGTCAGCGGGGTGGTCTGGGCGGAGGCGGCGCCTGCGGCGATCAGCAGGGTGGCGGCGATGACGGTGGACAGCTTGCTCATGACGGGTCCTTCAGGTCGGGCAGGAAGGTCCTGCCGGGGTCATTCGGACATCGCGACCGCGGTGTCCATGGCCTGAACTGTAGGCAGCCCGACTCAGTAGAAACACTAGGCTCGCATGAACTGACTATTCACTCAACGCAAATAGTCATCCCTAGATCGTCATTGCTCTGCCACAAAACCAAGCAATCAGCGGTGTTCGAACTGGGGCGCGCGCTTGGCCAGGAAGGCCTCCATGCCCTCACGCTGGTCGTGACTGCCGAACAGCGCGTGGAAGTAGCGGCGCTCCACCGCCACGCCGTCGCGCAGCGGGGTCTGGTAAGCCAGGTTGACCAGTTCCTTGATGATGGCCACCGACGGGCCGCTGAAGCCGTTGATGGTCTCGGCCGCAGCCAGCACCTCGTCCAGCAGCTTGTCCGCAGGCACGACGCGCGACACCAGCCCCGCACGCTCGGCCTCGGCGGCGTCCATCATGCGGGCGGTCAGCATCATGTCCATGGCCTTGCTCTTGCCCACCGCGCGCGGCAGGCGCTGCGAGCCGCCGGCGCCCGGCACGACACCCAGCTTGACCTCGGGCTGGCCGAACTTGGCGGTCTCGGCCGCGATGATGAAGTCGCACATCATCGCCAGCTCGCAGCCACCGCCGAGGGCAAAGCCGGCCACCGCAGCGATGACGGGCTTGCGCACCTGCAGGATGGTCTCCCAGTTCTTGGACAGCAGGCCGCTCTTGAACGCGCTGACGAAGGTGTGGGGCAGCATGGTGGGGATGTCGGCGCCGGCCGCGAAGGCGCGCTCGGAGCCCGTCAGCACGATGCAGCCGATGCCGTCGTCGGCGTCGAAGGCCAGCAGCGCCTCGCCCAGCTCGTCCATCAGCGGGTCGTTCAGCGCGTTCAGCGCCTTGGGGCGATTCAGCGTGATGAGCGCCGTCTTGCGCGGGCCGTCGCCGTGCACGGCGGTCAGGATGTTCTCGTAGGTCATCGGCTCAATCTCCGGGGGATGTCGTTGGTCGATTCTGGCGCGGCTTGCAACGGCGCGCTCTTGAGCATCAGGTCGATGTAGGTCTGCGTGTCCTGGCGGATCAGCAGCCGCACCGGCAGGTATTGCAGCGACGGCGCCAGCCAGGCCTCGGCGACGAGGTCACCCCCGCCCACCTGCGCCTGCGTGGCCGGCGTGGGCCGGACGTGCCAGCTGGCAACGGGCCCCATCGGCGTGTCCAGCACCTCCTCGCCCAGCACTTCGTACTGCCACGGGTACTGCTTGCGCGGCAGCACCAGCGGGAACTGCACGACACGGCCGGCCTGCAGCGGCTCGCGACCGGTCATGAACAGCCAGGTCAGCTGCACGAACTGGCTGGCCGAGTCCTGCGCGCCGCGGCCCGCGGGCTCGCGCACGCCCGTGGCGAGCTGCACCTCGGCGGCCAGGAAGAACACGCTCGCGCGGCGCGGCTCGCCGAGGATGAGCCGGGTCTCCTCGTCGTAGCGCTGCGGCGCGATGCCCTCGGGCGTCAGCTGGCCCTGGCTGCTCATGCGCCGCGTGATGAAGGGCGCGAAGCTGGGCCCCACGGCCACGTCCAGGTGCACTTGGTAGTCGCGCCCTTTGCGCATCCATTCGACCTGGGCCTGGCCATGCACGGGGCCACGGTAGTGGCCCGTCAGCGCATAGGTCAGCCGGGTGGACAGCGGCCATTCGGGGCCGGGCTCGTCGCTGGGCGGCGCCGAGGCTGCCTGCGCGACGGCGGTGGGCGGCATGTCCGCGGGTGCCGAGGCGGCCTCGGCCACCGGCTCGGGCCGGGGTTCGGGCGCCGATGCCGGCAGCGCCGCCGCAGGCGCCAGCGCGTCGCCCGCAGGTGGCACAGGCTTGAGCGGCGCGGCGCGCGGCAACACCGAAACCGCGGCCGGCGCCTGCAGCACCATCTCCCTGACGAAGTCCACCTGCAGGCGCGGCGGCGCCGGCGGCGGGCCATCGTGGCGCCAGCCTTCCTGGATGCGCTGCACCTCGTGGCCGGCCAGCAGGTGCAGGGCCAGCACGGCCAGCACCAGCAGCCACGGCGGCCGCGGCGTCTTCATGGCGAGGTCAGGCGTCCAGCCAGCGGCGGCGGGCCGGTTGCGC
Organism: Roseateles sp. GW823-FHT07B05; assembly: GCF_058794515.1. Lineage (NCBI taxonomy): Bacteria > Pseudomonadati > Pseudomonadota > Betaproteobacteria > Burkholderiales > Sphaerotilaceae > Roseateles > Roseateles sp. GW823-FHT07B05. Next base: position 133,050 of record NZ_JBXAGX010000012.1, read on the forward strand.
GCCCTCGGCGGGCGCCAGCGCCACCGACGCAGGCCGGGCGGTCGGCAGTGCCACGTCCAGCTCCAGCAGCCGCTGGTCGCGGCTCACCAGCAGGCGCAGCTTTGTGTCGCCCGCCGCCAGCAGCGCCGGCGCATCATCCAGCCGGCGCAGCCGCCAGCCGTTGCTGCCCAGGATCTCGTCGCGCGCGTTGACGCCGCCGGCCTCGGCCGCGCCGCCCGACAGCACATGCGTCACGTGGATGCCGGTCAGCGCCGCCTCGCGCACGCGCAGGCCCAGCCGCTGGGCGACGGTCTGGCGGCCGTCCTCGCGCCAGTCCACGCCGTGCGTCTTCAGCAGCGCCCGCAGCGGCAGCTCGCCGGTGCCGTGCACCCAGTCGCGCAGCTGGCTGGCCAGCACGTCGCCGCCCAGCGCCGCGACGGCGGCCAGGATGTCGGCCTCGCTGATCGGGCCGCCCTGGCTGGCCTGCCACAGCCGGCGCATCAGCGCGTCCAGGCTGGACTTGCGCGCCCGCAGGCTCAGGTCCAGGCACAGCGCGACCAGCGCGCCCTGCGCGTAGTAGTTGCTGGTCGTGTTGGGGCTGTTCTCGTCGGGCCGGTAGTACTTGGTCCAGGCCTCGAAGCTGGCTGTGCTGAGTGGCTGGACCTGGCGGCCCGGCGCGGCGAGCACGCCGTTGACGGACGCGGCCAGCAGCTTCAGGTAGCGGGCATCGTCCACCAGTGCCGCGCGGCGCAGGAACAGCTCGTCGTAGTAGCTCGTGAAGCCCTCGAAGAACCACAGCAGCTCGGTGTAGTTCTCGCGCTGGTAGTCGAAACGCGCGAACTCGGCGGGCCGCAGCCGCTTCACGTTCCAGGCGTGGAAGTATTCGTGGCTGAACAGGCCCAGCAGCCGTGCATAGCCGTCGCTGGGCGCCGCACCCTCGGCGGCCGTGGGCAGCTCGCGCCGGGCGCAGATCAGCGCCGTGCTGGCGCGGTGCTCCAGGCCGCCGTGGCCGTCGTCCAGGGCCCACAGCATGAAGGTGTAGCGCGCAAACGGCGCCTCGCCCCAGAAGGCGATCTGCGCCTCGCAGATGCGCTGCACGTCGGCCAGCAGCCGCTGGCCGTCGAAGCTGGGCCAGGCGCCCGCAACGACGACGCGGTGCGGCACGCCAGCCGCCATGAACTCGCCCTGCCAGTGCGGGCCGATCTCGAAGGGGTGGTCCAGCAGCTCGTCGTAGTCTGCGGCCTCGAAGCCGGCGTCGCCCTGGGGCATCTCGGTGGCGACCTGCCAGCCCCTGGGCACGCGTGCCAGCTCGATGCGATGCGCGTCGGCCTCGCGGCCATGGGCCCGCAGGCACAGGCTGCTGGCGTTGAAGAAGGCCCGCTGGCTGTCCAGCCAGGCGGTGCGCACCGACGCGTCGAACGCGTAGACGTCGTAGCTCAGCACCAGCGCCGCGCGGCCCGTGCAGCGCACGCGCCAGGTGGCCTTGTCCAGCTGCTCCAGCGGCAGCTCGCGCGTGCCCTGGCGGGCCGTCATGCCGCTCAGATGCTTGGCGAACTCGCGCACGAGGTAGCTGCCCGGGATCCACACCGGCAGGCTGAACAGCTGCTCCGCGGCCGGGGCGGGCAGCGTCAGCGTGACGCGGTAGCGGTGGGCGGCCAGGTCGGCCAGGTCGATGCGGTAGCGCGGGCCGGCCATCAACTGCCCGCGGCGGCCAGGAAGCAGCTCAGCGACGCGACCAGCGTGAGCCGGAAGCGCAGCGTCAGCCAGTCGGCGGCGCCCAGTTGCGGGTAGACGCGGCGATCCACGACATAGCAGGCGATCAGCACGCCGCCATGCAGCGCCAGGCCGGCATAGGGCGGCATCAGCACGCCCAGCCAGCCCATGGACATGGCCGCGGTACCCCACACCAGCGGCTGGCGCCCCGGCAGCCCGCGCGCAAACGACAAGCCCCAGTGGATGCCGCCCAGCATCGCGATCGTGAGGCCGGCATAGCCCGACAGCGCCAGGCTGACGAAGGTGTGCTGGTCGAGATCGCGCCCGCTGATGAGCCAGATCAGCAGGCAGCCCAGCACGAAGGGCACGAGACCGGCGTAGGCGAGCCGGTGGGCGAGGTGGCGGGTGTCGGCGTTCATCGCGCTCAGGACTTGCTGGCCGGCGCGGCCAGCACCTGCAGGCGGCGCTCCAGTTCCACGGCGCCGACGGCGCCCGGGATGCGGTTGCCGTCTTCCAGCAGGATGGCCGGCGTGCCCGTCACGTGGATCTTGCGCGACAGCGCGAGGTTGCGCTCGATGGCGGCGGAGTCGCAGCTGGCGGCGGCCTTGGGCAGCGCCTCGTTCTTCAGCATCCAGCCCAGCCAGGCGGCCGTGCGGTCCTTGGCGCACCAGACCGAGCGCGCCTTCTCCGGCGAATCCCCGCCGAGGATGGGGATCAGGAAGGTGTAGACCGTCACGTCCTTGAGTTCCTGCAGCGACGCTTCGAAGCGCTTGCAGAAGCCGCAGTTCGGGTCGGCGAAGACGGCGATGCGGCGCTTGCCGTTGCCGTTCTTCCAGACCACGGCGTCCTTGAACGGCAGCGCCGCGAAGTCCACCCGGTTGAGCTGGTTGACGCGCTCCTCGGTCAGGTTCTTCTTGGCCTTGAGGTCGATGAGGTCGCCCTCGATGAGGAAGCTGCCGGTGGGGTCGGTGTAGCGCACCTCGTTGCCGATGCGCAGCTCCCACAGGCCCGGCATGGCCGACGGCCGCACCTCGTCGATCTTGGGCGCATTGGGCATGCGCTCGACCAGCGACTTGCGGATGGCCGCCTCGTTGGCCAGGGCGGGCAGACAGGCGGCGGCAAGTGCGACAGCCAGGAAACGGACAACGATGGACTGCACGATGCGGAGGTGGGCGGTTGCGGTTTAGAGGCCGAGGGCGCGCTGGGTCAGCCAGCGCTTGACGGGGGTGAGTTGATCGAGCGCGTCCATGCCGCGGTTGCGCAGGCCTTGCGCCGCCGGGGAGGCATGGGCGAACAGGCGCTGCAGCGCGTCCGTCAGCTCGCCCATGGCCAGCGTGGGGGCCAGGCGCTCGCGGGCGTAGCGGCGCAGCAGCTTTTCGTCGCCCAGCGGCCGCCAGGGTTCGCGGTCTGCCAGCACGCGCGTGAGCGCCGCCACATCGCCCAGCCCCAGGTTCAGGCCCTGGCCCGCCAGCGGATGGACGATGTGCGCCGCATCACCCAGCAGCACCCAGCCGGGGCCGCTGACCGCATCGGCTCGCGCCAGCGCCAGCGGCCAGCTGGAGCGCTCGCTGCCCAGCGTGAGCTGGCCCGCGGCCGCGCCGGTGACGGCATTGAGCTCGCGCTCGAATTCTTCGGGTGGCAGCGCCTGCAGCTGCTCGGCCCGGTCCTGCGCGCAGGACCACACCAGGCCGTAGGACGCGCCTGCAGCAGGACGCTCGAACGGCAGCAGCGCCAGCACCTCGCCACCCGGTCGAAACCATTGGCGTGCGACGCCCTGGTGGGGGCGGTCCGACACGAGCCGTGCCGCCAGCGCCCGGTGGCCATAGGTCTTGGGCTCGAAACCGACGCCCAGCGCAGCGCGCGCAGCCGACTCGCGGCCCTCGCACAGCGCCGTCAGCGCGGCCGGAGTGTTGTCGGCGACGTTGTGGACATGAGGAGAAAAGCGCAGCGCCGTGGCCAGCTGCCCGTCCAGCGCGGCCGCATCGACGATGACGGCCAGTTCGCGCAGGCCCTGCTGCCAGGCCGAGAAGCTCAGGCGGCCCGCCGCCTTCTCGCCCGCGGCATCGCCATGGACCACCATGTCGTAGACCGGGCTCACCGCATCGGCAGGCAGGCTGTCCCAGACCTTCAGCTCCGTCAGCAGCGCCACCGACGCGGCGTTGAGCGCATAGGTGCGGACATCGCCGGCCCGCGCGGGCTCGGGTGTGCCCACCACGCCCACGGTAAGCCCCTGGGCGGCAAGACTGAGTGCCAGGCTGCTGCCGACTGCACCCCGTCCCTTGACCAACACGTCCACGCTTTGCATCGCGCAATTGTAGGCAGCGGGGTATGACCGCATGACGGCCGCGGCCCGGGCATTGCGGGGCGACTAAAATCCTGCCCTTCGGCGTCGGCCTCGCGGCGAGCCGCCATCCCCCACAGAAAGTCCCGCCATGAGCCTCAAATGCGGCATCGTGGGCTTGCCCAACGTCGGCAAGTCCACGCTCTTCAACGCCCTGACCAAAGCCGGCATCGCCGCCGAGAACTACCCCTTCTGCACGATCGAGCCCAACGTCGGCATCGTCGAGCTGCCCGACCCGCGCCTGGCGGCGCTGGCCGAGATCGTCAAGCCCGAGCGCGTGCTGCCGGCCGTCGTCGAGTTCGTCGACATCGCCGGCCTGGTGGCAGGCGCCAGCAAGGGTGAAGGCCTGGGCAACCAGTTCCTGTCGCACATCCGCGAGACGGACGCCATCGTCAACGTCGTGCGCTGCTTCGAGGACCCCAACGTCATCCACGTCAACGGCAAGGTCGACCCGATCTCCGACATCGAGGTCATCCAGACCGAGCTGTGCCTGGCCGACCTGGGCACCGTCGAGAAGAGCCTGCACCGCTACAACAAGGTGGCTCGCGCCGGCGACAAGGAAGCCATCGCGCTGGTCAAGGTGCTCGAGAAGTGCCAGGTTGCGCTGGACCAGGCCAAGCCGGTGCGCAGCATCGACTTCAGCAAGGAAGAGCTGGCCATCCTGAAGCCGCTGTGCCTGATCACCGCCAAGCCGGCGATGTTCGTCGGCAACGTCGCGGAAGACGGTTTCGAGAACAACCCCTTCCTGGATCGCCTGAAGGAATACGCCGCGGCCCAGAACGGCCCGGTGGTTGCCATCTGCGCCAAGACCGAGGCCGAGCTCGCCGAGATGGAAGACGAGGACCGCGCGATGTTCCTGGCCGAGATGGGCCAGGACGAGCCGGGCCTGAACCGCCTGATCCGCGCCGCCTTCAAGCTGCTGGGCCTGCAGACCTACTTCACGGCCGGCGTGAAGGAAGTGCGCGCCTGGACCATCCGCATCGGCGACACCGGCCCGCAGGCCGCCGGCGTCATCCACACCGACTTCGAGCGCGGCTACATCCGCGCCCAGACCATCGCCTACGACGACTTCATCCAGTACCGCGGTGAGCAAGGCGCCAAGGACGCCGGCAAGATGCGCGCGGAAGGCAAGGAATACGTCGTCAAGGACGGCGACGTGCTGCACTTCCTGTTCAACGTCTGATCAGCAGACCGTCTTTCCTGGAACACCGGGAAAGACGGCGGGCTCCGAGGAGCCGCTCACCAAGCCGCGCACCAGCGCGGCTTGGTCGTTTGTGGGCGACGTCCTGGCGCCGACGCCCGATGGGCGGGTCAGACCACGGCGTCAGCCACCAGCGCCCGCTCGGCGGACAGCCAGTGCTGCACCGCGGCAGGCAACTCGCCCGGCTCGAAGCTCAGACCCAGCCGTCCATAGCTTTCCCGATTCGGCACGAGGCCCGTCCTGGCCACGGCAGCACCCTTCATGTAGCCGGCCGCGCAGAGCGTGCCGTCTTCACGCAGGAACTCGAAACGCATGAAGTTCCAGGCCTCGTTGGCCCCCGCCAGCGAGAAGCGCAGGCGGTAGCGCTGGCCAGGCTGCAATCCCTTGCGATAGCTGATGACGGCGCCGCCGCTCATCGGCCGCCAGCCGGCCTTCACCATGACACGCGCGAAGCCGCTGCGCACGAAGTACTCCACCAGCATCAGGTCGATGATGGTCAGGTAGCGGCCGTTGTTCATGTGGCCGTTGATGTCCAGATCACCCGGCCACACGCGCAGCCTGCGCTCGATGACCTCGCCGGGGTTGATGGCGGGCAGGCGCCACGCGCGCAACAGCGCCCAGATCAGCCGGAACCACAAGTTCATGATCGCCTTAAACTAGTTCAGTAGCGAACAAGATAGTTCATTTCCGAACGTTCGACAAGCCATGGCTGAATTGCCCCCTGCTGCACCCGCCGATGACACGGCCACCCGAACCTGGCTGTCCGTCGTGCGCGCCTACCACCTGTGCGGCGAACTGATCGCGGCGCGACTGGCGGCCGCGGGGGTGAAGACCTCCGAACACGAGATCCTGGTCAACCTGCGACGCCAACCCGGGCTGAGCCAGCAGGCCCTGGCAGCACGATGCTTCACGGCAAAAAGCCATATCAGCGGGCTGCTCGGCGAGCTCGAATCTCGCGGATGGATCACCCGGCAATCCGACCCCGCCGACGGTCGCGTGAAGCGGCTGAGTCTCACGCCTGCCGGCGCGGAGATGGCCGCCCGCACGGCGGCCATACAGGCGGAGGTGGTCGCGCTCATGACCGAAGGAACGGCTCTGGAGGAACTCGTGCTCGTTGCAGGCGCCATGGCCGAAGTCAGCCGCCGCCTGGAGGTCGCCTTGCAGGGGATACCGGGCGCGAAGTGACCGCGGCAGGGCGCTTCGGGCAGCCTGGTGAGCTTGGGCAACGGTGAACCCGCCGCACCCACGTGTCGCTGGGCAAGCCCTCAGCGCGTCATGTCACGCTTTCTGACGTGCCATCGTCGCCGTCGTTGCTTCGGAGGCGCCGCGTCAGCTCCCACTTGTACGGAATCAGCAGGCCGGGGCAGGCCCCCGCTCATCGCCGAACGGGCCAGCGACCGCCCGCGCTCCTGGTCGGCCTGCCCGCCGTTCGCTGGTGGCGAGACTTCCATGACATTGCTGCCGCGTGATGCGGGACAGCAGCTCAATGACCAGGCGTGCGTGCCGCCCTGCGCGCAGCGCTCGGCCGCTTCGCGTCGCCGCAATCTGAACAGCGGCCGTAAAGCGTCAACTCGTGGCGCTCCACCACGAAGCCCTTTGGTGCAAGGCCGGCCAGATTGCCGGGACAGGCATGCACCTCGAAGACGCGCTGGCAGCTTTCACACTGGAAGTGATGGTGATGCCCTGCGCCGGCAAGCTCGTAGCGGGGCACCTCGCCCGGCAGCGTGACTGCAAGCAGTTCGCCCTCCTCGATGAGGGTGCGCAGGTTGCGATAGACGGTGGCCAGGCTCAGACCTGGGACGGCAACTTCAGCCGCCTGCAGGATTTCCTGCGGCAACAACGGGCGGGCGGCCTCGGCGATGGCCTGCCGGATGGCGGTGCGCTGGCGGGTGTTTCTTTCCATGGCACCAATTAGACCCGGTCCTTATTGCTCATGCATTCGCATTATGATTAACAACACCATCTCACAACCAACCGCGACTCGCTACGCCCTCCATGCCTTTGCATCCCTCCCCCCATCTGATCGCCCTCGCCATCGCATCGCTTGTCGCCGATGCCGCCTGCGCGCAAGCTGCGCAGGACGCCAACGCGTCCCTGCCAGCCGTCGAAGTGGTGGGCCGCATGGCGTCTGGGGCGTATCACGCCGGCGATGCATCCGGCGCCAAGACTGAGCTGCGCCTGCGAGAGCTTCCGCAGGCAGCCCGGGTGCTGACTCGCCAGGCGATTGACGATCTGGGCGCCACCAAGCTGGACGACGTGCTGGACTATGTCGGCGGCGTCTCGCGCCAGAACAACTTTGGCGGCCTGTGGGACAACATCGCGGTGCGCGGTCTCGCCGGCAACGAGAACACCGGCATGGCCACGCTGCTGAACGGCTTCTCGTCCAATCGCGGCTTCAACGCGCCGCGCGACCTGGCCGGTGTCGAGCGCATCGAGTTTCTCAAGGGCCCGGCGGCTGCGCTCTATGGCAGCAGCGAACCCGGCGGCACGCTCAACATCGTCTCCAAGAAGCCGTTGTGGCAAACCGGCCATGCACTCGAGGTCTACAGAGGCAGCTTCAACCTCAAGCGGGCGGCCCTGGACAGCACCGGCCCCTTGAGTGACGCGCTGGCCTACCGCCTGAACATCGCCGTCGAGGACCGCGACAGCTTCCGTGACGAGGTCCATGCGCGCCGTGAAGTGGTCGCCCCGGCCTTCAGCTGGAAGCTGGGCGCCGACACGACGCTGGACTACACCGGCGAATGGCTGCGCCACCGTACGCCGCTGGATCGCGGCGTCGTTGCGACTGCGGACGGCCAGCGGGGCGTCATCCCGCGCGAGCGCTTCCTGGGGGAGCCTGCCGACGGCGATGTGACGGTGGACAACCGCACGCACCAGCTCATCCTGTCGCACGACTGGAGCGACCACTGGCACAGCCGCCTGGGCCTGGCCTATCGGGAGACCGGCATCCATGGCTTCTCCACCGAGCCGACCGCGCTGCGGGCCGATGGCACGCTGACACGCCAGCGCCGCCTGCGCGACTACGACTCGGACGACCTTGCGCTGCAGGCCGAGCTGCAGGGGCGCGTGCGCGCTGCCGGCGTGGTGCATGAGGTGCTGCTGGGCGCCGAGACCTTTCGCTTCGACATGGACACGGTGATGCTGCGCGTCAACCCCAGCACCGCCAGCCCCTACGCGATCAACATCTACCAGCCGGCCTACGGCCAGGTCCAGCCCACGCCCGCTGCCAACACCGACACGTTGGAACACCAGCGCGGCACCGCCTTTTACGCGCAGGATGCGATCACGCTGGCACCGCAATGGCGGCTGCTGGCGGGGGTGCGGGTGGACCACTACCGCCAGTCGCTGCTGAACCGCCGCACCGGGCTCACCACCCGCCAGGACCCGTCGGCCAGCTCGCCGCGCATCGGCATCAGCTGGCTGCCCTCGGCGCAATGGACGGTCTATGCCAGCGCGGGCAAGTCGTTCCGCCCCAATGTCGGCACCGACTTCAGCGGCCAGGCATTCGCACCGGAGAGCGGCCGCGCGCTGGAGCTGGGCGCCAAGTGGGAGAGCGCCGGTCAGCGCATGGGGTTGACGGCGGCACTGTTCGACATCCGCAAGCGCAACGTGCTGACGGCTGACCCGGCGGCGCTGACCGATCCTTCCCGGACCGGCTTCTCCGTTGCCGCGGGCGAAGTCGGGAGCCGCGGGCTGGAGCTGGACTTCGCAGGCCAGGTGAGTACGTCATGGCGTGTCAACGCCAGCCTGGTGTTGAACGACGTGGAAGTGCGCCGCGACACCACGCTGCCCGCGGGCACCCGCCTGCTGAACGTGCCCAAGGTCAACGGCAGCCTGCTGGCCGTGTACGAGGGCTCTTTCGCCAACGGCCAGCGCTATGGCCTGGGCGGTGGCGTCACGCATGTCGGCGCGCGCGTCGGGCAGACCGCGACCACGTTTGAACTGCCGGCCTACACGACCGCCAAGCTGGTGGGCCACTGGCGCATCAGCCCGACGCTGCGGGCCACGCTGGACATCGACAACCTGTTCGACACCACCTACTACAGCAGCTCCTACAGCCGCGTCTGGGTCACGCCGGGTGCCGCGCGCACGGTGACGCTGGGTCTGCAGGCGAAGTTCTGACCATGACCGCGATCAACGGCCCGCTGCTGGATGTCGCCGATGTGGTCGCCGGCTATGGCCAGCACGATGTGCTGAAAGGCCTGACCCTGCGAGTCGCACCGGGCGAGATCTACGCACTGCTGGGTGCCAACGGTGCCGGCAAGACCACCACCATCAGCCTGCTGCTGGGCTTCGTGAAGGCGCGGGCAGGCCGCGTGCGCGTCGGCGGCGTCGACCCGGCTGCCGACGCTGCCGGCGCGCGGCGGCAGATCGCCTATATCCCGGAGAACGTCGCGCTCTACGAGCACCTGAGCGCTTGCGAGAACCTGGCCTACTTGCTGGACCTCGCCGGCCAGACGGCCAGCGACGCCGTCGTGCGCGAGGCACTGTCCACCGCGGGCCTGGCAGGTACAGCCCACGACCGGCGCGTGGCCGGTTTCTCCAAGGGCATGCGTCAGAAGGTGGCCATCGCACTGGCCCTGGCCCGCCAGGTGCCGGCCCTGCTGCTGGACGAGCCGACCTCGGGGCTCGATCCTCAGGCCAGCGCCGAGTTCACCCGCCTGCTCGGTGACTTGCGCACGCGCGGCGTGGCAGTGCTGATGGTCACGCACGACCTGCTGGGCGCCGCCGATGTGGCCGATCGCATCGGCTTCCTGCTGGCCGGCAAGCTGGTGGAGGAAGTGCCCGCGGACGGCCCGGACCGCTTCGACGTGCGCGCGCTGCACCGTCACTACGCGGCAGCCGAGGCTGGGGCATGAGCATCGTGAATCGCATTGCCCGCGAGGAGTGGCGGCTGATGCGCCGGGACCGGGTCGCCGTGCTCGGCCTGGCGCTGCTGCTCTTGCTCGGCACGGTCGCTGCCTTCACTGCCTGGGACCAGCGACGTGCCGCACAGGCCGCCCGAGAGCAGTACCAGGCGCAAGTGGACCAGGAGTTCGATGCCCAGCCGGACCGACACCCGCACCGCATGGTGCACTACGGCCACTTCGCCTTCCGGCCGCTGAATCCGCTGGCTGCGTTCGACAGCGGCATCGACCCCTTCACCGGCCACACGCTGTTCCTCGAGGGCCATCGCCAGAACAGCGCGAACTTCGGCGACGTGCGGCAGTCCTCGCTGCTGCTGCGTTTCGGACAGTTGACGCCGGCCTTCGTGTTGCAGGTGCTCGCTCCGCTGCTGCTGGCGTTCATCGGGCACGCCGCGGTCGCGCGAGAACGTGAGCGCGGCACCTTGCGTGTGCTGATGGCGCAAGGCCTTCGTCCCGGGCAGCTCGTGGCCGGCAAGCTGCTGGCGCTCGCTGCAGCGGCGGCGCTGATGCTGCTGCCGGCGGCTGTGGCGCTGGCAGCCATCGCCGCGGACGACCCGACCAGCGCGCCGCTGGCGCTCGCCACTGCCCTGGCCTATGCGGCCTGGCTGCTGCTGTGGACGCTGGGCGTGGTGCTGGTCTCCGCCTGCGCGCGGCGTGGCCGCGATGCGCTGATGGCGCTGCTGGCGGCATGGACCGTCACCGTCGTGCTGCTGCCGCGGCTGGCGCCTGAACTGGCCGCCGCGCAACAGCCGCTGCCCACACGGCTGGAGACCGACATCGCGGTGGCACGCGACCTCGCCGCCCTCGGCGACAGCCACAACCCCGACGATCCCTATTTCGCCGAGTTCCGCCGCAAGGTGCTGGCCCAGTACGGCGTTTCGCGCATCGAGGACCTGCCTGTCAACTACAAGGGCCTCGTGGGCATGGAGGGCGAGCGCCTGACCAGCGAGCTGTTCGATCGCTACGGCCGCGAGAGCTTTGCGCGCCAGCATGAGCAGCTGCGGCATGTGGCCCTGTTTTCTGTGCTCAGTCCGGTCATCGCGCTGCGAGGCATTTCCATGGCCGCAGCCGGCACCGATCTGACCAGCTACCAACGCTTCATGGAGCAGGCCGAACGGCATCGCTACACCCTGGTCCAGCATCTCAACCGATTGCAGGCCGAGCAGCTGAGCTGGGCGGCTGACCGCAACAGCCGCGAGAGCCGCATCAGCAAAGACCACTGGCACGGACTGGCCGCCTTCCACTTCGAACCCGAGCCCAAGGCCGACACGCTGCGGCGCCTCGGCCCCAGGGCCGCCGTGCTGGCCGCCTGGCTGCTGGCGCTGGCTGCCGGGCTGGCCTGGGCCACCCGGCGCCTCCAAGGAGCGATGCGATGAGCGCGCTGCGTCACGAATGGCGGCTGCTGAGCCGCTCCCGCTGGGCCATGGCGGCGCTGCTGCTGTTGCTGACCCTGTCGTCGCTGGCCGTCTTCAGCGGGTTGCTCGAGGTGCAGCGTCAGCAGGACACCATCGCGCGCGTTGCCAAGCTTCAGCAAGAGGAGCTGGCGCAGCAGGCGCCAAAACTCACGCGCGATGGTGACGCGGGCACGGTGGGCTACTACGCTTTCCTGGGCACGTGGGACACACCCACACCCGCCGCCTTCCTGGCCCTGGGCCTGCGTGATGCGACGCCCTACGTGCTGCGCGTGCGGGCGCTCGCGCTGCAATCACAGCTGCACGAGGGCGAGACCTACAACCCGGAGCTGGCGCTCGCCGGCCGCTTCGACATGGCCGTCGTCACGGTCTACCTGTTGCCGCTGTTCCTGATTGCACTGCTCTACGACCTCGTCAGCGGCGAGCGACAGTCGGGCCGGCTGGCCACGCTGCTGGCGTTGCCCCGCGCTGGCCGAGGGCTGTGGTGGCGTCGCGCGGGCCTGCGCGCAGCCCTGGCGTCGGCCTGTGTGCTGCTGCCGCTGCTGGCTGGCGGCGCCGTCAGCGGCATGCCTGCTGTCGCCCTGGCCGCTGCCGCGCTGGCTGTGCTGGCCTATGTCGCCTGCTGGACGGGACTGGCCCTGGTCGTCTGCCTGCGCTGCGGCAGCTCGGTGGCCAATGCCACCGCGCTGATGGGCTGCTGGGCCGCGCTGACACTGGTCTTGCCGGCCGTCGGCAACGCGGTGCTGAGCCGGACGGTCCCGGTGCAGCAGGGAGCGGCGTTGATGCTCGCGCAGCGCCAGGCCGTGCACGGCGCCTGGGACGTGTCGCGGGAAGAAACGCTGGCCCGCTTCTTCCGCAGTCATCCGCAGTGGCAGGACACCGCTCCCTTGCCCGCTGGCTTTCACTGGAAGTGGTACTACGCTTTCCAGCAGCTCGGCGACGAGGACGTGGCAGCGCAGGTCGAGGCGTATCGCCTAGCCCTGCTGGCACGCCAGCAGGCGACCGAGACGCTGGGCCTGGCCCTGCCAGGTGTGGGCCTGCAGGCGGTACTGCATCGCATCGCCGGCACCGACCTGCGGGCGCAGCTGGCCTACCAGGACGCCATCACGGGCTTTCACAGACGGCTGCGGGACCAGCTCTACCCCTACCTCTTCCAGGAGCGCCGGTTCGAAGCCGCGGACTTCGCTCGCCTGCCTCGCTTCGAAGCCCGAGCTGCGGCGCTTGATATCCCGTGGGGCCCGCTTGCTGCGCTGACCGTGGTCGGTGCATTGATGTGCGGCATTGCAGGGCGCGCCGCCGGCCGCGTGGCAGCCCGCGATGCCGCATGAAGACGACGACGCCCTCCAGGTTGCGCCAGTGGCCGCACCGACTCACGGTGTCCCTGACGTGGCTGGCAGTGGCTTGGGCCCTGGAGCGCCATGAGCCCCACTCAGCCGTCCGGAGGGACTCGCTCGCGCTCGGCGAGACAACGCACAGGGGGGCACCCATGAGCCCGATCGAAATGCGCAACCTGACGGCGGCCTATCGCGACCATCCGGCGGTGCACCATGTGCCCGGCACATTCGAAGCCGGCCCGCTCATCGCCGTCGTCGAGCCCAACGGCGCCGGCAAGAGCAACCTGCTCGGCGCGATTGCGGGCCAGCTAAAGCATGCTGGCTGCAGCAGGAATTCCGGCCGCGGCTGTCGGACACGCAGTTGGAGCACGCGTTAAAGGTCCGCTTGGACTTCATGGTGTTCACCGGCTTCGAGCCCGGTGACGGCCGCTTCCCCGACGCAACGATCATCTGCCGCTTCCGCAACCGGCTCGTGGCAGCCAAGCTCGACCAGGTGCCGCTGCGTCGGGTCAACGTGCAGCTCGAAGGCCAAGGCCTGAAGGTGGCGGGCAGCCGTGGCGCCATCATTGACGCGACCATCATTGAGAGCGCCGCGCACCCGAACCAACACGTCGAAGTCGATGGCGACGGGCGGGCCGAAGTGGTGGACAGCGCCGACGACGAGGCCCGCTGGGTCAAGAAGGGCAAGGACGCCTTCTTCGGCTACCGCGGCTACAGCGCAGTGGATACCGAAGACGGCTATGTCGAACACGTCGAGGTGCACCCGGCCAATCAAGCCGAGGCGAACAAGCTGCCCGGCATCGTCGACGCCCTCATCTAGCAAGGCATCCAGCCCGAGGGCCGGCATGTGGCGCGAACTCGCCCCGACCAGTCGACCGACATCAGCTCCTCGATATGCAGCCAAGGCCGACACGGTCGCTCCGCCCTGTCTAGCCGTGCGCTGCAGCCGCGTCCATTTCGGCCTCTGGCCACAGGCTCGGGAACAGGAAGCGGAGCGCGTCCATGGGAATCCCGAAGCGGACATGGCCTCGCGGCGAGTCCGAGCACAGCAGTCCAGCGTCGAGCAGCTTGCCAATCAGCGTGGTGGCCGTGCGCTCGCCCAGGCCCGTCATGGAGGCAAATGCACCACGTGCGATTTCCCGCTGCGTAGCGAAGAGGTAGTGCAGAGGCTGCAGCGCCTCGGAACGCAATCCGCGCTTGACGACATGTTCCTCGTGCGCGAGCAACGCGCCCAGCCGGTCGTGCATTGCCGGCAGGTTCAGCATCCTGGACATGAAGCGGACCTGATCGAGGCAGACTTCGATGAAGAACTCGATCCACTCGACGAGCATGCGCTCGCTTAGGTTGCCGCGGCCGTCGAGATCACCCATGCGCGGCATGTCGGCGTTGCCCAGTCGCTCGCTGTAGCGCTCAGCGTTTCGCGCCAAGCCGCGCAGGGGCGACCACAGGCCGCCAGTCAAGCCGAGCGCGTTCAGGGTCGCCAGGCTGTGCAGGCGGGCCGTGCGGCCATTTCCGTCGGAGAACGGATGGATCCAGACCAGTCGGTGGTGCGCAGCCGCCGCAGCGACGATCTGCATCTCACCGCGCCGTGCCCCTCCGTAAACCGTCGACCAGCGCTGCAGCATCACCGACAGGGCCTGCCATGATGGCGCGACATGGCGCTTCACGGCGACGTCACGCGTGCGGATCGCTCCTGGCTCTACGGCTACGCCTTGAATGACCGCCCCATCGGCGTCATGGAGCTCTACCAGGCGGTCCTGAGGCGGCAGCTGCCCGAACAAATGTCCATGGATCCGGCAAAGGAACTCCGGCGCGTAAGTGTCACGGACGTTGGTAGCACCGACGGCTTCTTCGTGGATCCATCGCTCGGTGCCGATGTGGGCGACGGCTAAACGCTGTAGCCGAGCCTTTTCAGCATCCTCGGAAAAGTTCTGCTTCAGCGCCCGCTCGATCTCGATCGGCCGCGTGTGCTCGCCCTCGATCTTGTTCGAGTAGTAGGAGTTCATCGATCGCAGGAGACGGGCGAGATCCTGCGTCACACCGCTTTGGCAGGCCCCGCCTAGGCGGGCCGCCTCCGTGCGCAGATCATGCGACAGGCTAAGCACGTGCTCGGCCAACTGCTCACTTGGCAGCAGCGGCTCGAATTGGGAAGGATGGTCGTACATCGAGGGGTATACGCGCCGACGCTTGCGCCCAGTGAGGTGCAGCAAAGTGCGGCACGGATTGCGTATCAACTAAGCGCCGCAAGTCTTTGTTCAGCATTGTATTTGACAGCGATGTGCGAATCAAATTGCGGATCATTTTTCGCACCCGAGTGGCGCGGGGTCAAGATCCAGTACTGCATCGCCCCGGGGCGATTCATGCTGCAGTACCGGCAGTAGGCCATGAACGCCTAGCGTCCAATCGCCCTACTTCTGGGCGTCAGTTCAAAAGCGGGACGGTTCATACCGGGCGTGTAGTGACCGCGGCAGGGGCGCTTTAGGCGGCCGGATGAACACGGCGTGCTGGCACTTCAGGCCGCGGCTCGCGCGCATGGAGGGCGCCCATCAGCACGCCAACACTGAGTCGAATATCGGCACATTCGACTCAATAGTTGCGACGAACGCGCCACAGGAGGATCCCATGGCTACTCCGGAATGACCAAGATCCTCGTTGGGAACTACCGCGCACACGCGGAGCCGATTCAATTCGAAGATGGCAATGGCCACCAAGAAGTATGACAACACTGCTGCGACGTCCCGCGCCACGGCGTCGCGCGAGCTCATCGACCTCGAATCCATGACCCTGCTGGAACAGGTCGGCGGCGAGCGCTTCACGCGCTTATACGTCAAGCTGCCTGGCTGGGTTCCGCCAACCTCGTCATGAAGGACCAGGGCCCGTTCACCGTAGCGGACTCAAGGGCTCGCAACCGCAAGAGGAACGATTCTTACCGTCATGATTCCGCTCCCCATTTGAAACCCCAAAAGCGAAACCCCCACCAGCTTTGGGCTGATGGGGGTTGGCTTTGAATAATAGCCTGACGATGACCTACTTTCACACGGGAATCCGCACTATCATCGGCGCTGACTCGTT